>CAWEMU010000051.1:0-349757 GCA_963810175.1 uncultured beta proteobacterium | reverse complement strand
ATGCGCACGACGCTGAGCGCCCGTTCGCTATCCAGTGGTGCTGTCGGTTCATCCGCCAAAATCACCGGGGGTTGATTGGCCAAGGCGCGGGCAATCGCCACACGTTGCTGCTCGCCACCGGAGAGCTGTGAGGGGTTCGCCTTGGCACGGTGGCCGACATCGAGCGCATCCAGCAGTTCATTCGCCCGCCTGCGCGCTTCGCCATTCGGCTTGCCGGCCAGCATCGGCAACAAGGCCACATTGTCGGTGACGTCCAGAAATGGAATCAGATACGGCGCCTGAAAAACAAAGCCAATCCGGTCGCGGCGTAGGGCTCTGAGGTCCGGGATTTTCCAGCCATCCGCAAAAATCACTTCATCACCCAGGGTCATCCGACCGGCTGTGGGTTCGATGACGGCGCCCAGGCATTTCAGCAGGGTACTTTTGCCAGAACCCGACGGGCCTATTAGACCGACCACCTCGCCCGGTGCAACGGTCATATTGACGTCTTTCGGTAAGGCGTTGACTGCCGTATCGCCTTCGCCGTAGCGTTTGCGCAGGCCCTCGATGTGAATGCCAAAACCTTTCACATTAGCCTCCGATGGCCGTAGCCGGGTCTACACGCAAGGCGACCCGAATGGCGAGCGTGCTGGCCAGAGCGCAGATGACCATCACCACAATGAATCCACGAACCGCGTCACCTGGTTCAAGCAGGACAAATTTCGGGAAAAACGGCGCCCAGACGGTGGCGGAGGTCTTGCCGACCATGAAGCCAATGAGACCCAGCCCCAGGGCCTGTTGCAGAATCATTCCGGCAATCGTCCGGTTGCGGGTGCCGATGAGCTTGAGCATGGCGATCTCCCGTATCTTCCCGAGTGTCATGGTGTAGATGATGAAGGCGACGATGGCGGCACTGACGATGGCCAGGATGACCAGGAACATGCCAATCTGTTTGGCCGAGGTCGCAATCAGCTTGGAGACCAGAATCTCCTCCATCTGAGCGCGGGTAAAGGCTTGCAGATGCTTCCAGCGGCGAATCTCGCTCGCTACATGTTCCGGCTCGGAGCCCGGGGCAATCTGAACAAGCACCGCATTGACGTTGTGATTGGCGTTCTGCGAAGACAGGATGGCATCGAGCAGGCCCGGGACGCCGGGTCGGTTGAGGCTTGGATTGGCCGTTGTGCGGGCACGCTCGTTGAGAATGGCGTCGTTGTCCTTGAGAAACTGGGCTTCCTGCGCATCCTTGAGCGAAATGAAGACCATCGGGTCGCCGCCGGATGACACCATCCGTCGCTGGGTCAGGCCAACCACATGATAGTCGTGGCGGCGAATACGTATGGTGTCGCCCAATTGAAAGCCGGTCTTCACATCGGCCACCGCTTCGTAATGGCTGCGGGTGATTTGCCGGCCAGCGATCAGGTATCCCGGCTCGCCCGGTTGCCCGGGCTCGAAGCCGACCACCATGGCCCGAACATCGGTATTGCCGAGGCGGACCTGCATCGTCAAATAGGTGACATTGGCCGCACGGGAAACCCCTGGCTGCGCCAGCAAGGCACGATAAACGTCATCAGGCAGGCTCGACGATTCGGCGTAAGGCCCCTGGGTCTCCTGTTGCACCACCCAGATATCGGCACCGCTGTTATTGAGCAACGCCTTGGCGTCGTGGACAATGCCGCGATATACGCCGGCCATGGTCAGGGTCACGCCATCAACAAACCCAGGCCGATCCCGGTCAGGACGAACTTTGACCAGGAGTGCAGATGTCCCGCCCGGCCAGGCTAATCACTTGGGTTTGCCCATGAGTTGGCTAACGATCTTGATACGGGCGCTCTCGTTGAGGTCGCGCTCACTATGAATGATCACCTCGTCGCCAACAGCCAACCCTTCGAGAATTTGCACGTTGCCCTCAAAGCTGGTGCTCCCCAGCTTCACCGGAGTCAGGCTGGGCTTGCCGTCCTTGAGCTTCCAGACGCCGCTGCCTTGGGGCATCCGTTTGATGGCAGCATTAGGGAGCAGCAACCCGGATTGAGCGGCCCCGGTCTGCACGGTGACTTCGGTCATCTCGCCAACGCTCAGTCCCTCGGGGATGTGCTCGAATGCGATTTGAGCGATGCGCTCCTCGGTGACGCTGTCGCTCACTGGCTCAATACGCGCAACCTTGCCGGGATGGTGGGTCGAGGCATTGCTGCGCAAAACAATATCCGCCGCTTGACCTACGGCCAGGCTGCGCGAGCGCCCCTGATCGAGGCGCGCCTTGACCCAGAGGCTGTCCGGTTCCACCAAGCGGAGGACCGCCTGGCCGGCAATCACCGTCGAGCCGGGCTCCGCATCGCGGCTCGTCACCAGTCCATCCCGCGGGGCCAGCAGACGCAGGTTGCCGCGTTGTTGGCGGATGCCGTCCTGGTCGGCCTTCAGGCGAAGTTGCTCCTGGCGCGCACCTTGCAGATTGGCTTCGCTGGCCTCAACCGCGGCCTGAGCCGAATCGAGTTCCTGCTGCTTGCCTTCCACCGCGCTGGCGCTGACGAAATTCTTTCCGCCCAGGTCACGATAGCGTTTGGCGTTGAACTCGGCGAGTTGCCGCCTAGCCAGGGAATCCTTGCGTTGAGCGTCGGCGGCGGTGACGGCACTGGCAGCACGGGCATATGCGGCTTCCGTCGAACGCAGGCGCTCATCCAGGTCGACGGGATCGATTTCCGCCAGCAACTGCCCAGCCTTGACTGTCTCGCCGACATCCACATGCACGGCTTTGACGTGTCCCGCAGCCGTCGGGCCGATGAGATAGCTGCGTCGGGCTTCGACGGTGCCGATGCCGAATATCGCTGGGGACAGCGAACCCGACTCCACACGGAGTGTCGTGACCTGGATGGGAGACAAGGGCCCGGAGCGGGCGACAACCACACCAAACCCGACGACGAGCATTGCCGCAAAAAGCCCAAGACCAAGCTTACGGCTAATGAACTGGCTGGGTTTCATGATTTGGCTCCCAGGCCGGCAAGGTAAAGGTGTAGAACGCCTATTACCGGCTCTTCGGCATCTGGTGACATGCCACCGAGCATGGACTGCATCACCAGACCCTGGATGGCGCCGAGAAATAGCGCTGCGGCAGCCTGGACATCTACATCGGCACCTATCAGCTGCGCAGCTTTGGCTTTGCCCAAGGTTTCAGCCAACATCAGCCGATAGCTCCGCATGATTTGTTGAACGCGCTGCCTTACGGGCGAGCCATCCGGTTGCTGGAGTTCGGCAAAGACCAGGCGTGGAACACCGGGAAATTCGCGAATGAATTTCACGTGCGCCAGGAACATCGCTTCCAGGCCGCTCAAGACATCGGGTGGATGCTTGTGCGTTCCCGAGTTTGGTCATCAGTTGCGTCTCTATCCATTCGATGACGGCCAGTCGAATTGCCTCTTTGGTCGGAAAGTGGCGGAACAGCGCCCCCTGCGTCACATTCATCGCCTTGGCAATGTCCGTCGTCGTGACGTCGGCGGGATTTCGTTCGGCAGCCAAGGCCACTAAGGTGGCGATGATTTCTGCCTGGCGGGATTCTGTGGATTGGCGAGCGTTGGTGAGCACGGCTATCAGTATGTAATAAGTTACTTACAATTGCAATCGCGAAAATTAGCGATGTCTAACAAATCCAATCCCCAAAATTTTGCGAAAGAATTTCGCAACAGCAGCAAGAGGTAGGATGGGAACGGGCAGATAGGTATCAATAGATACTGTGTCGCTCAGTTCAGGCGTTGTGCCCGATCTAACAAATGGCTGCTATTCGCCTAGCAAACCGACGTCATCACACTGCATTGACCCGACCGGAGGCCTTGATCAAGGTGACCCAGCCCGTACTCCAGCCACGTGGCCGCTTAATGCCGGCAATCTTGCAGGCTTGGCCGACGTAGCCATAGGGAAATAGATCGAACAGCCGCTTGCGGCCCTCGCCCGGGTAGCGGTATTCAGATACCATGACGTACGGGATTCCGGGGCCACCTGATGCTCCTCGTACATGCCGCGATGAACCGGATCACGTCCCAGTGATCGTCGCCAAGGATGATGTTGAGTCGATGCGCCAATTCCTCGGCAATCGCCTGGTCCATTCGCCCGGTTCGACCAGATAGCCCCTTCTGTCCAGGGTCGGCAAATCAACAGCACTATTGATGAGATTTCCGCTCCAGTCATCACCGGAGCGATATTGCATCCCGATACACTCTGTTGCAAGCCGATACTCCATTGATCTCGGGTGGCCATTATCTTGGCTGTATGCGCTGACGAGACATCAGCCATGGCGGCTCAACCCTCCTCCCCCAACAGGCCGTCTTGAAAGCCCCGCATTCCCCTCCCTGGCGCGGGGCTTTCGCTTTTCTTCTGGAACCCTATTGGAACCCAGTGTTGAACCGGCCCTAGTTGTATTCCGTCCTTGTAGAAAGAGATCACTGCATACCCCCATAGGCCTTCCGGCAGAAACCTTCGAAAGTAGACCTCCCCTTCGATGACCGCTCAGTTTGCCCCGGTGTCAATTATTTTGACCGGTCGGCGTCAATTATCCTGGCCGGTGGAAGCGAGGCATGATGGGTTCAGCCTTTCGTCTTTGACGTTGGTTTTTGCCGCTGCACAGACGGGGCGAGCCCCGTCTGTGCAGCGCGGCGGCGGAAGCTCTCGACGTTCATCTCGAAGATCGTGGCGTGATGTACCAATCGATCGACAGCGGCCAACGTCATGGCCGGTTCGGCAAACACGTGCTCCCAGCCGGAGAACGGCTGATTCGCCGTGATCGCCATACTCCGACGCTCGTAGCGCTCGGCAATCAACTCGAACAGCACCGAGGTTTCGGACTGGTCACGGCGGACATAGCTGAAGTCGTCGCACACCAGCAGGTCGAAGCGATCAAGCTTCGTCAATTCCGCCGGCAAGCGCAAATCCCGTCGCGCCGCTTGCAGCCGTTGCACCAGGTCACTGGTGCGCACGAACAGCACGCGATAACCGCGCTCGATCAGGCCATGGCCGATGGCGGCGATCAAATGCGTTTTGCCGACACCGGGCGGGCCAAACAGCAGAATGTTGGCGCCTTGCTCAACCCAGCTATCCCCTTCGGTCAACGCCGTGACGTGCGCTTTCGATACGGTCGGTACCGCCGCGAAATCGAAATCCGCCAGACGCTTGTCGGGCGGCAGGCAGGATTCCATTCGGTGCCGGTCAATCCGGCGCGTCTCCCGCTCATTCATTTCATGCTCACATAACGCCGCGAGGAAGCGTTCTGCCGTCCAGCCTTCACGGTTCGACTGTTCCGCCAGCGCCGGCCAGAGGCGCTTGATGGTGGGTAAGCGCAGTTCGGTGAGCAGCATCGGCAGGGTGGCCGCTTCAATCGCACTCATGCCGCCACCTCGATCAGGCGGTCGTAGGAGGCTAACGTCGGCAGTTCAACCTTGACGTCCGGTACCGGCGTTTCCTTCGCTGCGAACTTCTCCTCAAGGCCAGCCAGTTCAGGCAAGGTGCCGGCCTGGAGCAGGTCACCCAACACATTGGCCAACTGGACTTCACAGGTCCCGCGTGCGGCCAGGTCGAGCAACCCGACCATGACCTTGCAGGCTTGCCGTTCCGGCAACTTCTCACTGAGCCGTTCCCAGGTCAGTCGATACTCCGCGCGCGGAAACATGTCATCACGCAGGATCCAGCGGGCAAAGGCCCCCGGCTTTCGCTTCAGTGTCGGCATCAGATGCCGGTAGTCGATGGCCTTGCCACGCTGCTTCCCAGCAGGCACCACGCCGCGCACCGTTTCAAACACGCACACGTCCCCCAGCCAGGCTTCGATGCGCTCAGGATAGATGCGGAACTTGGGGCGATGCCCGATCAGCCGCGAGGGCACGCTGTAGAGGACGCGTTTGACGCTGACCGTGCTGTACTTGGTGACCCGGGCGTCGGTTTCTTCGTACTCGCTGGTGCGGCGGACCGGCAGGGCCTTGAGTGCCGCACGTTCTTCCGCCACCGTCGCCGCTGCCCGTCGATTCATGCGCGCGACCACCTCGGCGATGAAGCGTCGGTAGTCGGCCAGTTCGTCGAAGCTCCGGTGGCCACGCAGCAAGAGCGCTTGGTCAATGGCGTTCTTGAGGCTGCCTTGACGCGACTCGATGCTGCCGTTCTCGTGGGACTCGCCGAGATTGTTGCGGCTGGCACGCAGGCCGTAGTGTTTGCACAGGTCATCGTAGCGACGCGTCAGCGCTTCCTGTTCAGCCAAGTTGTTGAAGGCGGCCGAGAGACTGTCGGTGCGATGCTCCGCAGGAACGCCGCCCAGTGCCCATAGCGCGTTCTGCATGCCTTGGGCCAGTGCCGCGAAGCTTTCGCCGCCGCGCACGACTTCGGCGTGACGCCAGCCGGAATAGGCCAGCGCGAACTGATACAGCCGATGCGCAAAGGCTTCGCCCGCGACAATGACTCCCAGACTATCGCAGACCGTGAAATCCGACAGCGCCAGACGTCCCGGCGGATGCGCTTGCGCGAAGTAGATTTCCTGCTCGTTCCCGTGTTCAGCCCGCCAGGCACGCACCCGGCGCTGGAGGGTGCGCAGGACGCCGTTACCGAAGCGCTCACCGTGACGCCGCTGCAATTCTTCAAACAGGGTTCTTCCTTGCAGACCCGGTTCGGCTTCAAGCAACGGCACCAGCTCCGTTGTCCACACCCCGGCCAGTGGATCTGCCCGGGTTCGCCAGTTTCGCGGTCCGCGCTGTGATGGCAGCGCTTCTGCCTTCTCGATCCGTCGTGCCGAGCGCACGCTGATCCCCATTCTCGCCGCCGCAATCTCTTGCGTGGCTTGCCTTCTCATTGCTTTGTACTTGCGCACTTGTTGGTCCGTTATCTTTTTGCCGGGCACTCAGTCCCTCCTCACACGATTCGTCAGGAGAACACTGTATCCCTCGCTTCCGGACCTTCCCGGCTTCAGGCCCAACCGGCCAAGATAGTTGTCGTCAACCGGTCAGGCTAATTGTCGAGGCCTTCCTTTAGTTGAGATCGTCGAATACGGAGCGATTGCAAAGGTCGGCTTCTGGTACCGGAGTCCATTTTCCAGCGGAAATCGAGTTTTTCAACAGCATCGGCCAACTGCCGCAGTTGCGCGTTTCCCACAAGCGGTCAGCCGAACGGCCGCTCCACACAATAACCTGACGGATGGCCTACTGAATCACCTCGGCCTGAGCGAACGGAGGGCATCAAGCCCGAGATGGTCCGCTCTAAAGTCTTGACCTGCCATTTGTTGGGGTGTTGCCTTGACTGAGACCAACTGAGCACAATCCGATCTCATCTGCCATTTTCCGCCGGTAGAAACGACGTTTTGACGCTCCATATCGGCACGCTTAAGCCGACAAGCCTGACCCCTCGGCCGCCCGCAGTTCAGCTTCAAATTTCTTCGCCACGCTGATATCGATGAGCGTGATCACCACACCATCGATTACATTTTCCTGGGTCCAGCAAGGCAGAATCTTCACGATATGCCAACGTTTTGGGAATCGAATCGAACTGGCGACACCTTGATCGGGCCGCAAACTTTGCGGACTCGGCGTTACCGACCAGCGCTGCCGTGTTTCCCGGGGCGCGTCCCTCAGTAGCGGCGGGCGACGCCGTTCTCGATCCGCACGCGATCGCCGACTCGAATATCGGCGCTCGTGTCCTGCATCAGGGTTTGATTGGAGCCATTCTCCATGCGAACGGTCACCCGGTAGGCATCGGCCTGCTGCTGGTTCCGATTTTCCAGTTCGTGGCCGACATAGGCACCACCAGCTGCGCCGACCACGGTCGCTGCAGTATTGCCTCTTCCGGAGCCGATCTGGTGGCCGACAATGCCGCCGACCACCGCGCCTGCAATGGTTCCAAGACCGATCGTGCTGCCGGCTCTTTCCTGCCTGACCAGTTCTATGGACTGTACGATACCGTACATCGAATAACTGTCGCGTGAATTGCTCGATTGCTGGTAAGCCGGCGCCTGATCATAGCCATAACCTGGCTGGTTCATGGTTTCGCAACCGGATAAGCCGAAAACCAGAACACTCATCGCTAATGCTGCGATCATTTTTTGGCTAAAATTCGTCATTTTCATCTCCTTGAAATCCGACCGTCGATCAGTTCGACGATCATCGTTTTGCTACCCCTCCTGAATCAGGACGAGTTCCGACTTAAAGTCTCTTAGTTATTTATCGGGCTTTCCGACCTGATTGCCGATCGCGCTATCGCAATCACCCAAGCCAAGGAGCGCAAATACGCAGAGCGTACTGACTGAATATCTTTGTACCGTTTTCATCGTGAGACCAGTTTGCAGACCATCATTTTCAGGAAGCACCGTATCTTCACGAGCTTCCATGACTAGAATGTACAGAGATCGCAGCGAGGTCTGTACGTTAGCCAACATAGCGATGTGAGCCATCGTACTAACCGCTATTGGTCGTAGGATCAAGCGGTTACCCAACCATGCTATCGACCGTCGCCTTGCTAAATGAAGCACGGGAGAAATTTACGAGTGCCAATGAGTGGACGACTCACTGCCGAAGGTCCGCAAACAAATCCGTTGCTGACCTAATCCGACCCCGGACCCACCGTCCGCTTCGGCCGATGGGCTGCCAGTGAAAAGCATCCTTGGGTGACTGCTCTACTCAGAGACCTGCCGTTGGGCCATCGGAACGACGAATGAACGCACCAGGTCGGCAGGAGGTGAAGACGCTTGACCGGATCGGGCACCAACCTTCAAATCAAGTCTGAACTTCCCCACATGTGCCGATCCTCCGTCAGGCAGTTTGTCGCTGCTGCTGAACAATCTTGCGCTGGGCGCGATCTCGGTTGCCTGCACGCGATTGCCCAGGAACTGATCCGCTACGGCCTTGCCGACGTCGTGCAGCGTCCAGCCGAAGCGGCCGCCTGCCACCGATTTCGCGCTCCCTCCTTACCGTTTCGCAGCGTTTGCGGTAATGTGCCAGCAATCTCGAGCACCCCGGCAGGGAGGTTGCATGACCGCAAGGAAGATAGACCACGAGCGCCTCGACCGCATCGTTCTCGATGCGCGCAAATCCCGCGAAGCCCGGGAATCCGGCTATCGGGAGCGCGCGCTCAAGATCTACCCGTGGATTTGCGGCCGTTGCGCCCGCGAGTTCAGCCTCGCCAATGTGCGCGAACTGACGGTTCACCACCGCGATCACAATCACGACAACAATCCGTCCGATGGCAGCAACTGGGAACTGCTCTGTGTCTATTGCCACGACAACGAACACCAGAAGCAGATCGAAGCCGACCGCGGTTACACCGATGCCGGCTCGACGAGGGGCGGCGGGGCCTCGCACTCGCCGTTCGCCGCGCTGAAGTCGCTGCTCGAGAAAGACGACAACAAGTGACTGACGCTTGCCGGGCTGGCGGCCTGCCATTGGTGCAACAGGGAAAATGACATGATCGAGCTGTTTACCGCGGCAACCCCGAACGGCCACAAGGTATCCATCGCGCTGGAAGAACTGGGATTGCCCTACACGTTGCGCATTCTCGACCTCGGCAAACTGGAACAGAAGCAGCCGTGGTTTCTGGCGATCAACCCGAATGGCCGGATTCCGGCGATCGTCGATCACGAGGCCGACGACTTCGCGGTTTTCGAATCGGGCGCCATCCTGATCTATCTTGCGGAAAAGACCGGCCGGCTGATGCCTGGGCGACCCCAAGGGGCGGTCGCTTGTCCTGCAGTGGCTGATGTTCCAGATGGGCGGAATCGGGCCGATGATGGGTCAGGCCAACGTCTTCTTCCGCTATTTCCCCGAGAAAATCCAGCCGGCGATCGACCGCTATCAGGGTGAATGCACCCGGCTGTTCGGCGTCCTTGACAAGCATCTGGCGAACCACGAATACCTGGCCGGCGACTACTCGATTGCCGACATCGCCAACTGGGCGTGGGTGCGGACGCACAAGTGGTCGGGGGTTCCGGTTGACGAATTTGCGCACCTCAAGCGCTGGCTGGCGCAGATCCGGGCGCGACCGGCGGTGCAGCAGGGGATACTCAAACCACCTTCCAGTGTCGAATCGCGCGATGATGCGGAAACGGCGCGGAAATTTTCCGAGGAGGCGCGCAAGATGGTCGAGATGGGACAATCGCAGGCGCAACAGGCGAGCCCAGGAATGAAACTTCACACATCAGCCAAGGCACCGAATCCGCGCCGGGTGGACATGTTCCTCGCGGAAAAGGGCATCGACGACATCGAGCGTCATCTGATCGACCTGAACGCGGGACAACACAGGGAAGCGGCGTTTCTGGCACGCAATCCGCTCGCCCGGGTGCCGGTTCTCGAACTTGACGACGGGCGTTACCTTGCGGAATCGCGGGCGATCTGCACCTATCTCGAGTTCCTCTACCCGGAACCCAATCTCATGGGTCGCGACGGCGAGGAGCGGGCATTCATCGAGATGGCTGATCGTCAGGTCGAATTCAACCTGTTCGTTATCGGCGCCAACTACATCCGCCACACCCACCCGGGGTTGGCGGTGCTCGAGCAGCCGCAGTTTCCGGATTTCGGCAAGTCGCAGGGCGAAAGGATGCTGCACAACGCGCACTGGCTGGATGGCCTGCTGGCGACGCGCCCTTACATTGCCGGCGAGCGCTTCACCATCGCCGACATCACCGCATTCTGCGCCATCGAATTCGCCCGCCTGGTCAAGTTCCGGCCGGCGGATGCCGGATTGCCCCACCTCGCTGCCTGGCGCGACCGCATCGCCGAACGTCCGAGCGCGGTCGCCTGAGCGGGTGAAACCCCGACGTACCGGCGCGTAATCGCTGCTGCCCGACCGCAGCCTGCGCGGCTATTGCCGCAGGGGCTGGGCTTCCCCTGGCGAGCAATCGACCTGGAACACCCGCCGGTCTTCCAGACGCACGGCGGTGAGGTGGCCGCCCCACAGGCAGCCGGAATCCAGAGCCAGGAGATTCGCCGTGATCCGCAGGCCAAGCGCCGACCAGTGCCCGGTGACAAGGATGGAATCGGCACTCCGCCGGTCCGGAATCTCGAACCACGGCACATAGCCTTCGGGGCCGCTGCCCAATTCGCCCTTGCTCTTGAACTCCATGTTGCCATCGATGGAGCAGTAACGCATCCGTGTCATCGCGTTGACGATCACCCGCAGACGCTTCTTGCCGGTGAGATCGTCGGACCACGCGGTCGGCTTGCTGCCCCAGAGGTTGAGAATGAACTCCCGGTATCCGAGTCCCTGCAGCGCGGCTTCGACCTCGCCTGCCAGTTCGCGGGCGCGGGCAGCGGACCACTGCGGCAGCAGACCGGCGTGAACCAGGCAGTAGTCGCCCTCGGTGTGACAGAGCGGCTGCTGGCGCAGCCACTCGAGCAATTCGGCGCAGTCGGGCGCGTCGAGTATCTCCTGCAAGGTATCGTCCTTGCCGCGGAATTCCGCGCCCCCCTCGGCGACCATCAGCAGATACAGGTCGTGATTGCCCAGCACGGTGACCGCCGCCGGACCGAGCGATTTGACCAGGCGCAGGGTTTCCAGCGACTTCGGGCCGCGATTGACCAGGTCGCCGACCAGCCACAGGCGGTCTCTTGCCGGATCGAAACTGCACGCCTCAAGCAGCATCTGGAATGAGTCGAAGCAGCCCTGAATGTCGCCGATGGCGTAGGTTGCCATGAATTCCCGGTCCTCGTTATGAGCGTTTTCTGTAATGCGGACGGCACGGCAACCGCCGCCGCGGCTGATCCTCAAGTCCTGTAGTAATCGCGATACCAGGCGATGAAGCGGCCGACGCCTTCCCGGACACTGGTGCCGGGGACGAAGCCGACCCAGTCGTTGAGCAGGTCGGTATTGGCGTAGGTGGCCGGCACGTCGCCGTCCTGCAGCGGCAGCAGGCGCTTTTCCGCCTTCATTCCAAGGGCATCTTCGATGGCGCCGATGAAATCGAGCAGCGGCACCGGATTGTTGTTGCCAATGTTGAAAATGCGGTAGGGTGCGTTGCTGGTCGCCGGGTCCGCGAAAATCGGGTCATATTCCGGGTTGACCGCAGCAGTCTTGTCCACGACACGGATGACACCTTCGACGATGTCGTCGACGTAGGTGAAGTCGCGCTGCATGTTGCCGTGGTTGAAGACGTCGATCGGCCGCCCTTCGAGGATGGCCCGGGTGAACAGGAAGAGCGCCATGTCCGGCCGCCCCCACGGGCCATAGACGGTGAAGAAGCGCAGGCCGGTCGTCGGCAGGCCATAGAGATGGCTGTAGGTGTGGGCCATCAGCTCGTTGGCCTTCTTGGTGGCGGCATAGAGGCTGATCGGGTGGTCGACGCTGTCATGCTCGGAGAACGGCATTCTGGTGTTGCCGCCATAGACGCTGGAACTGGATGCGTAGACCAGGTGCTGCACCCTGTTGTGGCGGCAGCCTTCGAGAATGTTGGTGAAGCCGACGACGTTGCTGTCGACATAGGCGTGCGGATTCTGCAAGGAATACCGGACACCGGCCTGTGCGGCCAGGTGGATGACCCTGTCGAATTTCTCGGCAGCAAACAGGGCTTCCATGCCGGCGCGGTCTGCAACATCCAGTTTGACGAAGCGGAAATTGGCGTGGGGCGTCAGGCGGGCGAGGCGGTCTTCCTTGAGGCTGACCTCGTAATAGTCGTTGAGGTTGTCAAGGCCGACGACTTCGTCGCCGCGCGCCAGCAGGCGCAGCGAGGTGGTCATGCCGATGAAACCGGCAGCACCGGTGACGAGGATTTTCACGGGTTAACCTCTTGCAGGAAAGGGAGAATTTTACCGCAGTGCAGCAAAGGAGTAGGGGTGTTCGACCATTCTTCGATGTTTCTGGAAGCAACTGGAGCAGCCGACGGTGAAGCAGCGCCGGCCCCCTTCCGCGCGCCCGAACCAGGCGTGGCCCTGGCAACGGAAAGCGGCTGGGGGGGCGGGCATCTATAATTGCACCTTCGAAAAGCCGTCATTCTATTTGCCGATGTCCATCCCGACCGTGAAAATTTCCTCGCTCGGCTACGCGATCGACGATTTCCCCTGGGGCAGCGACATCCGTCGTCATGGCTCCAATGCCAGGCCGCGAATACCGATGCCGGACACCGCATTCGCAGCATTGCCACCGAACCGTTGCTGATGGCGCGCCTGCTCTACAGCCTGATCATCTATCTGGCAACCCCGCTGATCCTGCTGCGGCTGCTCTGGCGCGCCCGCAAACAGCCCGAGTACCTGCAGAATCTGGCCGAGCGCTGGGCTGTCTATGGCGCGGCGGCACCCGCCAGGCTGATCTGGGTACATGCCGTGTCGGTCGGCGAGACCCGCGCCGCCCAGCCGCTGATCGAGGCCCTGCAGGCGGCATGGCCGGGTCACCGGATCCTGCTGACCTGCATGACCCCGACGGGCCGTGCGGCGGGGCTCGAAGTCTTCGGCGACAAGGTGATACAGGCTTATATTCCCTACGACTATCCTGACGCGGTCGACCGCTTTTTCCGGCACTTTTCGCCGAGCTTCGGGGTGCTGATGGAAACCGAAATCTGGCCGAATCTGCTGGCTGCCGCGAAGCGCAGGGGTGTGCCGGTTATCCTCGCCAACGCGCGGCTTTCCGAGCGCTCGGCGCGCGCTTACGGGAAGGTTGCCGTGCTGGCGCAACCGGCCTTCTCCGCCCTGAGCGCGGTTGCCGCGCAGACGCCCGGTGATGCGCGGCGGATCGCACGGGCTCGGTGCGAGCAACGTGAGCGTCTGTGGCAACCTCAAGTTCGATGTCGCGCCGGCGTCCGAAAAGATCGCTCTCGGGAACACCTGGCGCGAGGCGCTTGGCGGCCGCCAGGTGTGGCTGGCGGCCAGCACCCGTGAAGGAGAAGAGGCGCTGGTGCTGGAAGCATGGCGTGGAATTGCGGCATCGGGTGCGCTGCTCGTCCTGGTCCCGCGCCATCCTCAGCGCTTCGCGGAAGTCGCGGCGCTGCTGACCAGGCTCGGGATCGACTTCGTCCGGCGCAGCGACAGCCTGCCCGGCCCGGAGACACAGGTATGGCTGGGGGACAGCATGGGTGAAATGGCCGCTTATTACGCCCTCGCCGATATCGCCTTCGTCGGCGGCAGCCTGTTGCCGCTGGGCGGTCAAAACCTGATAGAGGCCGCGGCCTGTGGTTGCCCGGCGGTCGTTGGCCCCTACACCTTCAATTTCCTGCAGGCGACCGCCGATGCCATCGCCGCCGGCGCCGCACTGCGGGTGCCAGATGCGGAAGGGCTTGCCGCGACAATCTGCCGGGCGTTGGGCGATGCCGGGGAACTCGAGAAGATGCGGGCCGCAGCCTTGCGCTTTGCCGCGGCCCATCGCGGTGCCAGCGCGCGGACGCTGGAGCTGATCCGTTCGACGATTACTGGATAGCGCCGGGATCGAGCAGTGCGTTGGCGGCCGCTACATCGTCGTCGCTCAGGGTGCCAACTGCCGCTTTCAGCCTGAGCTGCGACATCAGTGTTTCGACAACCGCCTTCGCCAGGTCGCGGCGGGTGACGTAGACCTGGTTGTCGGCATTCAGCACGTCGATGTTGATGCGCACGCCGACATCAAAGCCCAGGCGGTTGGATTCCAGCGACGATAGCGAGGAGATCAGGGCGGCCTTGAGGGCGCGTACCTGTGCCAGCCCGTTGGTGGCGCCGAGGTATTGCTGACGTGCCTGCAGGGCTGCGTTGCGCCGGGCCTGCTCGAGGGTCGATTCGGCGGCCGCGCGGTTGGCGCTGGCCTCGCTCTGGCGGGAAGCGACGACGCCCCCCTGGAAGATCGGGAGGTTCACCTGGACGCCGATGTTCTTGAAATCGGATTACCGAGCTGAGGCCGGCCGCGGTCTGCGCGACGTCGGTCGACTTTCCCTTGTTGGCGACCAGATCGACGGTCGGATAGTGGCCGGCGCGTTGCCTGTCCACCTCCCGGCAGGCAATTTCAAGTGCCGCCGATCTGGAGTTGGACATTGATGTTGTCGTTTTCGGCTGCCGTCGCCCACTGTTTCATGTCGGCAGGTTGCGGTTGCGGTATTTCGGCATCCCTGCGGAAGGGGGCAAGCGGCGCCGGGCTCCTTGCCGATGATGGCCTGCAGCGTCCGCTGCCGTATCTCGAGGTCACTTTCGGCGGCGATTTCCTGCGCCGTCGCGAGGTCAAAACGCGCCTGCGCTTCCTGAGAGTCGACGATGGTCGAGGTGCCGACCTCGAAGTTGCGCTTGGCCGACTCGAGTTGCTGTTCGATCGATGTCTTGCTGGCGCGAACCGCCTTCAGGTTCTCGATGGCAGTACAGCACGTCGAAATAGGCCTGGGCGACGCGCAGGATGAGATCCTGCCCGGCCTGGACGAAATTGGCTTCGGCCTGGGCAACCTGAAATTTCGACTGATCGTAGGCGACCCAGTTCTGCCAGCGGAACAGCGGCTGGGTCAAGCGTAAGCGTGTAGCCGTTGCTGTTGAATTTGCAGTGTACGTAATGGAAGCCTCCGCGAAAGTAAATATCATTTTCGTTCCACTGGGTGTTGGCGGAAATGCCGATCGTCGGCAACAGGCCGGCGCGCGCCTGCGGTGTCCGCTCGCGCCCGGCTTCGAGCGTGGAGCGGGCTGCCGCGTAAGTTGCGTCGTTGGCCTGCGCCTCGCGATAGATCTGCATCAAATCGGCGGCCCACAGCGGCGAGACAAGCAACGGGGTGACGAGCGACCAGATGAGTTTTTTCATTGTGTCCTCAATAGCGGGGCAGGTTGGGGTCAACTTCGTCAGCCCAGGCGCTGACGCCGCCAGTCAGGTTGATGAGCGACGAATAGCCCTGGCGTTCGAGGAACATGCCGACCTGCATGCTGCGCCGACCGTGATGACAGATGATGACGATGTCGTCATCCCGCTTCAGTTCGTCGCTGCGCAGCGGCACCAGGTGCATTGGAATGTGCAGCGAGTCCGGCAGGCGACAGAGTTCGTATTCCCATGGTTCGCGCACGTCGAGCAGAACAGGCTTGCTGCGGCTTTCGTCGGACAGCCAGTCAGCGAGTTGTCGTGCGCGAATCTGCTGCATCAGAACGAGAAGCCGGGCTTCGCTTCCCCGCCATCGAGGGCCGGAACGACCGTTTCGAACAGGTTGACCGTGTTGAAGACACCGTCGCCGCTGCAGGTCACCAACTCGGCTTCCATGACGGGCGCCGTGCCGACGATGGCGGCAAGACGGCCGCCGAGGCGCAATTGCTTGAGAAGTGCGTCGGGCAAGGTCGGCAGCGAGCCGGAAACGACGATCACATCGTACGGGCCGCGCTCGGCCCAGCCGTTGGCCCCGTTGCCGACTTCGACCGTGACGTTGGTGACGCCGGCCCGCTCCAGGTTCTGGCGCGCGAGGTCGGCCAGTTCCGGGCGCGACTCGATGCTGATCACGTGATCGGCGCGAGCGGCCAGCAGGGCCGCCATATAGCCGCTGCCGGTACCGATCTCCAGCACCTTGTCCGTCTTCCGGATGGCAAGTTCCTGCAGCAGGCGAGCCTCGACACGCGGCGCCAGCATCACCTGTCCGCTGCCGATCGGGATTTCCATATCGGCAAACGCCAGATTGCGATAAGGGGGGGGCACGAAGTCCTCACGCTTGACGACAAAAAGCAGGTCGAGAACCTGCTGATCCAGAACCTCCCAGGGCCGGATCTGCTGTTCGATCATGTTGAAGCGCGCTTGCTCGATGTTCATTGGGGTCTCCGCAGGCAGAATATTAGCATAGTCTAATATCTTCGTTCCGACAAAACAAAATTATACCCGACTCCTTTGCAGGCCTTGGCGCAACAGATCCATGTGGATCGCCAGATATTGGCGAGGGTCGATTTCGTTTCCCAGGCAGGAAGCCATCGAGTAGCGCCAGATCAGCAGCATCAGAATCGGCGCGATGACAACTTCGATCGTGGTCTCGACTTCCAGGTTCCGGAACTCTCCGCTGGCCATGCCACGTTCGAGCGCCGCGCCGACCAGCGCCCGCCCGCGGCGAATCACGTTTTCATAGTAGAACTGGGCAACGTCGGGAAAATTGCGCGCCTCCGCGACCATGAGCTTGGGGATTCCGGCGTACTCCGTTTCACCGATCCTCGACCACCAGTTTCCCAGCAGGCGTTCCAGCAGATCGGCAGCACTCCCGGCATGGCGGGCGGCAATGGCTTCGCCTTCGGCGACCACGGGCACAATGCCTTCCTGGATCACCGCCTTGAACAGCGCTTCCTTGCTGTCGAAATAGAGATAGAGCGTCCCCTTGGAGACCCCGGCGCGGATTGCGACCTCCTCCAGCCGTGTAGCGGCGAAACCCTTTTCGACAAACAGACCGAGCGCCGCCGCCGTCAATTCGGACGGGCGGGCTTCCTTGCGGCGCTTTCTGGGCAGGGTTGCGGTGGACATGGGTAACTTAATGACTATCGGGTCATTAAGTTACCACCGAGCCCCTTCGACGGTCAACGTGCTCCGGGCACGAAATGGCGTTCGCTGGAATCGGGGCTGTCTCGGCAGTCAACCGTGTCACCTTGCATTTTTGCCCCGTTTCCGTTAGCTTGCAGCTTCTCGTTAGGGGTGTCCGCCGACGGGCGGACTGAGAAATACCCTTCGAACCTGACCGGGTCATGCCGTCGTAGGGAAACGGACTCTGCTGTTGGAACCAGATCGCTCCTTGCCCGTCTTACCCCACTGAGTCCCTGCACGGAGCAACCATGAACGCCAAAGATACCTTCCTCGCCGCCAACGCCCATGTCGACGAGGCCGCAGTCCAGCCGTTGCCCAATTCCCGCAAGATTTATGTCGAAGGTTCGCGCCCGGACATTCAGGTGCCGATGCGTGAGATCTCGCAGGCCGATACGCCGACCGCCTTCGGTGGCGAAAGCAACCCGCCGGTCTATGTTTACGACTGCTCCGGCCCCTATTCCGATCCGCAGGCCAGGATCGACATCCGCTCCGGCCTGCCGGCGCTGCGCGCTCAGTGGATCGCCGAACGCGGCGACGTTGAAGAACTGCCCGGTCTGAGTTCGGAATTCGGGCGCATCCGTGCCGCCGACAAGGCGCTCGACGAACTGCGCTTCCCCGGCCTGCATCGCAAGCCGCTGCGCGCCAAGGCCGGCAAGAACGTCAGCCAGATGCACTACGCCCGCCAGGGCATCATCACGCCGGAAATGGAGTTCGTCGCGATCCGCGAAAACAACAATCGTCGCGCCTATATCGAATCGCTGCGGTCAACCGGCAAAATGGGCGAAAAAATGGCCGCCCTGCTCGGCCGCCAGCACCCCGGCCAGAACTTCGGCGCCAGCATCCCGGAAGAAATCACCCCGGAATTCGTGCGCAGCGAAGTCGCCCGCGGCCGCGCCATCATCCCGAACAACATCAACCACCCGGAAAGCGAGCCGATGATCATCGGCCGCAACTTCCTGACCAAGATCAACGCCAACATCGGCAACTCGGCGCTCGGCTCCAGCATTCAGGAAGAAGTCGAGAAAATGACCTGGTCGATCCGCTGGGGCGGCGACACGGTGATGGACCTGTCCACCGGCAAGAACATCCACGAAACGCGCGAATGGATCATCCGCAACAGCCCGGTCGCCATCGGCACCGTGCCGATCTATCAGGCGCTGGAAAAGGTGAACGGCAAGGCCGAAGACCTGACCTGGGAAATCTTCCGCGACACGCTGATCGAACAGGCCGAACAAGGCGTCGACTACTTCACCATCCACGCCGGCGTGCTGCTGCGTTACGTGCCGCTGACCGCCAACCGGATGACCGGCATCGTCAGCCGCGGCGGCTCGATCATGGCCAAGTGGTGTCTGGCGCATCACAAGGAAAGCTTCCTCTACACGCACTTCGAGGACATCTGCGAAATCATGAAGGCCTACGACGTCGCCTTCAGCCTCGGCGACGGCCTGCGTCCCGGCTCGATCTACGACGCCAACGACGAAGCCCAGCTCGGCGAACTCAAGACCCTCGGCGAACTGACCCAGATCGCCTGGAAGCACGACGTCCAGGTCATGATCGAAGGCCCCGGCCATGTGCCCATGCACATGATCAAGGAGAACATGGACCTGCAACTTGAACAGTGCAGCGAAGCCCCGTTCTACACCCTCGGCCCCTTGACCACCGACATCGCGCCGGGCTACGACCACATCACCAGCGGCATCGGCGCCGCCATGATCGGCTGGTACGGCACCGCCATGCTCTGCTACGTCACGCCGAAAGAACACCTCGGCCTGCCCGACAAGGACGACGTCAAGGTCGGCATCATCACCTACAAGCTCGCCGCCCACGCCGCCGACCTCGCCAAGGGCCACCCCGGCGCGCAGATCCGCGACAACGCCCTGTCCAAGGCGCGCTTCGAATTCCGCTGGGACGACCAGTTCAACCTCGGCCTCGACCCGGACAAGGCGCGTGAATTCCACGACGAAACCCTGCCCAAGGAATCGGCCAAGGTCGCCCACTTCTGCTCGATGTGCGGCCCGCATTTCTGCTCGATGAAGATCACGCAGGAAGTTCGGGAGTTCGCGGCGCAGCAAGGGCTGGATGAAGCGGCGGCGCTGGAGAAGGGGATGGAGGTTAAGTCGGTCGAGTTCGTCAAGGCCGGGGCGGAGGTTTATAGCAAGGTTTGAGTTTGCTTCAAGCACTCAAGGCAAAGGAAAGGCGGCTGATTCAGCCGCCTTTCTGCCTTTTGGGCGAATGCTACGGTCAACGATGAAAAATGGTTGATTCTTATGTCCGGGAGGATCTGGACGGGCTGGGGCCAAGATTGTGTCAAAGGGTCAAATGATCTAATATCATGTATCAAATGATCCATATGGAGCTTCCGATGCCCAAAACCTCTCCCGCCAAGTCGTCGGTGCAGATTGCCGAGCAGGCAACTGTTGCCTATATGGTTGCCGGCGAACCTCGTGCTGCCGGTGCCTGGGTGGCTTATCGCGACCGGTTTCTAGGTAGTTCGGCACAGGCGCGGATCAGCGAGATTCGCAAGGGGGCGCCGGCCAGTAATCTGGTCGGGGCGGCCGAGGCCTTGCGCTTGCCGCGTGAGCGGGTTTATGAGCTGGTCGGGCTGTCGGCTTCGACGGCCAAACGCAAGCTGGCCAAGGGCGAGGCGCTTGATCCGATGTCAACCGAGCGCCTGACGCGGCTGGGGGCTATCGAAAAGCTGGCTGAAGATACTTTTGGCAGCACTTCGCTGGCCAGTGAGTGGTTGCAGACGGTCAATGTTGGTCTGGGTAATGTGACGCCCTTGTCGATGCTCGATACCGAGATTGGGTGCCGCGAGGTGTCGCGTGTCCTCAACGCCATCGCCTATGGTGGCGTGGCCTGATGTTGGCATGGCGGATTGCCCGGGCGAAGTTTGCGCTTGACCGGAGCGGTGCCGGGGGAGTGGCCGATGGCGGACGCTGGCATGCGCAGGGCGTTCCGGTGATTTACGCCGGCTTGAGCGTGGAAATCTGCGCCATGGAAAAGCTCGCCCATACCGGGCATATTCTGCCGCCGGACCTGATGCTGGTTGCGCTGAGCCTGCCCGATGACATGGCGCTCTACGAAACTGCTGATTGCG
This sequence comes from uncultured beta proteobacterium, assembly GCA_963810175.1. Classification (GTDB taxonomy): domain Bacteria; phylum Pseudomonadota; class Gammaproteobacteria; order Burkholderiales; family Rhodocyclaceae; genus Azonexus. The sequence continues at coordinate 329,275 of CAWEMU010000051.1, read as the reverse complement.
CAGCCCTGCCCGGCTGGGAGGCGACGCCTCCCGGTGCGGTTTCGCTTGAATACGGTACGACCTTTCTGCGCTCTCTGCGGGCGCTCGGCTTGATTGTGCCTTCGGCCATCGTGCCCGAGGCACGCAATATTGTGTTGAATCCCCTCCACCCGAGATTTGCCGAGGTCGGCTTCGAGCTGTTGCGGCCTTTTGTTTTTGATCAGCGCCTGCGGCCCCTGTCGTGAACTGCCGTCCCGGCTACGTGGAATCAGCCTTCGCGCCGCAGTGAAGCGGCCGTCGCTGCGCCATTCGCCGCCCGCGCGGCTTCGGCCACTTCCTTGTCGACGATGGTCTTGCCGATCGGGGCGAGGGCGATGCCGGCCAGCTTCAGGTGCTGGATGGCGAACGGAATGCCGATGATCGTCAGGGCGAGGCTGACCGCAGACACGACGAATTACAAGCCCGTTTCGTGCCGGTCGCGGTCGACGGCGGAAAATGGGCGAAAGTGGCGGCCCTGCCCATAACCAAGCCAAGAACGTGGACTGCCGACCGAACTGCGGCGCATGCTGCATCGCGCCTTCCATCACTTCGCTGGGAAAGCCGGCGGGCGTGGCCTGCGACCACCTCGATGCCGACCTGCGCTGCGCCATTTTCGGCCAGTCGGGGCGCCCGGCCTGTTGCGCGGGCCTGCAGCCTTCAGCCGAGATGTGCGGGGCGTCGCGCGAGGATGCCCTGCGCTGGCTGGCCGATCTCGAAGCGCGCACCGCGCCGGATCGTCGAAGTGGCGCACAGTTGGTTCAACCGCTTCCGAAAGTTGTTGGTGCGAGACGAGAAGCTTGAGCGCAGCTCTTTGCCGCTCAACCACCTGGCCGCATCAATCATGGCGTTCAGAAAAATCAAACTGGAAGTGAATATTACTTACGGATAAGTTCAAACCCCTTTCCCGGGAGAGCAAACAGAACGTACACGGCAAAGCGGGCAACTCGTTGCCGGGGTGCGGCTCCTTCCCTGCGGCATGGCCGTAGTCGCGACTCCGTTGCCCAACTGATCATGACGGGAACCCTGATGCGCACCTGCGGTCCGGTAAGGACTATCATGGCGCCATGAGCGGAGATCTCCGCGAACTTGGGAGGCTGTCATGACCGTCATGATGCAGGCGTTTTTCTGGGATTGTCCGCGCGAGGCGCAGCAGGAGTACCAATGGTGGAACCACGTCCACGACCACGTCGCAGCATTGGCCAAGGCTGGTTTCGGCGCCCTCTGGCTGCCTCCGGTGCACAAGGCGGCCAATCTTGGCGGCCCGTCAATGGGCTATGACCCCTACGACTACTACGATCTAGGCGAATTCGACCAGAAGGGCTCGGTCAAGACCTGGTTCGGGTCGAAGGAGGAACTGCTGGCTCTGATCGGCGCAGCCCACACGAACGGCATGGACGTGATCGCCGATTTCGTCGTCAACCACTGCAGCGGAGCCGACGCTCAGGAATTGAACCCGATCACCGGCGAGCGCCGCTGGACCCGCTTCGAGCCTGCCAGCGGAAAGTTCCGCCGCGATTGGGAGTGCTTCCAACCCAATCCTTACGAGAGCTGGGACGAGGGTGGCTTCGGCGGGATGCCGGACCTCTCCCACCGCAACCCCTACGTGTTCGGCGAGATACTCAAACTGGCCCGCTGGCTGGTCGAGGAGATCGGCTTCGACGGCTTCCGCTACGACTACATCAAGGGTTACGGCGCCAATACTGTCTCGGCCGTCCAAGAGTACCGCTACCAGCGCGCCGGCAAGCTCGTCAAGCCTTACGGCGTCGCCGAGTACTGGGACAACGCCCGCAACATCGAGCGCTGGATTGACATAACCAGTTTCTCCGATCAGAACCCCGTGAGAGCCTTCGACTTTCCTTTGCGCGAGACTCTGAAGTCAATCTGCGATCAGTACGGTTTCGGCCTGCGCAATCTGATTGACCAGCCCAGCCTGGCCAAGGACGTAACCCGCGCTGCTGTTACTTTTGTCGAAAACCACGACCTGCGTGACCAGGGTCGCGGCATCGTCAATGACAAGATGCTCGCCTACGGCTACATCCTGACCCACGAGGGCTATCCCTGTGTCTTCTGGAAGGACTACTTCGTCGAAGGGTTGGGCCAGCCGGAGTCAGCGAACGGCATTGCCGCCCTGGTGGCGGCCCACGAGAATTATGCTGGCGGGGGTACCGAAGTGCTGTGGGTGGACGACGATCTCTACATCATGCAGCGCCTGGGCGGCGGCAACCAACCCGGCCTGATCTTCATCTGGAACAACCGGGGCGACGACTGGCGTGGCGCCTGGGTGCGCACCTGCTGGCGTGACAGGGATTTCACGCCCATCGCCTGGTGGAGCAGCACCGACACGCACCAACCAAACGACCAGCACTCCGGACCCGAAGGCCACGCCCCCTTCTGGGCGCCGCCGCGGGGCTATACGGTCTACGTGCCGCGGCCTTAGCCGACAGATGGTTGGCGCCGCCTTGGTCGCCACACAACCGGGCGGTAACCAAGCACTTCTCCGTAAATGGTGGAGGCGGATCAGCATCTGCGGCCTCTGCCGTGAACTGCCGTCCCGGCTGCGCGGAATCAGCCTTCGCGCCGCAGTGAAGCCGCCGTCGCTGCCCCGTTCGCCGCTCGCGCGGCTGCGGCCACTTCTTTGCTGACGATGGTCTTGCCGATGGGGGCGAGGGCGATGCCGGCCAGTTTCAGGTGCTGGATGGCGAACGGAATGCCGATGATCGTCAGGGCGAGGCTGACCGCCGACACGATGTGGCCGATTGCCAGCCAGATGCCGGCGAAGATGAACCAGAGGATGTTGCCGAGCAGGCCGAGGCCGCCGGTACCGATGTCGTCTGCCTGATGCAGCTCATTGCGGCTGATCGCCTCCTTGCCGAAGGGAAAGAACGAGAACTGGCCGATCACGAAGCTGGCCTTGGCCCAGGGAATGCCGACGATGGTCAGCAGCGCGAGCAGGCCGACGAGCCACCAGGCGAGTCCCATCACGACGCCGCCGAGAATGAACCAGAGGAAATTGCCGATCGCGCGCATTGCCTGCCTCGCTGATGATGAAGCCGAGAGTTTAGCGGCTGCGCCGTTCAATGGCACGTTTTTGGCCGATTGTCGCGGTCGACCTGCCGAAATGGACGAAAATGGCGCCTCGCCGACACTTGATCGAGAAGCCTTGGATTGCCGACAGAACTGCGGCGCATGCTGTATCGCCCCGTCAATCACTTCGCTGGGAAAACCGGCGGGCGTGGCGTGCAGCTATCTGGACGCCGCACTGCGCTGCATCATTTTCGGGCGCCCCGAGCGCCCGGCTTGCTGTTCCGGACTGCAGCCTTCCGCCGAAATGTGCGGGGAATCACCCGAGCAGGCCTTGCGCTGGCTGGCCGATCTCGAAGCACGGACCGCGCCGGGATAGTAGAATGCGGCCTTCCGATAAAGACAGCACCCCATGGACCCGATTCTTCTCTTGAAAGCCCTGATCCTCGGCATCGTCGAGGGGCTGACCGAATTCCTGCCGATCTCCTCGACCGGCCACCTCATTCTCGCCGGCGATCTGCTCGATTTCAACGACGATCGCGGCAAATTGTTCGAGATCGTCATCCAGTCCGGCGCCATTCTCGCCGTGGTCTGGGAGTATCGCGAGCGTTTGCTCATCGTGGCGCGCGGGGCATTCAGCGACAAGGCCGCGCAGAAATTCATCCTCAACCTGTTCATCGCCTTCCTGCCGCTGGCCATCCTCGGGCTGGCCTTCGGCAAGGCGATCAAGGCCAACCTGTTCAACCCGATCGCGGTGGCGACGACCTTCATTCTCGGCGCCTTCGTCATTCTCTGGGCGGAGCGGCGCGACCACAGGATTCGCGTCCAGAGCGTCGATGAGATGAGCCCCGCTCGACGCGCTGAAGATGGGCATCGCGCAGGCCTTTGCGCTGATTCCCGGCACTTCGCGATCCGGCGCGACGATCATCGGCGGCCTGCTCTTCGGCCTGTCGCGCAAGGCGGCGACCGAGTTTTCCTTCTTCCTCGCCATCCCGACGCTGGGCGCGGCGACGGTGTACCAGTTGTACAAGGAGCGCGCGCTGCTCAACGCCGACGATATCGGCATGTGGGTAGTCGGCTTCGTTTCCGCCTTCGTTTCCGCCTTCCTCTGCGTGCGCTGGCTGCTGCGCTTCATTTCCAGCCATGACTTCACGCCGTTTGCGTGGTATCGCATCTTCTTCGGCATCGTCGTGCTGGCGACCGCGCATTTTGGCTGGGTCGAGTGGACCGCCCACTGATTCTCTACCTGCACGGCTTCTGCTCGTCGCCGGCGTCGCTGAAGTCGCGGCAACTTGGCGAGTACATGAGCGGACGCGGACTGGGTGACCGCTTCGTCTGTCCGCCGCTGTCGCCGGTGCCGGACGCGGCGGTTGCCACCGCCAGTCGCCTGATCGAAGGAGCCGACGGCCCGGTGACGCTGGTCGGGTCTTCGCTGGGCGGCCATTACGCCAACTATCTGGCCGAGAAGTATGGGCTGAAGGCGGTACTGATCAATCCGGCTGCGGTCCACTGCCTCGATGCCAGCAATTTCATCGGCGAGCATGCCAATTTCCACACCGGGGAACGCTTCACCTTCACCGCGGCGCATGCGGCACAACTCGCCGCGCAAGTGAGCAAGCCGACACCGTCCCGCTACTGGCTGCTGAGCGAAACCGGTGACGAGGTGCTCGACTGGCGCCAGGCGACCGAGTTCTACGTCGGCTGCCGCCAGACCGTGCTGCCCGGCGGCGACCACAGCTTCACCCGCTTTCCCGATTTCATGCCGCAAATCCTTGAATTCGCGGGGTTATAATCCGCACGATGAATGTATTGTTCGAAGAAGATGGCGGCTTCAAGGCTGGCAGCATCATGGCCGACAACGACAGCTCGTTGCAGGTCGAGATGTCCACCGGCAAGCGCAGCAAGATCAAGACCGCCACGGTGTTGTTGCGTTTCGAGAAGCCTTCGCCGGGAGCCTTGCTGGAGCAGGCGACACCGCTGGCCGAAGAGATCGAACCGGATTTCCTCTGGGAGTGCGTAAACGATGGCGAGTTTTCGTTTCTTGATTTTGCCCGTGACTACTACGGACACGACCCCGCCCCGATCGAGGCGACGGCGGTGCTGCTTGCCGTGCACGCCGCGCCCGTCTATTTCCACCGCAAGGGCAAGGGCCGCTTCCGCAAGGCGCCTCCCGACATTCTCGCAGCTGCTCTGGCCAGTCTTGAAAAGAAGCGCCAGCAAGCGCTCGCTATCGAGGCCTGGATAAGCGACCTCAAGACATTCCGTCTGCCGCCGGAAATCGGCACTCTGACGGACGCGCTGCTCTATGCACCCGACCGCAACAAGCCGGAGACCAGGGCCTTCGAGACCGCCTGCGGCGAAACCGGTTTGACCCCGGCGCAACTGTTGTTCAAGTGCGGCGCGATCAAGTCAGCCTACCACCTGCACTACCGTCGCTTCCTGCATGAACAGTTCCCGAAAGGCACGGCCTTTCCCACGCTCGAAGCCCCGAAACTGCCCGACGATCTGCCGCGCGCCGATGCGCCTGCCTTTTCGATCGACGACGCCAATACCACCGAGATCGACGACGCGCTGTCGGTCGTCAAGCTGCCCGGCATCGGCTCGCGCATCGGCATCCACATCGCCGCACCAGGGTTGGCCATCGAGCATGGATCGCCGCTCGACGGCGTGGCGCGCGCCCGCCTGTCCACGGTCTACATGCCCGGCAACAAGATCACCATGCTGCCCGATGCCGTGGTCCAGAACTACACGCTGGCCGGTGGCGTCGAATGCCCGGCGGTTTCGCTGTATCTCACGGTCAACGAAGCTTTCGAGGTCATTGCGCAGGAATCCCGGCTGGAGATGGTGCATATCGCCGCCAACCTGCGGCATCACGAAATCGAGCCTGTCTTCAATGCCGAAACCGTGGTCAGCGGACTGTCCGAGTTCCCTTTCAGCGACGAACTGCTCCACCTCTGGCACTTCGCCAACGCCTGCGAAGGGCGGCGCGGCAAGCCGTCGGCGACGCAGGGAATCAACGACTACAACTTCGCCATCGCGGGCGATCTCGCCGATCCCGACCGGTGCACGGTCGAAATCAGCGAACGCAAGCGCGGCAGCCCGCTTGACAAGCTCGTCGCCGAACTGATGATCGTCGCCAATTCGACCTGGGGCGGGCTGCTCGCCGATAGGAATATCGCCTGCCTGTACCGCGCGCAGACGCAGGGCAAGGTGCGCATGACGACCTCGCCGCTGCCGCACGAAGGGCTTGGAGTACCGCAGTACGCCTGGATGACCTCGCCGCTGCGGCGCTACTGTGATCTGGTCAATCAATGGCAGCTGATCGCCTGCCTGAAGGGCGAAACACCGCCGTTTGCCCAGAAATCGGCGGAACTGTTCGGCGCGATGCGCGATTTCGAGACGACCTATGCCGCGTACGCCGATTTCCAGCGCCTGATGGAGCGTTACTGGTGCCTGCGCTGGCTGCAGCAGAACGATGTCGGGGAGATCGATGCAACCGTGCGCCGCGAGCAGCAGGTCAAGCTCGACCATCTGCCGCTGCTGTTGCGCGTGCCGTCGATGCCGGCCGACATCGGACCCGGCAGACGGGTCCGTCTCGCGGTCGATTCCATCGATCTGCTTGGCCCGGAGGTCGGTTGCCGTTATCTTTGCGTCATGGATGAAGTCCTGGACGAGCCGATAGAGGAGGAGGAAGTTCAGTGAGCGCGGCAACGCTGTCATGGCAGCCCGTGGTACCGGGCAACCGACGCTTGTTTCTGGCGATCGGCATTTCGCTGGCGGCACACGCGCTGCTGATGACCCTGCATTTCAGCTTTCCCGATGCCTCGAAGGCGATGCGCGAGAAGGCGCTCGACATCGTCCTGGTCAATGCCAAGTCTGCCAGGAAACCGACCGATCCGCAGGCGCTGGCCCAGGCCAATCTCGACGGCGGCGGCAATACCGACGAGAACCGGCGCCTGAAGACGCCCCTGCCGCCGACTCATCAGCAGTTGACGGGCAGCGAAATCGAACGCATGCAGCGGCGAATACGCGAACTCGACGCCGCCCAGCAGAAGATTCTGAGCGAGGCCAAGTCCGCCCGCGCCGTCGCTGCCGCCCGCAATGCCGCGGAGCAGCCGACACCCGTGACCAGCGTCAGCGGCCTCGATCTCGCCGAATCGGCGCGGGCGATGGCGCGACTGGAAGGCGAAATCAACAAGAGCGTCGATGAGTACAACAAGCGACCGCGCAAGAAGTTCATCGGGGCACGGACCGAGGAATATCGCTTTGCCCAGTACATCGAGGACTGGCGCCGCAAGGTCGAACGCATCGGCACCCTGAACTACCCCGAAGCTGCGCGTGGCAAGCTCTACGGTTCGCTGGTGCTGACCGCATCGATCAACCATGACGGCAGCCTCAATCGCGTAGATATCAACCGTTCCTCCGGCTACAAGGTGCTCGACGATGCAGCAAAGCGGATAGTCCAGATGGCTTCGCCCTACGCCCCATTCCCTCCTGACATACGCCGTGACACCGACATTCTCGAGATCACCCGGACCTGGTATTTCACTCAGGGCGATCAGGTCACGGCAAAATGACCGATCGCTATTGCGTGTTCGGGAATCCGGTTGCCCATTCCCGATCTCCGGCCATTCATGCCCGGTTCGCAGCGCAGTGCCATCAGGACCTGAGCTACGAAGCGATCCTCGCCCCGCTTGATGGATTCGCCGCGACGGTGGGCAGCTTCGTTGCCGCCGGCGGCAAGGGGGCGAATGTCACGCTCCCCTTCAAGGAGGAGGCGTTCGGTCTGTGCACCCGCCGCAGCGCGCGCGCGGAGCGGGCGGGAGCAGTCAATACGCTCGCTTTCACTGGCCCTGAGATTTTCGGCGACAACACCGACGGCGCCGGCCTGGTGCGCGACATCGAGGTCAATCTGGAATTTCCGCTGGCCGGTCGGCGTGTTCTGCTGCTCGGGGCCGGCGGCGCGGCGCGCGGTGTCATCGCGCCGATTCTCGAGCGCCAGCCCGCCGGCCTGTTCATTGCCAACCGCACTGCGGACAAGGCAGAAGCGCTGGCCCGGCGGTTTTCCGAACTTGCCGCACCCCAGGAGTACCGGCTTCGCGGCGCGACCATGGAAGCAACGGCTGGCCCTAGGGTCAACGCCGGAAACTTTGCCAAAACCGCCGGCCGGATTTTCGATGTCGTCATCAACGCCACCTCGGCGAGCCTCTCCGGGGCGGCGCTGCCATTGCCGGCAGGAATCTTCGCTCCCGACAGCCTTGCCTACGACATGATGTACGGCAAGGGCGATACACCGTTTCTCGCGCTGGCCCGCGAACAGGGCGCCGCCCGTCTGGCCGACGGCCTCGGCATGCTGGTCGAGCAGGCGGCCGAGGCATTTCTCGTCTGGCGCGGGGTGCGGCCGGACAGCGCGCCGGTACTTGCCGCGTTGCGCGAACAACTGGCGACATGAGGCGGTTGGGCCGCTGGTTCAAGTGGGCATTGCTTGGCCTGATCGGCCTCTTTCTGGTCTGGCAGTTGTGGCTGCTCGGCTGGGTGCTGCTGTGGAAGTGGGTTAACCCGGGCACCACCCGCTTCATGGAAATCCGCCTCGGCGAACTGCGCGTGAAGAATCCCGACGCCCAACTTAAGAAGCAATGGGTCGCCTACGAGCGGATTTCGCCTCATCTGAAGCGCGCCATCATCGCCTCGGAAGATGCCAGGTTCGTCGACCACGAAGGCTTCGACTGGGAAGGCATCCAGAAAGCCATGGAAAAGAACCAGAAACGCGGGCGCACGGTAGCCGGCGGTTCGACCATCAGCCAGCAGCTGGCGAAGAACCTTTTTCTGACTCCGACCAAATCGTATTTCCGCAAGGCCGAGGAGGCCATCATCACGCTGATGCTGGAAAACCTGTGGAGCAAGCGGCGAATCTTCGAGGTCTATCTGAACGTCATCGAGTGGGGCAACGGCGTTTTCGGCGCCGAAGCGGCAGCCCGCCACTACTACGGCATCGGCGCAGGCCAGTTGGGCCCCGAGCAGGCGGCCCGGCTGGCGGGCATGGTGCCGAATCCCCGCTTCTACGACCGCAATCGCAGCGCGCCCGGCCTCGGGCGCAAGACCGCGATCATTCTCGCGCGCATGCCGGCGGCGGAGATTCCCTGACCGGGGTACCTCACGGCGGCGCGGCGCCGACCGCGTTTGCGGTAATGGCGAACCGCCTCAGCGTTCGCGTGGCGTCGAGCAATCTTTTCCGGCAACGTTTACACCTAATTTATGCGGAGAGTGGGAAACTGGCGGCCGCTCGACACCCTTGGCCGGATTCCATGTCCTTCGCAGTCACGATGCAGTCCGCATTTACCCGCCGCGTCGCCGATTATGGGGCGGCCGTCGTGGCGTGCTGCCTGACGGCGGCTGTCGCGTTCCCCTTGCGGAATCACCTCGATCTGCCCGACATCGTCATGCTCTTCCTGCTTGCGGTGTTTCTCGTCGCCACCTTTCTCGGTCGCGGACCCGCGGTCGTCGCCTCGTTCCTGAGCGTCGCGCTGTTCGACTACTACTTCGACACGCCACATCACTTCCTTTTCTTCGGCGATGCCGAGCATCTGCTGACCTTCGCGATCATGCTCGCCGTCGGCCTGGTGACGGCCCAGCTCGTGTCACGGGCCGCCGCGAGGACCGACGATGCCCGGGCGCGCGAGCGGGAGACTCGCCAACTTTACGAAGCGGCGAGGGACATCGCCGGCGCCCATGACGTCACCCAGATTCTCGAGGCGGCGCAGCACTACCTGAGCAATCGCGGCCTGGGTGGAAACCTCCTCGTCGCCGGCGACGATGATCGCCTCGTTGACCACCCCGGAGGCCACCATGTGCTCGGCATAGCGGAGTCTGGCTGCGCCGAGGCGGCTTGCCGGGGAAGCGAGTTCGTCGCCGCCGATCCGCGTGACCTCGCAGGAGCCGCCATCGCCTGTTTTCCGCTGCGCGCCGCGACGCGGGTTCGCGGCGTCCTTGCGGTGACCCCGCTGGACGACCACACCCGGCTTGCCGACGAGCAGTACAAGGCGGTCGAGGCGCTGGCCTCGCTCGCGGCGCTCGCACTCGAGCGTCTTCACTACGCGGAGAACGCGCAGCGGGCCGAAATCATGGTCGCGGACGAACGCCTGCGCAGCTCCGTGCTCACGTCGCTTTCGCACGACCTGCGCACCCCCCTGACTACCCTCGTCGGTCTTGCCGACACTCTCGCCGAGCGACGCGCGACACTCCCGGCCGACGCCGCCGAAACGGCCGGCATCATCCGCGACCAGGCGCAGGCCATGCACAAGCTGCTCTCCGACCTGCTCGACATGGCGCGGCTGAAAAGCGCCAGCGCACCATTGCGCCGCGAATGGCAACCCTTCGAGGATGTCGTCGGCAGCAGCCTGCGGCTGGCCGAGAACGTCGCACCCGACCGCCACGTCACGATCGACCTGGCGCCCGACTTGCCGCTGATCTTTTTCGACGCCGTGCTGATCGAGCGCGTCCTCTGCAATCTGCTCGACAATGCTTTCAAGTATGCGCGGCCGGGGGCGCGCATCTCGCTGGCGGCGCGGCAATCATCCGCACATCTCGAGGTTTCGGTCTGCAACGACGGTTCCGAGTTCCCCGCGGGACGCATCGAGCCGATGTTCGACCTCTTCGTGCGTGGAGCGAACGAATCGTGCATTCCCGGTGCCGGACTCGGACTCGCCATCTGCAAGGCCATCGTCGAGGCACATGGCGGAAGCATCCGTGCCGAGAACCGCGCCGGCGGTGCCTGCGTGCGGTTTCACGCTGCCTTGCCTGACCCCGCCGCCGGTCGCGATCGAGGACGAGCCATGAATACGCTATCGCCTCTCGCGCTGGTCGTCGAGGACGAGCCACAGATCCGGCGCTTCGTCTGCAGCGCGCTTCGCGACGAATCGTGCCGGGCGAGCGAGGCCGGATCGGCCGCCCAGGGTCTCGACCTGGCAGCCCGCGAGCAACCGGACCTGGTGGTCCTCGACCTCGGGCTCCCGGACCGCGACGGCGTTGACTTCATCCGGGAGCTTCGCGTGTGGTCAGCCGTTCCCGTCCTCGTCCTTTCGGCGCGCACCGTCGAGTCAGACAAGATCGCCGCCCTCGACGCCGGCGCCGATGATTACCTGACCAAGCCGTTCGGCATCGGCGAACTGCGCGCCCGCGTCCGGGCCATGCTGCGCCGGAGCCAGATGCAAAGCGATGCCGGCGCCGGCGCCCTGCATGCCTTTGGCGATGTCGAGGTAGACCTTGTCCGGCGCAACATCCGACGCGCCGGCGCCGAAGTTCATCTGACGCCGCTCGAGTATAATCTGCTCGTCCTGCTATTGACCAATCCAGGCCGCGTCCTGACCCACCACCTGCTGATCGACAAGGTATGGGGTCCCGCCAACCGCGAGAAGGACCACTACCTCCGCGTCTATGTCGGACGTCTCCGGCAAAAACTGGAGGTGGATCCGGCCCGTCCGCGTCACATCCTGACCGAAACCGGCGTCGGCTACCGTTTTCAACAGCAACCGGCAGGGCGCTAGATCGATTGCCCGATCCACAGCAAGGAGCATCTTCATCATGAACCAGCAAAGCCAGCAGACCGACGCCAACGAAGATCTGACCGAAGCCGACGCAAATGCCAATGAAGTCAAGGACGATCTCGCCCAAGTCCATGACCTGGTGGCGAAGATTCGTGTCTACGAGGAAGAAACCCGGAACCAGGAGGGTCCGCGCCAGGAATTGCTGGAGATTCTCCAGCGCGAGCACAGGTTCCGGCTGCGAACCTTCCTCGCCACCCTGCCCACCGTGGCAGTTGCCGTCATCCTCAGCGCTTTGCCGGAAGACGATCGCGCGATAGCCTGGAAGGAGATCGCCGAGGATCGCCTGGACGGCATTCTCGACCTGCTGGCCGAGGACGTTGCCGAAGAACTTATCGGCGACGGCCAGCACACCAGCAGCAAGGTGATGGTCAATGCCTTCGAACTGCACAATGGCCGGCTGCGCCAGGTCACTGTCGATCGCCCGGCCCTGCTCGCCGACATCAAGCCGATCTGGGTCGATCTGGTCGCGCCGACGGCGCGCGTGCGCAACTGGGTCGGCAAGTTTTACGGGCTGGAGATCCCGGACCCGGAAGACCTGACCGACCTTGAATCCAGTGCGCGTTACTACGTCGAGGACAACGGCGAAGTCCATATGCGGTCCGACTTCCTCCTCGATCTCGACGAGGGGTCGCGCAACGTGGCGGTTGGCTTCATCGTGCACGACGACATTCTTTTTTCGGTGCGCAGCGAGGAATTGCCGGTCTTCCGGCTGCAGCGGCTGCGTGCGCGCAGTCAGCCGGGCTATGTGAAGTCTGGCACGGACGTCCTGCTAGACCTCTACGCCGCCGATGTGGAGTACTCGGCGAACGCCCTCGAGGGCGTCTATGGCGAACTGGAGCAAGTCGGCACGCAGGTACTGAGGTCAGCGATTACCGACGTTGAAGCATCACAGATCCTGGCCGGCGTCGCCGAGGCCGAAGACATCAACGGACGCACCCGCCGCAGCGTGCTGGATACCCGGCGCGCCCTGTCCTTCCTGATGCGCGGCAAGCTGCTGTCGGAGGTTCAACTTTCGGATGTGCGCGAGATCCTGCGCGATATCGAATCCCTCGACGGGCACACCGCTTTCCTGTTCAACAAGATCAACTTCCTGATGGATGCCACGGACAGTGCGATCAACATCAACGCGAACAAGAAAATCGAACGGCTGACGATTCTCAGCGTCGTCTTCATGCCGATCAATGTTCTCGCCGGCATGGGCGGCATGTCCGAGTTTTCGACGATGGCGCAGGCGTTCGAGTGGCCGATGTGGCTTGCCTACGTGTTTTTTACGGTCTTCGTGATGCTGGTCGGAGCCATCATGTTCTTTGGTCTGCGCCATTTCGAGAAGCGTCAGCCCAAGCGCCCGCGAGCGGTCGTCAGCAAGAGCGCCTGATCCTCTATCGGGGAAGTACCGCCACGCAGTTGCTGGCAAGCCCGACGCGGATCGGCGGCTCGCCGCCTGGGCGATCAGCCACCGCCGTCCGGGGTGACCAGCTTCAGCCCGACGATGCCGGCGACGATCAGTGCGATGCAGGCCAACCGGGCGGCCTCGCGCGACTCGCCGAACAGCAGCATGCCGAGAATGGCAGTGCCGACCGCGCCGATGCCTGTCCACACCGCATAAGCGGTCCCGAGCGGCAGGGTTTTCAGCGACCAGCCGAGCAGGACGACGCTGGCGAGCATCGCGACGCCCGTCGCGACGCTCGGCCACAGGCGGCTGAAGCCTTCGGTATACTTCAGCCCGACCGCCCAGCCGATCTCGCATAGACCGGCGAAGAACAGGACTACCCAAGCGAGGCCGGTGCTCACGCCGTTGCCGCAAAATACATGTCGGCCGCGGCGATGGTCGCCGCGACGTCGGCAGCGGAATGCGCCGCCGAAACGAACCCGGCTTCGAAGGCGGAAGGCGCAAAATAGTGGCCGGCGTCGAGCATGGCGTGAAAGAAGCGGTTGAAGGCTTCCTTGTCGCAGGCCAGCACCGCGTCGTAGGTCGCCGGGCATTGCTCGGCAAAGTAGAGACCGAACATGCCGCCGACGTTCTGCGCGGCGAAGGCGATGCCGTGCTTGCGCGCGGCTCCGGCAAGACCGTCACACAGCGCCCCGGTCGTTGCGGTCAACGCCTCGTAGAAGCCTTTTTCCTGAACCAGCTTGAGCGTCGCAAGTCCGGCCGCCACCGCCACCGGGTTGCCGGACAGCGTGCCGGCCTGATAGACGGGACCAAGCGGGGCGATCTGCTCCATGATCTCGCGCTTGCCACCGAAGGCCCCGAGCGGCATGCCGCCGCCGACCACCTTGCCGAAGGTGGACAGGTCGGGCGTGATGCCATAGAGGCCCTGGGCGCTTTTCAGGCCAACGCGGAAGCCGGTCATCACCTCGTCGAAGATCAACACCGCGCCGTGTTGCGCGGTCAGTTCGCGCATGGCCCCGAGAAATTCGGCGGTCGGCACGATCAGGTTCATGTTGCCCACGACCGGCTCGACGATGACGGCGGCGATCCTGTCGCCATGTCGCGCAAAGGCGTCGGCCAACTGTTGCGGATCGTTGTAGGCGAGGACCATGGTGTGCTGCGCGAGATCGGCGGGAACGCCGCCGGACGAGGGATTGCCGAAGGTCAGCGCGCCCGACCCGGCCTTGACCAGGAGACTGTCGGAATGGCCGTGGTAGCAGCCTTCGAACTTGATCAGCACGTCGCGCCCGGTGTAACCGCGCGCCAGACGAATGGCGCTCATGGTCGCTTCGGTGCCGGATGAGACGAGTCGGACCATCTCCATTGACGGGACGAGTTCGCACAACAGGTCGGCAATTTCGACTTCGCGTTCGGTCGGCGCACCGAAGGTCAGGCCATCGACGGCGGCAGCCTGCACGGCGGAAACAACTTCCGGGTGGGCATGGCCGAGAATCAGCGGGCCCCAGGACCCGACGTAGTCAAGATACCACTTGCCGTCGGCGTCCTGGACGCGCGGGCCGACACCCTTCTGGAAGAAGCATGGCGTGCCGCCGACCGAACGGAAGGCGCGCACCGGCGAATTGACGCCGCCGGGGATGTGGCGCTGGGCGCGTTCGAATAGCTGCTGGTTGCGTGTGGTCATGCGCGTGGTTCCTCGAACAGGTGTTGGTAGGCGGCAGCGCGGGCCGTGATGTCCGGCGCGTTGAACAGGTCGCTGATCACGGCGAGGAGGTCGGCGCCGGCCGCAATCAGGCCTGGCGCCTTGTCGAGCGTGATACCGCCGATGGCGCAGCGTGCCGCGGTCAACGTGGTTCTGGCCCGAGAAAACAGGTCGACCGCAGCAGACACGGCATTCGGCTTGGTGAGCGATGGAAAGACGGCGCCGAATGCGACGTAGTCGGCGCCGGCGGACGCCGCCTTGCGCGCCAGGGCGAAATCGGCATAGCACGAGGCCCCGAGCAACCTGTCGGGCCCGAGAATGGCGCGGGCTGCCGCCAGGTTGCCATCGTTCCGGCCAAGGTGGATGCCATCGGCCTGGACGAGGAAGGTCAACGCCATGTCGTCGTTGATCAGCAGCCTGGCGTTGAAGTCCAGCGTAAGCCGGCGCAGGGCGTGGGCCCGAGCCACGCGCTCGGGGGCAGCGCTGGTCTTGTCGCGGTATTGCACGAAGCGGCAGCCGCCACGCAACGCGGCTTCGACGGAGGCCAGGAGGCGGTCGCGGTCGCGGGATTCCGGCGTAATGGCGTAGAGGCCGCGCAACTTACCGGCCATCGCCACGCCCCTCGGCCCGGTCCATAGCAGCGTTGCCGCCTGCGCAGCGGGTCCGGAAAAAGCGGTCCGGGATGAACTGCCCCCTGCCGGGCCGGAAGCCGCTGGCGAGTGTCTGCCAGGTGTACTCCTGTGCATCGCGTACCGCGTCCTCGATGCCCGCCCCGCCGGCGAGGTAGCCGGCGATTGCCGAAGCCAGGGTGCACCCCGAACCGTGATAACTCCCGGGGAGGCGCTCCCAGCAGTCACGGCGAAGCACACCGTCTCGGCCATACAGGGTATTGATGACTTCCGGGGTACTTTCGTGCGTTCCCGTGATCAGGACGTACTGCGCGCCCATTGCGACCAGGCGTTGCGCGCAGAGATCGATCCCGGGTTCGTCTTCGTCGGCATGGCGTTCGGCAAGCCGCCTCGCCTCGGGGGCGTTCGGAGTCAGTACCGTGGTCCGCGGCAACAGGAATTCGCGCATCGCCGCAATGATCGCCTCGCCCGAAAGATCGTCGCCGCGCCCCGAGGTCAGTACGGGGTCGAAGACAAGTGGAATGTCCGGATGGTCGGCAACAATCCCCGCCACGGCGATGACGTTTTCCACACTGCCGAGTACGCCGATCTTGAAGGCCGCCACATGCATGTCCTCGAGCAGCGTTCGCGCCTGGCGCTCCAGGAAGTCGGCGGCAACGGCCTGCACGCCTTTGACGCCGGCGGTGTCCTGGACCGTCACTGCGGTCAGCGCCGACAGAGGATGGCAACCGAGGCTGGCCAGGGTCAGTGTGTCCGCCTGGATACCGGCACCAGCGGTGGGATCGCTGGCGGCAAATACCAGGACAAGCGGCGGAGTGGGGGTTGCGGTAGTCATGAAGTGCCGCAGACATGGCGCACAAGGCGGCGATTGGGTAAGATTAGCCGGATTTTATCCGAATCCGGCTGCCATCAAACGCCACCACATGAACGACGGAACAAATAGCAAAACATGGATGTGCCTGATCTGCGGTTTCATTTATGATGAGGCGCTGGGTGTTCCGGCGGAAGGAATTCCGCCCGGAACCCGCTGGGAGGATGTCCCGATGAACTGGGTTTGTCCCGAATGCGGGGCGCGGAAATTCGATTTCGAGATGGTGGAGTTTTGAAGTCGGCGTAGTATGATGCTGCGCTGGGATGGCTCCCCGACGAGGAGCGAGGGGACTTGATTGGCTGATCTATCTAAACTGCGCGACGTCAAGGTGATGGTCATTGACGACAGCAATACGATCCGGCGGAGCGCGGAAATATTCCTCGTCCAGGCGGGATGTCAGGTCGTGCTTGCCGAAGACGGGTTCGACGCACTGGCCAAGATCGCCGACCATCAGCCCAAGGTGATCTTCTGCGACATCATGATGCCTCGTCTCGACGGCTACCAGACCTGTTCCCTCATCAAGAAGAATGCGCGCTTCAAAGCGACGCCGGTGATCATGCTTTCCTCGAAGGACGGACTCTTCGATCGGGCCAGAGGACGCATGGTCGGCTCCGATCATTACCTGACCAAGCCTTTTACCAAGGACAGTCTGTTGCAGACCGTTGCGACCTTCGCCCTGCCGTCTGCCTCCGAAACTTCCTAGTGTTCATGGAGCAATAATGCCCGTCAAAAATATTCTCGTGGTTAACGACTCTCCGACCGAAAGGTTCTTCTCGGTGGACTTTCTGACCAAGGCCGGCTACCAGGTGACCACTGCCGAAAATGGTGAGGAAGGAATCGCCAAGGCCAAGGCGACGAAGCCGGACCTGATCCTGATGGACGTCGTGATGCCAGGACTCAATGGCTTCCAGGCGACCCGCACCCTGACGCGTGACGAGGAGACCCGGCATATCCCGGTCATCGTGTGCACCTCCAAGGGGCAGGAAACCGACAAGATATGGGGATTGCGCCAGGGTGCTGCCGACTACGTCGTGAAGCCGGTCAATCCGGAAGAGTTGCTCAAGAAGATTGCCGAGCTTCCCTGATCCAGATGGCAAGAAAGACCAGCCTCCGCGACTTCCAGGAATACCTTTCGGGGCGTCTCACCGGCGCCGCGCGCGGACGCGGCGCATCTTCGTGGCTGGGACTGCAGGCCGGTGACGAGAATTGGCTTGTCAACCTGTCCGACAGCGGCGAGATTGTCCAGGCGCTGAAGCTGACGCCCGTTCCGCTGACACGACCATGGTTTGCCGGTATCGCCAATATCCGCGGGAGCCTCTACGCAGTGGCTGATTTCTCGGTCTTTTGCGGGGGCACGCCAACGCCGCAGAACAGCAATACGCGGCTGCTTCTGGTTGGCAGCAAGTACGGGGCGAACGCGGCGTTGCTGGTCAATCGCATGCTGGGTCTGAAAAACCCCGAAGACTTTGTCGCCGAATCGGTCGATTCGGCAGCGCCGGCCTGGGGGACGGCACGCTTTTCTGACAGCCAGGGTCACATCTGGCGAAAACTCTCGGTGCGCGAGTTGCTTGCCGATAATGATTTCATGAATATTGGGGTTTGATTGTCCCTGACCCCGAGCGGAGGATAGACATGGCGTTCAGCTTGAAGAACCTTGGTCATGGTGGCAAGGAAGGCGCGGAAGTGCCAAGGAAGGCATCGAAGGCTTCTTCGGCGGCATCGGCTGGTGGTGGGTTGTCCTGGCTACCGGGATCGTTCGCGCAACAACCGGTCATCAAGCAGATGAAAACTCTGGGCGGCATCTTCGTGTTGCTGCTGCTCGGCATCGCCATCCTGGTCATTTTCAACAACCGCAGTTCGACGTACGGCACTGCTTACGTCGCGGCTTCTGGCGAAATGCGCATGCTCTCGCAACGTCTCGCCAAGGCATCGACCCTGGCCTTGCAGGGCAATCCGGCGGCCTTCGCGCAACTGAAGGATTCACGGGAGACGTTCAGCCGCCTGCTGGAGAGGTTGACTTCGGGCGGCGAGATCGTCGGTACCGACGTGCCCGCTTCGCCGGCAGCCGTGCAGGCGCAGCTCGAGACACTGACCAGAATCTGGGCGGAGACCGAGAAGGACGCAATGACGGTGATCGGGCAGGAGGCGAACCTTGTTGCCTTGGGCAAGAACGTGACCACCATCGACAACGAAAACCCGGTGATGCTGGAACTGGCGGAGCAGGTTGCCGCCCTCAAGCTGCAAGCCGGCGCCGGAGCGCGGGAGATCGCGGCAGCCAACCAGTTGGTCATGTTGACGCAGCGGATCGCCAAGAACGCCTCGGCGCTGCTGGTCGGTGACGAAATCAACCCGGAAGTGGCTTTTCTGCTGGGCAAGGATACCAATGCCTTTCGCGATATCCTTCAGGGGTTGAACAAGGGCGGCAGCGATGCCGATACACGCGAAAAGCTGACCGAGCTCGACAAGGCCTTCAAGTCCTACCAGGCGGCAATCGGCGGGATTCTCGGCAACATGCAGCCGCTGGTTCTGTCGAAGCAGGCGGGTGCTCGCATCTTCCGTGGCAGCGAGGAGTTGCTGAAGGCGACCGACGATCTCGCCGGAGGTTACCAGCAGGAACTCTCCGAGCGCGGGTTCTTCATCGTACTGCTGATTGTCCTCTCCGCATTGGCAGTCGCTGTCCTCGCCTTGCTGGCCAAGATCTATCTCGATGACACCCGGCGCCGCACCGAGGATGCGGAATTGCAGCGTCAGGTTTCGGAGCGAACCAACCGCGAGAACCAGGACGCAATTCTGCAGCTGATGAACGAGCTGGGTGATCTGGCCGACGGTGACCTGACGGCCAACGCGACGGTGAGCGAAAACATCACGGGCGCCATTGCCGACTCGATCAACTACACCATCGAGGAACTTCGCCTGCTGGTCGGACGCATCAACGATGCGGCAAACCGGGTGACGACGGCAACGGAGATCGCCCGCCAGACTTCCACCGAACTGCTGACTGCCGCCGAAAAGCAGTCCCGTGAAATTCAGGATGCTGGACAATCGGCTCTGGAGATGGCGCGTTCGATGAGCGAGGTTTCCGGCAATGCGACCCAGTCAGCCCAGGTCGCTCGCCAGTCACTGGCTGCTGCCGAGAAGGGCACGCAGGCCGTTGAAGACTCGATCAAGGGCATGAACGAAATCCGTAACCAGATCCAGGAGACCTCGAAGCGGATCAAGCGCCTCGGTGAAAGCTCTCAGGAGATCGGCGAAATCGTTGAACTGATTTCGGACATTACCGAGCAGACCAACGTGCTGGCCCTGAATGCTGCCATTCAGGCCGCTTCGGCGGGTGACGCGGGTCGCGGCTTCACGGTGGTTGCCGAGGAAGTGCAGCGACTGGCTGAACGGTCGGCCGAAGCGACCAAGCAGATTGCCGCGATCGTCAAGACCATCCAGACCGATACGCAGGATGCCGTATCGGCCATGGAGCAATCGACGCAGGGCGTGGTGGAAGGAGCAAAACTGTCAGATGCCGCCGGTCAGGCACTGACCGAGATCGGCCAGGTGTCGCGCAACCTCTCGGACCTGATCGAAAACATCTCGACCTCGACCCAGGACCAGGCCAAATCGGCGACCGATGTCGCGAAGCTGATGCAGGCGATTCTGAGCGTCACCGAGCAGACGACCGCCGGTACGGAGCGTACTGCGGCGGCTGTCGAGGAACTGAGTTCCCTGGCGTCCGAACTCAAGGGTTCGGTCGCCGGCTTCAAGGTCGATTGAGCGAGATTCGCGAGAGCTTATGAACGCGGCAACCGAATTCGATCTGGGCCCGCTGACCTGGGTCAAGGGTGAGATCGACCTGGCACTTGAGCGTGCCGCTGAAGCGCTTGGTCAGCATGAATTGACCGGTGATGCGACACAACTGCGGTTCTGCCGTACCCATATCCATCAGGTTCATGGTGCCCTGTCCATTGTCGGCCTTGACGGCGTGACACAGGTCATCGAGTCAATCGAAGCCTTGACCGGTGCTCTGGAAGACAGCCGGCTGCAATCGACAGCCGGGGTTCTCGCCACGCTGACGGACGCCATCGAGTCGATCCGCCGGTACCTGGACGATCTGATCGCCGGCGAGCCGAATCAGCCGTTGCGCCTGTTGCCCACCTATGCGGCGCTGGCGAAGGCTCGCGGGATGGAGGCATGCAACCCCACTGACCTGTTCTATCCGGATATCACGCGTCGGCCACCCCGGTGCTCGGCACCGGTTGCGCCGCTCTCGCCGGAACAATTGCTCACCCTCCTCAAGTCCGAGCGCGCACGCTTTCAGAAAGGGCTGCTCGCCTGGCTGAAACACACGACGGAGCCGCATGTCGCGCTCGAACACATGCGGACGGCGCTGGACAATATCGAGGCGACGCAGGAGTCGCCCACGACACGTGCTTTCTGGTGGGTTTCGCTGGCATTCGTCGAGTCACTGTTCAGTCATCAGGGGGAGGCCGACACCGAGTCCCGGCAGTTGCTGGCGCGCATCGACACGCAGATACGTCGTCTGCTTCAGGGTTCGAGAAACGTTGCCGAGCGCCTGATGCGGGACGTCCTCTATGCCGTGGCGTTGGCCCCGGCCGAATCGAGTCCGGGGGTTGCCGAGGTACAGGCGGTTTTCGCGCTGAAGGCACTGATACCGGCAGTTTCGGCAGGACACGGAACGACACAGCCGCAAGAGATCGCGCTGCGCCGTCTGCGTGACGCCCTCGCCGCCACCGAGGAATTGTGGAACAAGTTCTGCACCGGCAGCGCATCCGCGCTCCCCGCATTCGAACAGCATGCGCAGACCTGTGCGGCTCTGGCCAACGAAATCGGGCACACGGATCTCAAGCGCCTCGGCCAGGGCTTTGGCGCCTTGGCGAGTTGGCTTGCGGAATCACCCGCTCGCCACAATGACGTGGTAGCGATGGAGGTAGCGACGGCCATCCTGCTGTTGCAGAATGCCCAGGAGAATTTCCGTCGCCTGGGGATGGACTTTGCACAGCAGGTTAACCTGATGGTCGCCCGTCTGTACGCCTGCATCGCCGGCAATCCGGTTGGCGGCAACGAACAATTGCCGTTGCTCGACGAGATGACCCGCCGGGCTCAGGAAAGGTTGCTGGTCGGGCAGGTGGCCCGCGAAATCCAGACCAATCTGGCCCAGGTGGAACAAGCGCTCGACGCCTTTTTCAGGAATCCTGAAAAGAAACCGGATCTTGCGGCACTCGATGCCCCGGTCAGGCAGACCGCCGGCGCGCTGGCCATGCTGGGTCACATGCCAGCCGTTGCGCTGGTGCAGGGTTGCGGTACACAGATTCAGGAATTCGCCCGTCCCGACTATGCGCCGCAGGCAAGTGACTTCGAGGCCGTGGCCCAACAACTTTCGACGCTCGGTTTTTTCGTCGACGCATTGCAGCATGGTGAAAGCGATTTCGATGTCTTCCTGCGGCGACTGCATGGAGCGCCGGCACCCGAGACAGGTGAAGAGGCCGGGGAGGATCTGTCTGCCGTACCGAGCGTCGAGGTTCAGCTCGAACAGCACAAGCACGAAACCCAGTCCCTGTTCGAGGCATTCAAGGACGCCCCCGACGACGAACGGGTTCGCACGGAGCTGAAGCACAATCTGCAGT
The DNA here is from genome assembly GCA_963810175.1 of uncultured beta proteobacterium. GTDB lineage: Bacteria > Pseudomonadota > Gammaproteobacteria > Burkholderiales > Rhodocyclaceae > Azonexus. The sequence goes on along the minus strand of CAWEMU010000051.1, from coordinate 307,411 downwards.
CATTGCAGAAGGATGCGGATCTGCTGGCGAATCCCGAACTGGGGGACACCGCGAAGACCGTCCTCAAGGCGCTTGAGAGCGGGGACGCTTTGCGGCCCGAGATCGATGCCGTCGTCTCGTCGTTGGTGGGGGTGTCCGTCGAACCAGCGGAGCCTTCGACGGAGACGCTGGAACTCGCCCAGTCGAGCCACGAGGCCATCGATGCCGAACTCCTGGCAATCTTCCTCGAGGAGGCACATGAGGTACTCGCCACCATCGGCGAGCAGGAGCAATTGCTGGCGGCCAACGTGAACGACAGCGAGGCGCTGACGACGATCCGCCGTTCGGCGCATACGCTCAAGGGCAGCGGCCGGATGGTCGGGCTGATGGACATGGGCGAGGCCGCCTGGGCGCTCGAGCAGACACTCAACATGTGGCTGCGTCAGGACATGGCCGCCACGCCGGAGCTATTGAGCTTGATCACCGACGCCCACCAGCTGTTCTCGCGCTGGGTTGCCGCGCTCGAACACGGTGGCGAGCCCATCCCCGATCCAGCAGCCGTGGTTGCGGCGGCAGAACTGCTGCGCGGCGAAGAACCGCTCTTGCCGGCGCCCGCGGAAATGCCCACCCGCGTCGCCGAGTCAATGGAATCGCCGTTGGCCGAGACCGCCGAAGCTTCATCGTTTGTCCTGGATCTCGCGGCCGACATGCACGCCGCAGCCGAATTCGAACCAGCCGCCGTCGCGGAAACAGAAGAACTCCTGGCGTCCGAGATCAGTTCCGAGGAGGTCGGGCAACCCGTTGTTGCCTTCCCGGCCGAAACCGCAGAGACAGCAGAAGCGTCGAGCGACATGGCCGATGCCTTCGCCGACCTGTTTGCCGAGGAAGTCGGTGAGCTTCCGCCGCCTGTGGAAGCGCCTGCTGCACCAACCCTGTATGACATCTTCTGTGAAGAGGCGCGCGGGCACCTTGAAACCCTGGTCGCTTCCTATGTTGCCCTGGAAGCCGACCCCACTGCCCCGACCGCATTCGACATGACGCGCGCCGCCCACACTCTGGGCGGTATCGCGGCGACCGTTGGCCTGATGCCGCTGCACCATCTGGCGATGGCGCTGGAGCATGCGCTGTTGCGCCGTGACAGTTCGGGCCGCCTGGACAGCATCGAGGGACTTGAAACGGTTCGCCAGGCGATCATCACCCTCGAGAACATGTTTACGGCTTTGGCACGCCAGGAGGCGCCGGAGGAGCAGATCCAGCTGATTGGAGCGCTTGAGGATATCTATCTTCTCGAAGCGCAACCCGGACCTGAGGCAGTCGAGCAGACCAGCGTTTCGGAAGAGGAGGTTCCGGGCGCGCCGGAAGAGGCCGCGCCGCCTGCCGGCGAGGTCGTTGCGCAAGCCCCTGTCGTCGTTGTCGCAAGACTCAAGGATGACCTCGACGAGCATTTGCTGCCCATCTTTCTTGAAGAGGCTCAGGACCAGTTGCGCGAACTGACCGTGCAGCTTCGCTTGTGGCGCGGTGACCCGGCCAGCGATGCCCAGCCGCACGCCATCGCCCGTCTGTTGCACACCTTCAAGGGGAATGCACGGATGGCGGGTGCGATGAACCTCGGCGAGTTCACCCATCTGCTTGAGGCGCGCGTCGAGGACGTTCTCCGCGCCGAGGCGGCAACTCCGGCATTCATCGACGAAATCGAGAACGGCTGCGACATGCTGGCGCAGGCCACCGAGCGCCTGCGCACTGGCGAGAGCGCAGAGCTCGATGCAGCCAGCATGGTCTCCGGTGCGGCAGTTGGCGAAGCGGCGTCCGCGATTGCCCTGACGCCGGATGTCGACCGCGACCATGATGTCGAGACCGGTGCGCAGCGCGCAACCCTCAGAGTCAGGGCCGACCTGATCGACCGGCTGGTCAACGAGGCGGGCGAGCTTTCGATCGCCCGGGCGCGGATCGAGGGTGAAATGCGCAGCCTCAAGGGGTCCCTGCTCGATCTGACTGAAAACGTCATCCGTCTGCGGCGGCAGTTGCGCGAGATAGAAATCCAGGCCGAAGGCCAGATCCAGGCGCGTGTCGCCCAGGCCCACGACGGCCAGGCGGACTTCGACCCGCTCGAACTGGACCGGTTCACTCGCTTCCAGGAGTTGACCCGGTTCATGGCCGAGTCGGTCAATGACGTCGCCACAGTCCAGCAAAACCTGCTCAAGAACCTCGACGATGCCAATGCCGCCATCGTCGCGCAAGCGCGCCTCAATCGCGGACTGCAGCAGGAACTGATGGGCGTCCGCATGATGCCTTTCGCCAGCCAGGCCGAAAGGTTGTTCCGTATCGTTCGCCAGAGTTCCAAGGAACTCGGCAAGCGGGCCAACTTCGACATCGTCGGCGGTCAGGTGGAACTCGACCGCTCGGTGCTCGACAAGATGATGGCGCCGCTCGAGCACATGCTGCGCAACGCCGTGACGCACGGGATCGAAACACGTGCCGAACGGGTCGCTGCGGGCAAGCCCGAAATTGGCGACATCACGGTATCGCTGGCGCAGGAAGGCAACGAAATCATCCTTTCGATGGCCGACGATGGCCGCGGACTCGATCGCGACCGGATCCGCGCCCGAGCCGAAGTGCTGGGGCTTCTCGAGCCGGGCCAGGAGGTTGACGAAGCCCGCCTCTACGACTTGATTTTCCTTCCCGGGTTCTCCACTGCCGGAGAGGTCAGCCAGCTTGCCGGTCGCGGCGTCGGCATGGACGTGGTCAAGACGGAAGTCGCGGAACTCGGCGGGCGCATCGAAACTGTCTCCCGCCTCGGCCACGGAACGACCTTTCGCATCTATCTGCCGCTTACGCTGGCGGTTACCCAGACGCTGCTGGCGCGGGCCGGCGCGATTCTCTATGCCGTTCCATCGACGATGATCGAACAGGTTCTCGATCTCAAGGAAGAGCCGCTTGCCGAACTTCGCGCGCGCGGCGAAGTTGAATGGCAGGGCAATCGCTACCCGTTCCATTACCTGCCGCATCTGCTCGGCGACAGCACGGCGGCGCCAGAGGCACAGCGCCAGTACTGGGTCCTTCTCTTGCGTTCCGGCTCGCAACGCGTGGCGGTGCAGGTCGACGAACTCAGGGGCAATCAGGAAGTCGTCGTCAAGAATATCGGCGGCCAGCTCTCCCGGGTGGTCGGCATCGCCGGCGCCACTGTCCTTGGCGATGGTCAGGTCGTCCTGATACTCAACCCGGTCGCGCTGGCCAGCCGCAAGCCCACGGCGACCGTCCAGAGCGCAGTTCCGGTGTCGGTGGCGCCGGTTGTGACGACCACAGCCGCGCTGCCGACCGTGATGGTGGTCGACGATTCGCTGACCGTGCGCAAGATAACAAGCCGCCTTCTTGCCCGCGAGGGTTATCACGTGGCGCTGGCGAAGGATGGTGTCGATGCCCTGGAGCAACTGCTCGAGTTGGTACCTGACGTGGTGATTTCCGACATCGAAATGCCGCGCATGGATGGTTTCGACCTCGTGCGCAACATTCGCGCCGACAAGCGGCTCGGCAACTTGCCGATCATCATGATCACGTCACGTACCGCCGAGAAGCATCGCCGTCACGCGCTCGAAATCGGTGCCAGCAATTACCTCGGCAAGCCTTATGACGAGGACGAGTTGCTGGCGCTGATTGCCGGCTATGTCAGGGCCAAGCAGGTTTCGTGATCACCGAGTAACGGGCCAGGGTATCCGCTCTGGCCCGGGCATGGTCCACCATCGGCAACGGATAGTCGCGACCGATGATCACCCCGGCTGCTTCCTGCTCGCTTCGTGACATCAGCCACGGGCTGTGGATATGCCTGTTCGCCAGACTGGCAAGCTCCGGTACATAGCGACGGATGAACTTGCCTTCCGGATCGAACTTCTCCGATTGGGTTACCGGGTTGAAGATACGAAAGTAGGGCTGGGCATCGCAGCCGGTCGATGCAGCCCATTGCCAGCCACCGTTGTTGGCCGAGAGGTCGAAGTCGTTGAGCTGCTCGGCAAAGTGCTTTTCACCCAGTCGCCAGTCGATGCCGAGATCCTTGGTCAGGAACGAAGCGACCACCATCCGCAGGCGGTTGTGCATCCAGCCGCAGTGTTGCAGTTGGCGCATGGCGGCATCGACCAGAGGGTAGCCGGTACGGCCCTCTCGCCACGCAGCCAGGCCTTCCGGCCAGTTCTCCCAGGTAATGGCATCGTATTCGGGCTTGAAGGCGTGGCCGACGACGTGCGGAAAGTGGTCGAGGATCATGAAATAGAAGTCGCGCCAGATGAGCTCGCTGAGCCAGGCATCAGCATTTTTCTCGCGAGCGGCGCGGACCAGCTCGCGGATGCTGATCGTGCCGAAGCGCAGATGCACCGAGAGGTATGAAACGCCTTTCACGGCAGGGAAATCACGCATGGCGCCATAGCGCGCGATGCGCTCCTCGCGGAACTCGTCCCAGAGGGTGCGCGCGCCCGACATTCCGGGCTGGATGCCGAGCTCGATCAGGTCGGTGCTGGCGAAGCCGATTTCGTCCAGGCTGGGCACGCCAGCATGCTCCCGCCCGGCCAGAACGCCCTGACAGTGACAAGCGGCACAGTCTGCTGCGGTCAACCGCTTCAACCAGGCATTTTTGTACGGTGTGAAGACTGAGAACGGTTTGCCGGCCAAGGTCAGGACCTCGCTCCGGTCGAAGATGGTCTGATCCTTGAAGGTGTGAAACCTGATCCCGGAGTCATGCAAGCTTGTGCTGATCGTGTTGTCGCGCCGCTTCGCAGCCGGTTCGTAATCGCGATTGGCGTACACGGCAGCCACGCCAAGTTGGCGGGCCAGTTCAGGAATCTCCTTCATCGCCTGGCCGTGGCGCACGATCAATCCGCCACCCCTGGCCTGCAGCGCAGCGTCGAGTTCGCACAGCGATTCACGGATGAAATGCACGCGGCGGTCGCGCTTCGACGGCAGCACATCAATGATCTCGCGGTCGAAGACGAAGGCGCAATAGACCTCCCCCGCCTCGGCCAGGGCCGCGCTCAGGGCTCTGTGGTCATGGTCGCGCAGGTCGCGGCGGAACCAGACAAGAGCTTTTTCTTTCTTCATGGTTGGTTTGTACTCCGGCGACGATTAAAATTCCAGCATGAACAGCGTAAACCTCACCGACAATTTCCTGATCGCCATGCCGGCCCTGGAAGATCTGTATTTCTCCCATGCGCTTGTCTATGTCTGCGAGCACAACGAGAACGGTGCACTGGGGATTATCGTCAACCGGCCGATCGACATGACTCTGGCGGGGCTGTTCGAAAAGATCGACATCAAGCTGGATGCGGAAAATCTGACCAATCTGCCCGTCTATTTCGGCGGTCCGGTACAACTGGACCGCGGATTCGTGCTGCATCGCCCGGTGGGACAGTGGCAATCGACGCTGGCCGTGAATGGTGAGGTCGGCTTGACCAGTTCGCGCGACGTCCTGGCTTCGGTCGGGAGCGCGGGGTTGCCTTCCGAGATTATCGTGACGCTCGGCTACTCAGGCTGGGATGCCGGGCAACTGGAAGACGAGCTGGCCCAGAATTCATGGCTGACGGTTCCCGCAAAGAACAGCATTCTTTTCGATCTGCCGCCGGAAGAGCGTCTGCCGGCGGCAATGCAGAAGCTCGGCATCAGTTTCACGCAGCTTTCCGATGTCGCCGGGCATGCCTGAAGGCACGGTGCTGGCGTTCGATTTCGGCGAGAAGCGCATCGGGGTTGCCACCGGGGAGACCCTGCTGGGCAGCGCTCATCCGTTGACGGTCATCCACGCCGAATCGAACGATGCCCGCTTCGCCGCCATCGGCAAACTCGTTGCCGAATGGCGGCCGGTCCAACTGGTGGTCGGTCTGCCAACCCACGCCGATGGCACGCCCCACGCCATGACCCGGCTCGCCCGAAAATTCGCCGAACGCCTGCAACGCCGATTCAACCTGCCCGTCGGCCTTGCCGACGAGCGCCTGACCTCGCTCGATGCCGAAGCCCGGCTTCGGGAAACCGGCCACAACAGCAAGTCCGCCAGGCCGCTGCTCGATGCCGTGGCGGCCCAGCTCATTCTTCAAAACTGGTTCGAAAGTCCGCACCATGCCGCCCCTGCCCAGCCCCCTGCCTGACGCCGAGATCCAGTGCCGTCAACTGGCCGACCTGATCCGCCCGCACCTGCATCGCCAGCCCGCGCTGATCGGCATCTTCAGCGGAGGCGCCTGGATTGCCGAACGGCTCAAGGAACTCCTCGGTCTGCCCGAGGATATCGGACTGATCGACGTCTCCTTCTATCGCGACGATTTCGCCGCGAAGGGCCTGCATCCGCAGGTCAAGCCGACGGTCATCCCGTTTACTGTCGAAGGCCGCCACCTGATCCTGGTCGATGATGTTCTTTACACCGGGCGCACCACGCGCGCCGCGCTCAACGAACTGTTCGACTACGGTCGCCCGGCGTCGGTGGCGCTGGCGGTACTGGCAGACCGCGGCGGTCGGGAGCTGCCAATCGGGGCAGCCTACCACGTCTGGGATGTGACCCTGAGCGGTGGCGAAAGCCTGGAACTGAGCAAGCTGGACGACGGCCGGCTGGCCTGGAGGCTCGCGAATGCATAACCCGCAGCTGAACCGAACCGGAGAATTGATCCACCTCTTGTCGATCGATGGCCTGCCGCAGCCCGTGATCACCCAGATTCTCGACACCGCCGCCTCGTTCATGGAAGTCTCGGCACGCGATGTCAAGAAAGTACCCCTGCTGCGCGGCAAGAGCGTGTTCAACCTGTTCTTCGAGAACTCGACGCGCACGCGAACGACCTTCGAGATCGCCGCCAAGCGCCTCTCGGCCGACGTCATCAATCTCGACATCAACCGTTCGTCGACCGCCAAGGGCGAGACGCTGCTCGACACCATCGACAACCTGTGCGCCATGCATGCCAACCTCTTTGTCGTCCGTCATGCGTCGAGCGGCGCTCCCTACCTGATCGCCGAGCATCTGCAACGCATCGGCCGTGACGACGTCCATGTCATCAACGCCGGCGACGGCCGCCATGCGCACCCGACGCAGGGCCTGCTCGACATGTACACGATCCGTCACTACAAGAAGGACTTCACCCGGCTGCGCGTAGCCATCGTCGGCGACATCCTGCATTCGCGCGTCGCGCGCTCGGACATCGAGGCCCTGACCACCCTGGGCGTGCCGGAAGTTCGCGCCATCGGGCCGGAAACGCTGCTGCCCAAGCATCTCGACAAGTTCGGCGTCGATGTCTTCCACGACATGAACGAAGGCCTCAGGGATTGTGATGTCATCATCATGCTGCGCCTCCAGAACGAGCGCATGGCCGGCGCGCTGCTGCCGTCGGCCGGCGAATACTTCCGCCACTACGGCCTGACGCCGCAGAAGCTGGCGCTCGCCAGGCCCGACGCCATCGTCATGCACCCGGGACCAATGAACCGCGGCGTCGAGATTCACTCGGCAGTGGCCGATGGGCCGCAGGCGGTGATCCTGCCCCAGGTCACCTTCGGCATCGCGGTGCGCATGGCCGTCATGAGCATCGTTGCGGGGAATTGACATGAATATCGAAATTCGCAACGGCCGTGTAATTGACCCCAAGAACGGCGTCGACCGCAGCATTTCGCTGTTCATCGCCGAAGGCAGGGTCGCCGCGCTGGGTGAAGCGCCGACCGGCTTCGCTGCCGGGCGCACTGTTAACGCCGCCGGCTGCGTGGTCTGCCCCGGGCTGATCGACCTCGGTGCCCGCCTCAACAGCATCCAGGCCGAACTGGCCGCCGCCGTCGCCGGAGGTGTGACTTCCGTCGTCGTTCCCCCCGATGCCGTCCCGCCCCTCGACGAACCGGAACTGGCAGACCGCCTGATCCACCGCGCCAAGGAAATCGGCAAGGCCCGGGTGCTGCCGCTCGGCGCACTGACCGCAGGTCTGCAAGGGGAACGACTGGCTGAACTGGCCGGCTTGAAAAAGGCCGGGTGCATCGCCTTCTCGCAGGCCAAGGTCCCGGTCGTCGATACCGAGGCGCTGCTGCGGGCCATGGAGTACGCTGCGACCTTCGGCTTTTCAGTCTGGCTCCAGCCACAGGATTACTGGTTATCGCGCAACGGCATCGCTCACGAAGGCGAAGTCGCCAGCCGCCTTGGCCTGGCCGGCATCCCGGTTGCCGCCGAGACCATCGCCATCGCCACCATCCTGCAACTGGTGCGCGACACGGGTTGCCGGGTGCATCTCACGCGCCTGTCCTCGGCGGCCGGTGCGGTGCTGGTCGGTGCGGCCCGCGACGAAGGGCTGCCCGTCACCTGCGACATTGGCATCCATCACCTGCTGCTTACCGAAGACGATATCGGCTTCTTCGACCCGCACGCCCGCTTCTGCCCGCCGCTGCGCGCCCAGAGCGACTGTCAGGCGCTGTCGCGCGCTGCGGCGACCGGCCTGGCCGCCATCTGCTCGGACCACACACCGGTCGGCGCTGACGACAAGCTCCTCCCGTTCGGCGAAGCCAAGCCGGGCGCGACCGGGCTCGAGGTTCTGCTGCCACTGACCCTGAAATGGGCCGCAGCCGCCGGAGTTTCACTGCCTGCTGCCCTGGCCCGGATTACCTCGGCGCCGGCCGAAGTCCTTGGACTGGCAAGCGGCCAGTTGGCCGTCGGCAGCGTCGCCGATGTCTGCGTCTTCGATCCGGATGCAACCTGGCAATTGACGGCGGAGGCATTGAAGAGCCGTGGCAAGAACTCGCCCTGGACAGGCTGCATGATGACCGCCAAGGTCAGGATGACTCTGGTCGCCGGCCGCGTCGTTTACGAAGGCTGAGACAGAGCGGCGACCGCTTCTCGCGTTGCCCCGCTGACTTCAACCACCTTGCGCCGCGAGGCATGGCCGCTTTTCAGGACGATTGCGGCAGGAGGCAGTTTCAGTGCATCGGCAACGAACCTGAGCAGTGCCGCATTGGCCCTGCCATCGACCGGCGGTGCCGCGAGGCGGATTTTCAGGGCGTCGCCATGCAGTCCGGCACATCCGGTCGTCTTCGCGCCGGGCTGGACATGAAGGTTAAGCGTGATGCAGCCGTCGTCACCGACGCGAAACCAGGTATTCACAGGAACATCAGGACTGCCTGCAGCAGCAGGATGGCGACCAGCGGCGAGAGGTCGATGCCGGCGACGAGGGGTACGAAGCGCCGGATCGGGTCGAGGATCGGCCTGGTCAGCTGACTGGCGGGAGCCGCCAGCGGCGAGTGGGGGTTGATCCATGACAATACCGCCTGCAGGATAAGCGCACCGATCACGATATAGATCGCCAGGCGCAGCAGGGTGCGCACGGCGAACCACAGCGCCATCAACGCCATCGCGCCGCCATCGACCGCCAGCGACGGGCCGGCGAGGCCGACCACCAGCGCTGACAGCAGGATTTGCAGGGCAAGTGCCGCGACAAGGCTGGCCCAGTCCATGCCGCCGATGCCGGGTATGACGCGGCGCAGCGGCTTCACCGCCCAGTTCGTCAGCTTGACGACGAAATCGCCGAACTGCCCGGCGAAAGAGACGCGCGTCACCTGCATCAGGAAACGCAGCAGGAACAGCGTGCAGAAGAAGCTGACAACGGCATCAACGAGGAAGATCAGCACCTGCATCAGTTCGCTCCCAGCAACCGGCCCAGTTCCTGGCCGCGCGCTTCCGCCGCCTTGACGCCGCTCACGATGCCCTCCCTGACACCCTCTTCGGACATGACGGCCAATGCAGCTTCCGTAGTTCCCCCCTTCGAGGTGACCCTCTCGCGCAGCACCGAAGCCGGTTCCGCTGATTGTGCGGCGAGCGCCGCAGCGCCCTGAACCGTCCCGATCGCCAGCTGACGGCCCTGATCCGGGGCAAGACCAAGCTCGGCGGCTGCCTGTTCCAGAGCCTCGATAAACAGAAAGACATAGGCCGGGCCGCTACCGGAAACCGCAGTAACGGCATCCATCCTGGCCTCGTCAGCGATCCAGACGGTGGTGCCGACCGAGCGCAGCACACGGTCGGCCGCGGAACGTCCATCGTCACTCACTTCCGGCAACGCGCACAAGCCGGTAACGCCGGCGCCGATCAGCGCCGGCGTATTCGGCATGCAGCGAACGATCCTGCGGTGCCCGCCCAACCAGCGTGAAAGTGTTGCCATGTCGAGTCCGGCGGCGATGCTCACGACGACGGCATCGCCCAGCCTGCCGACCAGCGGACTGACGGCTTCCTTCATCTGTTGTGGCTTGACGGCCAGAACGAGCAGATCGCCGACTTCGGACAGCATATCGACCGATTCCACGGAGTTGACCGCATAAGTCCCGGCCAGCCTGACGCGGGCGTCTGCATCGGGATCGATGACGCCGATGTCGGTGGCGGCGAACCCCTTTTTCAACATGCCGCCGATCAGCGCATTCGCCATGTTGCCGCCGCCGAGGAAGGAAATCTTCATGCGTGACCTCTCTCACCAAAAATTGCCGTGCCGATGCGGACAATAGTCGCACCTTCGGCAACAGCCGCTTCAAGATCGTGGGACATTCCCATGGAAAGGGTATCGAGTGGCAATCCGGCAGCACGAATCTGCTCGCGAAGCTCGCGCAACTGGCGGAATGGCACCCGCTGGGCTGCAAAATCGTCCGCCGCTTCGGGAATCGCCATCAGACCGCGCAGCTTCAGGCGCGGCAGGCCGGAAACTGCCTGACACAGCGCCAGAGCATCATCCGGTGTGCAACCGCTCTTGGTTGCAGCACCCGAGACATTCACCTCGATGCAGACGGAAAGTGACGGCAGGTTGTCCGGTCGCTGCGCGGAGAGCCGTTCGGCCACTTTCAGACGTTCGATCGAGTGCACCCACGAAAAATACTCGGCGACCAATCGCGTCTTGTTGCTCTGCAACGGGCCGATGAAATGCCACTCGAGGCACATGGCGGCCGTCGCGAGCACCTTGGCGACACCTTCCTGCACGTAGTTCTCGCCAAATGACCGCTGACCCGCCCTGTTTGCCTCGATCACGCAATCCACCGGCCAAGTCTTGCTGACCGCCAGAAGGCTTATTTCCTGTGGCGAACGACCATAATCCCGTGCCGCCTTGGCGATACGTTCTCTGACTGCTTGCAGGCTGGAGGCGATTGCGCTCATAATTGTTTGGAATTCTCTCTGTTTTCAGTATACACGTGCGCTAAGGACGATCCGTATGGACATCACAGAACTGCTGGCGTTTGGCGTCAAGAACAAGGCTTCCGACCTTCACCTGTCTTCGGGACTGCCGCCGATGATTCGTGTCCATGGCGACGTGCGCCGCATCAACCTGCCGGCGATGGAGCACAAGGACGTGCACAGCATGGTGTACGACATCATGACCGACACCCAGCGGAAGATCTATGAAGAGACGCTGGAGTGCGACTTCTCCTTCGAAATCCCCAACCTGGCCCGTTTCCGCGTCAATGCCTTCAATCAGCAGCGCGGCGCCGGCGCGGTCTTCCGGACCATTCCCTCCAAGATACTGTCACTTGACGACCTCAATTGCCCCAAGATCTTCAAGGCCATTGCCGAATACCCGCGCGGCATCGTGCTGGTGACCGGTCCGACCGGTTCCGGCAAGTCCACGACGCTGGCGGCCATGGTCAATCACGTGAACGAGCACGAATACGCGCATATCCTTACTGTCGAAGACCCCATCGAATTCGTGCATGAGGCCAAGAAGTGCCTGATCAACCAGCGTGAGGTCGGCCCGCATACGCTGTCCTTCGCCAACGCCCTGCGCTCCGCATTGCGCGAGGATCCGGACGTCATCCTCGTCGGCGAAATGCGCGACCTCGAAACCATCCGCCTGGCGCTGACGGCGGCGGAAACCGGTCACCTCGTCTTCGCCACGCTGCACACCTCATCGGCCGCCAAGACGATCGACCGGATCGTTTACGTCTTCCCTGCCGCGGAAAAGGAAATGGTCCGCTCGATGCTTTCCGAATCGCTGCGCGCCGTCATCTCGCAGACACTGCTCAAGACCAAGGACGGCAACGGACGCGTCGCGGCCCACGAAATCATGATCGGCACCCCGGCCATCCGCAACCTCATTCGTGAGAACAAGGTGGCGCAGATGTACTCGGCGATCCAGACTGGCCAGAATTTCGGGATGCAGACGCTGGATCAGAATCTGCTCGACCTGGTGCGGCGCAACGTGGTGTCCAACGCCGAGGCCAGGGCGCGGGCGACCAACAAGGATAACTTCCCCGGCTGAGCCGGCGAAAATCAGGGAAAGAGGAAGAGTTATGGAACGCGACCAGTCAATGAAATTCATGCACGACCTCCTGCGCCTGATGGTGCAGAAGAAAGGGTCGGACTTGTTCATCACGGCAAGCTTTCCGCCGGCCATCAAGGTGGACGGCAAGATCATGCCGGTTTCCAATCAGGTCCTGACGCCGTCGCATACCCAGGAACTGGCGCGCTCGATCATGAACGACCGGCAGGCGGCCGAATTCGAAGCGACCAAGGAATGCAACTTCGCCATCTCGCCGGCCGGAATCGGCCGCTTCCGGGTCAACACCTTCATTCAGCAGGGGCGCGTTGGCGTCGTCTGCCGGATGATCAACCAGAGCATTCCGACGCTCGATGAGCTGGGTCTGCCGCCAGTCCTCAAGGACGTCGCGATGACCAAGCTTGGTCTCGTCATCTTCGTGGGCGGCACCGGCACCGGCAAGACGACGTCGCTGGCCGCCCTCGTCGATTACCGCAACGAGAACAGCTTCGGCCACATCATCACGGTCGAGGATCCGATCGAATACGTTCACGAGCACAAGAACTGCATCATCACGCAACGCGAAATCGGCGTCGATACCGACGACTGGAAGCCAGCCCTGAAAAACACGCTGCGCCAGGCGCCGGACGTCATCCTGATGGGTGAAATCCGTGACCGCGACACGATGGATTACGCCATCGCCTTCGCCGAAACGGGCCACCTGGCGCTGGCGACGCTGCACGCCAACAGCACCAACACGGCGATCGACCGCATCATCAACTTCTTCCCCGAAGACCGTCGTTCCCAATTGCTGATGGACCTCTCGCTGAACCTGCGCGCCATGGTTTCGCAACGCCTGATCGCCAAGAAGGACGGCAAGGGTCGCGTCGCCGCAGTCGAGATCATGCTCAATTCACCGCTGATTTCCGACCTCATCTTCAAGGGCGAGGTGGGCGAGATCAAGGAAATCATGAAGAAGTCGCGCGAACTCGGGATGCAGACCTTCGACCAGTCGCTTTTCGAACTGTACGAAGCCGGCAAGATCAGCTACGAGGATGCCTTGCGCAACGCGGATTCGTTGAACGACCTGCGCCTGCAAATCAAGCTGTACGGCAAGGAATCCAAGGATCGCGACCTGACCAGCGGCATTGGTCACCTCGACATCGTCTGACATGCACCGCGCGACGCCGGACCGTATCCGGACCGGCCTGAGGTAGAGTTCGTGCGTTCAGTCATTGCGCCCCGGACCTCCGGGGCGCTTCTTTTGTGTCACCGGCTTTGCCGGTGGCGGTATCCCCAGTGGATTCCGACCCATGTCCGGCCTCAATCCCCAGCAGCGCGAAGCGATCCATTACCTTGACGGCCCCCTGCTCGTGCTGGCCGGCGCCGGCTCGGGCAAGACCCGGGTAATCGCGCAGAAGATCGCCTACCTCGTTCGGGACTGCGGCTTCCAGCCGCGCAATTTGGCGGCCATCACCTTCACCAACAAGGCGGCGAAGGAGATGCAGGAGCGGGTCGGCAAGCTCCTGTCGCGGTTGACCGCCGAGGAGATGCAGATTTCGACCTTCCACTCCCTCGGTGTGCGCATCCTGCGTGAGGATGCCAGGCTGCTTGGCTACAAGCCCCGCTTTTCGATTTTCGATGCGGCCGATTGCGCAGGCATCATCGGCGACGTCGCCAGGACCGCCGACAAGGGGACACTGCGCCACCTGCAGGCGATCATCTCCAACTGGAAGAATGCACTGGTGACGCCGGAAGCCGCGCGCCATCTTGCCGGCAATGAACACCAAACGCTGGCCGCCCATGCCTACCTGTCCTACGAGGCGACGCTGAAAGCCTATCAGGCCATGGACTTCGACGACCTGATCGGCCTCCCGGTCAAAATCTTCAGCGAGCATCCGGAAATTGCCGAGAAATGGCAGAACCGCCTGCGCTACCTGCTGGTCGACGAGTACCAGGACACCAATGCCGGCCAGTACCAGTTGCTCAAGCTGCTGACCGGCGTGCGTGCCCAGTTCACGGCAGTGGGTGATGACGATCAGGCGATCTACGGCTGGCGCGGCGCCGACATCGACAACCTGAAGCGGCTGCCGGCCGAGTTTCCGACGCTGAAGGTGATCAAACTGGAGCAGAATTACCGGTTGACCGCAAGAATCCTCAAGGCGGCCAACAGCGTCATTTCCCACAACGAAAAGCTGTTCGACAAGAAGTTGTGGTCCGAACTTGGCCACGGCGACCAGATCACCGTCACCGCCTGCAAGGACAACGAGGCCGAGGCCGAGGGCGTGGTCATGAAACTGCAGGCGCACCGCTTCGAGCATCGCGGAAAGTTCAGGGATTACGCCATCCTCTATCGCTCGAACCATCAGGCGCGCCTGCTGGAAACACAGTTGCGCAACCAGAAGATTCCTTATCTCCTTTCCGGTGGCCAGTCATTTTTCGACAAGGCGGAAATCAAGGACATCATCGCCTACCTGCGCCTGCTGGCCAACGCGGACGACGACCCGGCCTTCATCCGTGCCGCGACGACGCCCAGGCGCGGCATTGGCGCAGCGACGCTGCAGGTACTTGGCCAGTACGCCGGCGAGCGCCACGTCTCGCTGTTCCATGCCGCCAGCGAGGAGGGCTTGGCGCATCGGGTGCAGGCGCGCCAGCTTGAGCCACTCCTTCTGTTCTGCCAGTTCATCGGCCGCCTGCAGCAGCGAGCCGGGCGCGAGCCGGCGCAGCAGGTACTCCCCGACCTGCTGAAGGCCATCGACTACGAAGCCCATCTCCACGATCACGAAGACGATCGAACCGCTCGGACGCGCTGGGGCAACGTCTGCGAATTCGCTGAATGGATCAACAGGAAAGGCGAGGAAGACGGCAAGACCTTGATCGATCTGGCACAGAGCATTGCGCTGAGCAACCTGCTCGACAAGCAGGATTCGGAAGACATTGACGCCGTCCAGCTGTTAACCCTGCACGCGGCCAAGGGCCTGGAATACGGGCACGTCTTCCTGGTCGGCATCGAAGAGGGCATCCTGCCGCACCGCGAGTCCCTCGAGCCGGCGAAACTTCAAGAAGAGCGCCGGCTGATGTATGTCGGTATCACCCGCGCCCAACGCTCGCTGCACCTGTCCTACTGCGAGCGCCGCAAGCAGGCGCGCGAACTTGTTCCCGCCGAACCCTCGCGCTTCATCGCCGAAATGGGCAAGGAGGACATCCGGTTCTCCGGCGGCAAAGAGTCCATCGCGCCGGACAAGGCCACGGGCAGCGCCCGGCTTGAATCCCTGAGGTCCATGCTGGCCGGCAACAAGCGCTAACGGCTTGGTCACAGCGGGTTACAACGGGTTACCGTTCTTGTGACATCCGGGCTGTACCCGCCCGCGTTATTCGCAACAAGGCAGCGCGATTTCGCAAAGCCGGATGAAGTTCCGAATAAACCAGCCCAAGGAGATTCAACATGACCAAGCAACTTATCGCCCTCGCCCTCGCCGCCGCTTTCGGTATCGCTCACGCCGCTGACGTCAAGCCCGCTGCGGAAGTCAAGCCCGCGACCGCTGCCGCCCCGGCTGCCGTTGTCAAGACCGAAGCGCCCAAGCCCGAAGCCAAGGCGCCGGAAGCCAAACCGGCTGTTGCTGCATCCGAGGTGAAGGCGCCGACCAACGGCGGCAAGCAGGGGCATGCCAAGACTGTTGCGGCGAAGGCCCCGACAACCCACGCCGCCGAAGCGCCGAAGGCCCCGGCAACCCACGCCGCAGAAACGCCGAAGGCAGAGACGGTCAAGGCGGCCGAACCGATGAAGAAGTGAGTGTCCTTGCAGCAACCTGAAACGGCCGACCAGAAGCCGGCCTGAGCAGGGCGCCCACGAGGCGCCTTGTTCCGTCAACGAAAAAGGGAGGCCGCAGCCTCCCTATTCACATTTTCCGGGGATTACTTGGACAGGCCCACCAGGTGATCGACCGCGCCCTTGATTTCGCCATCGGACAGATCGGCTGCCCCACCCTTCGGCGGCATGGCGTTCTTGCCGGCGATTGCGTTCTTGTAGAGGGTGTCGTTGCCCTGGGCGATACGCGGCGCCCAGGCCGCCTTGTCGCCCGCCTTGGGGGCACCGGCGACGCCGGTGCCGTGGCAGGCGCCACAGACTGAGTTGTAAACGGTGGCCCCATCCTTCGGGCCGGCTGCTGCGGCGGGGGTCGCCTTGGCCAATTCGAACCTGGCAACCGGCTGAATGCGGCTATCGGCCTGATCCGCACTGCTGGCGTCGGCAGCGGATTTCTCGGCCTTCATGGAGAAAGGGACCACAACTGCAGTCAGGATAATGGCCACGACGATGGTCGCGATCATGATGCCCTTGGAAGAATGTTGCTCGGCCATGCTGATTACCTCAATCCGCGAAAATTCAAATATGTGATTATAGCGGCTTGTAGGTAAACCGGAAGGCGGATGGCGAACATCCGCATGGAATACCATAGAAACAACTGCTGGCACCAGTACCGCCACCGGCGGGCCGGTGTAACAAAAAAAACCCCGCCGGGTGGCGGGGTCGAAGTTCTCGAAAGGGGGTTTCGAGAGGAGGGGTTCAGTCGATGAATGCACTTTAGGCAATCCCGCCGATCATGTCTGTCGTGCTTTCGTAGCTTTCTGTAACCAGATGTTGCGGGCCACATGCTGCACTGCGGAATGACAGCGCCCGACAAAAGAGTGATGATCTTCCGACGTGTCGACAACCCGCGACACATCGTTCCTGGCGACACCCAGCAATCCATGGAGGAGACACCATGCAGAAGTCGCTTCACATCGATCCGGCAAAATGTACCGGATGCCTGCAGTGCGAGATGGCCTGTTCCTACGAGCACACCGGGACAATCAATCCGTCCAAGTCGCGCATCAAGGTCTTCAACTTCGAACACGAAGGCCGCAAGGTTCCCTATACCTGCACGCAGTGCGCCGATGCCTGGTGCATGAACGCCTGCCCGGTCAACGCGATCGTCATCGACGCTGCCACCGGCGCCAAGGTCGTCAGGGAAGCGACCTGTGTCGGTTGCAAGGTATGCACGATCGCCTGCCCGTTCGGTACGGTAAATTACATGGCTGATGTCGGCAAGGTCCAGAAATGCGACCTGTGCGGCGGTGATCCGAAGTGCGTCACGGCCTGCCCGACCGCTGCCATCACCTATGTCGATGCCGACTGGACCGGTCTGGATCGCATGCGTGCCTGGGCCGCCAAGGCCAATACCGCTGCCGTAGCTGCCTGAGGAGGAAGATCATGGGATGGAACAGAAAAGTCCTGCGCGTGAACCTCACCGCCGGCACATGCACCCCCGAACCGCTGAATATGAAATGGGCCAACGATTACCTGGGCTCACGCGGCCTGGCGTCGAAATACCTGGTCGAGGAAACCGACCCCAGGGTCGATCCGCTGTCACCGGACAACAAGATGATCATGGCGACCGGCCCGCTGACCGGCACGATGGCTTCGACGGGCGGGCGCTATGTCGTGGTGACCAAGGGGCCGCTGACCAATGCGATTGCCTGCTCGAATTCGGGGGGCTATTTCGGTGCCGAAATGAAGTTCGCCGGCTGGGACATGATCATTTTCGAGGGGAGGTCGCCGAAGCCGGTCTATCTCTACCTCGAGAACGACAGGGCCGAGTTGCGCGATGCCGCTCACCTGTGGGGCAAGACCTGCTGGGAAACCGAAGAAACGATCAAGGCCAGCCATCAGGATCCGTTGATCCGCATCTCGTCGATCGGCGGCGCCGGGGAGAATGGCGTCCTCTACGCCGCCATCGTCAATGACCTGCACCGCGCGGCGGGCCGCTCCGGCGTCGGTACGGTCATGGGCTCGAAAAACCTGAAGGCGGTGGCGATTCGCGGCACCCAGGGCGTTTCCGGTATCAAGGACTTCCCGGCGTTCATGGCAGCGACCAATGCCGGCAAGAAAGTTCTCGCCGACAACGCGGTGACCGGCCAGGGCTTGCCCAAGTACGGCACGCAGGTGCTGATGAACGTGATCAATGAAATGGGCGCCTTGCCCACGCGCAACCACCGCGACGTGCAGTTCGAGGACGCCGGCAGGATATCCGGCGAGGCCATGCACGAAAAACGGCCCACCGATGGCAAGACCCACCTGGTAGCCAATGCCGCCTGCTTCGGGTGCACCATCGCCTGCGGCCGGATTTCGAAGATCGACGAGACCCATTTCAGCGTCAAGAACAGCCCGAAATACTGGGGCGCCAACGGTGGTCTCGAGTACGAGGCGGCCTGGGCGCTTGGCGCAGCCAACGGCGTCGGCGATCTGGAGGCGCTGCAATATGCCAACCTGCTGTGCAACGAGCACGGCATGGACCCGATTTCCTTCGGTGCCACGGTCGGCGCGGCGATGGAACTCTACGATCTCGGCATCCTGAGCAAGGAACAGATCGGCCTCGATGCCAGGTTCGGTTCGGCCGAGGCGCTGTGCAAGCTGGTCGAGATGACTGCCGCGGGCGAAGGATTCGGCAAGGATCTCGGCATGGGCAGTGCCCGCATGTGCGCCAAGTATGGCCGTCCCGAACTGTCGATGAGCGTCAAGGGGCAGGAATTCCCGGCCTATGACTCACGCGGCATCCAGGGCATCGGCCTCGCCTACGCGACTTCCAACCGCGGCGCCTGCCACCTGCGCGGCTACACGATTGCCTCCGAAGTGCTCGGCATCCCGGTCAAGACCGATCCGCTGGTGACCGAGGGCAAGGCCGATCTGGTCAAGGCCTTCCAGGATGCGACCGGTGTCGTCGATTCGGCCGGCATCTGTGTCTTCACCACCTTTGCCTGGACACTGGCCGACATTCAGCCGCAGATTCAGGCCGCCTGCGAAGGCGACTGGTCGATGGAGAAGCTCAATCTGGTTGGCGAGCGCATCTGGAACATGGAGCGCAATTACAACCTGGCAGCCGGACTCACGGCAAGGGACGACGACCTGCCGCCGCGCCTGAAGACCGAAGCAGCCAGGACCGGCCCGGCCAAGGGCATGGTCAACGGCATCGACAAGATGCGGCCGGAGTACTACAAGGTGCGTGGCTGGACCCCGGAAGGCGTGCCGGAAGGCGCGACGCTGGAGCGTCTGGGACTCTAGGCAGCAAGAAGGCAAGCACGCGGGGTCGCGGCACTGGCCGCCGCCCCGCTTTTCTCTTCCAACCGGAGAGGACAAGCATGAAGCACATCATTCTCGGCAACGGGCCGGCTGGCGTGGTGGCCGCCGAAACCCTGCGCCGCGCCGCCCCGGCCGACGAAATCCTGCTCGTCGGCAACGAGGACGCCCCACCCTATTCGCGGATGGCCATCCCCTATCTGCTCGAAGGCAATATCGACGAGTCCGGAACTTATCTGCGCAAGGCCGACGATCATTTCGCCGGGCTTGGCATCGGGCAGCACCGTGGACGGGTTGTTGCGGTCAACAGCGAAAAACAGACGATTCTCTTCGACGACGGCCATTTCGAGTCCTATGACCGCCTGCTGATCGCGACCGGATCGCACCCGGTGCGCCCGCCGATTCCCGGTATCGACCTGCCGGCGGTGCAGACCTGCTGGACGCTCGAGGATGCACGGGCAATCGCCGATCTGGCACGTCCTGGCTCGCGCGTTCTCCAGCTCGGTGCCGGCTTCATCGGCTGCATCATCATGGAGTCTCTGGTCAAGCGCGGCGTGCACCTGACCGTCGTCGAGCTCGGCGACCGCATGGTGCCGCGCATGATGACGCCGGAGGCCGGCAGCATGATCAAGCGCTGGGTCGAGAAGCAGGGCGTGCGCGTGGTCACCAGGGCTGGCGTTGAACGCATCGAACCTGGCGCCAGCGCGCCGCTGACGGTGACCCTGACGACCGGCGACCAGATCGACTGCGAACTGCTGATCGTCGCCGCCGGCGTCGCTCCCAATGTGGCCTTCCTCGAAGGCACCGATGTCCATGTCGCCAAGGGGATCCTGGTCGACGACACCATGCAGACGTCGGTCCCCGGCATCTATGCGGCCGGCGACGTGGCCGAGGCGCCGGACCTCTTCTCCGGCCGCCACCTCGTGGCGGCGATCCAGCCCAACGCCGCCGACCAGGCGCGCATCGCGGCGCTCAACATGGCCGGGCAGGCGGCCCGGATGAGTGGGGTCCTGGCGATCAACGTGCTCGATTCGATGGGCATGATTTCATCGTCCTTCGGCGAATGGCAGGGCGTCGCCGGTGGTGAGGGCGTCGAGCGGGCAGACGAGGCAAGAGGGCGCTACATCAGCCTGCAGTTCGACGGCGACATTCTGGTCGGCGCGACGGCGATCGGCCTGACCGAGCATGTCGGCGCCCTGCGTGGCCTGATTCAGGCAAAGACAAGGCTCGGCGCCTGGAAGGAAAAGCTCCTCGAAACGCCGACGCGTTTCGTCGAAGCGTTCATTGCCTGCCAGCGCCCGAACAGCTGAGTCGATGCGGGTTACAGTCAAGCTCTACGCCACGCTCGGCGATTATCTGCCGGCCGGCAGCAGGAACAACCGCGTCGAGGTCGAGGTGCCGGAGGGTGCCCCGGTCGGCACGGTTCTAGCGCCGTTCGCGTTACCGCCACGGCTGACCCATCTGGTGCTGGTCAATGGCACATTCGTGCCGCCGGAGGAGCGGGCGGCAAGTATGCTCAAGGACGGCGACACGCTGGCGGTGTGGCCCCCGATTGCCGGTGGCTGATGGTCCGTTTCCCTGGAGTCGGAGCCGCATCCGGGTGATGAGCAGTACGCCGGGCGAGTTTCACCGGGCCCTGTCAAAGGCCTTCGGTGATGCAGTGACCGAGGACGCGACCGGACTGCTGGTTGCGGACGGCGGGGTGAGTCTTCATTTCGCCTTGACTAGCGAAACGCCGCAACGCGTTGGTGCCCTGCAACTTTGCGCCCTGCGGACCGAAATCACGGTTCGCCAGGGCGACCAAGGGGCGGCAAGCGAACTGCTCGCCCGGATTGACCGGGCGACGCAGCGTGGTGGCGGCTAGTTGATCAGCCGCCGATCCGAACGATCTCGACAGCCCGCAGCGGAACCTGGTAATCGGCCGCCAGTTGGGCTTTCGCGAGTTCCTCGACAGCCTGGCCCTCGGGCACGACGAAATGGCGGGCGCCGGTATAGTCCATCGGAATGCCTGCGCGATCCTGGGTGATGTGATAGTAGATCTTGAGATTCATTGCTGTTTCCTTATATTACTTGACCTGCGCGCGCAGTATAACGAGTTATTGCTGCACTGCAATATGAAATATTTCACGCTTGGCATCAACAATCCGGCGAAATGTCGAGAACGGCCGCCGCTGCAATATTGCTGCGCGTCGATGATGCACATCCCCTTTGCCGGTTGACCGGGTGGCGGCAAGACCAGCCTTGCCGAACGGATAGTCGCATTGCGCCAAGCACGGTCTGGTCGTCTCGCTGATGCAGCATGGGGACCATAAGCCCGGGATTGCTCGCCCGGGCAAGGTCACCTCCGGTGCGCGGGCATCCGCCGGGCGCCGGGCGTGGGGCGCCGCTGCCGCCCGGGTCCGCTCCGCGGTTTCCGTCCCCGATCAGGTGGCCGGCTGCCCGGCGAGGTAGGTCGCAACGTTGACCGTGTCGATCTGCTCCGGTTTCATGAAGCGTTCCGCATACTCGCGGTACACCCCGGAGCGCAGGAAAAGATCGAACAGTTCCGGATCGATGTGCTGATCCTTCTTCATGAACGACATGATCTTGATTGCCTCGGACAGTGTCTTGCCCTTCTTGTAGGGACGGTTGACCGCGGTCAGCGCCTCGAAGATGTCGGCGATCGCCATCATGCGGGCGACCGGACTCATCTCGTCCCTGACCAGCCGCCGCGGATAGCCGGTGCCATCCATCTTTTCATGGTGGCCGGCGGCGATTTCCGGAACGTTGCGCAAGTGCTTGGGGAAAGGCAACTGGCTGAGCATGATCAGCGTCTGCACGATGTGCTCGTTGATCTTGTAGCGCTCTTCTTCCGACAGCGTGCCGCGGGCGACGCCAAGGTTGTAGAGTTCGCCCTTGTTGTAAAGCGCCTCCGGAACGTCCATCCGGAATCCCCATTTGTTGTCGGCGGGCATCCGGTCGCGCGCTGCCCGTTCGAAAAGATGCTCCGGGCGGTCGGCCAGAAGTGGCTCGACCACGGGCAGATCGGGCGCGGGTGTGCGCGCCTTGCGCTCCTTTTCCTCATGCGAAATGCCGATCCGGTCGTCGAGTGTCCGGGTCCATGTCCGCGCGGCGATTTCCTTCAGCCGTTCCAGCTTATCGGGTGCCATGAATTCGCCGCCTTCGTTGCACCCGGCAACGAAAGCATAGTCGTCGTCGAGTCCGGCCAGCTTCCGTGCAAGTTCGGCGCGCGCCTCGACTTCCGGCTTGCCGCCGGCGATGGCTTTCAGGCAGGCGATTTCGGCGTCGCGCTTCACTACCTCGAAACGCATGCGTACCTCGTGGATGCGGTCGTACAGGGTTTCCAGCTTGGTTGCCTTGTTGACGACGTATTCCGGCGTCGTCACCTTGCCGCAGTCATGCAGCCAGGCGGCGACGTGCACCGCTTCCCATTCCTCCTCGTCAAGCTGGAAATCCTTGAGTGGGCCGCTGGTTTCGGCACACGCGGCGCGCGCCAGCATCTTGGTCAATTCGGGAACGCGGGCGCAGTGGCCGCCGGTATAGGGACTCTTGGCGTCGATCGCCCCGGCGATCAACTGGATGAAGGCCTCGAACAGCATTTTCTGTGCCTTGATCAGCTCCTTGCTCTCGAGCGAGACGGCGACCGATCCGGACAGCGCCGCGACGAAGCTGAGGCGGGCGGGGTCCGTATCGTCACGGCGCAACAACAGCATGGCGCCGACCAGATTGTGCTGGCGGTTGAGCAGCGGAACGGCGATTGCATCGGTCGCTCCCGTGCTTTCGAGAATCCTTTCGAGACCGAGGGCGCGTACGTCCGCGTCGGTCAGACGCGCGGCGCGCGCCGTTCCGGCGTCCAGGGCACTCCCCAGCAGCGGGCCGGCGGCCTGAGCGTCGATGCTCGAAGCGCCCGCCGGCAAGGGCGTCGCGTCGGCATGGAGCGCCGCGGCCGGCAGCAGCCGGTCGCCGTCGGTCAGGTACAGGATGCCGGCATTGGCATCCGCCGCCGGAAGAGTCTCGGTCAGCAGGCGGGGCAGGAGCTTGTCGAAATCGTTTTCGGCGGCGACCGCCATGCTGATGTCAAGAAAGCGCCTGATCGTCCTCTTCATGCTGTCCATGGTCAAGGTCAGGTCATTGACTTCGAGGACCAGCGAATTGACCTTGATCGGCTGCGAGAACTCGAAGCGGCGAATCGCTTCCGCCTCCCCGGCCAGTTGGCGCAGCGGACCGGAAATGTTCCGCGCCAGGAGCCAGGTTACCGGTATGGCAAGAAGGATCACCAGAATCGTTGCGATCAGCGCGTGGCGCATCAACCGGTATGCGGCGGACATCAATTCGTCATCGGGTATCGCCGTGATCAGGAACAGGGCCCCCGCGCCCTCGAGCCTGACGGGACGGACCGACGCGTGCCAGTCGTTGCCGTCGACCGTCAGCAGCAGGTTCTGCGCCGCCTTTTCGTCGAAGTTCCCCAGTTTCGGGGCGAGTCGGGCAAGCACGGGAATGCCCAGGTCGCCGACGTTGGCCAGCACGGGATTGCCGTTGACAAGCTTCACCGCCTTCGCCAGGTCCTCGAAGGCGATGGTGTAACCCTGTTCGTTGGCGAGGACAATCTGCGTCCCCGGGGTGACCTTCTGTCTGGCCAGCGTATGGCTCAATGTTTCGAGCCGGATGTCGGCGCCGACGACGGCGTCGGCCCTGTTGGCGCGATTGGCGATGGTCGTGCCGACTTGCTGGCTGGTGAAGAACAGATAGGGCGGGGTCTTGACCTGTCCCCCTGCGCTCATCGCGGCCTTGTACCAGCCGCGGGTGCGCGGATCGAAGGAGGCCGCGTAAGCCGGCCGGTCATCGCTGCGCAGGACCATCAACTGCGCGTCAAGGAAGATGTAGCGGCCACGCAGTTCCTCGCCCTGACGGTCGATGCTCTGGACCATGAACGCGCTCTCTTCCGGGGCGTCGAAGGCCTTGCCATCGGTCTCGTCCCAGATCCGGCGGACCATGAAGAAATCGCCATTGCCATAGCCGACATAGAGCGACGTGAGTGCGCTGGAATTGTTCAGCGCCTCGCGCATGAAGCCGACATTCTGCAGGCGCTCTTCCAGCGAAGTGGCCTGGGTGATCCCGTCGTAGCTCAGCAGCCGGGTGGCCATCTCGGCGGGAGCGATGATGCCGGCAAACTCGCCCACGGTTTCCCGGCCGACACGTGTGTTCAGTTCGCTTGCCGTGGTCTCGAGGATCTCGCTGCTGATCCTGTAGCCGAGCCCGCCGATGACTCCGCCGACCAACAGGATCAGGGCGATGAACAGCGTCGAGATATGCACATGAAGCGGGAAGCGGCGTGTCATCGCAAAGCCTCGGACGGTCGGGAAACTGCATGTTACGCCCAACGGCACGAGGTATAAACTGGCAGCCTGTTCCTGTCCGGACTTGTCGAGGCATGCGCCAGACCATCAGCTTCATCACCCTCGGGGTCGCCAACCTCGCCGTCAGCCGTGCTTTCTACGCGGCGCTTGGCTGGCGGGAGTCGTCAGGCAGCCAGCCCGGGATCGCCTTCTTCAACGCCGGCAGCGTCGTCTTCGCCCTTTTCCCGCGCACCGCGCTCGCCGAGGATGCCGATGTCGCCGCTGCCGGCAGCGGTTTCCCCGGCTTCACGCTGGCCCATAACGTGACGTCCGAAGCCGCGGTCGATTGCCTGCTGGCCGAAGCCGTCGCCGCCGGCGGGCGCCTCGTCCGGCCTGCCGACAAGGTATCCTGGGGCGGCTACCGCGGTTACTTTGCCGACCCCGACGGTTTTCTCTGGGAGGTTTGCTGGAATCCGTTCTTCCCGCTCGATGAGCAGGGGCATGTCCGGTTGCCGGAGTAGCGGGCCGGGCCTTATTCCTTCGCCGCCTCGAAGCGCCCCAGTTCCTCGCGGTTATTGATGTTCGCGAAGGCGTCGGCCTCGTCGTCGAAAGCGACCTCGACGACATTCAGGGTGGCGTACCAGCGGTCAACCTTGCGCCCGCCGCCGGCCAGGAAATCGGTCAGATGCGGCAGCACCTCGCGCTTGCACAGGCAGAACACCGGCTGCGGCTGGTCGAAGGTGCGGGCGACGGCGAGATCGGCATTTGCTGGCCGCCATGGCCCAGGGCCGCCTTGAAGGGACTTCGTTCCGGGTGCGGTCAACGCCGAGAAAAGGCGGAAAACCAGGTCGGCCGGCAGGAAGGGAGAATCGCAGGGGACGGTGGCGACCAGCGGGTATGTCGCGGCCGACAGCGCGGCGTGCAGCCCGGCGAGCGGGCCGGCGTTGTCGGGAATCTGATCCGGCACGACGCGATGGCCATAGGCCGCGTACCGCTCAACGTTCTGGTTGGCGTTGATCAGCAGTTCATCGACCTGCGGGGCGAAGCGCTCGATGACCCAATCCATCATCGGCCGGCCGCGCAGTTCCTGCAGCCCCTTGTCGATGCCTCCCATGCGCCGCCCGAGCCCGCCGGCCAGAATGACCCCGGTGATTTTCTGGCTCACCGGATCGACCGCTCCTCGCCGGCAACGTAATACCAGCGACCATCCTCGCGGACGAAGTGGCTGAGCTCATGCAGGCGATGGCCACGCCCGCCGACGCGATAGCGGGCGACGAATTCGACGGTGGCGTGGCTGGCATCCTGCACCTGGTGGCGTCGAACCTCCAGTTCCAGCCATTTGCTAGCGGCATCCGCGGCCAGGTTCAGGAAGGCGGGCCGCGTCGAGGCGTGCCAGGTAGCCAGCAGGTATTGCTCCAAGCCCAGCACATAGGCGCTGTAACGCGAGCGCATCAGCGCCTCGGCGCTCGCGGCATTTTCCGCTCCGGAATGGAGTCGACCGCAACAGGCGGCATAGGCCTGACCGCTGCCGCAGTAGCAGGCACTCACTTTTCCTCGACGACCTCGCCACCGAGCGCCGCGACCAGTTGCGGCAGGAAGCGCGACAGTTCGCCGGTCATCAGCGCAAAATCGGCGTCGAACTGCTCGTCGGCGTGTTCGGCACTCTTCTCGGCTTCTTCCTTGAGCAGGTCGAGGAAGGCGAGGCGCTTGATCTCCAGCTTCTCGGTCAGGATGAACGAAATCCGGTCGTCCCAAGTCAGCGCCAGGCGGGTCGGCAGCTTGCCGCTCGCCAGATGCGCCTTGATCTCGTCGCCCTCGAGCGGGTGGCGGACGTAACGGACAGCCGACTTCTCGTCGCCGGATGCCTTCAGTTCGCAGTCGCGGTCGATGGTGAACCCGGCCGGCGCGTCACCGCCGGCCAGCCAGTCGGCCATCGCCGACTGCGGCGACAGCTGCGTATGGAGCAGGGCCAGCGGGAAGTCGTCGAGGCAGTGGCGCAGGTGTTCGATGACCTCCTCGGCCTTGGCCGGGCTGCTCGCGTTGACGCACAGCCAGCCGTTCTGCGGATCGATCCAGACGAAGGTCGAGCGGCGGCGGGTGAAGGCGCGCGGCATCAGTTCCTCGGTCACGCGCTCGCGCATTTCCCTGAGCTGCTTGCGCCCGGGCGCATAGCCCTGCTGGACTTCCATCGCCTCGGCGCGTTCCCTGACTTCGTCATTGACCACCGAAGAGGGCAGCAGGCGCTGCTCGACGGACAGCGCGATCAGCCACTGGTGATTCAGCGAGAAGACCAGCGCGCCGTCACGGCGCGGCGACACCCAGCCGCGACTCAGCGGCTGGTTGCTCGGGCATTTGACGAACGGGCCGCGCGCCAGTTGTTCCTCGAACTTGGCGAGGTTGACGGGCCACGGCGTGGGCAAACGGTACAACTGCAGGTTCTTGAACCACATGGAAATTCTTTCGGAGAAAAGCGTCTAGCGCTTCTTGAAAATGACGTCCCAGACGCCGTGACCGAGGCGGATGCCGCGATTTTCGAACTTGGTCAGCGGCCGGTATTCGGGGCGCGGGGCGAAGCCGTTGACGGAATTGACCAGCGTCGGCTCGCCGGAGAGGACTTCCAGCATCTGGTGGGCGTACTCTTCCCAGTCGGTGGCGCAGTGGAAGTAACCGCCCGGCTTGAGGCGCGAGGCGAGCAGCGCGACGAAGGGCGGCTGGATCAGCCGGCGCTTGTTGTGCCGGGCCTTGTGCCACGGGTCGGGGAAGAAGACATGGACGCCGTCGAGCGAGGCTTCCGGCAGCATGTCGCGCACGACTTCGACGGCATCGTGCTGGCAGATGCGCAGGTTGCCCAGGCCACGCTCGGCGATCTGCTTGCACAGCGCGCCGACGCCCGGCACATGGACTTCGACGCCGAGGTAATCGTTGTCGCGATTGGCATCGGCAACCTTGGCGGTGGTTTCACCCATGCCGGTGCCGATTTCGAGGATTTTCGGGTTATTTCTGCCGTAGACCGCGGCAAGATCGATCGGGTGCGGCTGATAGACGACGCCGATCTTCGGCATCATCTCGGCGTAATGGCGCTCCTGCGCCAGCGACATGCGGCCGGCGCGACGGACGTAGCTCTTGATGTGACCATACTCTTCCCCCGCCCGGCCGTCGTTGTAAACGCCTTCGCTCACGTGCCGATCAGCCCGGAAGTCGGCGACGAAGGATCGGCCGAATAGAGCTTGCGCGGCATGCGGCCGGCCAGCCAGGCCTCGCGACCGGCCTCGATACCCTTCTTCATGGCGCTCGCCATCAGGACCGGGTTCTTCGCATGGGCGATCGCGGTGTTCATCAACACGCCGTCGCACCCCAGTTCCATCGCGATGGCGGCGTCGGAAGCGGTCCCGACACCGGCATCGACAATGATCGGCACACTGGCGTTGTCGATGATCAGGCGCAGGTTCCACGGGTTGAGGATACCCATGCCGGAACCGATCAGCGAGGCCAGCGGCATCACCGCGACGCAGCCGATTTCTTCGAGCATCCTGGCCTGGATCGGGTCGTCGGAGCAATAGACCATGACATGGAAGCCATCCTTGACCAGGGTTTGCGCGGCTTTCAGGGTCTCCGGCATGTTCGGGTAGAGGCTGGTCGGGTCGCCGAGGACTTCCAGCTTGCACAGCGGATGGCCATCGAGCAGTTCGCGCGCCAGACGCAGCGTGCGCACCGCGTCGTCGGCCGTATAGCAACCCGCCGTATTGGGCAGGATGGTGAATTGCGACGGCGGCAGCGCGTCGAGGAGGTTGGGTTGGCCCGGGTCCTGGCCGATATTGGTGCGGCGGATCGCCACCGTGACGATCTCGGCGCCCGAGGCATCGATGGCCGCCCGCGTTTCGGCGAAATCCTTGTACTTGCCGGTGCCGACGAGCAGACGGGAGTGATACCCGTGCCGGCGATGGTCAGTTGATGCGATCGACGGAGATCTCTCCTTAGCCGCCGCCGACGGCGACGACGATTTCCAGCCGGTCCCCCGGCATGAGCGCCGTGGCGGCATGCTGGCTCTTCGGGACGATTTCGCCGTTGCGCTCGACGGCAATGCGCTTGCCGGTCAGCGCCAGCGCCTCGATGACGCTGGCGACGTTCTGTTCGGCGGCAAATTGCCGGGCCTCGCCGTTGATGGTGATGTTCAGCATGTCGACATTCTAGCCGCTAACGCAGGCGGCTGCAGAGCCGCCGGCACCGCGGCAGCCTCACAGGACGAGTTGCAAGCGCACACCGAGCACGGTCGCACGCTCGGCGTCGGCACCCCCGCCCGGATGGCGGATCCACTGGGCGACCGGCTGCACCGCGAGATATCGTGTGAGAGCCGCGCGCCAGCCGATCTCGACGACATTCTCGCTGGCGGCCGTCGGGTTGCCGTCGGCGGCCTGCGTTGACCGGTAGCCGGAAGACAATCCGCCATATACGGTACCGATGACCAGCACGTCGTCCGGCCGGCTGGCCAGCGGCCCGCGCACCCGCACGCCGAGGTTCCAGGTGCGACTGATGGGCGTCGCCAGGCCGTTCGACCAACTGTAGCGGGCGAAGGCGCTGACATCGCGGCCCTGTTCGCCGAGGCCGAACAGGGTGTTCTCGGCAAGCACGTAGCCCCCTTGCGAATGGCCCTGGGCAGGTTCGCCGTCGGCATCGACGGCATACTGACCCGGTGGCGGCTTGCTGTAGCGCCACAGGCCGACCGCGTACTTGCCCTCCGGCTTGAAGCGCTCATAATCGTACAGTTCCTCGGTCGGCACAGTGCGCAACGGCTCGACGGGTTTCAGCGTGAACCCTTCTTCGCGCGGCTTCCAGCCGAGTTCGCCGATCACGAAGGTGCCTTGGCCGGTGGAGGACTTGAAGAAGTAGGACTTGGTGTAGTCCGGATCGCCGGCGACGCCGTTGACCACGGCGGCCATGCCGTAAAGCGTCCGGTCGGCGGAGAGCCACTTGGCGCGCAGAGCGGGGGCGGCATGGTTGAATTCCGACGGAACATGGGTCAGGGCAAGATCGCCGGGCGTGCCGAACGCGGGATGGATCAGCAGACTGGCCGAGTCCATGGCGTAAAACTCGGAATCGATCGGGTAAACGCCGGCCAGCAAAGAAAACTGGTCGTTGAAGAAATTCTGTTGTATCCACGCCTGGAAAAGGCGGGCGGTCGGTACGTTGACCTCGATGCTGCTGACCCCCATCAGGCTGCCGGTGTAGCTGGCATTGACCCGGCTACCGCCGCTGTAGAGGACATTGACGTAGGCGGTCGCGCCTGTCCAGCCGGCCAACTTTTCGAGATCGGCGGTGGCGCGCAGATCGATGTCGGTCATGGCGCCGCCGCCGTTGCGCTGGCCGCCGCGATTGCGCAGCGCGTTGACGGTCACCGTCCCGTCGAAGGCCCAGCCGGACTGCCAGGCTTCGCTGCGCCGGCCGCCCCAGTCGCCGGAGAGCGTCGTTTTGGCGAAATCGGGCACTTCCTCAGCCGCAACGCGCTGGAAGGCGGAGCAGGAGCAAAGCGCCAACGAAAGCAGCACGGCAGTTTGCATTCTTGCCATCCCGCCCGTTTCCTTTTTATTGATTCCCCAAAAAATTAAAAATAAGCTGAAAAGCTTACCGCTGCAAGGCCTGCCGCCGGCACCACGTCTGTCTCATAGGACGAGTTGCAAGCGCACGCCGAGCACGGTCGCACGCTCGGCGTCGGCACCCCCGCCGGGATGGCGGGTCCACTGGGCGACCGGCTGCACCGCGAGATATCGCGTGAGTGCCGCGCGCCAGGCAATCTCGACGACATTCTCGCTGGCTGCCGTCGGGTTGCCGTTGGCAGCCTGCGTCGAGCGATAGCCGGAAGACAATCCGCCATACACGGCTCCGATCACCAGCACGTCGTCCGGCCGACTGGCCAGCGGCCCGCGCACCTGCACGCCAACGTTCCAGGTGCGGTTGACGGCCGTCGCCAGGCCGTTCGACCAACTGTAGCGGGCGAAGGCGCTGACATCGCGACCCTGTTCATCCAGGACGAACAGGGTGTTCTCGGCCAGCACATAGCCCCCTTGCGCATGGCCCTGGGCAGGTTCACCGTCGGCATCGACGGCATACTGACCCGGTGGCGGCTTGCTGTAGCGCCAGAGACCGACCGCGTACTTGCTCTCTCCCGTAAATTTCTTGTGTTCGTAGAGCGGTTCCGTCGGCACGGTGTTAACCGGCTCCGCGGGGTGCAAGGTGACGCCGGCCTCGAGCGGCTTCCAGCCCAGTTCGCCGATCACGAAGGCACCGCCACCGCTGGTTGCCTTGAAGAAGTATGCCTTGGGGTCGCCGGGATCGCCGGCAATCCCGTTGAGCACGGCGGCCATGCCGTACAGCGTTTGGTCCGCGGAGAGCCACTTGGCGCGCAGGCCCGGGGCGGCGGTGTTAAAGACCGACGCAACGTACGTCTGGGCCAGATCACCCGGCGCGCCGAACGTGGGGTGGATCAACAAACTGGCCGAGCCCATGACGGAGAACTCGGAATCGATCGGGTAAACGCCGGCCAGCAGCGAGAACTGGTCGTTGAAGAAGTTCTGTTGTATCCACGCCTGGAAGAGGCGGGCGGTCGGCACCTGGGCCTCGATGCTGCTGACCCCCATCAGACTGCCGGTATAGTTGGCATTGATCCGGCTGCCGCCGCTGTAGAGGACATTCACGTAGGCGGTGGCCCCGGGCCAGCCGGTCAGCTTCTCGAGATCGGCAGTGGCCCGCAGATCGATGTTGATATTGGCGCCCCCGCCGTTGCGCAGGCCACCGCGATTGTGCAGGGCATCGACGGTCACCGACCCGTCGAAGACCCACCCCGACTGCCAGGCGTCGCCGCGCCGGCCGCCCCAGTCGCCGGAAAGCGTCGCTCCGGCGAAATCGGGCACTTCCTCAGCCGCGACGCGCTGGGAGGCGGCGCTCAAGCAAAGCGCCAACGAAAGCAGCACAACAGTTTGCCCTTTTGCCATCCCCCCCCTGTTTTTCTTATTGATTCCCCAAGGTAGCGAGGGTAAGACGAGAAGCTTACCGTTGCAAGCCTCGCGGGTGACCCCGCACTACGGTAAAATGCCGGACTCAGAGCTTTCCTGAGGCGCCACCTCTGCCGATCATCACCATCTCTCCGGGAGAGTCCGATGCAAGACCAAGTCCTGACCAACCTCCCGCAAGCCGCCTTCATCACCCGCCAGCGGCTCATCGAGCGCCGGCCCGTTGAGGAGGCGAAAGCATACTGACTGTTCAACGGTAGCACGGAAAATCGGCCCGGATTGACCGTTGACCGCTACGGCGAACTGCTGCTGATCCAGACCTTTCATAATTCGGCGACCCTGCAGGTTGCCGTTAAGGAAACATTAATCTCGGCCAGATAGACTCGCCGGGAGCGTCTTCGTGAGTCCAGATATGACCCGTAACCAGCGTTTAACTGCCCTTTTCGTCTCTTTGTTCATAGGGGCTGCCCATGCCGCCGACCCGCTGTCGCTGCATGAGCCCCAGATCAGGGCACTGGGCATCGAAACGGCAATCGTCGGCGAGGCCGACCAGCAGCGCCAGGGCGTTTATCCGGCGCGCGTACTGGTGCCCAACGAACAGATGCGCGTCGTTGCCGCTCCGGTCGCCGGCATGCTCGAAATGCTCGCCGTCGCGCCCGGCGCCACGGTCAAGCGTGGTCAGGTGCTCGCCCGCCTGGCCAGCCCGCAGGCGCTGGAACTGCAACGCGACGCCCTGCAGGCCGGCAGCCAGTCGGCCCTGCTGCGCCAGAGCCTGAAGCGCGACGAACAACTGTTCGCCGAAGGCCTGATCGCCGAATCCCGCCTGCAAGCCACGCGCGCCGCCGCCAGCCAGGCCGCCGCGCAGGCCAGCGAACGGCAGCAGGGACTGGCGCTGGCCGGCATCGCGCCGGGCAAATTGGGCGCTTCGCTGGCGTTGACCGCACCGATCGACGGCGTCGTGCTCGAACAGGGCGGACAACTCGGCCAGCGCGTCGAAGCGGCGGCGCTGATCTACCGCATCGCCAAGCTCACGCCGCTGTGGCTGGAAATCCAGGTGCCGCTGGCAGTGGCCGCCACGCTCAAGGAAGGCATGCCGATCAAGCTCGCCGAGCGCGACATCAGCGGCCGGCTGATCGCCATCGGGCGCGCGGTTGACCCCGCCAGCCAGACGGTTTTGCTGCGCGCCGAGGTCAACCAGGGCGCTGCCGCCTTGCATGCCGGCCAGGTGCTCGAAGTGGAAATCGCCACCCCGGCCAGCACGCAGCAGCAACGGCTGCCGGCGGCGGCACTGGTGCGCCATGAAGGAAAAACCTACGCCTTCGTGCAGCGTTCCAGCGACGACCAAGGAACACGCTTCGCCGCGCGCCCGGTGCGCGTCGTCAGCCAGGGCGGCGACAGCGTGCTGGTCGAAGGCGTGCAGGCTGGCGAGCGCGTCGCCGTCAAAGGCGTTTCCGGCCTGAAGGCCCTCCTTGCCGGCGTCGGCAGCGAATAATGCTCGACGCCCTGATCCGTTTTTCGCTGACCCAGCGCCTGCTGATTCTGGTGCTGACCGTCATGTTCATCGGCGCCGGCGTCCAGGCTTTCCTCGGCCTGCCGATCGACGCCTTTCCCGATGTCTCGACGACCCAGGTCAAGATCATCCTGAAGGCTCCGGGCATGACCCCTGAGGAAGTCGAAACCCGACTTGCCGTGCCGGTCGAGCAGGAAATGCTCGGCATCCCGCACCAGCGCCTGCTGCGCTCGACCTCGAAATACGCGCTGACCGACATCACCATCGACTTCGAGGACGGCATCGACATCTACTGGGCCCGCCAGCAGGTCGGCGAGCGCCTCTCCGCGGCGATGGGCAACCTGCCGCCCGGCGCCACCGGCGGCATGGCGCCGATCACGACGCCGCTCGGCGAAATGTTCATGTTCACCATCGAGGGCGACCTGCCGCTGGCCGAGAAACGCGCCCTGCTCGACTGGGTGATCCGCCCGCAACTGCGCACCATCCCCGGCGTCGCCGACGTCAACAGCCTGGGCGGCGAAGTAAGGACCTTCGAGGTCGTGCCGCAGCCGCAAAGCCTTGCCGCCCGAGGTCTGGCGCTGAAAGACCTGCAGGCAGTGTTGGAGGCCAACAACCGCAATGACGGCGCCGGTCGCCTGAATGATGGCGAGGAAGCCCTGCTGGTGCGCGCCGAAGGGGCGATCCGTACGGTTCAACGACGTAAAAGCCATCGTTTTGCAGGCCAGGGACGGCAAGGTGGTGCGCGTCGGCGATGTCGCAGAAGTCCGTTTCGGCGCCCTGACCCGCTATGGTGCGGTGACCCGAAATGGTCAGGGTGAAGCGGTGCAGGGGCTGGTGCTTGGCCTCCGCGGCGCCAACGCCCAGAGCGTCGTGGCCGGCGTCAAGGCGCGGCTGGCCGAGATCGCGCCGACGCTGCCGCAGGGCGTCACCATCGAACCTTTCTACGACCGCAGCAATCTGGTCGGGCGCGCTGTCGGCACCGTCGCCAAGGCGCTGCTCGAAGCCATCGTTCTCGTCGTGCTGCTGCTCCTCGCCTTCCTCGGCAACCTGCGCGCGGCGCTGGTCGTCGCGCTGATGCTGCCGCTGTCTGCCCTCGCCACCTTCATCCTGATGCGGATGTATGGTCTGTCGGCCAACCTGATGAGCCTCGGCGGCCTCGCCATCGCCATCGGCATGCTGGTCGATGCGGCGGTGGTCGTCGTCGAGAACGTCGAAAGCCAGCTAGCGGAGGCCCAGGAAAACTTGCCGACGCTGCATCTGATCTACCGTGCAGCCCGCGAGGTGGCCTCTCCCGTGACTTCCGGCATCGTCATCATCATCATCGTCTTCCTGCCGCTGCTCACCCTGCAGGGGCTGGAAGGCAAGATGTTCGGACCGGTTGCGCTGACCATCGTCTTCGCGCTGGCCTCCTCGCTGCTGCTGTCGCTGACCGTGGTGCCGGTGCTCGCCTCGTACCTGATCAAGCGCGGCGCGCATCACGAACCGTGGCTGGTGAAAAAGCTGGCCGCGGCCTACGACCGCGTGCTGACCTCGGCCCTGAGCCACAGCCGGACCTACATGATCGGCGCCTCTGATCGCGCTGGTCGCCGCCGCCGGCGCCTTCCTGCTGCTCGGCAAGAGTTTCATGCCGACCATGGACGAAGGCGACCTCATTATGCAGCTGGAAAAGCTGCCGTCGATCGGCCTCGACCAGACCATCGCCATCGACAGCCGCGTGCAAAAAGCCATTCTGGAAAAGGTGCCGGAAGTGAAAGCCATCGTCGCCCGCGCCGGCGCCGACGAACTCGGCCTCGACCCGATGGGCCTCAACCAGACCGACACCTTCATGGTGCTGCAGCCGCGCGACACCTGGCGCAACGCCGACCCGGCCTGGCTGGCCGACCAGTTGCGCGCCGTGATGGCCGACTTCCCCGGCATCGGCTTTTCCTTCACGCAGCCGATCGACATGCGCGTGTCGGAAATGCTGACCGGCGTGCGCGGCGACCTGGCGATCAAGGTTTACGGCCCCGACCTCGCGACGCTGAACCATCTGGCTGGCGAGATCGTGACAACAGTCAAGAAGGTGCACGGCGCCGAAGATACCTTCACGCTGAAGAACGACGGCGTCCAATACCTGAAGGTTGCGGTTGACCGCCTGGCGGCAGGCAGATTCGGCCTCAATGTTGACGACATCCAGAACGATCTGAAAGCCCTCCTCGAAGGCCGCAATGTCGGCATCGTCATCGACCAGGGGCGGCGCGTGCCGGTTGTCCTGCGTGGGCCGGGCAGCCTGCTCAATTCGCCGGCCGATTTCGCGGCCCTGCGCCTGAGCGTACCCGGCGGCGGCAGCGTGCCACTGGCCAGCGTCGCCAGAATCGAGCGCGTCGATGGCCCTGTCAAGGTTGACCGCGAAAATGCCCAGCGCTACGTCGTCGTCCAATCCAATGTCCGCGACCGCGATCTGGTCGGCTTCGTCGAAGAGGCGAAGGCCGCAGTCGCCCGTGACGTCAAGCTGCCGGAAGGCTACCGGCTGGCTTGGGGCGGCCAGTTCGAGAACCAGCAGCGGGCGGCGGCACGCCTGATGATCGTGGTGCCGGTCGCCTTGTTGCTGATCTTCTTCCTCCTCTTCTCGACTTTCGGCTCGGTCAGCCAGGCATTGCTGGTCCTCTCCAACATCCCATTCGCCATGATCGGCGGCGTCTTCGGCCTGCTGATTTCCGGCGAGTACCTGTCGGTGCCGGCCTCGGTCGGCTTCATCGCCCTGCTCGGCATCGCCGTGCTCAACGGCGTCGTCATGGTCACCTACTTCAACCAGTTGCTGGCGCGCGGCCTGCCGGTCGGCGAAGTGGTCGTCGAGGGCGCCAAGCGCCGCTTGCGGCCGGTGCTGATGACCGCCAGCATCGCCGCCTTCGGCCTCGTGCCGATGCTCTTCGCCAGCGGCCCCGGCTCGGAAGTGCAGCGGCCGCTGGCCATCGTCGTCATTGGCGGCTTGCTCACCTCGACCGCATTAACGCTGGTGCTGCTGCCCATCCTGTTTCGCCGCTTCGGTGTAAAAAGCACCGTTAGTTTCACGGAGGAAAGCCATGGCTGATGTCCTGCTCTCGCTAGTAATGCCCAACGATATCGCGCAACACGTCGAAGACCTGCTGCTCTCCCGGCCCGACTTGGTGCCGGGCTTTACATCGAGCCACGCCGAAGGGCACGGCTCATCCGTCGCGCTGGTCGAACCCGGCGAACTGGTCGCCGGTCATTCTCCTCGCACGCGGATTCAGACGGTCGGCTCCGAAGAAGCGATGCGCACCGTGCTTTCGCTGATCAGGAGCGAACTACCGAGGGCGAACATGTTTTTCTGGCTGGTGCCGGTCATCGAGATGGGGCGACTATGAAGATCGTTTTGACAGCACTCCTCGCCTGTCTCTGTGGCAATGCGCTGGCCGCCGAGCTGACCCCGAACCTGCCGCCGGCCGACGTGGTTGCCCGGGTGCTGCGGGCCACACCGTCGTTCGATGCAGCCCGGGGCAAGGTTCTGGTCGAGGAGGAAAACAAGGCACGCCTGGAAGCCGGAAGCTACGAATGGAACCTGCGGCTCGCCGCCCATCAGCGAAAGGTCCAGCCTTCCTCCGGCCAGGACGAGCGCTACAACGAGTGGAATGCCCAGCTGGAACGGCCGGTTCGCCTGCCCGGTAAAGCATCGGCAGACGCGGAACTCGGGGCGGTCGGTGTCGCCATCGCCGAAACCGCACAAGGCGACGCCTTGCATGAGGCAAGCCGGGCGCTGCTCAGGTACTGGTTCGTCTGGCTGAAGGAGAGCGCCAGCGCGACACAATGGACAGAGCAGTACGCGCTGCTGGAAAAACAGTCCGTGGCGATCCGGCGCCGCCAGCAACTAGGGGATGCCGCCCGCCTTGAAGCGATTCAGGCGGAGGCGGCCCTGGCTCAGGCCGAAGCACAACTGGCGCAGGCCTTGGCACGCAGGAATGGCGCCAGCGAAGACTTGCGGCGGCGATTTCCCGGATTGCCGCTAAACGCGACCGAGGCCATCGCCGAGCCGCAGGCAATCAGCGGGAGCGAGAGTGAATGGGTGGGCCTGATCCGCGAACACAGCCACGAACTAGGCATCGCCCGCGGCGAAATGCAGAAAGCGCAACTTGCTGCCGGCCGCGCTGGACGCGACCGGCTGCCGGACCCGACGCTGGGCATTCAGGTGGCGCGGGAGCGCGGGGGCGAAGAACAGATCCTTGGTGTGTATGTCGCGATCAGCCTGCCGGGTGGCGGCCGCCAGGCGGTGGCCAGCGCAGCACTGGCCGAAGCCGGCGTCGCCTCGAGCCGCGAAGCTGCAGCCGACCTGAAAGTCACCGCTGAAGCTGCCGCGCTCTACCATTCGTCCGTAGCCGCGCTGACCACCTGGCAGGCGAGCCGCAGCGCCGCTGAGAGACTGAAGCGCGCCGCCGACATGACGGCCCGTGCCTACCAGCTTGGCGAAGGCAGCCTCAACGACCTGCTCGCTGCGCGGCGGCTGGCCAATGAAGGGCAACTGGCGGCGAAGCTCGCGCAACTCGAGGCGCTGGAGTCGCGCTACCGCCTGCTGCTGGACGCGCATCAACTCTGGGATCTGGATTAGCCAAGTCCGGTCACCGGGCGGGGGTCGAGCGTCAGCAAGCTGCCAGGAGCATAAGGTCATCGCCGGTGATGAATCCAAGGACTAAACCGCTCGCGCTGTAGCGGTCACGACGGTCTGTAGATTGGCAGGCCGTTGAAAAACCCCGCCCAGCCCATTCCAAACGCATGAACGGCAAGCGCCTCGCCGATCCCCGACGAGGCGCCCGTGATGAATACCTTCGGCGCCAACTATTTCTTGCCGGGCTTCTCGCTGCGCGCCTTGGCGATCAGCTTGTCGGTGCTGGCCAGTACCTCGTTGAAGCCACTGCCGCCGACCAGGTACTTGCCGTCGACAGCCATCGCCGGCACACCCTGAATCTTGTAGGCCTGGGCCAACTGGTCGCCGCGCTTGACCTTGCTCATGACGCCGAACGAATTGAACGCTTCGGTGAATTTCTTCTGATCGACCCCCTTCTTGGCGACCCATTCGAAGATCGCCTTATCATCGAACAGGTTGAGACGATCGTTGTGGATCGCCTTGAACACTTCGCCGTCGAGGCGGGCCAGGTCGCCGGTCGCTTCCAGCGAATAGTAGAGCTTCGAGAGATTTGCCCAGGCAGCACGGCCGAAGGTGATCGGCACCCGCTTGAAGACGACGTCGCCTGGCAGCTTGGCCGCCCAGGCGGAAACCACAGGATTGAAGTCGCTGCAGTGCGGGCACCCGTAGCTGAAGAATTCGAGCACCTCGATCTTCGCCGGATCGTCGGTCGGCTGGGCGGGTGAAACCGGCGTGTAATCCTTGCCGGCGGTCTGCGCCAATGCCGGAACGCTGATCGCCAGCGCGGCAGCGACGGTCACACCGAGAAAAGTACGACGGGCAAATTGCATGGCTTACTCCTTGTTCTTGACAAGCTGGGCTTCAACGCCGTTTCTCGCCAGTTCGGCGCGGACCTTGTTCAGTTCATCGATCTTGGTATACGGACCGACCCGGACACGATAGTAGGTCTTGTCCTGCACCATCACCTGTTGCACGACGGCCTCCACTCCAATGAACGCAAGTTTGGCTTTCTGGTTGTCAGCATCCTGCGGCGTGCTGAAGGAACCGGCCTGCAGGAAGAGCGGGGTCTTGCTCTCCTTGGGCTCCTCCTTCTTGTCTTCCTTCTTCGGCTCTTCCTTCTTCGGCTCTTCCTTGGCGACAGGTTTCGGCGTCTTGTCGGGAACGGCGTCGGACTTGCCCGGCAGGATATCGTAGAACTGGAAGCGCTTTTCGGGAATCGGGTCACCCGGCTTGCCTGGCAGCGCCATCGGCTGCGCCGGCTGGGCATCACCGCCCGGCGTGACCGCCTTGCCGCCGCTGGACTTGCCACCTTCCGGCGGAGGCGGCGGCGCTGTCACCTGCTTGCTGAAGGGCAGCGGCGACTTGTTCATGGTCCAGACCACCGCCGCAGCGATAACCACCCCGATCACGAGGCCGATGAACATGCCGATCAGGGTGCCGCCGCGCGCTTTCTTCCTTGCCGGCTGGCTTTTCTTGGGTTTCAAGTCACGGCTCATGACGTTTCCTTACATCGATTCCGGGCAACTGACACCCAGGATTCCCAGACCATTGCGGATCACCTGACGGACCGCGGCGGCCAGCGCGACACGCGCATCGCGCAGCGCCGGCATCGTTGACCAGCATGCGTTCGGCGTTATACCAGCCATGGAACTCGCTGGCCAGATCCTTCAGGTAGAAGGCGATCAGGTGCGGCGCCAGGTCACGCGCGCCATTCTCGACGACATCGCGGAATTCGGCGAGCTTGCTGGCGATGGCCAGTTCGCGGGCGCTGTCGAGGCGTTTCAGGTCGACGACGGCGAGCGATGCGAAATCGCCGTCCCACTGAGCGATGACCGAGCAGATGCGGGCATGGGCGTACTGGATGTAATAGACCGGATTCTCGCTCGTCTGGCTCTTGGCCAGGTCGAGGTCGAAATCGAGATGCTGGTCCGACTTGCGCAGCGCATAGAAGAAGCGGCAGGCATCGTTGCCGACCTCGCCGCGCAGCTCGCGCAGCGTGACGAACTCGCCGGAACGCGTGGACATCGACGCCTTCTGGCCGTTGCGGTAGAGGACGGCGAACTGGACGAGCGCCACCTCCAGCTTGTCGGCATCGAGGTCGAGCGCCCGGACAGCGCCGGCGACGCGCGGGATGTAGCCGTGGTGGTCGGCGCCCCAGATGTTGATGATCCGGTCGAAGCCGCGCTCGAACTTGTTCAGGTGGTAGGCGATGTCGGAAGCGAAATAGGTGTACAGCCCGTTCTCGCGCTGGACGACGCGGTCCTTTTCGTCGCCGAAGGCGGTTGACCGGAACCACCGGGCGCCGTTCTGCTCGTAGAGATGGCCGTTCCGCTCCAGCAGGTTGACGCAACGCGCGACCAGCCCGGTGTCGAAAAGGGCACTTTCCGAGAACCAGACATCGAACTCGACGCCGAACTCTTCCAGATCGTCGCGACAGTCGGCCAGTTGCTCGGACAAGGCATGCTGATTCACGTAATCCCAGTCGGCGCCGAGCAGTTCCTTGGCGCGGGCGATCAGGGCATCGAGATGGACTTCGCGCTGCTGCCTGGCCTCGTCGTCGGCGCGGTCGGCCTGCGGCAAGCCGGGGACGCCGGTCATCACCGCGGCGGCGGGACGAACGTACTTGTCGCCGTGCGCCACCGTCAGTTGCCCCGCCATGTCGCGGACATAGCTTCCCTGATAGGCATTCGCCGGGAAGGGCACGACGACGCCGTGCTGTTCGAGGTAACGCAGCCAGGTTGACAGCCCGAGGATGTCCATCTGGCGCCCGGCATCATTGACGTAATACTCGCGCGTCACGTCCCAGCCGGCGAAGCCCAGCAGGTTCGACAGGGACGCACCATAGGCCGCACCGCGCCCGTGGCCGACGTGCAGCGGGCCGGTCGGGTTGGCGGAAACGTACTCTACCTGCACCTTCTGCCCGCCGCCGAGCTGCGAGCGCCCGAACTTGTCGCCCGCGACCAGCACGGCGCTGACGACGTTGACCTTGGCCCGCGCATTGAGCGTGAAGTTGATGAATCCCGCCCCCGCCACCTCGGCCCTGCTGACCAGCCCCGAAGCCGGCAGCTCGGCCAGCAACAGCCGGGCGACTTCGCGCGGATTCTTCCTCAGCGCCTTGGCCAGTTGCATCGCCAGGTTGGTGGCGAAATCGCCATGCGACGGGTCGCGCGGTCGTTCAATGTGGATCGGCGTGTCGGCCGCCGTCGGCGCAACGCTGACCAGCGCCTGCTGTAGCAGTTCGGTCAGCCGGGATTTGACATCGTGGGCCATTGATTCGAGGCAGGAAAGGCAAATGGCGATTATACGCCGTGGGTGCAAGCGTATTGCAAAATGCCCTGACTGCGGGAAACCAATCGCCCCACCCGCGTGTTAACATGGCTGTTTGGCTTTTCCCCGCCCGTCCGCGCCCCCTGTCGCCCATGCGTCTCTTCCGCCTGCTCAAGATCGCCTCCGTCGCCAGCCGCTTCGGGCTGGACGAAATGGTGCTCGAGCATGAGCCAAGCGGCCGCCTTGTCCGCTTCACCAATGCGCTGCAGTTCTGGCGCGACCTCTCGGCCCCGCAGGCAGCACGGCTGCGCATGGCGCTGGAGGCGCTGGGGCCGATTTTCGTCAAGTTCGGCCAGGTGCTGTCGACCCGCCGCGACCTGCTGCCGACCGACATTGCCGACGAACTCGCCAAACTGCAGGATCGCGTGCCGCCATTCGATTCGCATCTGGCGCTGGCGGAAATCGAGAAGGCGTATCACCGTCCGGCGAGCGACGTGTTTGCCGAGTTCGACCCGGTACCGGTCGCTTCGGCCTCGATCGCCCAGGTTCACTTCGCCCGGCTGAAGGAAGAGGATGGCGGTCACGAAGTCGCGGTCAAGATCCTGCGCCCGAACATGCTCTCGGTCATCGAGCACGACCTCGCGCTGCTCGACACCTTCGCCGTCCTGCTCGAAAGACTGTGGTCGGATGCCCGGCGCCTCAAGCCGCGCGAGGTGGTCGCCGAGTTCGCCAAGTACCTGCGCGATGAACTCGACCTGATGCGCGAGGCGGCCAACGCCTCGCAACTGCGCCGCAACTTCACCAACTCGGCGCTGCTGATCGTGCCCGAGGTGTACTGGGACCACTGCACGCGGACCGTCATGGTCATGGAGCGCATGAAGGGGACGCCGATTTCGCAGGTCGACCGGCTGCGCGCCGATGGCATCAGCCTGCCGAAGCTCTCGGCAGCCGGTGTCGAGATCTTTTTCACCCAGGTCTTCCGCGACGGCTTCTTCCATGCCGACATGCATCCGGGCAACATCTTCGTCGCCCCGGACGGCCGCTACATCGCCCTCGATTTCGGCATCGTCGGCACGTTGACCGACAGCGACAAGAACTACCTGGCGCAAAACTTCCTCGCCTTCTTCCGCCGCGACTACAAGCGCGTCGCCGAGGCGCACATCGAGTCCGGCTGGGCGCCCAAGGACACCCGCGTCGACGAATTCGAGTCGGCCATCCGCTCGGTGTGCGAGCCCATATTCGACAGGCCGCTGAAGGACATTTCCTTCGGCAAGGTGCTTCTCCGCCTGTTCCAGACATCGCGGCGCTTCAACGTCGAGATTCAGCCGCAACTGGTCATGCTGCAGAAAACGCTGCTCAACATCGAGGGTCTTGGCCGCCAGCTCGACCCGGAACTCGACCTGTGGACGACCGCCAAGCCCTTTCTCGAGCGCTGGATGAGCGAACAGGTCGGCCAGCGCGGCTTGCTGCGCGCCTTCCAGCAGGAAGCCCCCTACCTGGCGCGTACCGTGCCGCAACTGCCGCGCCTGATTCATCAGGCGCTGGCGCGCGAACCGGCCGCCGACCTGCAGGTGCAACTCGAACGCCTGATCGCCGCCCAGAAACAGCAAAGCCGCTGGCTGGCCGCAATCGCGCTGCTGCTGGCAGCGCTGATCGGACTGTCGCTCTACTGAATCCGGATGCTGCCTCCTTCCCTCGACACCTATACCGAGAAACACCTGCGTGACTGGCTTGGCCAGCGCGAACTGGACAAGGCGCGCGCTTATGTCGATGGTGTCCAGGACCTCGAAATCGCGCCCGAATTCATCCGTGCCGTCATTCCCGGCAGCGCCCGCAAACCCTACCTGGCGATGGCGAAACTGGTCACCGGCCGGCTCGGCGTGCCGGTCCTCTTCAGCA
Source organism: uncultured beta proteobacterium (assembly GCA_963810175.1). GTDB lineage: Bacteria > Pseudomonadota > Gammaproteobacteria > Burkholderiales > Rhodocyclaceae > Azonexus. The sequence continues at coordinate 264,457 of CAWEMU010000051.1, read as the reverse complement.
ACTGCAGCTGCCCGGTCGGCAGCCACTGCAAACACGTCGCCGCCATGCTGCTGCGCGCCATCGCCGAGCGCAACGTCCCGGACCGCGTCAGCCCCGGCGTTCTCTCGTGGGTCGAGGACCTGCGCCGCGCGTCGATTGCCGTCGCCAAGAAGAAGGCACGTCCGTCCGGCAGCCGCCAGCAGCTTTTCTACATGCTGAAATGGACGCCGGACCAGCGCCATTTCGGAATCGAGATCGCCAAGGGCAAGTTCCCCGACAGCGCCGACGAGTGGTGGAACATCGAACGCGCGCTGGTCAATCCGCCGCAGTTCGTCAACGAGGAAGACCTGGGCATCCTGCGCGCCTTGTGGGCCGACCGCCTGCATGAAACCGCCGGGCTGCGCGCCTTCGGCCTCGGGCCGCGGCACGGCGCCCAGGCGCTCGAGCGCCTGGCGCGCAGCGGCCGCCTCTACGTCGATAGCGGCGACGGTCTGCCGCTGGGCGAGGGCGGCCCGCGCCCGGCCCGGGTCGGCTGGCGCGTCAACGCGCGCGGCCAGCAGCGTCCGCAACTGATCGCCGAACCGCCGGCGGCGCTGGTCGTCCCGTTGCAGCCTCCGTGGTATGTCGACATCGGCGAAGGCGAAGCCGGCCCGCTCGAGGTCGCCGGCAATCCGGCGGTGATCAGCCGCCTGTTCAGCCTGCCGCCACTCTCGGCCAAGGAAGCGGCGGTCGTCGCCCAGACCCTGGCCGAACTTGCCCCCGACCTGCCGAAACCGGCGGAGGACGCGACGATCCACCTGCGCATCGTCGATGCGCCGCTGCAGCCGCTCCTCCAGCTCGACACCATCCCGACCCACGGCAACCGCGCCTGGCGCGGCTATGCAAGCAGTCTGACCGGCGACGCTTTCGATGTCGCGCGGCCGCTCTTCCGCTACGCCGATGTCGATATCCGGCCCGGCGACCACCACGAGTTCATCACCCTGCCGGAGGGCGAGACGGTCCACCTCAAGCGACGGCACGACGCCGAAAGGGAGGCCCTGCAGGCGTTGACCGCAGCCGGCTTCGAGAAGATTCCGTCGCACACCCTCGACACCTTCGGCCGCCCGCCGGAAGGCGTCTTCGGGCTGGCCAGCGAACACGCCTGGATCATCTTCATGCGCGAGGGCCGCGATGCCTTGCGCGCCGCCGGCTGGCAGGTCGAATACCCGGACGATTTCCGTCACCACCTGCTCGAGGTCGATGGCTGGGAAGCCGACCTCGTCGCATCCGACAATGGCTGGTTCGATCTCGACATGGGCATCATCGTCAACGGTCAGCGCCTGGCGCTGGCCCCGCTGCTCGCCGCGCTGTTCCGTCGCGACGCGCGCTGGCTCGACAGCACGCTGATCGACGCCATTGCCGACGACGAGCCGATCGAGTTGCAGACGCCGCTGCGTCAGCGCGTCCGCGTCCCGGCCAGCCGCATCAAGCCGCTGGCGGCGACGCTGATCGACCTCTTCGACGGCTTTTCCGGCGGCGACACCCTGCGCGTCTCGCGCTTCGACGCGCCGCGCCTGGCCGAGCTCAACGACACGAGCCGCTGGCAGTTCAAGGGCCAGGGCGACATCCTGGCGCCTGGCCGACCAGTTGCGCGCTGCCCAGGGGGTATCGAGCATCGCCTCGCCGGCCGGCCTGCGCCTCGAACTGCGCGACTACCAGAAGGAAGGCCTGGCCTGGCTGCAATTCCTGCGCGAGCAGAATCTCTCGGGCATCCTCGCCGACGACATGGGCCTCGGCAAGACGGCGCAGACGCTGGCCCACCTGCTCCTCGAAAAGGAAGCCGGACGCCTCGACCGGCCGGCGCTGATCGTCCTGCCGACCTCGCTGATCTTCAACTGGAAGCACGAAGCCGCGCGCTTCGCCCCCGACCTCTCGGTGCTCTCGCTGCACGGCCCGGAGCGCAAGAGCCGCTTCGCCGAAATCCCCGGCCACGACGTGATCCTGACCACCTATCCGCTGCTCTGGCGCGACGCCGACGAGCTGATGCGGTACAGCTACCACCTGCTGATCCTCGACGAGGCGCAGACCGTCAAGAACGCGCAGAGCCGCGGCGCCGAGGCCGTGCGCCGGATCGACACCCGGCACCGCCTGTGCCTGACCGGCACGCCGCTGGAAAATCATCTCGGCGAGTTGTGGAGCCAGTTCGATTTCCTGCTGCCCGGATTTCTCGGCGGCGGCCGGCAGTTCGCCAGGCACTGGCGGACGCCGATCGAAAAGCAGAACGACAGCCGGCGTCGCGACCTGCTCGCCCGGCGCATCCGGCCCTTCATCCTGCGCCGCAAGAAGGAAGATGTCGCCCAGGAACTGCCGCCCAAGACCATCATCGTGCGCAATGTCGAACTCGAGGGCGGACAACGCGATCTCTACGAAACGGTGCGCGCGGCGATGGACGTCAAGGTGCGCGACGAAATCGCCAGCAGGGGCTTCAGCCGCAGCCAGATCGTCATCCTCGACGCGCTCCTGAAGCTGCGCCAGGTCTGCTGCGACCCGCGCCTGGTCAAGGCCGGTTCGGCGCGCAAGGTCAAGGAACGCGCCAAGCTCGACCTGCTGATGGCGATGTTGCCGGAACTGGTCGATGAGGGCCGGCGCATCCTCGTCTTCTCGCAATTCACCAGCATGCTGGCGCTGATCGAGCACGAACTCGCCAACATCGGCCTCGATTACGCGCTGCTCACCGGCGACACCGGCGACCGTGAAACGCCGATCAGCCGCTTTCAGGCCGGTGAAGTCCCGATCTTCCTGATCAGCCTGAAGGCCGGCGGCGTCGGCCTCAACCTGACCGCCGCCGACACCGTCATCCACTACGACCCGTGGTGGAACCCCGCCGTCGAGAACCAGGCCACCGACCGCGCCCACCGCATCGGACAGGACAAGCCGGTGTTCGTCTACAAGCTGATCGTCAGCGGCAGCATCGAGGAGAAGATCCTCGCGCTGCAGGAAAGAAAGGCCGAACTGGCCGCCGGCATCCTTTCCGAGGATCGCGGTGTCGAACTCAAGTTCGGCACCGACGATCTCGCGGCGCTGTTCGAGCCGCTGCCGGGCTGACGCACTCTGAGCGAGGGGGCCATGGCACCTGGGAATTGTCGGATTTTCTTACACTACGAAAGCAGGCGATTGCCGAATGAAACTTCAACCCGTTGAAATCATTGAATTAACAATAACGGGCACGGTGTATGCTTGTATTTCGCCACGAAGCATTCACTTCACCTGAAACCAATCTGATCAATGGAGTACGCAATGACACTCAAGAAGATTTCAAAGCTCCTCGGAACGCTGGTACTGGCGACCTGCGCGCTGAGCGCCCAGGCGCTTCAGGTGAATTCCGGGCATCTGATCTATGATGGCGGCACGCTCATCGTCGAGAACCTGAACTCCGATTCGGGTTACGACAACAGGATCTACCTGCTCAACCAGCGCAATCCAGTTTTTGGTAGTCAGTTCCTGTTTGTCAACGACGCCGGCGGGCAGAAGAGTTTCAGCCAGTCCACTCTCGCCGGTTACGGAATCGATCCGGGCGACCAACTGCTGTTCTTCATCACGGCCCCGGACTACGTCTTGCCGCTGTTTTCGAATTCTGGTTTCGCTCGTATTACCAGTCTTCCCGACGCGTGGTTCCAGGTCGCTTTCGAAGACAAGATCATCGGGTCCGATCGGGATTTCAACGACGCGGTATTCCGGGCCAAGACCGTCGGTAACAGTGTTCCCGAACCCAGTTCCCTGGCTCTCCTCGGTCTCGGGCTGGTCGGTCTCGGGCTGGCACGTCGGCGCCGGAATCTCGATCGCTGAGGCGCCCCCAAGGCCCGGACAAACCCCGCTGCGGCGGGGTTTTTCAATTGCCGTCGCGAATTCGCCCCCACTACCGCGCGGCCCGGGCGCCAGGCTGACGAATTTCGCCCTGTCTTCCGGCGTTGACCGCAGCAGGGTTTAGAATTGCGGCATCACCATCATCCCTGTGGAGGTTTCCATGCGCCGACTTCTCGCCCTGTTTGTCCTCGTCTCCAGCGTCAACCTGGCTTTCGCCGAAGAATGGATGGTCCGGCGCCAGGTCGGCAGCAGTTTCACCGACACCCGTGACGCAATCGTCACGGCCGTCGAGAATCGCGGCATCGTGATCAATTACACGGCGCGCATCGCCGACATGCTGGAGCGCACCGGCGCCGATATCGGCGCCACCAGGAAGATATTCGACCAGGCCGAGACCGTCGAATTCTGCTCGGCCAGCCTGTCCCGCAAGATGATGGAAAGCAGCCCGCACTACATCGTGCTCTGCCCGTTCACGATCTCCATCTACACCCTGCCCGGCGACACCAGGGGCACCTGGGTCGCCTACCGCAAGCCGCAGGGCCGGGCCGCCAGGATGGTCGAAGGCCTGCTCAGGGAGATTGCCGCCGAGGCGGGTCCTGAAATTCGGTCGAAATAGCGCGTCGACCGCGACAGCCGCTCACGCCATCAGCGTCGCGGCCATCACCCGCTTGAGCGCGCCGCTCAACGCCAGGCGCACCGCCTGCTGGCGAACCTCGGCGCGGGTACCGGCGAACTGGCAGGTCAGTGCTTCGCAGCCGCCGTTGCGCTGCGCCCAGGCAAGGCAGACCATGCCAACCGGCTTGGCCGGCGTGCCGCCGGTCGGGCCGGCGATGCCGGTAATGGCCAAAGCCCAGATGGCCCGGCTATGCTTCAGGGCGCCTTGCGCCATCGCCCGCGCCGTGGCCTCGGAAACCGCGCCGTGGCGTTCCAGCGTCGTCGCCGTCACTCCCAGCATTTCGATCTTGGCGTCATTCGAGTAGGTCACGAAGCCGCGGTCGAACCAGGCGGAACTGCCGGCAACGGCCGTCACCGCCTGCGCCGCCCAGCCGCCGGTGCAGGATTCGGCGGTCGCCAGCCACTCCCCGCGGTTCAGCAACTCGCGGCCGAGGCGTTCGGCAAGCAGTTCGAGTTCGGACATAATGCGCAATCTTATACCCCTCCGCGTTCTCATGCTCAAGCACCGTGACGATGTCCGCGATTTCCCCGGCCGCCGCTGGCTCAACCTGAGCCTGCGCACCGTTCACCTCGCCGGCATCGTCCTGCTCGGCGCGGCGCTGCTCGGCGCCGGCGAGGCGGGAACCGCCGCCTGGCTGACGCTGATCTCCGGGCTTGCCATGTTCGCCGGCGATGCCTGGGCGAACCCGGCGCACCTCCGCGAAGTCGCCGGCTTCGGCGTGCTCGCCAAGCTCGCGCTGGTTGCCCTCATGGTGGCTCATCCGGCTTCGGCGCTGCCGGTGTTCTGGGCGATCCTCGTGCTGTCCACCCTGCTCTCGCACGCGCCCGGCGCGCTCAGGCACCGGCGGCTGTTCTAGGCGCTTACGCCGCCGGCGTGCGCAGCAGCAGATGATTGACGACGAAGCTCGACACCAGTTCGTGGCGCTGGTTGAACGCCGAGTAGCGCAGGCGGGCAATGCCGCGATCGGCTTTCGATTTCGACGGAAGGACAGCCATCACCTCGACTTCCGCATGCAGCGTGTCGCCCGGCCGCGCCGGGGCGAACCAGCGCAACTCGTCGATGCCCGGCGAGCCCATGCTCGAATCGGCAAACATGCCCGACTGGATGAACAGCCGGAAGGTCAGCGCGACAACCTGGAAGCCGCTGGCGATCAGCCCGCCGTAGATCGACTCGGCGGCGACCACGGCATTCAGGTGAAACGGTTGCGGGTCGTAAGTCAGCGCAAATCCGATGATTTCGCTCTCGCTCAGCGTGATGCCGCCGGTGACGAATCTTTCGCCGGGGTGCAGGTCATCGAGAAATTTCGCGGTCATGTCGTCGCCCTCCTTGGCGCGACCATCTTAACGCCGGCGCCGGCAACGCGGCCAGCCGGATTTTTTGACTGTTCAGCCAACTCGCGAAGCCCAACCCGCGCTAACATGAACGCTTGCCCGCGCGCCGGGTCAAAGTTCGTCAATCGAGGAGGAATCGGAACATGGGCATCTTGTGGACAATCGTGCTTGGCTTCGTCATTGGCGTGCTCGCCAAATTCCTGCACCCCGGCAAGGAGAACATGGGTTTCATCGTCACCATCCTCCTCGGCATCGCCGGCTCCTTCCTCGCCGGCGTCATCGGCCAGTACCTCGGCTGGTACCAAGCGGGCGAGGGCGCCGGCTTCATCGCCTCGGTGGTCGTCGCCATCCTGCTGCTGTTCATCGTACGGCAAGGTGCGCGGTAGCGGGTCCAGCGGGTCCTGAGCAGGGAGCGCATGACATGACTGCTGCCACCACCGCCGATGCCGTCTGGGCCGACGCGCCCGCGAGCAATCCGACCGAGTCACTGCGCAAGGAGTGCCGCGCCATGGCCCGGCGGCGGGCCGCACTTGCGGCGGCGACTTCGCTGATTCCGGTCCCGGGAATCGATCTGGCGACCGATCTGGCCTTGATGACCCGGCTGATCAACCGCATCAACGAGCATTTCGGCCTCAGCGAGGAACAGATCGGCAGGCTCTCCAGCCAGCGCCAGGCCATTGTCTATCGGCTGCTGGCCGGCGCCGGCGGCACTCTCGCCGCGCGCCTGACGACGCCGGTGCTGGTCGGGCGCATCGTTCGCATCGTCGGCCTGCGCCTGACGACGATGGAAGCCGCGCGGCTGGTGCCGATCGCTGGCCAGGTCATCGCCGCCGGGATCGGCTACTGGTCGGTCAATACCGTGGCGATGCGTCACATCGCGCATTGCGAGCGCATTGTCGGCGAACTGCAAGGCGACACTGGGGAAAGATGAACGCCAGGCGCAAAACCACCCTTACGCTGCTGACCGGCATGCTGCTGTGCACGGCTGCCGGCGCCGGCACCACCGTTGACCTGACGGCCGAAGCAAGCCGCCCGGCGGCCAATGACATGGTGCGTGCCACGGTTTTCGCCGAGGCCAGCGGCAGCAACCCGGGCGAACTGGCGCGCCGCGTCAATCAGGACGTCGCCGAAGGACTCAAGGTCATCAAGGCGAGGCCGGCTATCTCGGTCAAGAGCGGCCGCCAGAGCACTTTCCCGGTCTATTCGCAGAACCAGAAGATAGAAAGCTGGCGCGTCCGCTCGGAACTGATTCTCGAATCGCGCGACGCGGCGGCGGTTTCCGAGCTGCTCGGGCAGTTGCAGCAGATGCGGCTGGCGGTCAGCGACGTCAATCAACTGCCGACGCCGGAGACGCGCCGGAAGGTCGAGGACGAAGCGACCCGCGAGGCCATTGCCGCCTTTCGCCAGCGCGCCGCGGTCGTCGCCGAGGTGCTCGGCAAGCCGTACACGATTCGTCACCTGAGCATCCATCAGAGCGGCCAGATGCCGCCGATGCCGATGCCGCGGGCCGGCCGCGCCATGGTGGCCGAGATGGCGGCGGCGCCGCCGGTGCCGATGGAAGCGGGCGAAAGCCTGGTGACGACGACCGTCAGCGGCCAGGTCGAAGTGGCCGACTGACCCCGGCTACAGCCCGTCGAACAACTGCACCTGCACGCTGTCGCCGGCATTCACTCCGGCGCACTCCTCCGGCAGCACGACGAAACAGTTGGCCTCGGACATCGAGCGCAGCACGCCCGATCCCTGGTTGCCGGTGATTTTGACCTGCCAGCGGCCGTCGACCGCGACAACCTGCCCGCGCAGGTATTCGCGGCGTCCCGGCTGTTTCCTGATCGCATTGCCGGCGGCGACGGTCAGCAGCGGACGCTCCGGCAGCGGGTCGAGGCCCGATAGGCGCAGCAGTGCGTCGAGGGCGAACTGGGTGTAGCTGACCATCACCGCCACCGGGTTGCCGGGCAGCCCGAACAGCCACGCCTTGCCGACCCTGCCGAAGGCCATCGGGCGGCCGGGCTTGATATTCAGTTTCCAGAAACTGACCTCGCCCAGCTTGGCGAGAATGTCGCGGACGAAATCGGCCTCGCCGACCGAGACGCCGCCGGTGGTGATGATCGCGTCGGCCACCTGCGCGGCTTCGGCAAGCGTCGCCTCGAGTGCTTGCGGACGGTCGGGAACGACGCCGAGGTCGATGATGTCGGCGCCGAGCCGGGTCAGCAATCCGTGCAGCGTGTAGCGGTTGCTGTCATAGACCTCGCCCGGCGCCAGTGGCTTGCCGATCGACGCCAGTTCGTCGCCGGTCGAAAAGAAGGCGACGCGCAGGCGGCGTTTGACCGCCACCTCGGCGATGCCGAGCGAGGCGATCAGCCCCAGTTCGGCCGGGCCGACCCGCTTGCCGGCCGGCAAGGCGACGGCACCGCGTGCCAGATCCTCGCCGGCGCGGCGGGTGTTCTGGCCCTGCCGCTGGCCGGCGGGAACGATCACGACGCCATCCTCGAGCCGCGTCGCCTCCTGGACGACGACGGTATCCGCGCCCGCCGGCAGCACGGCGCCGGTCATGATGCGCACCGCCTGTCCGTTGCCGACGAGTCCCGAGAAGGCGCTCCCGGCAAAGGCGGTGCCGACCACGGTCAGCCGCGTTTCGCCGGTGGCGGCAAGGCCGGCGAAGTGCACCGCGTAGCCGTCCATCGCCGAGTTGTCGTGCGCCGGGACATCGTGCGGGGCAACGATGTCGGCGGCCAGGATGCGTCCGAGCGCGCCGCGCACCGGCACCAATTCCCGGCCGGAGATCGGCACGACCTCCGCCAGCATGCGATCGCGCGCCTCGGCGGCGGAGAGGGCGCGGTTTTCGGGAGCGCGCGAAACGCAGGAGGAGGTATCGATCATCGCATCATTTCCTGGCGTTGGGGAAGAAGACTTGCTGGCCGTCGGCGCGGAAGCTGGCAATCGCTTCCTGGCCGGCCGGCGAGGTCAGCCACCGGGCGAAGCGCTCGGCGGCATCCTTCTTGACATGCGGATGGCGCGCCGGATTCACCGGAATCACGCCATAAGGGTTGAACAGCACCGGGTCGCCGGCGAGCACCAGGTCGAGGTCGCGACGATTCCTGAAGGCGTACCACGTGGCGCGGTCGGACAGCGTGTAGGCGTTGGTCGCCGCCGCCATGTTCAGCGTCGGGCCCATCCCGCTGCCGGTTTCCTTGTAGCCGGACAGCGCCTTCGGATCGACGCCGGCGTCCTTCCACAGGCGCAGCTCGGCGGCGTGCGTGCCGCTCTTGTCGCCGCGCGAGATGAACGGCTGGCCGCTGGCGGCGATCGCCTTCAGGGCATTCAGCGCACTGCCGGCATTGCGGATTTTCGCCGGGTCGTCCTTCGGTCCGATGAAGACGAAGTCGTTGTACATCACGTCCTGGCGGTAGCTGCCATAACCTTCGGCGACGAACCTGTCCTCGGCGGCACGATCATGCACGAGCAGCACGTCGGCATCGCCGCGGCGGCCGATGTCGAGCGCCTGGCCGGTGCCGACGGCGACGACGCGCACCTTGATCCCGGTCGACTGCTCGAACCTGGGCAAAATCCAGCCGAACAGGCCGGACTGCTCGGTCGACGTGGTCGACGCGACGACCAGGGTTTCCTCGGCGTGGACCGGGCCGGCCAGCAGGCCGAGGACAAGCATCAATGATCGAAAGCGATGCGCCATGGCAGTTCTCCTTGCATGAAAGCCCGCGCCGCCGGCGATTGCGGGTGGGCGAAAAAGCGTTGCGCCGGTTCGTGCTCCTGCACGCGGCCCTCCGCCAGAAAGATGATGTCGTCGGCGAGCCGGGTGGCCTGCCCGAGATTGTGCGTCGTCATCAGCACCTTGGCGCCTTCGGTGCGGATTTCGCGGATGATGCGCTCGACGGCCTCGGTCGCCGACGGGTCGAGACTGGCCGTCGGCTCGTCGAGCAGCAGCAGGCGCGGGCGCATCGCCCAGGCGCGGGCGAGCGCCAGGCGCTGGCGCTCGCCGCCGGAAAGCAGGCGGGCGGAATCCCGCGCGCGATAGGCCAGGCCGACGCGCTCCAGCACCTCGGTCGTCCGCGCGCGGCGCGCGGCAGGCGTCAGCGCCTGCGGGCGCAGTGCGAATTCGACATTGGCGAAGACCGACATGCGCAGGAGCATCGGCTGCTGGAAGACCATCGCCAGCCGGCCGGCCGGCTGCGGCGCCGCGCCCCAGACGATCGATCCGCCGTGCGCCGGCAGCAGTCCGGCGAGCAGCCTGAGCAGCACCGTCTTGCCGCTGCCGTTGGGGCCGAGAATGACGCTGATTCCCTCGCCGGCAAGAACGAGGTCGAGCTCGTCGAGCACCACCCGGCCTTCCGGGGCGAAACGCAGGGCAGCGATGCGCAGCGGAAACATCAGCCATACCTCCGCAACGCCCAGCCGCGGATGAAATGGACGGCGATATTGAGGCCGAGAATCAGCGTCATCAGGACGAGGCCCAGCGCAATCGACAAGGCAAGGTCGCCCTTGCTGGTTTCCAGCGCGATCGCCGTCGTCATCACCCGCGTATAGCCGTCGATGTTGCCGCCGACGATCATCACCGCGCCGACTTCGGACATCGCCCGCCCGAGTCCGGCCAGGGTGGCGACCGACAGCGAAAAGCGGCAATCGGCCAGCAGCAGCACGATGGCCTGGCGACGGCTGATGCCGATCAGCGACAGCTCCGGCGCGTAGTCACGCCAGGCATCCTCGACGATCTGCCGGGTCACGGCGGCGATCAGCGGGACGACGAGGACGCTCTGGGCGACGATCATCGCCGTCGGCGAGAACAGCAGGCCGTAAGCGCCGAACGGCCCGCTGCGCGACAGCGCCAGATAGACGAGGACACCGACCACCACCGATGGCAGCCCCATCAGGGCGTTCAGGGCAACGACCAAGGCCCCGCGTCCGCGAAAATCCGCCACCGCCAGCCCGGCGCCGAGGGGCAGGCCGATCAGCGTGCCGATGACAAGCGCCGTCAGGCTCACGCGCAGCGAGAGTCCGACGATCTGGAGCAGGCGGTGGTCGAAGGCGCCCAGCAGGCTGAGGGCTTCGCGCAGGGTTTCGGTCATGGGCTGGCGGCTGGCTACGCCCGGCGAACGCGCCCGGGGCATCGCGAGCATACCACTGGCGGCGACATCCTGGCCGCCGCGAACGCGGATGCGGGCGCGGCCGGATGAAGGCGGGCGGCCGTGGATCAGGAACGGGAACTGTTTGCCGGCGCTTTTCAGGCGGGGACAGGCGAATGTCCGGAAGCGCTGGCGCTAATTGCGCGGCGCCTCGAGGCAAGGGGCTTGCAAAGCGGCGGGAAAGACGGTGCCGGGCAGGGCGATCCGCGATGGCAGGCGGAGGCGGGAAAAGCGGGGGCCAGTGCTGGCCCCCGCCAACCTCGATCAGGCGGTTTCGAGCAGGATTTCCTCGATGCCCCTGGATGCGCGCTTGCAGGCGTCGATCACAGAGTACTGTGCGAAATAGAAGCGGTTCATCTTCAACGCGTGAATCGTCGCGTCGTCGTCGCCCTCTTTCGCGAACAGCTTGGTGACCCCCGCACTCATCGCCTGGCCGGCCTTCGAGGCGGCATCGGCGATTTCATGGCAGAGCCTGGCGACGTCTTCCGGCTTCTGCTTGGTATCGCCCATGCCGATCGTCGCCTTGTTCAGGCGGGCGCAGGCGTCGACCGCCAGCGCGGCCATCGCGCGGTTCTCGGCTGTCGCTTCGCCGACGCCGTACATGCTTATGGCGTCGGCGACGTTCTGCAGCTTGCCCACCACGCGGTCGAGATCGAGAATCAGCGTGTGCAGCAGATCGCGACTGATCGGGGTGGTAAACGCCTCGTACAGGATCTGCACGAAATCGGCCTTGATGCGCTCGGCACTGGCCGCATTGGCCGTCACCTCTTCGATCAGGGTGGCGGCTTCAGCGGCCCCGGCGGGATTGCCGAGGCCATTGACCAGCCGCGACGTGGCGTTCGCCCCGGCGATGACACGATCGGTGTGGGCCGCCAGCAAGGCGAAGAACTCGGCGCGCTTCGGTAGAAAGTTACTTGATGACATGATCAGCGTTCCTTGTATTGATCAGAGGAATTTCGTGCCAAGGTACCAGAAGATCCCGGCGATCAGGCCGGACGCCGGAATCGTCAGTATCCAGGCGACCATCAGGTTGGCGGTGACCGCCCAGCGCACCGCCTTGACATCCGATGCCGCGCCGACGCCGACGATCGCGCCGGTGATGGTATGCGTGGTGGATACCGGGATGCCGGCGAAGGTCGCGAGACCGAGGGCAATCGCGCCGCCCATCGAGGCGCACGAGCCGCTGACCGAATTGAGCTTGGTAATCTTCGAACCCATGGTCTTGACGATGCGCCAGCCGCCGAGATACGTTCCCCAGGCAATGGCGAAGTAGCACGAATAGACGACCCACATCGGCAGCGTCGCCACGTCCTTGGTCGCGACGCCGGCGGTGATCAGCAGCAGCCAGATGATGCCGATCGTCTTCTGCGCGTCGTTGCCGCCGTGACCGAGGCTGTAGAGCGCCGCCGCCAGCAACTGCCCGCTGCGGAACCATTTGCTCGCCTCGTGCGGCGTATGCTTGCGGAAGATCCAGGCCATCAGAATCATCAGCAGGGCGCCGATGACGAAGCCGACCAGCGGCGAGATGATGATGAACGCGAGGATCTTGCCGAAGCCCGACCAGACGATCGGCGCGCCCGACATGGCCTTGGCACACGTGGCGCCGACCAGGCCGCCGACCAGCGCGTGCGACGACGACGACGGGATGCCGTAGTACCAGGTGATGATGTTCCAGGCGAGCGCCCCGATCAAGGCGCCGAAAATGACGTAATAGTCAACGAAGGACGGGTCAACCGTCCCCTTGCCGATGGTCGCCGCCACCTTGAGCTGGAAGACGAAAAGCGCGGCAAAGTTGAAGAACGCGGCGAACAGCACCGCCTGCTTGGGAGTCAGGGCGCCGGTAGCGACGATCGTCGAGATGGAATTCGCGCCATCATGAAACCCGTTCATGAAGTCGAATGCCAACGCGATGAAGATCAGGAAACCGAGCGTCCAGATGCTCATGGTGAGTGCTTCCATTTCGCGCGCCCCTCAGGAATTTTCGATCAGGATTTCTTCGATGGTCTTGGCCGCCTCTTCGCAGGTGTCAAGAACGACTTCCTGCAGCGCGTAGAAGCGGCTCATCTTGACCGCGTTCCAGGCCGTGCCGCTGCCGTCGAAGAGCTTGGTGATCGCCTTGCGCTGCACGAGGTCGGCCTTCGCCTCGATTTCCTCGATCTCCTTGCAGAAGCCGATGACTTCCGGGCGGCGGGCCTTTTCGCCGATGCCGGTGACGGCGCGGTTCAGGCGCATGCAGGCGTCGGCCCCGAGCGAGGCCAGTTCGCGCGCCTCGGCGGTGGATTCCTTGATGTTGTACATCGCCACCGCCCGCGCCACGTCCTCGAGCGCGTTCAGCACACCGTCGAGTTCGATGACCAGCGAATGGATCTGGTCGCGGTTGATCGGCGTGGTGAACGAGCGGTGCAGCAGAGTGACCACTTGCGCCTTGATCTTGTCGCCGGCCTGCTCGAGCAGGCTGACTTCGGCGACCAGCGTGGACAGGTCCTCGGTGGTACCGCCGAGGCCGTTCATCAAGCGCAAGGTGGCGTTGCCGCCGGCGACGACACGATCGGAAAGCGCGGCAAGAAGTTCATAGAATTCCTTGCGTTGAGGCATCAGACTGCTGAGCATGACAAGTTTCCCCCCTGGTTAAAAAAGCTGGACTTATAGAATGCTTACTCTACTTCTTAGGGACTAGGTCACGCAAGGGGTTGGCACCAAAATAGGTTTGATCTTCGTCAACTTGTCAAGACAAATTAACCCCCATTGTCATGGAATTATGCCCATGGCAATGCCTTTGGCGTATATTTCGCCAACCCGCATCCATTTGTCACATTTCGGGGCAATGGCGTTCGCCTTGATGCCGCAAAGGGGCGTGTCCCGGATTTGGCCGCCAGAGCGTCGCCAGCGGGCGTTGTCGATGACTCGGGCATGCGCCCCCGGCGAATCGACGGTCACGGTTGCATCCTGACGCCCGTCGGCATCACCGCGATTCGCCGTGACGGCAATTGTCCATGGACCGGGCTGGCAGCCGTGGCGAATCCCGCGCCGGGCGGCGGATCGCGGAAACGAATCGGGGAAGGCCTTGCGGCCTTCCCCGATCAGAGTTGCCAGCGCGCCGGCGTTGCCCGGCGCGGGGCGGGAGGCGTCAGGTCAGCTTGACGACGATGTCGAGCAGCGTGCTGTTGCAGACGTTCATGCGCAAGGCCGCATGCGACAACTGGGTATAGATTTCCTTGCGCCGGAAGATGTTGTGGAAATCGTTGTCCTGGAACAACTCGGCGAGGGCGCGCCGGTACGTCTTCGTGAACTTCTTGACGGCCTTTTCGGCCTTGTCGGCATCGGCGCGGCCGGCCTTCGGGTCGCTGCCCAGGCGCCCGTAACCCTGGGAGATCGCCTCGGCGCCTTCCCTCAGGTAGGCCGCCATCTCGATGCAGAACTTGTCGGCCTTGACGCCGAGGAGGTCGGCGTCCATCTCGACGACGATGGTCTTGCAACTGTTGATGATCTCGTCGAGATTGATGATGGCGCGGTGCAGGTCCTCACGGTCGATCGGGGTCGAGAACGCTTCGTTGAGCAGCGTCAGGTTCTGGATCTTGATCCGGTCCCCCTCGTACTCGGCCTCGGTAATCTTCTTGGCGACTTCCGGGCTGCTCGACCCCATGTACTCGACCAGCAGGCCGGCGGTGACGCCGACATTGGCGCTCTGTTCGGCGAGCAGGGCGAAAAAGTTCGGGACCTTCGGAAATACCCGCTCGACGACCCGCTTGCCGAGAGATTTCTTGGTGCTGCCTTTGCTTGCTTCGGCGTTCATTTTTAAGCCTTTCCGATGAAGAGATTAACCAGTGCGAATGTAACGATTGCAACCAGTGCGGAACCGGGGATGGTGATCAGCCAGGTGATGCCGATATCCTTGGCCTTCTTCCAGCGCACCGACTTCGGACGCTCGGCGGCGCCGATGCCCATGATCGAGGTGGCGACGACGTGGGTCGTCGATACCGGCGCGCCGAGCACCGACGCGGACATGATGATCAGCGCCGACGTCAGTTGCGAACTGAGGGCATGAACCGGGCGGACGCGGTAGATCGAGAAGCCGAGGGTGCGGACGATCCGCCAGCCGCCCGAGAGAATTCCCAGCGTGATCGCGGCGGCACAGGCCAGCATGACCCAGAACGGAACCTCGAACTTGTCGATGAAGCCGCCGAGCAGCAGGGCCAGGGTCAGCATGCCCATGCTCTTCTGCGCGTCGTTGGCGCCGTGCGAGAAGGCGAGGCCGGCGGAAGTGAAGTACTGGGCATAGCGCAGCCCCTTGTTGGCGGAGGGCGTCGCCGCCGTCAGGGCGAACTTGAACAGGCGAAGGATGATGAAGCCGACCCAGAAACCGAGCAATGGCGAGAGGATCAGCGAGGCCAGAACCTTCGTGATGCCGGTCAGCTTGCCGCTGCATCAGTTCCGAGAAGCCCCAGACCACATGGTCGATGCCGGCGGAGACGCAGACGGCGCCGATCAGGCCGCCCACCAGCGCATGCGACGACGACGACGGGATGCCGAAATACCAGGTGGCGAGATTCCAGACGATGGCGCCCATCAGCCCGCTGATCAGGATGGCCAGCGACAGCAACGGCCTGGACGTCGCCCAGCGTGACGAACTTGCCGATGGTGTTGGCAACCGCCGTCCCGCCGAGCAGCGGGCCGAGAAACTCGAAGGTGCCGACGATGATCACCGCCTGCGCCGGGGTCATCGCCCGCGACGCGATGATCGTCGCGACGATGTTGGCGGCGTCGTGAAAGCCGTTGGTATAGTCGAAGAAAAGGACGATGGCGACCGTCACGATCGTCAGTATCAGTAAGGTGCTCATTGATCTGCCCCCTGTTGTTGTCATTCGTTTGCTCGCCGCGGCGCCGTCGTGAAAGGTGCCGCAACCAGCATGCATCGGGTAACGCGGCGAATCTCGCCGCCCCACGTTCTCTTGTAGTTTGGGAGAGCCCCTCGCCCCAGCCCGCGAGTATGTGCACCTGGGGGGCCGGGTGAACAATAAATCCACAGGCGTTCCACAGGCTTTCCACAGTTTCCACAGAATTTCCAGAGAAAAGCGACTGAGAACCGGCGCTGCCGGAGCCGGCCGCCACGAGCCGCTCCCGCCAACGCGGGCAAGTCGCCATTCCGCGCGCCCGGTTCAAGGCCGCCCGGGACCGCGATGACCAGCCGGAAGACGCCGCCCCCTGGCAGCGCGCCGGAACCCGCAATCGCCTGCCACGACGACCCGCGCCCGCCCCGCCGCCCCGGCGGTCGACCGATTCCGCGCGCCATTCGTGCGCGGCTTCGGTTACGATGTCCATCCCATCGTCCACCGGAGAATCAAGTCATGAGCCTTCTCGATCAGGTTGTCGGCGCGCTCGCCGGCGGTGAGTCCGGCGGCAGCAGCGCCTTGCTGAAGACCGTGCTGCAACTCGTCAACAATCCGCAGACCGGCGGCCTGGAAGGCCTCATCCGGTCGTTCCAGCAGGGCGGGCTCGGCGATATCGTCAATTCCTGGGTGGCGAACGGCCAGAATCTCCCGGTTTCGGGCGAGCAGATCGAGGGCGTGCTGGGCGGCTCCGTGCTGCAGGATCTCGCCGCGCAACTCGGCGTCAGCCCGCAGCAGGCTTCCGGCAGCCTGGCCGACGTTCTGCCGCACTTGATCGACCAGATGACGCCGAATGGCGAAGTGCCGCAGGGCGGCGATCTGCTGAGCCAGGGTCTCGACCTGCTGAAGAAGGGCGGATTGTTCGGCTAGGGCACGGCCGGGGCGAGCTGTTTCAGCCCGCCCGGTCCTCAGCGAGAAAACGTTCGAGCAGGACGTTGAGAAAGCGCCGACCGCGCGCGGTCGGGGCGATGCGCTCCGCGCCGATGTCCACCAGGCCGTCGGCGGCCGCGGCCCGCAGTTGCGGCAGGATGCGGCTGAGCGGCTGTGCCGTCCGCGCTTCGAAGAGCGTGGGCTGGAAGCCCGCGGCGAGGCGCAACGCATTCATCAGGAACTCGAACGGAAGCTGGCCGGCGGCGACCTCGTTGGTTTCCTGTACCGGCGACCCGCCGCGCACATTTTCAAGATAGGCGTTCGGGTGTTTCCAGCGCATCTGGCGCAACACGCGGTCGTGCAGCGTCAGCTTGGAATGGGCGCCGGCGCCGATGCCGAGATAGTCGCCGAAATGCCAGTAGTTGAGATTGTGCCGGCACTGCCGCCCGGCCCGCGCGAAGGCCGCGGTCTCGTAATTGGCGTAACCGGCGATGGCGAGCCGGGCTTCGATGGCCTCCTGCATGTCGGCGCACAGATCGTCTTCCGGCAACGCTGGCGGGAAGGCGGCGAAGCGGGTGTTGGGCTCCAGCGTCAACTGGTAGCACGACAGGTGCGGCGGCGAAAAGGCCAGCGCGGTTTCGACGTCGGTGAGCGCTTGCTCCCTGGTCTGGCCCGGCAGGCCGTACATCAGGTCGAGGTTGAACGAGTCGAAATGGTCGCCGGCGAGTTGCGCGGCGCGTTTCGCTTCGGCGCCGCCGTGGATGCGGCCGAGCGCCGCGAGGTGTCGGTCGTCGAAGCTCTGGATGCCCAGCGACAGCCGGTTGACGCCGGCGGCGCGGAAGCCGGCAAACTTCTCCGCCTCGATGGTGCCCGGGTTGGCCTCGAGCGTGATCTCGGCTTCCGGCGACAGCATCGCCAGCGCCCGGAAGGCGGCGAGCAGTTCGTCGATGGCGGCCGGCGAGAGCAGGCTGGGGGTGCCGCCGCCGAAGAAGACGCTGACCAGCGGCCGGCCCCAGATCAGCGGCAGCGCCGACTGCAGGTCGGCGATCAGCGCGGCGACGTATTCGGCTTCGGGAATGGCGCCCGCGGCCTCGTGCGAGTTGAAGTCGCAGTAGGGGCACTTGCGCACGCACCACGGGACATGGACATACAGCGCCAGCGGCGGCGCCACGCGGAATTCCAGGGTTGTCACGGTCAACTGCGTTTTTGCGGCCAAAATGGGGATGCTGCGGGCCAAGGCAGTTACAGCGCCGGCAGGCGGTCGATCAGCTTCTGCATGGCCTGGCCGCGATGCGACAGGCGGTTCTTGGTGGCGGCGTCGAGTTCGGCGGCGGAACGGTCGAAATCCCGCACATAGAACAGCGGGTCATAGCCGAAGCCGCTCTCGCCGCGCGGCTCGGGCAGGATCTCGCCATGCCATTCGCCCTCGGCGATCAGCGGTTGCGGATCGTCGGCATGGCGGACGAGAACGATGACCGAGACGAAGTGGGCGGCGCGGTTGCAATGCGCGCCAAGTTCGGCGAGCAGCTTCTCGTTGTTGCGGGCATCCGCTTTCGGTTCGCCGGCGTAGCGCGCGGAATGGACGCCGGGTGCGCCGCCGAGGGCGGCGACGCAGAGTCCGGAATCGTCGGCCAGCGCCGGCAGGCCGGACAGCTTCGCGGCATGACGGGCCTTGGCCAGCGCATTTTCGACGAAGGTGCAGTGCGGCTCCTCGGCTTCCGGAATGCCGAGCTGGCCCTGGGCGATGATTTCGAAACCGAGCGGCGCCAGTAGCGCGTTCAGCTCGTTCATCTTCTTGGCGTTGTTGGAGGCGAGAACGATCTTCTTCATGTGGCGAGCGCCCTTTGCTGGGCGGCGATCAATTGCCGGATGCCGGCTTCGGCGAGGTCGGCCAGGGTGTTCATCTGCGGCCGGGTGAACGGCGTGCCCTCGGCGGTGCCCTGGATCTCGACGATGCCGCCGGTGCCGGTCATGACGACATTCATGTCGGTGTCGCAGGCCGAGTCTTCCGCATAGTCGAGGTCGAGCACCGGCGCTGCCCTTGTAGATGCCGACCGAGACGGCGGCGACGTGGTCGCGCACCGGGTTGGCGGCCAGCTTGCCGGCGCCGACGAGCTTTTCGCAGGCCTCGTAGAGCGCGACCCAGGCGCCGGTGATCGACGCGCAGCGGGTGCCGCCATCGGCCTGGAGGACGTCGCAGTCGAGGGTGATCTGGCGCTCGCCGAGCGCCTTGAGGTCGGTGACCGCGCGCAGGCTGCGGCCGATCAGGCGCTGGATTTCCTGGGTGCGGCCGGTCTGCTTGCCCTTCGCCGCCTCGCGCGCCGGTGCGCGTGTGGGTCGACCGCGGCAGCATCCCGTATTCGGCGGTGACCCAGCCCTGGCCCTTGCCGCGCAGGAAGGGCGGCAGGTTTTCCTCGACGCTGGCGGTACACAGAACCCGGGTCTCGCCCATCTCGACCAGCACCGAACCTTCGGCATGGAGGGTGAAGTTGCGCGTCAGGCGGACGGGACGGATCTGGTCGGGTTGGCGTTCGCTGGGTCGCATGCTCATTGTCCTGGTTTCCTCGGGTTGAACTTCTCGATGGTGGAACGAATCTCCTCGATCGCCTTCTCGATTTCTTCTTCGGTGAGATCGGTCTTGTGCGCGGGGTCGCGGCCGAATTCCTCCATGTGCGTGGCAACCTCGTTGCGGCCCATGGTCCGGGTCGAGATGATGCTGCTTGGCTCCTCGACATAGGTGTCTTCCCAGCGCACGACGACCACCGAAAGATTGTCGGCCTGTGCACCGCCCTTGACTTCGGCGCGGGTCAGCAGCATCGGCATGGCATGCACCAGGTTGGCGCCCTTGAGGGCGACGGCCATCTCCTCGCCGCTGACTTCGCCCCACAACCCGTCGCTGCAGAGCAGCAGGATGTCGCCATGATTGAGCGGCGTCTTGCGCGAGAATTCGATTTCCGGCGGAGAGGGGCTGCCCAGGCAACTGTAGATCTTGTTGCGTTCGGGGTGCAGGGCCGCCTGCGTTTCGGAAAGCATTCCTTCGTCGATCAGGAAGCGGACCCGCGAATGATCCCGCGTCTGGGAGACCAGCTTGCCGCCACGCATCAGGAAGAGCCGGGAGTCGCCGGCGTGCGCCCAGCAGGCCACGTTGTCCTGGACGAGGCAGGCGACGCAGGTGGTGCGCGGCGTGTCGCTCAGACGATGGCGGACCGTATAGTCGAGAATGGCATGATGGGCGTTGGTCAGGCCCTTCTGCAGGAAGCGGAAGGGGTCATCGAGGGTCGGCCGCGCCTCGCGCTGGAAGCTGTCGGCCAGCGTCTGCACGGCGATCTGCGAGGCGATCTCGCCGTGGTGATGGCCGCCCATCCCATCCGCAACCACCATCAGGAGCGCTTCGCGCGAGTAGCAGTAGGTGGTCCGGTCCTCGTTGTTGGCGCGTCCTCCCTGGCGGCTGTCCTGGTAGATCGTGAATCTCATCGGTGATCTTTCTTGTAACTGCCGACAAAGCGGTTGAGCCAGCTGGGTGATTCCTTGGGAACGGGTGGCGTCACCGTCTCGACCAGCGCCCTCTGCAGCGCAAAGACGCTCTGCGGGCGATAGAAGTGATTGAGATTGAGGCACCAGTCGATGATCTCGAGCAGGCGGTCCGAATACTGGCCCTCCCAGCGCATCATCGCGGGCGCCAGGGTGTCGCTCTTGTAACGCTCGTTGGCGGCCTGCGGGGAACTGCCGGCGATGCACGCGTACATCGACGCGCCGACGCTGTAGATGTCGCTCCACGGACCGAGATCCTTGCGCGACCCGTAATGCTCCGGCGACGCGAAGCCGGGGGTGTACATCGGCTTGAGCATCGGCTGATCGGATGCGAGCGTCTGCCTGGCGGCGCCGAAGTCGATCAGCACCGGCGTGTTGTCGCCGCGCAGGTAGATGTTTGAAGGCTTGAGATCGAGATGCAGCAGCTTGTGCGAATGCACCTCGCGCAGGCCGTTGAGCAGCCGGGTGAAGACGCCGCGGATGAAGCGCTCGGTGACCTCGCCGCGGTGCGTCTGGATGAATTCCTGCAGCGTGCGGCCGCGTTCGTATTCCATGACCATGTATACCGTGTCGTTGGCGCGGAAGAAATTGAGCACGCGGATCACGTTGGGGTGGGAAAGGCGGGCCAGGGCGCGGCCTTCCTCGAAGAAGCACTTCATGCCGTAGCGAAACGCGCCCTGATGTTCGGCCGTGATCAGCGGCTTGATTTCCCCCTGGTCGCGCAGGGCGAGGCTGTTGGGAAGATACTCCTTGATCGCGACGCGGTTGTCCTCGGCATCGGTCGCGAGATAGACGATCGAAAAGCCGCCGAGCGAGAGTTGACGGGTTATCGTGTATTCCTCGATCCGGAAGCCCTCGGGTAACGCGTGGTTGGCTTGTTGCGCCATCGATCTCGCGGTTATGATGCAGAATTATGGCATTGTCGGGCGTGTTGTCCGGCCTGTAAAGCTGGAGACCCAAGAACGATGATTTGCAGCATGACCGGTTATGCAGTGAAAACACGCGATATCGAGCGGGGAACACTGCAGTTCGAGCTCAAGAGCGTCAATTCGCGCTATCTCGATTTCCACTTTCGCATCGCCGAAGATCTGCGCGCCCTCGAAATGCCGTTGCGCGAACTGCTTGCCGCGCGCATCGCCCGCGGCAAGGTCGAATGTCGCCTGTCCCTGAATGCGTCGGTGGCCGGCGCCGACCAGTTCGAGATCAACGCCGACCTTCTCGCCACGCTGCGCTTGCTCAGCGACCGGGTCGGCCGGGTGCTGCCGGAGGCGATGCCGCTGTCGGTCAACGACGTGCTGCGCTGGCCGGGAATCTTCGGCGACCAGACCATCGACCACGCGGCGCTCGGCCCGCAGGTGCTGGAACTGGCGCGCGAGGCGCTCGCCGAGTTTTCCGCCAGCCGCGGCCGCGAAGGTGAAAAACTGGCGGCAATGATCGTTGACCGCGTCAATGCCATGCGCGACATCGTCCGCCGGGTGGCGCCGCGAATTCCCGAGGCGCAGGCTCTGTATACCGACAAGTTGCGCCAGCGGCTGGTCGAAGCGCTGGGCGGCGCCAGCGACGAGCGCGTGCTGCAGGAGATCGCGGTTTTCGCGACGCGCATCGACGTCGCCGAGGAATTGAGCAGGCTGACGACGCACCTCGATGAAGTCGAGCGTGTGCTCAGACAGGGCGGCACCTGCGGCAAGCGTCTCGATTTCCTGATGCAGGAACTCAACCGCGAGGCCAACACGCTCGGCTCGAAGTCGGCGATCACCGAGGTTTCGCAGGCGTCGATGGACCTCAAGCTGCTGATCGAGCAGATGCGCGAGCAGATCCAGAATCTCGAATAGCAGTCCGCGCCTCTCCGGAGATCAGCGCACTCAAACTGCTTCCGCAACTGCCGAAATTGAAGGCATACTTGGTTGACGTCCCGTTGGCGAATTCCCTGAGGAGAAATCATTGTTATCCGATCTGTTGAGCGATTCCGTCCGCGCCGCCGGGCTTGGAGCCCTGATGAAGGGCGCCGGTCTGGTGACCCGTTTCATCCCGATTCCCCAGCCGACGCTGCTCGTGGGTCCCGGCTCGAGTGCGCGTCTGGGGCAGGCGATTGCTGGGTTTGGCCACAGGAAGATCCTGATCGTCACCGACAGCATCATCTCCAAGCTGGGGTTGCTGCGTTCGCTGACCGATGCCCTGACCGCCGGTGGTGCGAACTATGTGGTGTTCGACGAGATCACGCCGGATGCGCCCATCCCCCTGATTGAAAAGGGCATCGAGTTTTTCAAGGCGAACGACTGCGATGCGATTGTCGCCTTTGGCGGCGGATCGCCCATGGATGCCTCGAAGGCGATCGCGGTGGCGGTGGCCAACCCCAAGCCGCTGCGCGCCCTGGCCGGGTACTTCAAGGGTCTGCGTTCGCCCGTCAAGATCTACGCGGTACCGACCACGGCGGGCACCGGTTCGGAGGTAACGGTGGCTGCGGTGATTTCCGATCCCGAGGCCGGGAAGAAGATGGTCATCGTCGATCCGCGCCTGGTCCCGAAAATGGCTGCGCTCGACCCCTCGCTGATGACCGGCCTGCCGCCCCACGTGACCGCCTCGACGGGTATCGATGCCCTGACCCACGCCATCGAGGCCTTCGTCGGCAACTGGACCACGCCCTACTCCGACGGAATGGCGCTTTCCGCGGTCGGCCTGATCTTCGAAAACCTGCGCACCGCCTACCGCGACGGGATGAATCTGGAAGCCCGCGAAAAGATGGCGCTGGCCTCGACCTATGCCGGCTTCGCCTTCACCCGGGCCAACGTCGGCTACGTGCACGCGATCGCCCACCAGTTCGGCGGCAAGTACCACACGCCGCATGGATTGGCCAACGCCATCATGCTGCCCTATGTGTTGAGGTACTCGCTTCCCGCCATCACCGGGCGTCTCGCGCTGCTGGCGGTGCGGGCCAAGGTCGGCAGCGAGGATGAATCACCGGAGGTGCTGGCCGAGAAGTTCCTCGCTGCAGTCGATCAGTTGAACGCCGACCTCGGCATTCCGACCTTCCTGGCGGCCCTGCGGGAAGCCGACATTCCCGATCTGGCGAAGGCCGCCTGCTGGGAAGCGCACACCGGCTACCCGGTGCCGCGCTACATGTCGCAGGAGGTGTGCGAGGGCATCATCCGCCAGGCTTTGCCAGAGGCTGAGGCTCCGGCGAAGAGAAGGCCGGCCGCGCGGCGCAAGAAAGCCGAATGAGGCAGCGCCGGTAATCCGGCGCATGCCGTTACTGACCTGAGCAGTTCAAGAAATGCGATAGAGGAGATATTCAATGAAAAAGGTAGTCAGCGTCTCGCTGGGTTCTTCCAAGCAGGACTTCGAGTTCAAGACCAAATTCCTTGGCCAGAATTTCTCGGTTCATCGCATGGGCGCGGACCAGGACACGGGCAAGGCCTGGGACCTGATGCGCCGCCAGCAGGCAACGGCCGATGCCATCGGCCTCGGTGAAATCAGCGACCACTATCATGTCGGGCAGGATATGCTGATCAACAAGGAAACGCGGCGTCTGACGAAGGTGGTGACACGGGTGCCGGTGACGACCGGAGCCACCCTGCGCCGGCTGCTGCAGGTGCGGGCCGTGCGCTACGTGCAGAAGGAACTTGGCCACTATTTCAACAACAACCTGGTCCTGTTTCTGTCCGGCATGCGCAACTACAACATGGCCTTGGCCATGTCCGACTACACCAGGAACCTGAGCTTTGCCGATGCCCTTTTCCAGACCGGTGCGCCGGTGATGCTAAGCTCACTGGAACAACTGGAACTCTATGCCAAGGGCAGCGGCCTGGTGCTGAGCGGCAAGCCCGGCGAGATGCTGGAAGCCGCCCTGACTGACTTCAAGCTCATGATGGTCCGCGGCGAGGTAGCCAAGTCGCATGTGATCGTCGGCACGTTCGCCGAGATCAAGAGCGTCGGCAATGCATCGAATCTGGAGGGGAAAACGCTCATCACGTCCGCGGTCGACGATGAGCGGATGGCTTTTTTCAAGGCCTGCAAGGTCAATCTGGTGGTCGATACCTCGCCCAAGCTGTTCGAGAAGGTGGTGGGAATCAACACCATCGAAGCGATGATCCTGGCGGCGCTGGAAAAGTCCCCCGAGGAGATTTGCGACGACGACTTCGAGGAAATCCTCGACGAACTGAAGATCGTCCCGCGCCTGCTGCATCCGACCGGCAAGTTCCGCAACATCCGCCGCTTTGCCTTCGTGATTCACCCGCTGAGCCAGGAATACATCAAGAGCGCCTTCCCGATTCCTGATGCCACCCCCAAGTTCCTCATGGACAAGGTCGAGCAACTGGCGGCGTACATGCCACCGATGGTGTATTGCAAGATGGACAACATCGTTTCACCCACCGGCGCCGAAGCGGAAGGCTGGCTGATATCGGTCGGCGGCACGCCAAAGGAGATGTTGTCGCGCAGTCCGGAGTTTACCTACCGGCGTCTCCTGCATGCGGCGAAGATCGCCGAGAAGCTGGGGGCGCAGATCATGGGTCTCGGTGCATTTACCAAGGTGGTGGGCGACGCCGGGGTAACCGTCGCGCGGCGTGCCAGGTTGCCGATCACCACCGGCAACAGTTACTCGGCCTCGGGCGCCCTGTGGGCGGCATCCGACGCGATGCGGCGGATGGGTCTGGTGACGATCGACCCGAAAACCGGGAAAGTTGCCGCCAAGACCATGGTCATCGGCGCCGCCGGTGCGATCGGCTCGGTCAGTTCCCGCCTGCTGGCGATGAGCTTCGACGAGGTCTATCTGGCCGGACTGACCCTCGACAAGCTGGACCAACTCAAGGCCTCCATCCTGAAGGACACGCCGGACGCCAAGGTATTCACCACCACCAGTTTTGACGACCTGCTCGGCGACATGGACATGATCGTGACCGCCACCTCGGGCGCCGGCAAGTCGGTTCTCGACATCACCAAGGTCAAGCCCGGCTGCGTCATCACCGACGTCGCCCGTCCGCTCGACCTGCCCGCCAGCGAAGTTGCCAAGCGTCCGGATGTTCTGGTCATCGAATCGGGCGAGATCGAACTCCCGACAAAGGTTCATGGCATGAAGAACATCGGGCTTCCGAACAACGTCATTTACGCCTGCCTCGCCGAAACCATCGTGCTGGCACTCGAGGGCCGCTTCGAGGTGTTCACCATCGGCCGCGACACCGAATGGGAGAAGGTCAAGGAGATCTACAAGCTGGGCATCAAGCACGGCATGAAGCTGGCCGCCATTTCCGGCGTCAAGGGGGTCTACACCGACAAGGATATTGCCAAGGTCGTCGCCCTCGCCAAGAAGGCGCGCCTGACCTGGAAGGGCGCAGGCGCGAGCAGGCCGGCCGTCAAGGCAGCACCGGCAAAGGCCGCCAGAGCGCCGAGAGCCACGGCCAAGACCACCCCGGCCGCGAAGGCGGCCGCCGCTGAAATGCCGGCGGCCGAAAAGACTCCACCGGCTAGGAAGGCCGCGGCGGTCAAACGGACTCCGGCCACCCGGGCGCCCAGGAAGGCGCCTGAAGTGGCGCCTGAGTGAGGTTGAAGGAAACGCCGGCGTCCTGCGGACCCGGATTCGCAGCCCGGGTCCGGTCGGCCAGAATGCCGCATTGCCTTGACCTGAGAGCGACTGCAGTCTAGGGTACGTTCCTGTCACGGCGGCTGGTGCCGACGGACTTTCGAGGAGACCAAAATGGGATTGTTCACTTTTATCAAGGAAGCGGGAGAAAAGCTGTTCGGGCACAAGGAAGCGGAACAGGCGGTTTCTCCGGAAGAAAAGACCCGCCTCAACCAGGCTGCTGCCCAGGCGATCTTTGACCACATCAACAGCCTCGGCCTCAAATGGAGCAACCTGATGGTCAGCTTCACGAGCGGTCAGGTTTCGATTTCGGGTTCGACGCCGGATCAGGAAAACCGCGAGAAGATCATCCTGGCGGCCGGCAATGTACAGGGCGTCGATAACGTCGAGGATCACCTGACGGTCGAAGCGCCGGCGGCGGAGGCGCGTTTTTACACCGTCGTCAGTGGCGATACGCTGTCGAAGATCGCCGCCGAACAGTATGGCAACGCCTCCAAGTATCCGGTCATCTTCGAGGCCAACAAGCCGATGCTGAAGGATCCGAACAAGATCTATCCGGGACAGAACCTGCGTATTCCGCCGCTCTGAGGCGGGCTGGCCACGGCGTCGCCGCCGTGGCCTCCGAGGCACGGGAAAGCCGAAATGGCGGGAAACCTCTACGTTGTCGCGGCGCCTTCCGGTGCCGGCAAGACCACGCTGGTTCGCCTGTTGATCGAACAGGAAGCGGGCGTGCATCTGTCCGTTTCGTTCACGACCCGCCCCCCGCGGCCGGGCGAGCTTGATGGCCGCGACTATCATTTTGTCGATGTAGCCGAGTTCCGGGCGATGATCGCGCGCCAGGAGTTTCTCGAGTGGGCCGAAGTGCATGGAAACTTCTATGGCACTTCGAAGAAATGGATCACCGAACGACTGGCCACCGGTCATGATGTTCTGCTCGAGATCGACTGGCAGGGGGCGCAACAGGTGCGCTCGGCGTTTCCCGGGACGATCGGGATCTTCATCCTGCCGCCGTCGATGGAGGAACTGACCCGGCGCCTGACCGGACGCGGCACCGACAGCGCCGACGTGATCGCCCGCCGGCTGGCAGCGGCGCAAGCCGAGATGCGCCATGTCGGCGAATTCGACTATGTTATTATCAACGCCAGTCTCGAACAGGCGCTGGACGATCTGCGTGCCGTGGTACGCGCTTCCCGCCTGACCGTGGCCGCCCAGCGTGCGCGACACGCCGGCCTTTTTGCACATTGATCAGATTCCGAGGTTTTAGATGGCCCGCGTAACGAGTGATGATTGCCTCAAGAAGATTCCCAACCGCTTCCAGATGACGCTGGCAGCGACCTATCGGGCGCGCCAGATCGCCAACGGCGCAACGCCGATGGTCCCGGCCGGCCGCGACAAGCCGACGGTCATCGCGCTGCGCGAGCTGGCGCTCGGCAAGTTTGGCCTGGAAATACTCAATCGCGGACAGGCCTGAGGTCGGGGGCGGTGAAGACTGATGGCTACGGTCCCGTCATCTCACCCGCCCGCCTGCGAGGATCCTGCCTACCAGGTCTTCCTCGATAGTCTCGATTATCTATCCCCTGCCGACGTAACGCGCATCAAGGAGGCGTATGCCTTCTCGGCGCACGCCCATGCCGACCAGACGCGCATTTCGGGCGAGCCCTACATCACGCATCCGCTGGCGGTCGCCGGCGCCGTGGTCGAATGGCGCATGGATGGCGCAGCCGTTGCCGCTGCTCTCCTGCATGACGTTCTCGAGGACACGACGACGAGCAAGAGCGAGCTCGCCGACAGGTTCGGGCGCGAGGTTGCCGATCTCGTTGACGGCCTGTCCAAGCTCGACCAGATGGAATTTGCGTCCTACCAGGAGGCGCAGGCGGAGAATTTCCGCAAGATGCTGATGGCGATGGCGCGCGACCTGCGCGTCGTGCTGATCAAGCTGGCCGACCGCCAGCACAACCTGCAGACCATGGCCGGCGTGCGCCCCGACAAGCGCCGGCGCATCGCCATCGAGACCCTCGACATATACGCGCCGATCGCCCTGCGCCTGGGATTGAGCAAGCTCTACCGCGAAATGCAGGACCTGTCGTTCGAGTTGATCCATCCGCATCGCGCGGAGCGTTCTTTCCAAGGCCCTGCGGGCGGCGCGCGGCAACCGCAAGGAAATGCTGTCGCGGATCCAGGACGGGATCACCGGCAAGCTGGCCGAGGCCGGTCTGCATGCCGAGGTTTTCGGGCGCGAGAAGAGCCTGTTTTCGATCTATCGCAAGATGCGCGAAAAGCGCCTTTCCTTCTCGCAGGTTCTCGATCTTTACGGCTTCCGCGTCATCGTGGACAACGTGCCTTCGTGCTACCTCGCGCTCGGGGCGCTGCACAGCCTGTTCAAGCCGGTTCCCGGGAAGTTCAAGGACTACATCGCGATTCCCAAGGGCAACGGCTACCAGTCGTTGCACACGACGCTGATCGGTCCCTACGGCACGCCGGTCGAGGTGCAGATCCGCACCGAGGAAATGCATCACGTCGCGCAGGACGGCGTGGCGGCGCACTGGCTCTACAAGGATAGCGAGGATGGCGGCAGCGACCTGCATATCAGGACGCACAAATGGCTGCAGTCGCTTCTCGAAATGCAGAGCGGCGATTCCGCCGAGTTCTTCGAGAACGTCAAGATCGACCTCTTCCCCGACGACGTTTACATATTCACCCCCAAGGGGAAGATCATGGCCATGCCACGCGGCGCGACGGTGATCGATTTTGCCTACAACGTGCACACCTACATTGGCCATCATTGCTCGGCCGCGCGCATCAATCAGGATCTGGTCCCGCTGCGCACCGAGCTGCGCAACGGCGACATGGTCGAGATCATCACGTCGCCGCAGGCGACACCGAATCCGGCCTGGCTGAACCACGTCAAGACCGGCCGCGCGCGCGGCAAGATCCGCCACTTCCTGCGCACCATGCGGAACGAGGAATCGTCGCAACTCGGCGAGCGGCTGCTGCGCCAGGAACTGCTGACCCTCGGGTTCGTGCCGCTGTCGATTCCGGCCGAATCCTGGGATCAACTGGTCAGGAGCTGCGGCAAGAAGTCGCTCGAGGATCTGTACACCGACATCGGCCTCGGCAAGCGACTCCCTTCGGTCGTCGCGCGCCGCTTGCTGGCGCGCGAAGAGCTGTCCGCCGATTCGCCAAGCCACGTGGCGCTTGCCATCCACGGCACCGAAGGCATGGCGATCCAGCTCGCGCGTTGCTGCCAGCCGATCCCCGGCGATCCGATCATCGGCTCGATCAAGAAGGGCAGTGGCCTGGTGATCCACACGCACGACTGCCCGACCATCCGCAAGTCGCGTTCGAGCGAGCCGCATCAATGGATCGATGTCGAGTGGGAGCCGGAAGAAGGCAAGCTTTTCGACATCCGCATCAAGGTCGAGGTCAGGAACAAGCGCGGCGTTCTCGCCCAGGTAGCGGCGGCCATCGCCGAAGCCGGCTCCAACATCGAGCATGTGGCGATGGATTCCGACCCCGACCGTCTGCTCACGTTGCTCAGCTTCACCATCCAGGTGGCCCACCGGATCCACCTGGCGACAGTGATGCGCAGCCTGCGCCACATCCCGGAAGTCACCCGGATCTCGCGCGAACGCGGGGTCGAGGTTTGAAGGTTCTCGTTCTGGGTGCCGGCGTCGTCGGCACGACCAGCGCCTGGTATCTCGCAGGCTCGGGACACGAGGTCGTCGTCGTCGACCGTCAGCCGGTGGCCGGCAACGAAACCAGTTTCGCCAACGGCGGCCAGATTTCCGTCTCGCATGCCGAACCGTGGGCGAATCCGCATGTGCTGCCGGAGGTCATCAGGTGGCTGGGCCACGAGGATGCGCCGCTGCTCTGGCGCTGGCGGGCCGACCCCGCGCAGTTCATGTGGGGCCTGCGTTTCCTGAACGAGTGCCGACCCGCGCACACCCGGCGCAACATCGCGGCCATCGTCGCGCTGGCGCTCTACAGTCGCGGCTGCCTGCAGACCCTGCGCCGCGAACTCGCGCTTGAGTATGACCACCTCGAGCGCGGCATCCTTCACCTGTACACCGACCCGCTGGCCTTTGCCAAAGCCATGGATGCGGCCAGTGCCATGCGCGAATTCGGGCTCGACCGCGAACCCGTCAGCGCCGAGCGCTGCGTCGAGATCGAGCCGGCGCTGGCCGGCGCCCGCCAGCGTCTGGCCGGGGGCCATTTCACGCCCTCCGACGAGTCTGGAGATGCGCACAAGTTCACCCGGGCGCTGGCCGAGCGCGCCGCCGCGGTGGGCGTCGAATTCCGCCTCGATTCGACGGTCAACCGCATCACCGCCAGCGGCGGCCGTATTGCCGGTGTCATGGTCAGTGATCCGGCGGGCCAGCAACTAATGACCGCCGACGCCTACGTCGTCGCCCTCGGCAGTTACACGCCCCTGCTGCTGCGGCCACTGGGGGTGCGCCTGCCGGTCATCCCGGCGAAGGGCTATTCGGCCACCGTGCCATTGTCCGCCGCAGCGCAGGCGCCGACCGTCAGCCTGACCGACGACGAGCACCGCCTGGTCTTTTCCCGGCTCGGCAATCGCCTGCGGATTGCCGGCACGGCGGAATTCAACGGCTACAACCTCGACCTCAACCCGGTGCGCTGCAACGCGCTGCTGCGACGCGCCCGCCAGCTGTTTCCGGCACTCGAGGCGTCCGGCGAGCCGCAGTTCTGGTGCGGCCTGCGCCCATCGACGCCGTCGAACGTGCCATGCATCGGCCGCACCCTCTATCCGGACCTGTGGCTCAACACCGGCCACGGCACCCTCGGCTGGACCATGGCCTGCGGCTCGGCCGCCGCTCTCGCCGACCTGATGAGCGGTCGGCGCCCGGCACCGGACTTTCCATTCGTCGGATGCTGATCGACACCCACTGTCACCTCGACGCGGCCGAATTCGATTCCGACCGTGACGCGGTGCATGCGGCGGCGCTGGCCGCCGGCGTGGAGCGCATTGTCGTGCCGGCGGTTGCGGTTGACAGCTTCCCGAAGGTCAAAACCTGCGTTGAGCGTTACCCGGGCTGTGTCGCGGCCTACGGCATCCATCCGCTCTACGTGATGCAGGCGAAGGAATCCGACCTGGCCGTGCTGCGCGACTGGCTGGAGCGCGAGCAGCCGGTGGCCATCGGCGAGATCGGCCTCGACTTCCACGTGAACGACAGCGACCCGGTGCGCCAGGAATTCTTTTTCGTCGAGCAACTGAAACTCGCCCGTGAGTTCGACCTGCCGGTGCTGCTGCACGTCCGGCGGGCGATCGATCAGATCCTGAAACACCTGCGGCGAATCCGGGTTCCCGGCGGCATCGCCCATGCGTTCAACGGCAGCCGCCAGCAGGCGGACGAATTCATCAGGCTCGGCTTCACGCTCGGGTTCGGCGGCGCCATGACCTTTCCCGGGTCGACCCGCATACGCAAGCTGGCAGCCGAGCTGCCGCCGGCAGCGATCGTCCTCGAGACCGATGCGCCGGACATTCCGCCGGCGTGGCTGGGCGGCGACCGCAATTCGCCCGCCGAGTTGCCGCGCATCGCCAGAGTCCTGGCGGATCTGCGCTCGCTCCCCGAGGACGAGGTTGCCGCCAGGTGCGCGACGGCGGCGCGCGCGGTACTGCCGCGCCTCTGACTTCCGGCCGCTTCTCGG
Source organism: uncultured beta proteobacterium (assembly GCA_963810175.1). Taxonomy (GTDB): domain Bacteria; phylum Pseudomonadota; class Gammaproteobacteria; order Burkholderiales; family Rhodocyclaceae; genus Azonexus. The sequence goes on along the minus strand of CAWEMU010000051.1, from coordinate 232,961 downwards.
GCCGCAAGTGAGCGAATTTACGACCATTTGATCCAGGCCAAGTATTCGTCAACGCTGATGGAGTAAGGTAACGGGCGACAGGACAATCCAAGGAAACGGCAATCAGGCAGTTGCGCGATCGGGCCGGGCGACCGCTACCGGACGACCTGAGGCGAACATGAAGACGACAGACGGAAAATTCTCGAAGAAGGCGGCCAGCCGGCGCCAGTTCCTCTTCGACACCGCCAGGATGGCCTGCGGTGTCGGCATGCTGGGCCTCGGTCTCGGGCTGTATGCGAAGCAGTCGAAGGCGCTGCCGGCATTGGCCTTGCGTCCGCCCGGCGCCCTCGCCGAGGATGACTTTCTCGGCGCCTGCATCCGTTGCGGACTGTGCGTGCGCGACTGCCCCTATGACATCCTCGAACTCGCCAGACCCGAGACCCCGGTGGCGACTGGAACGCCCTATTTCACGGCGCGCGACATCCCGTGCGAGATGTGCGAGGACATTCCCTGCGTCAAGGCCTGTCCGACACAGGCGCTCGACCACGAGCTGACCGACATCAACAAGGCCCGGATGGGCATTGCCGTGCTGATCGACCACGAGACCTGTCTCAATTTTCTCGGCCTGCGTTGCGATGTCTGCTATCGCATCTGCCCGGTCATCGACAAGGCGATCACGCTGGAGATGGTGCCCAACCCGCGTACCGGTCGCCACGCGATGTTCCTGCCGACCGTTCATTCCGAGCATTGCACCGGCTGCGGCAAGTGCGAGAAATCCTGCGTCCTGGAAGAGGCGGCGATTCGCGTGCTGCCGCCAAAACTGGCCAAGGGTCAGCTCGGCAAGCACTATCGCGTCGGCTGGGAGGAGCAGAAGAAAGCCGGGCACTCGCTGATCGAGGACCGGAACATCATCGATCTGCCCGACCGTCTTCCGGAAGGTGCCTCGCTGCCCGGACATTACGACCCGGCCAGCGGCCATACCGCGCCGTCGCGTGGTCTCGTCGGGGCAGAGGGGGGTCTCGTTCCGGGCACGCCGCCGGGACCGGGCGGCAAGCCATGAGCGGCAAGCGCATCGGCGCCGAGGCGGTCGCGGTCAAGGGCAGATTGCGCGCGAACAAGTGGCTGCTGTTGCGCCGCTTCTCGCAGTTCGGCATCCTGACGCTCTTTCTCCTCGGCCCGCTGGCCGGCATCTGGATCGTCAAGGGCAACCTGAACTACAGCTACACGCTCGGCTTCCTGCCACTCACCGATCCCTACGTGGCGTTGCAGGCCGCGATGACCGGTCATTTCCCGGAGCGGCTCGGCTTGTTCGGCATTGTCATCGTCGTCGCGTTCTACCTGCTGGTCGGCGGCAGGGCGTATTGCAGTTGGCTGTGTCCGGTCAATCTGGTGACCGACGCCGCCGGCTGGTTGCGCGACCGTCTCGGCATCAAGGGCAGCGTTCATCTTTCACGCAATACCCGTTACTGGATTCTCGCCATGACGCTGGTCGGCTCGGCGGCGACCGGGGTCGTGCTGTGGGAGTTGATCAATCCGGTGTCGATGCTGCATCGCGGCCTCATTTTCGGCCTCGGCGCGGCGCTGACCGTGATTGTCGCGGTCTTCCTGTTCGATCTGTTCGTGATGAGTCGCGGCTGGTGTGGTCGACTCTGCCCGGTGGGCGCTTTTTACAGCCTGCTCGGCCGCTGGAGCCCGGTGCGCGTTTCCGCGCCGCGGCGTTCCGCGTGCAACGACTGCATGGACTGCTTCGAGGTCTGCCCGGAACCGCAGGTCATACGACCGGCACTCAAGGGGGAGGAAAAGGGTGTCGGGCCGGTGATCCTGGCCGCGAACTGCACCAACTGCGGGCGCTGCATCGACGTCTGCTCGAAAGATGTCTTCGCCTTCGGCCTGCGCTTCAACAATCCGGCCTCTACGGCACCGCTTGGGCGGCCGACCGACTGATCGGCACCCCGGGCAAAGAAAAGGGGAGCCGCGGCTCCCCCCGTTGCTGAACGATGGCGTCAGGCTGCGGCGAGCACTCCGCGCATCTTCTGCAGCGCCTTGACCTCGATCTGACGAATGCGCTCGGCCGAGACGGCGAATTCGGCCGCCAGCTCGTGCAGGGTGGCCGCTTCGCCGTCGTGCAGCCAGCGCGCCTCGATGATGCGGCGACTGCGCGGATCGAGTTCCTGCAGCGCCTCGTGCAGACCTTCATTCTGGAGCCGGGCGAGCGCCTTGTTCTCGAGCACGCGGGTCGGTTCGTAGCGCGAGTCGGCGAGGTAGTCGATCGGGGCGAAGGCCTCGTCGCCGTCGTCGGCGTTGCCTTCGAGCGCCAGGTCGCGACCGGTGAGCCGGGTCTCCATCTCGACGACTTCTTCCCGCTTGACGCCGAGCCGTGCCGCGACCTCGGTCGCCTGCGTGCCGGACAGCGTATCAACGCCTTCATAGTCGTTCTTCAGGCTGCGCAGGTTGAAGAACAGCTTGCGCTGCGCCTTGGTCGTCGCGACCTTCACCATGCGCCAGTTCTTCAGGATGTATTCGTGGATCTCGGCCTTGATCCAGTGCATGGCGAACGAAACGAGGCGCACGCCGCGGGTCGAGTCAAAGCGCTTGACGGCCTTCATCAGGCCGATATTGCCTTCCTGGATCAGGTCGGCATGCGGCAGGCCGTAGCCGAGATAGCCGCGGGCGATCGAGATGACGAGGCGAAGGTGCGAAAGAACGAGCTGACGCGCCGCTTCCACATCGCCGTCATTGTGGAAGCGCTGTGCCAGCCGTGTTTCCTCGGCCTCGGTGAGCATCGGATAGCGATTCGCTGCCTGGATATAGGCATCGATGCTGCCGACGGTCGAGACGGTTGGGAAAGCCAGGGCATGGGTCATAGCGTGTTGATCTCCTTTAACATCAGTTTATATTTTAGCACTCGCAGCCTGAGAGTGCTAAGCCCCTGGAAAAGTTTCCCGGATTTGACGCCAGCGCCTCCGTCATTCCGGGCGGGGAAGCCCGGCGCCGGCGCAGATCGCCTCGCGCGCCATCGCTGCCACCTGGCGGCGATCCTCGCCGTTCAAACCGCACGGCGGCGTCGTCACCAGGCGCGCGATCAGGCGCTTGCGGCCGAGAATGGCCCGGGTACACTGACCCAGCGAGATGTGTCCGTCGTAGCGGGGTGCCAGACTGCGCCGCCCGTCCGGTTCCCAATACGAGATGGCAACCGGCAGCACCGGACACCCGGCGGCCAGGGCGGGCTGGATCAGCGCCGCGTGGAAGTGAAGGAGAGTTTGACCATCGGTCGTCGTTCCCTCGGGAAACACGGCAACGTGCTTGCCGGTGGCCAGAATCCCGGCGATTTCCTGATTGACGATCCGCGCATGGCCGCGACTGCCCCGCCGCAGAAAGACCGTGTCAGTGCGGACCGCCATGCCGCCGATGACCGGCCAATGCCGGACCTCCTCTTTCGACACGAAGGCCGACGGCAGGACCGCGTGAATCAACAGGATGTCGAGCCACGAGATGTGGTTGGCTACCAGCAGGGCTCCGGGAACGACATGTGTCAGGTCGGCCTCGATGTTGACGCCCAGCGCCGCGAGCAGTGCTGCCGCGAGGCCGGAGCGCAAACGAAGACGCATCCGGTCCGGGCAGAACGGGAAAACGCAATAGATGGCCAGCACCGTGGCCACAAGAAGCAGGGCCAGCCGGGCAATGCGAAAAGTGCGGGTCAGGAAATTTGTTTCGTTCAGCTTGCTTGTCACAGGGGATGCCATTTGCAACGACTGGTACCCCAATGAATGCGAAATAGTGCAACGCATGAACATGGCACCCGCCGGCACTGCGTCAGGATATTCTTATCGATCAGCTTTGTCCTGGCGCTCCCTGTTCGAGAGCACCACATCGACCTTCACCAATGCGGGATCCAGCGCCATGGGCGTTAGCTGCCCTCCGGGCGAAACGGCGGTCAGCGCGAGGCGTTGGTCACCTACGTTGAAGATGCGGCACAAGGTCACCATGTTGGCCCCATCGTGCACCATCAAGGAGAGCGGGGTAGGTGCATCGCCGCGGCCCATTCGATCTGCAATGAGTAGCAACAGGGATGAGGTGGCGCCCAACCTGTCCAGATCCCTTGCGTTTCTGCTGGCGGCCAGCGGCAATCCCTCATTGTCGCTAAGCAACACTGCGGTGAAGTTGCCTTTTTCGGCAATCTGATCAAGCAAGGTAGTCAGGTCGCCGTGATGACCCGAACGACCCTCCAGGTGCGAGAGGTCAATAGAGAGCTTTTCGCGCTGGGCCAGCGGGGCCAGTATCTGCTGGATCGTGGTCCGCAAGCTCTCTTCTTGTTCGTTTCGCAACAGGGACACTTGCTCACGCAGGCTCCTGAGGTCCTGGCTCTGCGCCAGATCTTGTGTTCGCAGCGATTCTCTTAACCTGGATCCTCGCTTCACGCCGAACAAGTAGCCGGCGGTGAGCAGCAGAACGGCGGCGCCAAGCCCAACTATGGCAGACAGTATTATCATCATCGCATCCTAACGGCGGGATCTTCCTGGCAGTTCTCGGCGCCCTTGACCTGCAACAGCACGCGCCTGTTCTCCCCTGAATCGCCAGGCACTCCTTCCAGGAGCGCGAATTCCCCGGTGGCGCTGATAACCATTCGGTCTTCCTTGACGCCAGAACTACCGAGCAACAAGACGACCGCCTTGGCTCGCCGATAGCTCAACAGCAGGTTGTAATCCTCGGGCCCTATTGAGTCTGCGTGTCCTTCGACCGATACCTTCGCCTCAGGATGGCGTTTCAAGAACCCCACCAGGCTATCGAACGCTGGGCGAACATCGGTGATGATTGGTTTGGCGCTGTCTAGTTGAAACGCAATTGCGACCAAGGGCTGACAGTCCTGACGCTGCGCCAGTGGCGGTACAGATGCGCTCAGACTCGGTTTGGTGCCTTCCAGCGCATCGCCACCGCTCCTGTCCGCCAAAGGAACGGGTTGCTGGACGGGTTCTGACGGGGCACTCCCTTTTTCTGCGGCCGCGGTTTCGATAGCGGGGTCGCGTCCAGCGGACGGCGGCAAAGTAGCGCTGGCGTCCGGTGATACCCCTGGTGTGGCAGCAACCCGCCTGTCGGCCAGTTTATCTTGCGATTGCTGCTCCACCGCGGGTTGTGCGGTGAACCAAAGCCATGCCGCGGCGGTGGCGACAAGCGCGCCGATGAGAGCGAAACCAGCTACCAACCACGTTGGCATATCCTCGCCGGGTAGCCGATTCCGCACGGGTCTGCCTAGCGGTTCAGGGCGCAGCATGGAGCGACGATGAACCCCACGACGGCCGCGGTTGGCTTGAGCCGACGCGCCCGTCGCCCAATACCCGGCAGGGGCCGAAGCCCAGCGTCGCGTCGCACGATCTCCCCGGCACTGCGGCGATCAGCATTATTCTTGCCGATTGACATTCCATACGCCTCGACAAGGGCGCCTACGCCGCCGGTATCTGGAACACGGGAACAATGAGATCCACACCGCATTCCAGATCGTCACACCAGTCGATGAACCGGTGGACCATCTCCTTGCCCTTGAAGTACGCCCCATGTTGCGGCGCGATGATCTCGATGTCCAACTGCCGAACCATGTTGGCCCAGGCTTTCATTACCTTGTTGGAACACATGTAACGCCGGTGGAAGCCCTCCATGAAGCGAATGTGGGCATCGAAATCCTTTACTTCAATGTAGTCCGCACCGAGCGATGCACCCAGGTCGCCGCTGTACAGAATCTTCGCAACCGTGTCGTAGAGCTGGAAGTTGCCCTCGCTGTGGAGGAAGTGCGCCGGAAGGACCAGCAGGCGCGCACCGTCAAGGTCGAACACCATGCCCTCGTCGGGGATCGGCTTGAGCCGGTCTGCAACGAATTCGTCGACACCGAAATGGGGGACGAAGCGTATCCACAGCGCGGATACGTAAGCTTCCGCGTCCGTGGTCATCAGCCAGCCATTCAGCGCCGCGACAATGTCCGGATCCTGGTGAGAGAGAAAGATGTGGGAGAGTTTGGCATCACGGAGGATGGAGAATGTCTCGCCGAGGACCTTGGCATAGATCTTGTGGCCGCCGGGATCGAGGATCATCCCGGTACCGCCGTGGACAATGATGTGCTGGTTGGCTTGCACAGCCAAGCCACCCAAACCAAAATCCTCCAGCAGCACGTTGCGATGTGCGCCATCGTCATAGAGCACTGTGTTCGGCATTCTTTCTCCAAATCATTCGTGGAAACCAACCGGTCGACGACATGCGCCGTTCTCGAGACTGCCCCCTAGAGGACTTTGTTGACGTTCTTGATTGCTTCGCGCATGTCGAAAAAGATCAGTCCGAGCTTGGTATTCTCGTTCGCCAGAACCAACATCAACACGCCACGACCGGCACTGACCATGACCGCGTAGCCCTCGTCGCCACGCACAATCACCTCATGCACGTCCCCTCGGCGCAATTCCACAGCGGCACGGGTACCGAGATTCAGCAGGGTCGCAGTCATCCCGCCGACGCGCGTGTCGTCCAGTTCCGGCGGCATGACGCTGGCGATGATCAACCCGTCTTCGGAGATCAGGGCGCATGCCTCAATCCCCGGTGATTCGCTCTGAAGATTCTTGAGAATCCTGGTTAGGTTTTCTAGTCTGGACATCTGACTCTCCTTATGATGAGTGATTGAGGGCGCAACGCCCATGCGGCGTGCGTAGTCTTGTCTGGCCCACTGTGGATCCTCCCGAGGACTGGGCTCACCCGCGTGCTCCACGTTCCGGTTCCTGGCCACGGACTGCGCTGCCTTGACCGACCCGGTCGAGGAGAGCCGCGTGGCTTCGCCGAAGGTCGCGGAGATCTGCGGATCGATGAACGGGCCGATTTCCTCGGATGTCCGCTTATCTACGTCGTGGGCTGGGTCGCCCTCGTTCGTGAAGTCGCGACGCACCAGGTTCTGCGGTTCAATCGGTGAGTCATCTATCACGTCAAGAGTCGGGTAGTCATCGCGCAGGGACTCGCTACGCAAGCGCTCAACCGCCTGTTCAACGAGGCTCAGGGTCCGCCCGCCGTCGCTCATTGACTCTCGACGCGGTTCTGGAGCCAAATCATCTATGGGAGCAATCAGCGAAGGTGCCATGAATCTAGTCTCTCGAGAGAATTAGAACATCAATTCCAGTCTCTAGGAAGTACAAGACATCGGAAGGGGCAACTCCTCTCGCCGCAATTGGATGCCTTGCGCACTGCCCCCATCACCGACCATGGTCATCTTGTTCATCTGACAACTCCCAACCGGGTCACGACAACCCCGAGACGCCGACGTATATGCTGGGTTAACGCAAGAATCGAACCATCAACCGCCGCACTATGATTCGACAGGATTTCTGTTTGCAACAAAGTCAGGCATTAGTTCGATGCGGAGAAAAGTGTAAAAAACTCCGACACGCATTCGAGTGTCGCTGTCTGCCCTCCAGCCACAGTCCCCAATGCCGAAGAGGACCAGGGGGCTTCCGGGCTTCACTTTCGGGCCTTCCGGTCGCTCCCCGGTTCAGGCGGGTTGCCGGGAACGGGTCTGCAACGGTCGTGAGGCCGGCCGTACAGGAAACCGACAAGGCTGCGTCATGGGATCACCAGGGCAGCGCGCCAAAGGCGCGGCGGTAGCGTTCGCCGATCTCCTCCCTGCTCGGCTGATGGTTCTGGCCGCCGCGATGGGCGATCTTGATCGCCCCCATGACAGCCGCCAGGCGCCCCGTGCTCTCCCAGTCCATGCCGCTGGCGATGCCATGGAGCAGGCCGGAACGGTAGGCATCTCCACAGCCGGTCGGATCGACGACAGCATCGGCCTCGACACAGGGAATGTCGCACCTCTGCCCGCCGGAATAGATCTCCGAGCCTTCGGCGCCGCGGGTGACGATCAGCGCCTGCACGTTCCCGGCAAGATGTTCCAGACTGTGTCCGGTACGATCAGCCAACAGTCTCGCCTCGTAGTCGTTGAAGCAAGCGTAATCGGCCAGGGCCATGAACTCCAGCAGTTCGTCGCCAGTGAACATTGGCAGGCCCTGACCCGGATCGAAAATGAACGGGATGCCGGCCGCTGCAAAATCGCGCGCATGCTGCATCATCCCCTCTCTCCCGTCCGGCGCCACGATGCCGAGCCTTGCCGCGCCGGCGTGCTCCACCTTGTTCAGGTGCGAGAAGGTCATCGCCCCCGGGTGGAAGGCAGTGATCTGATTGTCATCGAGATCGGTGGTGATGAAGGCCTGCGCGGTGAACGTGCCGGGAACCTGCAGCACATGGGCGCGCGACAGGCCAATCCGGTCCAGACGATCGAGGTAGGCCGGCGCATCATCGCCAACCGTCGCCATGATCAGGGGCTGGCCGCCAAGCAGCAGCAGGTTGTAGGCGATATTGCCGGCACAGCCACCGAATTCCCGGCGCATCTCGGGCACCAGAAAGGCCACGTTCAGGATATGAATCTGTTCCGGCAGGATGTGGTTCTTGAAACGGTCCGGAAAGACCATGATGTTGTCGAAGGCAAGCGAACCGCAGATCAAGGTACTCATGGCAGAAGATCTCAGGGGTAGAAAACATAGAGGCGGTAGCCGGCAGCGCCGAGTCCCTTGGCATCAATCCACAAGCGGACGGGAATCTCTGCGCTACCGGGAAAAGCGGCCAGATCGTTGCCTTGCGGAAGATAGTCGGCAGCACCCATGATGCGACGCGCGACAACCGCGTCCTGCGCATCGGTCAGCGTAAGCTCGAGCGACGGCCAGGCCTGAGCGTATTCGGCCCGGTTGCGCAGAACGGCATTCAGCGCGAACAAGCCACGCGCATTGTCGGACTGCAGGTCCGACGCCTCGATGCTGACCAGTTCGCCCTGCCGCGACAAAGGCACGGCAACGTCCAGCGCGTCGAAAACAAGCCCGGTCTGATGCCAGTTGCGGACCAGTTCGGTGCGGAAGTAATACCCCAACTGACTGATCAGAAGAGCAGACAGAACCAGAATCGCAATTATGAACGGCCACTTCGCCTGCCGCGCAGCGCCGCTATCAAAACCGCCATGCGAGTCGCCGGAAAGCGTCCCCGATGCCCACCGATTGAAGGCAGGCGTATCCCCCAGATTGCGCACCGCCACCAGTCCGGCCGCGCGCGCTGCCTGGGTTGATTCCTCCAGGGTTTCTGGCGGCTTCGCGGCCTCCGCTTCCGGGGCTGTCGCGGTCAACGCCGTTGCCGGCGGCATCTCCGCGGACGCCACGACATCGTCTTTTCCGGACTCTGGCTCTGGCTCTGGCTCTGGCTCTGGCTCTGGCTCTGGCTCTGGCTCTGGCTCTGGCTCTGGCTCTGGCTCTGGCTCTGGCTCTGGCTCTGGCTCTGGCTCTGGCTCTGGCTCTGGCTCTGGCTCTGGCTCTGGCTCTGGCTCTGGCTCTGGCTCCGGCTCCGGCTCCGGCTCCGGCTCTGGCTCTGGCTCTGGCTCTGGCTCTGGCTCCGGCTCCGGCTCCGGCTCCGGCTCGAGGCCGGGGCCGGGGCCGGTGATCGTTCCGGGCACCCCGCTATCGCTGACCTCGACGGGAAGGCTGCCACCCGGCAACGGCGAGGGGGATGCAACGACGTCTGCATCCTCTCCGGGAAAGGAATCCACCATCGTCGCGGCGTCTTCGAAGAGCTCGTCGAACGCGTTGAACAACGCTCTGCACTGGCCACAACGAACCTTGCCGGCCTTGGCCCGCAACTGATCGGAAGTCACACGGAAGACCGTGTTGCAGGCGGGGCAACGGGTGCGCATCACGACTTGGTACCGGCCAGGCATGCCCAGTCCTCGCGAAAATCGGCAACCTGCATCGCTAGCCACTGCCCGTAAATCGCCATGATCTCGTCCGCCTGCTCGCGCAAGATGCCGGACAGCGCCAGACGACCGCCGCGGCGGACATGGGCGCAGATGGCCGGGGCAAGGACGCGCAACGGATTGGACAGGATGTTGGCCACAACGAGATCATACGCGCCGACAATGGGTTGCGCCGAATCGTGGAACGTAGCGCTCACCCCGTTTCGTTGCGCATTGGCACGCGCCGCTTCGACCGCCAGCGGGTCGATGTCTACGCCGACCACGCTGCCGGCCCCGAGACGCGCCGCCGCAATCGCCAGAATGCCGGAGCCGCAGCCATAATCGAGAACCGAGCAGCCGGATTGAACATTGCGTTCGAGCCATTCGAGGCAAAGCCGGGTCGTCGGATGCGAGCCGGTACCGAAGGCCATTCCGGGATCGAGAACCAGGTTGACCGCGGCAGGGTCCGGCGCTGCGTGCCAGGAAGGAACGATCCACAAGCGCTCCGACACGCGGATCGGATCGAACTGCGACTGGGTCAGCTCGCACCCAGTTCTGCTCGGCCACTTCTTCGACGGCCCATGCCGGCACCGCGGTCAGACCGGCCATGACGCTCGCTCGTGCAAGCAGCGCGCCGGCATCGGCATCGGGTTCGAGCAGGGCGATGACCCGGGAACGGTTCCAGCCAGAAGAGACGATCGAACCCGGCTCGCCAAACTGTGGCTGTTCGTCCGGCGTTCCGGCGTCGGCATCCTCTATGCTGGCAGAGAGCGCCCCGACATCGAGAAGAGCATCGCATACCGGTTCGGCATGTGATGCGTCGGTCAGGAAACTGACGCTCTGCCAGGCCATCGCCTACTTCTTGACTTCGCCCTTTTCGGCGAGCTTCTTTTCAAGGTAATGGATGCTTGTGCCACCCTCGACGAAGCGCGCGTCCTGCATCAATTCCTGATGGAGCGGGATATTGGTCTTGATCCCCTCGATCCCCATTTCCGACAGCGCAATCCGCATGCGGCGAATTGCCTGTTCCCGCGTGTCACCGTAGGCGATCACCTTGCCGACCATCGAGTCGTAATGCGAGGGCACGGTATAGCCCTGATAGATGTGCGAATCGACACGGATTCCCGGTCCGCCGGGCGGGTGATAGAAAGTGATCTTGCCGGGACAGGGGACGAACGTGAAGGGATCTTCGGCGTTTATGCGGCATTCGATGGCGTGGCCGCGGAATGTGACGTCCTTCTGCCGGTAGCGCAGCTTCTCTCCCGCGGCGACGCGGATCTGCTCCTGGACGATATCGATCCCGGTGATCGCCTCGGTCACCGGGTGTTCGACCTGAACCCGCGTGTTCATTTCGATGAAGAAGAACTCCCCGTTCTCGTAGAGGAATTCAAAGGTGCCCGCGCCGCGGTAACCGATCTTCCGGCAGGCTTCGGCACAGCGTTCGCCGATGCGGCTGATCAGCCGGGCCGGGATGTGCGGCGCCGGCGCCTCCTCGATTACTTTCTGGTGGCGGCGCTGCATCGAGCAGTCACGCTCGCCGAGATAGACGGCATTGCGAAACTGGTCGGCGAGAATCTGGATCTCGACGTGGCGCGGGTTCTCCAGATACTTTTCCATATACACCACGGGGTTGCCAAATGCAGCCTGCGCCTCGGCGCGCGTCATCTGCACTGCGCTGACCAGGGCCGCTTCCGTATGAACCACGCGCATGCCGCGCCCGCCACCGCCACCGGCCGCCTTGATGATCACCGGATAGCCGACCAGCCGGGCCATGCGCACAATTTCCCTGGGTTCTTCCGGCAACGCGCCATCGGAACCGGGCACGCAGGGCACGCCGGCGGCCTTCATCGCGTCCTTGGCGGACACCTTGTCCCCCATCAGGCGGATGGTGTCGGCGCGCGGGCCGATGAAGACAAAGCCGGACGATTCGACACGCTCGGCAAAATCGGCATTCTCCGAAAGAAAGCCGTAGCCGGGATGGATCGCCTCGGAATCAGTCACTTCGGCCGCCGAGATGATGGCCGGAATGTTCAGGTAGCTCAGGGCGGACTGCGGCGGACCGATGCAGACCGACTCGTCGGCCAGCTTGACATACTTGGCTTCGCGATCGGCCTCGGAATGGACGACGACGGTCTTGATACCGAGTTCGCGACAGGCGCGCTGAACGCGCAAGGCAATTTCGCCCCGGTTGGCGATCAGAATCTTCCCGAACATGACTCGTTCAGCCGATTACGAACAACGGCGCGCCAAACTCGACCGGTTCGCCGTTTTCGACCAGAATCGCCTTTATCACCCCCGACGCATCGGCCTCGATCTCGTTGAGAAGTTTCATCGCTTCGATGATGCACAGGGTATCGCCTTCCTTGACCGCCTGGCCGATCTGGACAAAGGCCTCGGCGCCCGGCGAAGGAGACCGGTAAAACGTGCCGACCATCGGCGACTTGACGACGTGTCCGTCCGGAACATCATCCTCGTCGTCGAGTTTTACCGACGAAGCGGCGCCTGGTGCGGCGCCCGGCAACACCGGAGGAGCGGCATACTGCTGCATCGGGACGGCAAGCGCACCGTAGTTCTTGGCGATTCGTACCCTTTCCTCGCCTTCGGTCACCTCAAGTTCGGTAATGCCTGATTCCTGGACGAGATCGATAAGTTTCTTCAGTTTGCGCAGATCCATTGAGACTCCCCTCTGTGTTGCGTCGATCCGACGCAAGGTCCGGCGATTGCCGCTTTAATCGATATTGACTCGGTTGAGCAGATACTCGAGCGCCAGAACGTAGCCCTCGTGACCGAGGCCGGTGATCACCCCCAGAGCCAGGTCGGAAAAGTAGGAATGATGACGGAAGGACTCCCGCGCATGGACGTTCGAAAGATGTACTTCGATGAACGGGATCGCCACCGCCGCCAGCGCATCGCGCAGCGCGACGCTGGTATGGGTGTACGCTGCCGGATTGATGATGATGGCGCGTACTCCCTGCTCGCGCGCAGCGTGAATGCGCTCGATCAACGCTCCTTCATGGTTGCTCTGGAAGCTCTCGAGATCGACGTTGGCCCCTTCGGCCAGGCGCGCAAGCGCCAGATTTATGTCCGCCAACGTCACGTGACCGTAGTGTTCGGGCTCGCGGGCACCCAGCAGGTTCAGATTGGGGCCATGCACCACCAGGATGCGGGGCTTTTCAGCCGGCGCGGTTTCGGCTTTTCGCTTCGTCATGGACGCAAGTTTGCCGCAAATCGCAGCATTTTGTCCAGCCTATTCCGAAAACGGCCTATTCCCCGATCAAGGTGCGCAACGCATCGGCACGGATGCGTTCACGCGGTCGTCCGTCACGCTGCTTCATGACCACCCGCTCCAGTTGCGGCGGGAAAATCACCAGATTCGCCTCCGCCGTATCGGTCTCCATGACCAGAACCGCTTCAGCACGTTCGTTGCGCGGGTCGGCATGTTCGAATTTGATGCCGTGATTGAGCAGGAAGATCTCGACTTCCTTGGCGCTGTCGGCGAACAGGAGAATGTCGATGTGCGAATGCTCGCCAGCTGTTCCATCGAGGACGGAGCCCGCAAGATGGGGCGAGTAATCGGCAAGCAGTTCCAGCAGACGCAACGCGCTCAGGCGCATGGCCCGAATCAGTTCCGGATGCGCCTGTTCCTGATAGAGGCTGCGGTAGACCCGCAGTTCCGCCTCGACCTCGGCATTGTCCGGATACGCGGTATGCTCGGGGAGACCCAACTGGCGCGCGGCCTTGCGCTTGGCGTGATGATAGTCGGCAATGCCGTCCTCGGCCATCAGGCGGGCGGCGGCACTGGCTATGCTGGCACGGGAGCCGTTGCTCGAACGGGGCCGTTCATGACGGGGCATCGGAAAAGCGATCAGGGTAGAATCGCCCCCATTCTAAAGGGTCCAAGCGACATGCACATTCATATTCTGGGAATCTGCGGCACCTTCATGGGCGGCGTCGCGCAACTGGCAGTGGCTTCCGGGCACAAGGTTACGGGCTGCGACGCCAATGTCTATCCACCGATGAGCGACCAGTTGCGCGCCGCCGGCGTCAACCTGATCGAAGGTTTCGACGCCGGCCAACGGGCGATGCAACCCGACACCTTTGTCATCGGCAATGCGATTTCACGCGGCAATCCGTTGCTCGAGGCCATTCTCGACGACGGCCTGCCCTATGTTTCGGGGCCGCAATGGCTTGCCGAACATATATTGCATGGGCGCTGGGTTCTCGGCGTCGCCGGCACCCACGGCAAGACCACCACCGCGTCGATGCTGGCCTGGATTCTCGAGGATGCCGGTCTGCAGCCCGGCTTCCTGATAGGCGGGGTGCCCATGAATTTCGGGGTTTCAGCACGCCTTGGCGGTACGCCTTTCTTCGTCATCGAGGCCGATGAATACGACACCGCGTTCTGCGACAAGCGGTCCAAGTTCGTGCATTACCGGCCGCGCACCGTGGTCCTGAACAATCTCGAATTCGATCACGCTGACATTTTCGACGATATTGCAGCCATCGAGACACAATTTCATCATCTCGTACGAACCCTTCCCGGCAACGGCCTGATCGTCTGCAACGCCGGGGAAGCCAGCCTGGAACGCGTCCTGAAACGCGGATGTTGGACGCCGGTCGAGCGCTTCAACGACCCATCCGGGTACCGGGTCGGCGGCGACGATGCCAGCGGCGAACTCGTTCTGCATTTTCGGCAGGGAGCGCTCGGGCGCATCATCTGGCCACTTTCGGGCGAGCACAACCGTGCCAACGCCTGTGCCGCCCTGCTGGCCGCCCGTCATGTCGGGGTGCCGCTGGACAAGGGCCTGGAAGCGCTATCCCGCTTCGTCAACGTCAAGCGCCGGATGGAAATTCGTGGAACAGTCCGCGATGCAACCGTCTACGACGATTTTGCCCACCATCCCACCGCCATTGCGACAACCGTGGCCGGGCTGCGGCGCAAGGTCGGGCGGGCCCGCATCATTGCCGTGCTCGAACCGCGCTCGAACACGATGAAGCTCGGCATCATGAAGAGTCAGCTACCCGACAGTCTGGCCGAATCCGATGCCGTCTTCTGTTATGCCGCCAACCTTGGATGGGATGCCCGCGAGGCGCTGGCGCCGATGGGCGCCAAGGCAGTCGTTGACGACGACCTCGACCGCCTGGTGAGCACGATTGTCGCCGGAACCCGGGCCGGCGACCACATTCTGGTGATGAGCAACGGCGGGTTCGGCGGCATTCACGGCAAGCTGCTCGCCGCGCTGGCCGGCTAAACATCCGGCGACGCGTGGCGGCAGGCGATTGACGCCGCCACGGTCGGCAAACAGCGCTTCAGTGCTCCAGTGACTCGACGACAGCTATCGCGGTCATGTTGACCAGACGGCGAACCGTCGATGTCGAGGTCATGACATGGACCGGACGGGCCGCGCCAAGCAGAATCGGGCCAATGGTCACGCCCTCGCCGCCGGTCATTTTCAGCAGATTGTAGGCGATGTTGGCGGCGTCGATATTCGGCATGACAAGCAGGTTGGCCTCGCCCTTGAGCGGGGACTCGGGGTTCGCTTCGCGACGGATGGCGTCCGACAGCGCCGAGTCGCCGTGCATTTCGCCGTCGATTTCGAGATCATGGGGAGACATCGCGCACAGCAAGGCAGCAGCACGGCTCATCTTGCGCGCGGATTCCGATGAACTGGACCCGAAATTCGAGTGCGAGAGCAGTGCGACCTTCGGGTGGATGCCGAAGCGCCTGACCTGGTCGGCGGCAATCAGCGTCATTTCGGCGACTTCCTCGGCACTCGGGTTTTCGTTGATATGCGTGTCGCAGATGAACAGCGAGTGTCCCGGCAGCATCAGGTAATTCATCGCCGCCAGAATCCGGGCTCCCGGGCGCTTGCCTATGACCTGACTGATCACACCCAGGTGATGCCTGTACTGGCCGGTCATGCCGCAGATCAGGCCGTCGGCGTAACCGAGCTTGAGCAGTATCGAGCCGATCACTGTCGGCTTGCGGCGCAAGGTTTCCTTCGCCAGCGCCGGCGTAACGCCGCGGCGGACCATCAGTTTGTGATACGCCGTCCAGCATTCGCGATAGCGCTCGTCGGATTCCGGATTGACGATATCGAAATCGACACCCGGCCTGATGCGCAGGTTGGCTCTCTCCAGGCGACGCTCGATGACGGAGGCCCGGCCGATCAGAATGGGGCGGGCGAACCGCTCTTCGACGACGACCTGGGCGGCGCGCAGCACCCGCTCGTCTTCTCCCTCGGCATAGATGATGCGCTTTCCCCTGGCCTGACGGGCAGCCTGGAAGATGGCGCGCATGCCGACTCCCGTGTGATAGACGAACTCGGAGAGCCGCGCGTCGTAGGCATGCCAGTCGGTGATCGGGCGTGTGGCGACGCCCGAAGCGATGGCCGCCCGAGCGACGGCGGGTGCGATCTTGACGATCAGGCGCGGGTCGAAAGGCTTGGGAATGAGATATTCCGGGCCGAAGGACAGTTCATGCCCGGGGTAGGCCATGGCGACTTCGTCGGTAACCTCGGCCTGGGCCAGTTCGGCGATGGCCCGGACGCTGGCCATCTTCATTTCCTCGGTGATGCGGGTAGCGCCAACATCGAGCGCGCCACGGAAAATGAAGGGAAAGCAGAGAACGTTGTTGACCTGGTTCACGTAGTCGGAACGGCCGGTCGCGATGATGACGTCCGGGCGTACCTCCCGCGCCAGTTCCGGCATGATCTCCGGGGTCGGGTTGGCCAGCGCGAAGACCATCGGCTTTTCGGCCATGCTGGCGACCATCTCCTGCTTGAGCACGCCGGCGGTGGAAAGGCCGAGGAAGACGTCGGCGCCGACCATCGCATCGCCCAGCGTGCGATGGCTGGTATCGCGAGCATAACGCGCCTTGGTCGCCTCCATGTTGGCGTCGCGGCCGACGTAGATGACACCCTTGGAATCGCAAACAGTAATGTTCTCGCGCTTGACCCCGAGCTGGCGCCACAGGTTGAGACAGGAAATGGCGGCGGCGCCGGCACCTGAACAGACCACCTTGATTTCGTCGATCTTCTTGTCGACGACCTTGAGGCCATTCAGCATGGCCGCAGCGGAAATGATCGCCGTACCGTGCTGGTCGTCATGGAAGACGGGAATGTTCATCCGTTCCTTGAGCTTCTCTTCGATGTAGAAGCACTCGGGCGCCTTGATGTCTTCGAGGTTGACACCACCCAGGGTCGGCTCCATCGCGGCGATGATGTCGATCAGCCGGTCCGGGTCGTTCTCGGCCAGTTCGATATCGAAGACATCGATACCGGCGAATTTCTTGAACAGACAGGCCTTGCCTTCCATCACCGGCTTGGCCGCCAGCGGGCCGATGTTGCCTAACCCAAGGACGGCGGTGCCGTTGGTGATCACGCCGACGAGGTTGGCGCGCGAAGTGTAATCGGCCGCCGTTGCCGGATCCTCGGCGATCGCGTCGCAGGCCGCGGCGACACCCGGCGAATAAGCCAGCGCGAGATCGCGCTGATTGGTCAGGCTCTTGGTGGGGCGGACCGAGATCTTGCCCGGCGCCGGCAGGCGATGATATTCAAGTGCGGCTTCGCGCAGATCCTTTTCCACGAACTCTCCTCCGAGTTTCTGCTATTGGGCGAAACCCGCTAGGGTACCGGAAAGCCTCCTGCTCGGCAAAGCGTAATTATGGATTTCCGGGTTCAGAAACGATGCGCGAAGGTCAGCCTGAAGGTTCGCGGCTCAGCCGGATGAATGTGGCGGTCGAACACCGGCGCGGTTTCATTGGGTAACTGCGAGTCATACCAGTATTCGATGTCGTTCACGTCGTTGTCGAAAAGGTTGAAGACATCAATAGAGACTTGGGTTCTCGGACTCAACCGGTAGCCGACACGCAGGTTGGTCAGCGACGAGGACGCCGAGCGCACCGTGTTGTCCTCGACCAGCGGACGCGGGCCGAAGTAGCGCCAGCGCAAGGCGCCGAACCACGGACCGAGCTGGTCGATTGTCAGGCCGACATTGGCGGTGGTCTGGACTGCGCCGGGGATGTACTTGCCCACGGGGTCGCCGTCGGTAAACTGGGCGTGGGACCAGGCGAGATCGGCGTCGAAAGCCAGCCAGCTGGTCGGAAGATAGAGATTGTTCCACTCCACCCCGTAACGGCGTGACGGGCGCGACGCTTCGGTCGTGCCGGCGTCGCCGACGAAGAGCAATTCGGAATCCGATTGCAGTTGCCACAGCGCCAGAGTGGTCTGCCACCCGGCGAGGGGCTCGCTGCGCACCCCGGCTTCGTAGCCGGTCGTCCTGACCAGCGGCTGAACCCGGTCGACCGGCGTCACGCCATCGGCCGGGTCCACCCTGATCGTGGTACCGCGCGCGTCGTTCGAATGGAAGCCCTGACCGTAATTCAGGTAGAACTCGGATTTTCGCCACGGCCCGAAGATCATCGAGAACTTGGGCGTCAGCATCTGGTCGCTGACCTTTCCGGAATTGTCGGGCAGATTGGCGTCAACCGTGAAGTCGTAGGCCTCGCCGCGGAGACCGGCGACGGTCCGGAACCAGGATGACCAGCGCGTTTCGTTCTGCGCCCAGAGCGAGAGATTGCGTTGCGTGACGCGGTCTTCGCGGACAGTGTTCCAGGCAATGCGGTTGACCGTGTTGTAGAGGCCGACCGGGCGTATCCGGTCGATACGACCGAGGATGCCAAACGAATTCTCGACGTCGAATCCGCCCCAGCGGTCGAAAATCGCGTGTGATGCCGTGAACCCTCCGGCTTGGCGGCGCTCTGCCTGCTTGAACTGGTCGCCGGTGTCGCAGTTGCCGTTGGCGGCAAAATCGTTCAGGCAATACTGAAAATTGGACCACAGGTCGAGACCGGATTTCAGCCACCAGACATTCGCCAGGGACTGGCTGTCGGTGCCACGCCGCGCCCAGTCGCCGGACAGGCTGTAGCGGTAGGTTTCCCCGCCGGTGGTCGGGTCGAGCGTGCCGAAACGGTTGATGTAACCGCCATCGATCGCCCGCTTGGCGACCTGGTCGGTTGAAGTCCAGTCGCCGCGATAGGCCATGCCGGTCAGCGAGAAGCCGTCGTCGCGATTTCCCTGGCTGTAGCGCAGCACGCCGTTGTATTTCCGGTAATTCTCCGGAATTTCCCACGGGCCGTCATTGGTGAACAACTCCACGGCGTAGAGCAGATTGCCGGCGCCGACTTCCGGTGAACCGGCGAGCAGCGCCCGTCCGTAGCCATTCTGGCCGGCGGTAATCTTGGCCAGCGTCCCGTCGATCTTGCGCAGATAGTCGATGCGCGCCACGCCGACCGAAGAGAAATCGCCTTCGTCGGCGAAATAGGGGCCCTTGCGGTAGCGGATGCGGTCGACCAGTTCGGGGATCAGGAAATTGAGGTCCGTATAGCCTTGCCCGTGCGCGTGGGTTGGCATATTGACCGGGATGCCGGCGACATAGGTCGCGAAATCGGTTCCGTGATCGAGATTGAAGCCGCGCAGGAAATACTGGTTCGCCTTGCCGTCACCGGCGTGCTGGGTGACGATCAACCCGGGCACCATCTCGAGCACTTCGCCCGGCCGCTGCAACGGAACGGTCGCCAGACGCTGCCCGGAAACAACCCCCTCGCTGCCGGCCATCGCCAGGCCTTCCAGATTTTCCGCCTGGGCGCGAACCTCGACGGCGGACAACTGGGGCACATCCTGAGCCGCGACACCTCCCCCAGCCGCAAGCAGCAATGAACAGATCAATCTCCTTTCACGCCGCATGCGGGAAATTCCTCCCCATCAGGCCTTTGCCGGATGACGGGTCAGCCGGACCGCCACAAGGAAACTGAGGGCAATGATCGCCACCAGCAGAAAACCGAAGGTCAGTTCCTTGCCTTCGCTCCAGTCACTGACCGCCGGCGAGAGCATTCGCGCGATGCCAAAGCCGGCGACCAGCAGGCTGATGCCGGAAACCGCCAGCGCCATGACCCGCGAGGCCACCAGCGCCACCTGATCGGCACGGGCGATCAGGCGGGCGATCCACAGACCGTTGATGCCGTCGGTCAGCAACATGCCGAGCATGAACAGCAGTGCCAGCACCAGCGCATCCTGCCAGCCGCCGAACTGCGTGGCGGTCAGCGCGAAAAAGGCTGCCTGCGAGAGGGTGTCGAAGGACAGGGCAAACAGCGCGCCGACGAGAGCGACCAGCAGCGGATGGGATACGTGACCCAACTTGCCGAGCAGCCTTCCCTTGAGGCCGACCGGCTGTACCATTTCGTCCGGTCCGGCGCGCAGGGCCGCGACAAGATTGAGGCTGCCGAGCGCGACCAGGAAGCCGATGGAAATCAGCGAACCCAGCGTGCCGAACCACTCCGGCACCTCCCACTGGCCGGCGATGGCCGAAACCCCCAGCGCGATCGCCATCACCACCGCGCCGTGACCGAGGGAAAACAGGGTGCCGCAATAGCGGGCAAGGCGTGGATTGCTGCGGGCGTTGTACCGCGTCAGGCCGTCGATGGTGGCCAGATGGTCGGCATCGAAGCCATGCTTCATGCCGAGCACGAAGGTCAGTATCAGCAGCGACAGCCAGTCGGTGGGCAGGGTTTCCATGGCGGTTGTATGACGAGTTTGCAAATCTTCATACAAATTGCGCGCAAGTGCAACCCGGCGCGGCCATCTTTCTGCGCCCCCGGCCGCCAGCCTCCCATCAATGGCGGGCGGGAGCGCCCTCAGGCAGTTGCGGCAAGGGGCCGGGCAGCCAGCGGGCGTCCCGCCGCACCGGCGATCGATCACCGGGTCATTGCTGGCCTTGCACCGGCAGGGTGAGGATGAATTCCGCTCCGCCGCTCGCCTGATTGCTGGCGGTCAGCTTGCCGCCATGGCGTTCGACGATCGTGTAGCTTATCGACAGGCCGAGCCCGGTCCCCTGCCCGATCGGCTTGGTGGTGAAGAAGGGCTCGAACAGGCGCCCCAGATCGGCTTCGGGAATCCCCGGGCCGTTGTCGGCAAAGCACAATCTCACCATGCCGTCCGCCACCGTTCCCGAAATGCGGAGCCGCCCATCTTCCCGGAAGGCCATCGCATCGCAGGCGTTCTGCACCAGATTCATGGCCACCTGCTGCAACTGGCCGGAGGAACCGGTGCACCGCAAATCGGGTGGCAAATCGACGTTGACCGCGACCTTCGCCGAGGCGCTTTGCACCACCCAGCGCACCGAGCGTTCGATGACCTCGTTGATACTCACCTGCTCCGGCAACATCTTGTCGACCGCGGCGAATCGCTTGAGCGCGTTGACGATGTCGCGGGTGCGCTCGGCGCCTTCGATCATGCCGTCGATCAGTGCCGGCATGTCGGCAAGGATGCGCTCGATGCGCAGCTCGCGGCGCACCTCGCGCAAGGTCGCATCATTGGCGGCAGCGGTGGCATGCACCGCATTCAGGTAGCCTTCGAGGCGTTGCGCATAACGCTTGAGCGACAGGACATTGCCCAGCACGAAGCTGATCGGGTTGTTCAGCTCATGGGCCACGCCCGCCACCAGGCGGCCGAGCGAGATCATCTTCTCGGCGTGCAGCAACTGGCCCTGCGTGCGTTTGAGGTCGTCGTGCGCCTGGCGCAGGGCCTGATACGCCTTGCGCAGCTCGCCCACCGGGCGGCCGGTGACCACCATCCCCATCAGCTTGCCGGTCTGCGAGACGCGCGGCGTACAGTTCATCGATACCGGAACCGTCGACCCGTCGCCGGCGCGCAGGAAGAATTCCTGATCGTGTACCCCATCCTTGCCAAAGCGCGCAAAAACCTCCCGCGCCCTTGTCTGCTCGGTGGTGTCGGCAAACAGGTCGTAGAGCGGCTGTCCCTCCAGTTCGGCCGCGGTCTTGCCGGCAAAGTGACAAAGCGAGGGATTCACTTCGACGATGAGGCCGTGGCGATCGCAAACGATGAGGACGTCCGACATCGCGCTCAGCACGCTCTCGATGAACTGCTGCGACTCCTCGAGCGCGGCGTTCTTGTCCTCGAGCGCCACTTCGTACTGCAGCAGGTCGTTGTAGACCTCATCCATCTTCTGGATGACCTCGATCCAGGCCTGCTCGCCGAGCGCGGCCGAGTTCGGATCGAGCGGGTTGTCAGCGGGCAGGGCGGTAGTGGACATGCTCTTCACCCTGGTCATCGTGCGCATGATGGTGTTCAGCCTGCAGCGCAATCAGATTGAGCTGGCCATGGCGTACGCCGCGCTCGGCCATCAGTGCCCCCGCGAACCGGCGGACCTGCGTGGCCGGACCCTTGAGAATGACCGTCTCCAGGCAATTTTCGTGATCGAGATGGCTATGCATCGCCGCCACCGTCAGATCGTGGTGATCGTGCTGCATGCCGGTCAGCCGCTCGGCAAGCTCGCGCTCGTGGTGGTTGAATACGTAGGACAGGGTCGCGACGCAATGACCGGAGGGCGGATCATTCTGGCTGTCGCTCTCGATGGCGCCGCGGATCAGGTCACGTACCGCTTCCGAGCGATTGCTGTAGCCGCGCGCCGCGATCAGTTCGTCGAACTCGCGCGCGAGCGATTCATCCAGTGAAATGGTAAAGCGTTCCATGCCTGCCTTTCGGTGCACCATGCAGGCTGGCTGCGTGGTGGAAAATTGCTTGATATTGGTCCATGGCCTGCCGCCAATACCCCTGTATAAGCCACCGATCCAGCATCGTGAGTACCATAGGAATCCGATGCTTACGATTGGGTTTTCCTGGCTCATTTCACATATGCGGTCGAGCGCGCAACGTCATCCAGAAGCTTGATGAAATTCCGCTTCGGCTTGAACTGAACCCGCAACTCGGCCAGATAGTCGCCGAATTGTCGTGGCTGATTCAGCGTTTTCATCAATCCGCCTAGCTTGCGGATCAGCTTGATCGCCTCCTCGTAGGCTGCGTTGTTGGTCTGCTCGACGATGGGCGTCACCACGCGGCGGTAGAGGCTGATGGCATCCTCTGGGCGAGCGGATTCCAGCTTGCCGGCGAGGGCGACCAGCAAATTGCGGTCACAGATGCCCTGGTGAGCGGCCATCCACGCCGCATCAAGATCCTCTTCCCACAGGGCGATCGACACCCGCAGCGAATGGTTCGGCAGCGAAGGCTTGGGTTTCCAGCGACTGGTCGCCGCGGCCTCCCTGGCAATCGTTTCTTCTAGGTTGGCCAATGCTCGCTCGCGTTGCGCCGGCCAGATGCCGAGCTTCCCCGAAACAACGTTCAGTTTCTTGAAGGTCTCCAGGCCGGGACGTTCCTCGAACTGAACCCAGGTCAGTTGCAGAGCCTCATCGTTGCGCTTGCGCTCGAGGTAGATCGCGACCAGGAAATCGCGCAGGTCGTTGTGCGGACGATCCGGGAAGGCCTTGAGGCCGCGCTCAGCCCATTCCAGCGCCTCGTCCGCCCGCCCGGCCCTGGCGAGGGTTTCGGCAATACCGAGGTAGCGATAGCTGGATGAGAGATCCTTGGATTTGATCGCCACCAGTTCGTCGATATCCCCGCTGGCTTCGGCAAGGCACTCCATGATGCGGGTGATTGTGGCGCGATGGCTGTCGTAGCCGTGGTCAGCGCAACGTGGTTCGATCTTGCGCCACTCCGCTTCGGCCAGTTCGCGATAGCGTTGCAGGCCCTTCTTGCCGAGGGAATCCTGGTACGTCGCCGGCATCGAAATTGCAGATACCGAATGGCAAAGTCGTCTCGAGACGGAACAGGCGCTCAGCCAGCGCGGAAGGCGTCCGGCTTGGCCATCGCGCAAGCCGTGAGGTGCATTTCGCCCAGGCGACAGACGATGCCAGCAATCTCGCCATTCGAGTCGTCCACCTGCTCCAGCGCACCCTCGACCCGCTCGATGGCGTATTCGGCAAGATCCACCAGCATGGCGGCTGTGTCGGGCTTGAGCAGTTCGGCCAGTGAATCTGCAACCTGGTCGAGGTTTCCTGCAAAGGTTCGGACTTCGCGCCAGTCGATAAACCCATGGACGCTTGACGCATCGTCGATCGCGCGCCGGAATGCCCTGGCCACATCGCCGCCGCCAATCACTCGCTCGGCCTTGAGCAACAGCGACTGGTAGAGCCTGTCATCACGCTGGGCGACATCGAGCAGGAGATCAACCAGGGCTTCCTGTGGCTGCGTTCCCAGGAAGTCCTTGATGTCCCGCCAGGGATCGCGTCGCTTTTTCTTCCCGGAGGCGTTCCCGGATTTCGGCGCCACCGAATCCCCGGCCAGCCAGGCCAATCCGACGGCCACGCAATGCTTGCAGAAATGGCCATCGGCCGCCCGCGGACAGGTGCAGTCATAGGCCAGATCGCCGTCGTCGTCCCGCAGTTCGACCTGGTAGGACTCGTTCCCCTCAACCCGGGCAGTGATCTTGTCTTCGGTAACCCGCAGACGCCCAACCGCGCCAACAGAAAAATACTCTTCCCCGCGCCGGAAGGCTGTGGCGCCGGCAAGGCCTTCGAGCACGGCGATGGTGATCAGGTCAGCTTTCACAAACTACCCCCTCAATTCGTCTTCCGCCTAACAAAGCGTCGTTTGGCGAGTGCCAGTCAGTCTGCACGTAACTGTTCTTCAATGCATTTCCGTCAATGCACCGTGCACACCATGCACGGATCAAACGAGCGGACGACGTGCTGGATGGTCGGCGGCGCGCCTGCGCCGGCAGGCAGGCCGACCAGCGCCTGCTCCAGCGGACCGGGCCGGCCATCGGCGTCGCGCGGAGAGAAATTCCAGGTGGTCGGCGCAATGATCTGGTAGCGCTCGATGCGGCCACGGTTGACGCTCACCCAGTGACCGAGGCTGCCGCGCGCCGCTTCGACCAGTCCGACACCCTGACCGGAATCGGGAAGCGCCGCCGCGTGGCAGAACGCCTCGCCGGGAACGATCGCGCGCACCCAGCGCTCCATCGCCGGCAAGACGCTGGCCAGTTCGATCATGCGGGCGACGACGCGGGCGGTGACGCTGGCGCCATGGCGCGCGACCAGATCGCGCGCCAGCGCTTGCCCGGCAACGACCTGGCGGGCCAGCGCGCCGGTCTCGAGAATCCGGCCGCCATAGCGCGGCGCCTTGCACCACGTGTAGGCCCCCGCCTTGTCGGCATCGACGTAGGTTTCGCCCTCCGCCGGCTGTCGCGGCGGGCCATCGATCAACCAGGCATGACGGGTGTCCTCGGCGATTTTCCCGGTTTCCAGGGCGTCAACCGCGCCATCCACGTGCCAGATGCCGCTGGCGAACATCGCGTAGGCGCCGTAGGACAGGAAACCATCGCCGGCGCGGCCGACTTTTTCCAGCGACAGGTCGTAGGCGGCTTGCAGGAAACTCGGGAAATCGCCGCCGCGCCCCTCGCCCCAGGCGCGCAGTTCCGCCTCGCTTGCCAGCGCCGCGAAGGACTCCAGCGTGTCGCCGAGCAGTTCGGCTTCGAGGAAGGCGCGGAAGCCGCGCAGCAGGGCCAGGATGCGAACCACCTCGGCGCTCCCGATCGCCCGGGTGCTGCCGCCGGGCTGCAGGGCCAGGGTATGCGGCCACTTGCCGGCGAGAAACCCGAGCAGCTTCAGAAAATTGGCGCGCGCGACCAGTACCGCCGGTGCGGCGCTGCCGGCGACCGCGGCAAAGCGGGCCGCGACCGCGGCGTGCCAGTTGCGGTCAGCGTAGTCGACGCGGGCAAAATCAGGCATGAAGAAGAGATAGAAATGCGTCAGGTGGTCGGCAAGGTTCTCCGTCGCCTGCACCAGATGCCGGGCCAGGCGGCCATTCACGGGCGTTTCGACAGCGCACAGGTCGGCCAGCGCCGCGGCGGCGGCGGCCGACTGCGCCACCGAACAGATGCCGCAGATGCGCGGCACGACAACCAGCGCATCCTGCGCCGCGCGACCGGTCAAGATCTGCTCGAAACCGCGAAACAGCGGCGAGTTGACGCGCGCCGCCATGACCTGACCGGCGTCGACATCGAGACTGATTTCAAGGTCGCCTTCGACGCGATTGAAAGGCCCGAGGACAATGCGCCTCACTTGCTCGGCTTCCTGACGGCCGGGCGCACCACCGGGTGATCGGCCACGGCGTTGTCGCGCACCCGCTTCGGCGTCGCCGATTTGGAAAGGACGGAGAGCGCGATGAACCAGGCTTTCGGCATGTCCGTCGGCAACCCGATGGGGATGCCGGCGATCTTCGGCGTCTCCTGGAACGGGTGGCCGGGCGCCTCGAAACCGGGCTCGGTACAGGCGATGCAGGCGAATCCGCCGCGCAGGCAGGAACCCCCTCCGTTCCACGTGCGGACATTGCAGTCGGCATGCGCCTGGGTGCCCTTGCAACCGAGGTTTTCCATCAGGCAGCCGAGATCCGAGTGCTGCCGGGCGCTGGCCTTGAATTCGTAATACTCGTTGCGCGAGCAGCCGTGGTGCACCAGTTGTTCGGCGTAAAGGAGCGGCCGGCCGCATTCGTCGAGGTCGCCCGCCGTCAGACCGTCGAGCGCGAGTTTCTGCAGCGTATCGACGACCCAGCCGGGGTGGGCCGGACAGCCGGCAATGTTGACCACCGGCAGGCCGCCGGCCGCGACGAAAGCCTCGCCCAGCAACCCGCCGGGCTCATCGCCGTCGTACTGCAGCCCGCAGGCCTCGAGCGGATTGCCGGGGGTGGTAGCCGAAAAGCCGCCGAAGGCAGTGCACGAGCCGATGGCGAATACCCACCGCGCGCGCCGCGCGAGACGCTCGACCCACTCGGTCAGCGGGCGGCCGCTGCCGGCCATCAGGTGAAATCTTCCCGTGCCGTTGGGGCCGTGCAGCATGGCACCTTCGACACAGAGCACGTCGAACGGCGTCGTCCCGTCGGCGCAGTCGCCAAGCAGTTGCAGCGCCTCGGCGCCGCTTTCCAGCGACAGCGCCGGGTGCCAGACGAACTCGATGCCGGCATCGCGCAGCTCGTCGAACAAGGGTCGTGGCTCGGCGCACAGCAGCGATTGGGTGCAGCCGCCGCAGCCGCCGCTTTGCAGCCAGAGGACTTTCATTCGCCTGCCTCCAGCCCGTAGCGCGCCAGCTTGGCGCGCAGGCCGACGCGCGACAGGCCGAGTTCGCGGGCGACCCGCGACTTGTTGCCGCGATGGCGCTGCATGGCCGATTTCAGGACCCGGGTTTCAAGCTGCTCCAGATGCTCCTTGAGGCTGCCGGCGAGCCCGCCCGCCGAGGCCTCCGCGGACTCGACACGGGTAACCGCAGGCACGCGCAGGACGCGCGGCGAGAGCAGTTCCGCCCCCAGTTTGGGCCCGTTGGCCAAGGCCACCATGCGCAGGATCTCGTTCTGCAATTCGCGCACGTTGCCCGGCCAGTCATAGGTGGCGAGCGCCGCCAGCGCGTCGGTCCTGAAGCCGGTCACGGTCTTGCCGAGGGCACTGCAACTGGCGTCGAGCACACGGTCGGCGAGCAGCGGAAAGTCCATCGGTCGCTCGCGCAGCGGCGGCACATGAATGGCGATCGTCGCCAGCCGGAAGTAGAGATCCTCGCGAAAGCGCCCGCTGCGCAGGTCTTCGTCAAGGTTGCGATTGGTCGCCGCAATGACGCGCACATCGACGTTCACCGCACGATTGCTGCCGAGCGGACGGAATTCGCCTTCCTGCAGGACGCGCAACAGCTTGACCTGGAACGCCGGGCTGGTTTCCCCGATCTCGTCGAGGAACAGGGTGCCGCCGTCGGCCTGCTGGAACAGGCCGACGCGGTCCTCGACGGCGCCGGTAAAGGCGCCGCGCTTGTAGCCGAAGAGTTCGGACTCGAGCAGGGTATCGGGCAGCGCACCGCAGTTCTCGGTAATGAACGGCCGGTCGGCGCGCAGGCTCTCGTAGTGGATGGCGCGGGCGACCATCTCCTTGCCGGTTCCCGACTCGCCGGTGATCATCACCGACAGGTCGTAAGGCGCGACGCGCCCGATCATCGCGCATACATTGTCGAGCGGGCTGCCCGGTCCGCGCACCAGCGACGCCAGGCCGAAGCGGCTTCGCGCCTTTTCCTGCTTGCTCTCGACCCGCTGCCGCAAGGCCGGCGCGGCGGTGCGCAGTTCGAGCGACAGCCGCTGGTTGTCCTGCTGCAACCGCCACACTTCCGACGCGCGTTGCAGGGTCAGCAGCAGTTGCTCGGGTTGCCAGGGCTTGAGCAGGTACTGCCAGATGCCCGCCTCGTTCACCCCGGCAATGATGTCTTCGGCTTCGGTGTAGCCGGAGAGGATGATGCGGATCACGTCCGGCCAACGGTCGCGGACCTGCTTGAGAAACTCCACCCCGGTCATGCCCGGCATGCGCTGGTCGCAGAGCACGATGCGGATGTCCGCGGTCGACTGCTCGCTTTCAAGGATTTCCATGCCTGCGGCGGCACCGGAAGCCGCGAAAACCTCGAAATCCTCCTCCAGCGTGCGCCGCAGCGCCTCCTGCGAGCGCACTTCGTCGTCGATGACGAGAATGGCCGGGAGTCGGCGCAGGCTGGATTGGTTCATTCGGGCGTCTTCCAGTCGAGATCGCGGTGGCGGGCCAGATGGCGCGGTGTCCACGAGTGCGGCGTGCGCGCCACGAAATGATAGCGCGCAACATGGTACGAGGGATCGAAGCCGTAGAAATTGCGGCGCATTTCGTCGAGTTCCCCGGCCCGATACGCCGACAACGGTTTGCGCGCCTCGTCCGCCTGGCGCCTTGCCAGCTTCTCCGCCAGGCGTGCCGGAAAATCAGGAGCTGCCGCCAACTCGACTGCCCGCCGCGCGACATCGACGGCAAATCCGGGACCGGGCAGACAGGCGTCGTAGAAACCCAGCCTGACTGCCTCCGGCGCCGTCATCGGCAGGCGATGGCGCATGATGGCGCGCGCTCCTTCAGCGCCGACGCGCGGCGGCAGCAGATAGGTCCAGAACTCGGAGCCGAACAGGTTGCCCATGTTCTTGTAGTGCGGATTGAGAATCACCCCGTCGCGCACCCAGACGAAGTCGGCGGCGCGCGCGAGGAAGCAGCCGCCGGCACCGGCATTGCCGCCGACCGCGGCCACGGTCAACTGCGTTGCGCAGCGCAGGATGGCCTCGGCCAGATCGTCGATGGCATTGATGTTGGCCCAGGACTCGTCGGCCGGACTCTCCGCCGCCTCGATGGTGTTGAGATGGATGCCGTTCGACCAGAAGTCGCTGCCGCCGCGCAGCACGATGACGCGGGTCGGACGCGCGGCCGCCCACGCAAAAGCAGCGGTCAGGCGCCGGCACTGGGCGGTGCTCATCGCCCCGTTGTAGAAATCGAAGCCGAGGAAACCGACGCCCGCGACTTCCTCGTAGGAAATGTCCTGCCAGGTGGCGCTCGGCGACTTCCACCAGCCGGCGAGCGGCAATTCGGGCAGTTCCGCAGCCTCGGGGCAGGCCAGAGTCGCCGGCAACTTGATGCCGCCCGGACGCCTGACGTGCCCGATCCAGATCGCACCATCGACGGTCGCCCGACAGACAGCAGTTTCGCGACGCCCGAGCAGGCTGCCCGGCTCGCCCGTGAGCGTCGGCTTCGGGCCAGGCATCGAAAAGATGGACGGAGTGGCCGAACAGCTCGTCGGCGACCCCGGGAAAACCGTCGGCGGCGTTCACGCGGGCAAGAATGGCCGCTGAGGTGTGCCGGGTCCAGTCGATCGCGCGGTCGGCCTGCCTCATCGACGGATGCGCCTGCCCCGGCACCCGCTCCGGCGCGAAATTGCCCGCCTGGAAGCGGTTGACCGCAACACGCACGGCGAGAACTGCCGCTTCGGTCACCTCGTTGCGGTAGACCGACGATTTCTTTGCCGAGCGCAGCGCAAACATGCCGGCAGCCCAGACCGGCCCGGCATCCAGCACGGCTTCAGCCTGCAGGACGGTGACGCCCCATTCGGGAAGTTCGTGCTGGATCGCCCAATCGAGCGCCGACGGTCCGCGATCGCCGACGATCCCCGGATGGACGACCAGACACACATGTTTCGCCCAGATCGACTCGGGAATCGCGCGCTTGAGGAAAGGCGCCACGATCAGGTCGGGAGCGAAGAGCGCCACCGCTTCGATGCTGACCTCGTCGCCGATATCGAACTCGATGCTCAGTTCGTGGCCGAGCTCGGCCAATTCGCAATACACCCGTTGCGCGAGGCTGTTGAAGCTGTGCGTAAGCAACAGGATACGCATCGGATACGTCAGCAGATCCGCGGCAACTGGTCGCCGCTCAGCCAATCGACGATACGCCGGCCACCGAACCCCGTGGTCATCTGGACGAAATGGTGGGGATCCGCGTGCACCGAGCCGATGATCGCTGCCTGCTTCCCGAGGGGATGGGCACGCATCGCCGACAAGAGCATGTTTGCGTCACGTTCGTTGCAGATGGCCACCAATTTTCCCTCGTTGGCCACATGGAGGGGATCCAGCCCGAGGAACTCGCAGGCCGCGGCAACCGCCGGATTCACCGGCAACGCCTTTTCCTGCAGCATCATCCCCACCCCGGACTGCCTGGCGATCTCGTTCAGGGTCGTGGCCAGCCCGCCCCGCGTCGGGTCGCGCAGGACGTGAAGCTCCGCGCCGCTTGCACGCATCGCCGCAATCAGGCCATGCAGCGCCGCGGTGTCGGAAACGATGGGCGAAGCGAATCCCAGACTCTCGCGCACCGCCATGATCGCCATCCCGTGGTCGCCGAGGGTTCCCGAAACCAGGATCGTATCGCCCGGTCTGGCTGCGCGCCCCGAGAGTTCCATGCCTGCCGCGACGACACCGACGCCGGTGGTCGTGATGAAGACCCCGTCACCCTTGCCGTGCTCGACCACCTTGGTATCGCCGGTGACGATCGGCACGCCGGCGGCCTTCGCCGCCGCCGCCATGCTCTGCACGATAAGCGCCAGTTCGGCGAGTTTGAACCCCTCTTCGACGATGAAGCTCGCAGAGAGCCACAATGGCCTGGCGCCCATCACCGCCACGTCGTTGATCGTGCCATGCACGGCGAGACAGCCGATATCCCCGCCTGGAAAGAAGAGCGGCGAGACGACATGCGAATCGGTGGCCAGCACCAGTCGCCCGGCGCCAGGGGCCGGCAGCAGCGCGCCATCGTCGCCCTGGGCCAGGTATTCGTTGCCGAGATGGCTGGCAAACAGTTCCTCGATCAACTGGGCCATCGCCCGGCCGCCCGAACCGTGCGCCATCTCGACCTGGCCGTGCCTGATGTCCAGGGGCCGGGCGTAGGCTTTCCGCCCCTCAGGCATCCCGGTAGCGTCCATAGGTGTAGTGGGCGGCGCAGGCGCCTTCCGAGCTGACCATGCACGAGCCGATCGGGTTTTCCGGCGTGCATACCGTCCCGAACAGCTTGCAGTCCTGGGGCCGCCTGACCCCACGCAGGATGGCGCCGCAATCGCAGGCCTTGTGGTCGGGCACCGGCCGTGTAGTCGAGCGAAAAGCGCTTTTCGGCGTCAAATTCGGCGAACGGCCGCGAATGCGCAGGGCCGAGTAGGGCAGACATGCAGGCCGCGCCACTCGAAGTGTCTTGCGCAACTCGAACACCTCGGCGACCAGTCGCTGCGCCTTGAGGTTGCCGTCGCGGTCGACGGCGCGCGAGAACTCGTTCTCGACTTCGGCTCGCCCTTCGTTGACCTGGCGGATCAGCATGCGGATCGCCTGCATGACGTCGAGCGGCTCGAAGCCGGCGATGACCACCGGCTTGCGGTACTCCTCGGCGAAGAACTCGTAGGGGCGGCTGCCGATGATCGTGGACACGTGGGCCGGACCGATGAAACCGTCGAGTGGCACGGTACCCCACTGGCGCACTTCCGGCGATTCGAGAATGCTGGCAATGGCCGACGGAGTCAGCACGTGGCAGCACAGCACCGAAAAATTCTTCAGCCCGAGCGCGGCGGCCTGCCTGATCGCCACCGCCGTCGGCGGCGTCGTCGTCTCGAAGCCGATGGCGAAAAAGACGACCTGCCTGTCCGGATTCTTCTGCGCCAGCGTCACGGCATCGGCGCTCGAATACACCATGCGGATATCGCCGCCCCGCGCCCTGGCCTTCAGCAGGGACAGCCCGTCCGAAGCAGGCACGCGCAGGCAGTCGCCATAGGTGCACAGCGTGACGCCTTCTTCGAGCGCCAGGCGGATCGCCTGATCGACGCGGCCGATCGGCAGCACGCAGACCGGGCAGCCGGGGCCGTGGATCATCCTGACATTGTCCGGCAGCAGGTCGCTGACGCCGTAGCGTGAAATGGCGTGCGTATGGCCACCGCAGAACTCCATGAAATGGTAGCGGCGATCCACTCTCGCTTCGCGCTGGATGGCGCGGGCCAGCCCCTGTGCAACCTCGCCGTCACGGAATTCGTCGATGAATTTCATCAGCGAACCGTCGTGTCGGCGTCGAACTGTCCGATTTCGGCGAACAGCGCCAGGGTTCTGGCCGCCTCCTCCGGATCGAGCTTGTTCAACGCGTAGCCGACATGCACGATCACGTAGTCGCCGACCGCGATGTTGTCGACCAGCGCCAGCGATATTTCCTTGCGCACGCCAGCCAGATCGACCACGGCGCAGTCGTCTGCGCCAAGCTCGACGACACGCGCTGGAATTGCCAGACACATTGCGAACCTCCTGAATTCCCCGCCCGCGCGGCAGGATCACCGCCGTCCGACAAGCGTACTCAAAAAACCTCGTCTTGACACGGGTTTCGGCTTTTCATCGACCGTCCCCTGCGACTTCGCCGAAGGATCGGCCGGCGTTTCCGGCGGCGGCGCGAGCACCGTCGCCAGCGCCTCCAGCGCAGCCTGGCGCGCTGTTGCCATGTCCGGCAGGACGCTGACCGGCGCAATCAGCGGGCAGTACTGGTAGGGGCCGAGGTCCGGGTCGTCGTCGGCCAGGAACTGCAGGGTGCCGCAGGGCAGGTTCAGGTAACGCCGCTCGCCGGCCGGAATGTCGCCCCACAGCTCGCCGCCGCCGTAGATCAGGAAGAGATTCAGGAACCACGGGGTGATCATCACGCCCAGCCAGTCACCGTCGTGACGCCTGAAGCCGATCGCCTCGACGCCCAGCGCCGGATTGACGAAAGGCATGTCGTGCATGCGCGTCATCCAGAGGTGACGGTAGTGTGCCTCGAGAAAGGCGCCCGGCTCGGCTTCCCTGGCTTGCGCCGGACGTATCGGCGGCGGCGCCAGGGCAGGTTGACGGACGCGCTCGCTCACTTCGGCTGAAGATCGCTGAAATAGCGACTTGCGTCGTAATCGCCTTCCAGCGATGCCGCCAGAGCGGCAAGAGCTTCCTCGATCAACGCCAGTTGCCCGGGCTCGACCACCTCCTTGGCCAGTCCCAGCGATGTCAGCACCCAGGCGCCGAGTGGCTGCGGTCCGATGAGCATCATGTTGACGAGTTCGCGACGACCGGCGCGTTCGACCCAGGCAAAATCTCCGTCACCCTCGAAGGCCACCACCTGCATCGGAATCGACAGGCACATCAGGCGCGCTCCGCCATCGTCAGGCCACGGGCACGCAACTCGGCGACGGTCAGCGCCAGCAGTTCGGGCAGCCGCGCCGCCACGGCGGGGCTCAGTTCCATGCCAAGCGCCATCGAGGCCGGCTCGATACCGATGATGATGGTCTCCTTCGGGGCGCGACCGGTGAATTCGAGACTGGCCAGCACGTCGGAAAGGCCGACCTGATGCGGCGACAGCTTGGTCCTGAAGAAAACGGGCACATCGGCACCCTTGAGCACGACAGGCGTTGCCGGAGTGCGGTTGCCGCGCACACAATCGACGACGATC
This sequence comes from uncultured beta proteobacterium, assembly GCA_963810175.1. Classification (GTDB taxonomy): domain Bacteria; phylum Pseudomonadota; class Gammaproteobacteria; order Burkholderiales; family Rhodocyclaceae; genus Azonexus. Next base: position 199,492 of record CAWEMU010000051.1, on the reverse strand, counting down.
AGGGTATCGAGGTCTTCCAGTTGCTCGAGCATCTCCATGGCGCAGGTCCCGCCATCGACCAGTTCGACTTCGGCAGGCGTCTGCCAACCCGCAGCCAGCGCCTCGACCACGCGCACGCCCACCCCCTCGTCGGAGAGCAGGATGTTGCCGAGGCCGAGAACCGCGATACGCATACTTGTCACAAAGAAAGAGGCGCGATCAGTGTCGCGCCTCCCGGGATTGAATGAATTGCGCCAGATCAAACAGCCGTTACGGTGACCACCGGATTGTTCTCCTGGTCGACGACATGAACGGCGCAGGCCAGGCAGGGGTCGAAGGAATGCACGGTGCGCAGCACCTCCAGCGGCTTTTCGGGATCGGCCACCGGATTGCCGACCAGGCAGGCCTCGTAGGCGCCGGGCAGATCTTTCTCGTTGCGCGGCGCGGCGTTCCAGGTGGTCGGCACGACGCACTGGTAGTTCTTGATCTTGCCGTCGTTCGATCACCACCCAGTGCGACAGCACGCCGCGCGGCGCCTCGTGGAATCCGACGCCCATCTGCTCGCCCTTGGGGAATACCGGCGCGTTGAAGGTCTTGAAATCGCCCTTGCCCATGTTGGCCAGCAGCAGACTCCACTGCTTGCTCAGCTCGTCGCATTGCACCGCGCAGCCGATGGCGCGCGCGGCATGGCGGCCGATCGTCGAATGCATGGCGTCCAGCCCGACCTTGGTCTGCCAGCGATACTGGAGACCAGTTCGAGCGCACCCGTCGCGTATTTCGTCGTCGGCTCATGCCCGGCGGCGAGCATGTTGAGCACGCGGGACAGCGGCCCGACCTGCATCGGCTTGCCGTAGAAGGTCGGCGACTTGAGCCAGGTGTACTTGCCGTCGTCCTGGAAGTCGGTGTAGTTGGGCTTGGTTTCGCCCTTGTACGGATGCAGCGACTTGTCGTTGCCCTCCTTGTAGTCGTACCACGAGTGCTTGACCGCTTCGGCGACGCCATCGATGAAGAACTTGTCGTTGAAGGTCTTGATCGGCTTGTAGCTCGCCAGTTCGCCGTTCTCGATGTAGCCGCCGGGCAGCGCGAACTCGGTACCCTTGCCGTCGAGCGGAATGTCCGGCACGCGACAGGTAGTCGGTGATGCCACGGCCGTACTTGGTCCAGTCGGCGTAGAAGGCGCCGACCGCGGCGACGTCGACCAGATAGACGTTCTTGACGAAGTCGGCCAGCGAATCGATCCATTCCTTGACCGCCATCAGGCGCTCGACGCGTCAGCACCGACTGCGAATCGAGCGACAGCGGGTTGGAGACGCCGCCGACCGCGACGTTCTGGATATGCGGCGACTTGGAGCCGAGGATGGCGACGATCTTGTTGGCGTGGCGCTGGACTTCCAGCGCCTGCAGGTAGTGCGCCACGGCCAGCAGGTTGACCTCGGGCGGCAGCTTCATCGCCGGATGACCCCAGTAGCCGTTGGTGAAGATGCCGAGCTGGCCGGTGCCGACGAAGCCCTTGAGGCGTTCCTGGACCTGCGTGAATTCGGCCTTGCTGTTGCCCTTCCAGCTGGACAGGCTCTCGCGCCAGGCTGGCCGCCTTGCCGGGATCGGCCTTCAGTGCGGAAACCACATCGACCCAGTCGAGCGCCGAGAGGTGGTAGAAGTGCACGATATGGTCATGCACGGCGTGGGCCAGGATGATCATGTTGCGGATGTACTGGGCGTTGAGCGGCATTTCCAGTTGCAGCGCGTTTTCCACCGCGCGCACCGAGGCGATGGCATGCACCGTGGTGCACACGCCGCAGATGCGCTGGGTGATCGCCCAGGCATCGCGCGGATCGCGGCCGAGCAGGATCAGTCTCGACGCCGCGCCACATCTGGCCGGACGCCCAGGCCTTCTTGACCTTGCCGCCGTCGACTTCGACGTCGATGCGCAGATGGCCTTCGATGCGGGTGATCGGATCGATCGTGACTCTCTTGGACATTTGTATTCCTCCCTGAAATTCAGTGGGCCGCAGTCGCTTCTTCGCGCGGCAGTACCGGGAAGCGGCGGGTAATGAAGATGTAAGCCAAGACCTCGACCGCGATCATGCCGATTGTGACGAGCAATTCGGGCAGCGACGGGAAGTAGCGCCAGCCCGGCCGGTGTCGTAACCGATCAGGAAGCCGTTGATGCGCAGCAGGACGCCGCCGAGCATCATGCGTACCCGCCGAGGAACAGCCTGGCCGGGTTGCGCGCGGGCTTCGACCGTGCCGATCAGCACGAAGGGCAGGCAGAACAGGATCATCTCGAGCCAGAAGACAGGTCGCCACCAGGCCGAAGCTGAAAGCGTTGCCCCAGGCGCCGCGCACCATCAGGTCGCCAACGCGCACGACCAGATAGACGCCGAGCATGCCGAGCATCACCTTGGCCATCGGCCTCAGCAGGTGCATTTCGATTTGCCGCCGGTAGGCCGCGGACGGCCAGGCAGGACTCGAACAGCACCACGCCATAGCCCATGAGGATGGCCGACAGCAGGTAGAGCAGCGGCACGACCGGCGTCTGCCAGAGCGGATGGACCTGGCCGCCCATCACGACCAGCAGCGTGCCGAGCGACGACTGGTGCATCATCGGCAGCACGGTGCCGAGCGCGATGAAGAAGAACAGCACCTTGTTCAGTTTCTCCTTGCGCCATCGTTCAGGCCGAACTTCTCCAGGAAGACCGGCGAGAACTCGATCCACATCACCAGGATGTAAAGCGTGATGCACACCGCCACCTCGAACATCACCGAGTTGAGGTTCGCAGTAGCCAGGCCAGAAGATGTGCCAGAAGTTCCACCAGCGGCCGAGGTCGAAGATGACGCCGGCACCGGCCAGCGTGTAGCCGAACAGGCTGGCCAGCAGGGCCGGACGCACCAGCGGGTGATACTCGCCCTTGTTGAAGATGTAGACCAGCATCGCCACCGAGAAGCCGCCGCAGGCGAAAGCCGAGCCGATGACCACGTCGACCACGACCCAGATGCCCCAGGCGTAGCCATCGTTGAGGTTGGTCACCGCGCCCAGGCCGAAGATGAAACGGCCGCCAGGATTGCCAGCATCAGCACGATGAGGACGCCACAGACGAGCGTGGTGGCATTGATCAGCTTCCCGCCGACCGGAGCCGTGCGGCATGATGGGCGCTCATGACTCGCCTCCTTTCGAATCATCGTCATCCTTCTTGACATTGCGTCTGGCAGCGCAGGTCATGGCGCCGAGAACGGCGATCGGCATGATCATGCCCGGTACAGGGTGTGCTGAATGGTTTCCGACGTTGACGCGGACGACTTCGGCGGCAGGTCGGGCATGCCGACCTTCTCGAAGTCGACAGCGGAGAGCTTGAGCACCTGCGTGCCGCCGTACTCGGTTTCGCCATAGACGTGCTGCAGGTACTTGCCGACCTGGCCTCGTAGCTCTGGTCGGGTTCCTTGCGCCAGGTGCTGGCCTTTTCGGCATCGGCATCGCTGTACGGCAGGCGGCCGCGCGGAATCTTCGTCGTCTCGCCCGGCTTGAGCGCCAGGCGCCGCTTGGCTTCGGCCAGCAGATCGACGGTCCGGCCGAACAGCGTCGCGCCGGTCGGGCAGACCTCGGCACAGGCCGAGTAGTGGCCGTCCTTGTGGCGGTGGCGGCAGAGTTCGCACTTGCCGATCCGGCCGGTCGGCGAGTCGTACTGGTACTTGGGAATGCCGAACGGGCAGGCGGCGACGCAGTAGCGGCAGCCGATACACGCATCGGCGTTATAAGTCGACGATGCCGGTCACCGGATCCTTGTTCATCGCCGATACCGGGCAGGCCGACACGCACGAAGGATCGGCGCAGTGCATGCAGGACGTCTTCATGAACGAGAAGCCGTTGGTCTCGGCATCCTTGGTTTCGCCGGTGCCGTTGGGATAGACCTTGATGACGTTGAAGGTGTGACCCGTCGTATCGAGCGGCGTATCCCACAAGCTTGTCCGCCGTCGTGAATTCGGCGGGATTGTTGTTCGCTTCCTTGCAGGCGGCGACGCAGGCCTTACAGCCGACGCACAGCGTGGCGTCGTAGAGCAGCCCGAGGCCGCCGGGCGGGTTCGTCAGGTTGCCGCGAGCGCTGGCCGGAGCCGGAGCCAGTGCCGCAGCCGCAGCGCCGCTGCCGGCCAGGCAACCCTTGAGAAAATTGCGTCGGCTCAGCATCTCACACCTCCGCTGATTCGCTGTTGCTCTTGCCGGTCTTCTTCGCTCTTTCCATTTCCTCGGCCTCGTGCGAAAGGCCCAGGTTCTTCGCCACTTCACGCCGGCACCAGCCGCAACCCCGGCGACGGCCGCCAGTACGGCAGCGGCGCCGAAGGTGACGCCGACTCCCTTTTCCTCGACGATGCCGGGCAGGAACACCCCGGGCTGAATGTTCTTCATCTTGGCCAGGGAATGGATGGGCTTCTGGAAGCCGACACCCTGCTCGGTGCAGCCGATGCACGGATGGCCGCAGCCGACCGGCCAGGTGCCGGCGCCCACGTCGCCGAACTGGATGGTCGGGCAGTTGGCATAGGTCTCCGGACCCTTGCAGCCGAGCTTGTAGAGGCAGTAGCCCTGGCGGTGGCCTTCGTCGCCGAACTCGATGGCGAAGCGGCCGGCATCGAAGTGCGCGCGCCGCTCGCAGTTCTCGTGGATCAGGCGGGAGTAGGCGAATTTCGGCCGGCCCAGCTGGTCGACCGCAGGCAGGCTGCCGAAGGTCAGGAAGTGCACCACCGTGGACAGGAAGTTGTAGGGGTTGGGCGGGCAACCGGGAATGGTCACCACCGGCTTGCCGAGCACCTGAGCGACGCTGGAGGCGCCGGTCGGGTTGGGATCGGTCGAGGGCATGCCGCCCCAGGAAGCGCAGGAGCCGATGGCGATCACCGCCGCCGCGTCGGCCGCGCATTCCTTGGCCAGTTCGATCGCGGTCTGGCCGCCGATCTTGCAGTAGATGCCGCCGTCCTTGGTCGGGATCGCGCCTTCGACGACCAGCACGTACTTGCCCTTGTTCTCGCTCATCGCCTGCTTGCGGGCCGCCTCGGCCTGGTGGCCGGCGGCGGCGAACAGCGTCTCGTGGTAGTCGAGCGAGATGACGTCGAGGATCAGTTTTTCCAGCGTCGGGTGCTCGGCGCGCAGCAGCGATTCGGTGCAGCCGGTGCATTCCTGGAAGTGCAGCCAGATCACGCTGGGGCGCTTCTTGGTCGCCACCGCCTCGGCGATCGCGGCATCGGCGCCCTGCGGCAATCCCAGGGTCGTCGCCAGAACCGCACAAAACTGAAGGAACTCCCGGCGCGTCATCGACAGGCGTGTTGCCGCCGCGTCGATCCGCTGCATCACTCTCCAGCAACATCAGATCTTGCTTGGCCATGAACCCTCCTCCTTTTACCACCTTGGTACCGGTCGCTGACCGGCAATGTCTCTCTGTTGGGGGTTTGGCTATAGCTGTTTTGTGGAGGCTTCACGCAAGAACCAGGCCAGATATGAATGTGGCCTTTATTCAATCACTTGAACGGATTCAACAAGTGGAGAGGGGTGGCGTCATGTGGAACCTTTGCTTCCACAACTCCCTTGCCAATGGTCAGAGACTTTGCATTACGGCAGGATGATCTCTTCACCCATCGTTCGCGCCACCCAGCCCTGCCCGAGCGCCAGACCGCCGTCGTTTGGCGGCGCCTGGCGCGCCTCGAGCAAGGCTACGACCACGTGCTTCCAGATGCCGGCGCAGGGCGGACATCAGCACGGCATTCATCGCGCAGCCGCCGCCGACCGCGATTTTCGCCCCTTTTTCCCGGTTGACCGCAACTAGCGCCCACTCGGCGAGGCCGGCGGCGACCGTGGCGTGGAACAGCGCGGCGCCACGGCCGGGATCGTCGCACTCGATCAGAATCGGGAGCAGGGGCGAGAAGTCGAGTTCGTTGTCACGGATCGAATACCCGCCGGGTAGCGCCGACTCGGGACCGTGCGCGACAGCCAGCCCCTCCAGTTCCATCGCCGCCTGTCCCTCGTAACGCGATTCGGCGCGCAGCCCGAGCAGGCCCGCGGCAGCGTCGAACCAGCGACCGAGACTGGAGGTCGGGGGGCAACGCAGATCGTGAGAGAGCATGGCCAGCAACGGGCCGGCATCGCGCTCGGGATAATGCTTCTTCAACCAGCCGGCCACGCGCCCTTCCAGTCCGGCGCCATGCAGGGCCGCCACCGCCATGCGCCATGGTTCGCGGGCCGCGCGATCGCCGCCGGGAAGCCTGAGTCGTCGCAGGCGTGATAGCCGGTCGCACCGGGCGCCGTTGACGCGCAACAGTTCTCCGCCCCAGAGGCCGCCATCCGGCCCGAGGCCGACACCATCGATGGCCAATCCGATCAAACGCTCGTTGACACCATGATCGGCGCAGATCGCGGCAATATGTGCGTGATGGTGACCAACGCCAAGCGCCGGAATGTCCGATTTCTCCGCCATCTCCAGCGCCAGATGGGTTGAAGCGAAATCCGGGTGCAGATCGTGCGCGATCAGGTCAGGCTGCACATCGAGGATGGCCAGCAGGTGGGCAACGGTTTCCTCGAGAAAACCGATCGCCGCTGCATTGTCGAGACCGCCGATGTGCTGCGACAGGAAGGCCTCCCTGCCCTTGAGCACGCAAACCGTGTTCTTCAGGTAGCCGCCCAGCGCCAGCACTGTCGGCCCGTCGCCGGCGAGCGGTATCGGCACCGGCACATGGCCGCGGGCCCGGCGAATGAAGGCGGGACCGGCGCGCACCACGGAATCGTCGCAACGGACGACGATGTCGCGGTCGTGGACCAGGAAGGCGTCGGCGATGCCGGCGAGTCTACGTTGCGCCTCGTCATTGCCGATGACCAACGGTTCGCCATGCGGATTGGCGCTGGTCATGACCAGCAGCAGATCGCTGGTCTCGGCGAGCCAGTCGGTGCCCGCCGGACGACCTGCCGCCTCGTGCCAGAGCAGCAGGTGCAGCGGCGTCGCCGGCAGCATGACCCCGAGCCATGCCAGGCCGGGCGCGATGCCGGGCAGTTCGGCCGCGGACTTGCGGCAGAGCACGATGGGCGCGGCGGGGCCTTTCAGCAATGATTCTTCTCCGCCGCCGATCTCGGCGTACCCGGCAAGCGAAACGGCATTCAGCCCCATCACCGCGAAGGGCTTCTCCTCACGCTGCTTGCGCCGGCGCAACTCCGCCACCACTGCCGTATTGCGTGCGTCACAGGCGAGGTGGAAGCCGCCCAGCCCTTTGATGGCAACTATTCGCCCGGCTCTGATCAAACGCAGGCTTTCGGCGATCGGGTCACCGTCGATTGGCCGGACCATGGCATCGAGCAAGGCAAGCCGCGGCCCGCATTCCGGACAGCACGTGGTCTCGGCGTGGAAGCGGCGATCGGCAGGCGCCGTGTATTCCGCCCGGCAAGCCGGGCAGAGGGGAAAGACGGCGAGGCTGGTTTGCGCCCGGTCGTAGGGGATGCGCCGGCTGACCGTGTAGCGCGGGCCGCAGTGCGTGCAGGTGGTGAAGGCATAGCGCCAGCGGCGATTGCCGGGGTCGCAGAGATCGGCGATGCAGTCGCGGCAGATCGCCGCGTCGGGACCGATGGCGGTCGACACCTCGCCCGCCATGCTGTCAATGATCGAAAAGCCGTCGCCGGACACGGCGGCGGCAATCGATTCGATGGCGTCGATGCGCGCCAGGCGCGGCGCCTCTTCCGGCAGGCGGCTCATGAATTCCGGCACTTTCCGGCCGTTGACCGCGATCGTCACGCCGCCGCCATCGTTGCGGACCCATCCGGTCAGTCCGAGTTCATTGGCCAGCCGCCAGACGTAAGGACGAAAGCCGACGCCCTGGACGAGGCCGCGCACGCGAATCTGCCGGCCAGCCACCGGAAATTACCTCGCGGCCAACTGGCGTTCCAGTTCGGCGACACGCCGCCTGAGCCCGTCGACCGTCTCCGGCACGCCTGGCGCGCTGGGCTTGCAGCCCGGTTTCGATCCACGACACCCAGGCCGGGAGCCCATCGCCGCTGGTCGCCGAAACGCGGAAGATCGTCAGCTTCGGATTGACGCGCCGCGCATTCGCCTCCGCGAGATCGGCGTCGAATTCGAGGTAGGGCAGCAGGTCGCACTTGTTGAGCAGCAGGACGTCGGCGGCACGGAACATGTCGGGATACTTGAGCGGTTTGTCCTCGCCCTCGGTCACCGACAGGATGGCGACCTTGTGCTGCTCGCCGAGGTCGAAGGCGGCCGGACAAACGAGATTGCCGACGTTTTCGATCAGGAACAGCGATTCGTCGGCCGGTTTCAGGCGCTCCAGCGCATGCCCGACCATGTGGCCGTCAAGGTGGCAGCCCTTGCCGGTATTGATCTGCAGCGCGGTCACGCCGGTGGCGCGGATGCGCTCGGCGTCGTTGGAAGTCTGCTGGTCGCCCTCGACGACGCTGATCGCCACTTTTCCTTTCAGCAATTCGATGGTCCTGACCAGCAGCGTGGTCTTCCCCGAGCCCGGACTCGAAACCAGATTCAGCGCAAGGATCCCCCGTTCGTCGAACCACCGGCGGTTGGCCGACGCATAGGCATTGTTCTTGCCAAGGATGTCCTGCTCGATCTGCACCATGCGCGACTGGCTCAGGCCCGGCGCATGGGCGCGCGCCGGGCCGGTGCCGTAATCCAGATCGCCGGCGATGCCATGTTCGTGATGATGGTGTTCGTGTCCGTGCTCATGGGCGTGTTCGCCGACGTGCGTATGCGCATGGCTGTGCTCGCTGCCATTGGCATGGCGATGGGTGTGCGAATGAACCCCGAGCGGCGCCTCTCCGCGCTCGTGCGCGTGCTGCTGACCATGCTCATGCGCGTGGCTATGCACCGTGCCATCCTCGTGGACATGGGTGTGTTCATGCGAATCCTCGCGCGCTTCACCCTCGACCTTCGTTTCTCCTGCTCCGCAACCGCAAACCGTACACATCGCCTCACCTCCTGTTCGCCTACTCGATTTCGATTTCCCTGACCCGCATTTCGGTTCCCCCGGTCGGCTGCAGCTGGTAGCTGCCACACCTCGGACAGGCGCCGAAGACCTCGTCCATCGCCACCGACTCGCCGCAGGGCATGCACCAGCCCACACCGGGCACATCGACAATCTCCAGCACCGCCCCGTGGGCAATGCTACCGTCAACCACGGCTTCGAAACAGAACCTCAGGGCCTCCGGCTCCACTGACGAAAGGCGGCCGATTTCCAGCACGACCAGCTTAACCCGTTGTGCGTTTTCGCGCATCGCCGTTTCTTCGACCAGTTGCAGCACGCCCTCGGCGAGCGACATTTCATGCATCGTTGACCTCCAGCACATAGGGCAGGCAAGGGTCGAGGGCCAGCACAGCCAGGTCGAGCGACCGCTTCGCCTCATCCGATGAGGCGAAGCGTCGGCCAGCGAGCAGTCCGGAAAGCGCGCCGGCGTCGGCAAAGAAGACGTCGGTCGGCGCCGTGACCCGGTATTGCGTCACCGTGCGCGCCTCGAGGCGCACGGCATGGGTGAGCACGCCGCGCGCCGTCACCGTCTGCGCCACGCCCCAGCCGTTACCCCCGGCTGCCGCGAGCGGAAAGGGAGCGCCGGTGGCCAGCGCCCCGGTCGCGCGTTCGACTTCGGCGATGCGCCCGCGATAAGCCGCGCGAATCGATCGCGGCGCGCTCGCTCGCGGGCAGGAAATCACTGCTTTCCTGCCAGCCGGCCAGCCATTCGTCAGGCGCCAGCGCCGCTGGCCCGCAGGGAACGTCGCTGTTGCGGTCGACCAGCCTGGCGAGGCAATTTTCAGCGAGGTCGAGGAGAACCTCGGTCAGCAACCGGCGGGTCGCTTCGGCGCAGCTTCCGCCATGCCGGGTCGCGCGCCAGGCGATGAACGCTGCCTGCGCCGGGGGCAGGCCAAGCGCTGGCGGCCAGTCGAGCAGCAGGCGCCAGAGGTTTTCGTGCAGCATCTCGATCCACAGCCCGGCATCGTCCGCCGGCCGGGGTGCTTCGCCCGCCGCTGCCGCCAGCGCCGCCTGAGCCGCCGCCCGCTTGCGCCTGGGCGCAGATCGTGTACAGGCAGGGCACGGTTCTGGCCACCGCTTCCGGCGACTGGCCGACAAGAACCCGCGTCACCGGCGGGCGCCGGAGATCGACATCGACATGCCCCAGACGGCCTTCCCCGAAGTCGGCCCGGACCGTCAGCAAGCCGGCCGTCGTCACGCGCCGGACCCCGGCAGCATCAAGACAGCCAGCCGCGCGCCAGTCGGCGAAGCGGACGCAGAAGAGTTCCGGGGCACGATGGATCGAAGATCAGTGAACACGAGACGCCTTTCATACTTGCAGCCCCCGACGCCGGAACACCGAGGCTTGTCCGGATCCTTTTGCCAATGGTACATAATGCGGGGCAATCAGCATCCCCCGAAACCACATGTCCCGCACTCCGTCACTGCCAGCCTCGCCCCCCGCCGGACGTTTCGGGAGATGGCATCTCCCGGCAATCTGCCTGGCCATCGGCCTGGCAATCGTCAGCGCGAGAGCCTGCGGTTGCAGCCGATACGCTACTCTGGTTCAGCGACGGGCGTCCGACGCCAACTGCGCGCAAGGCAACCGACCTTCTGGCAAGCGCCGCCGAGGATGGCCTGAATGCCAAACGACTATGGCGCCGATCTCCTGCGAAATGCAATCGAAAATGCAGCCAACGGCCCCGCTCCGGAGAACGACGCGGTCATTCAGCTCGATCGGGCGCTGACTTCCGCAACACGGCGCTATCTCTCCGATCTGCACTCCGGCCGGATCGACCCGCAGCAACTCGAAGAAAACTACAGCCGTGTATCCGGGTCAGGATTCGACCCCGATGCCCTGCTGATCTCGGCAATTGCCGACGACCGTCTGCCGGAAGCGGCACGCAGCGCGCAACCCCCGCTCGCTCAATACCGTGAACTCAGGGAAGTGCTCGCCCGCTACCGGCTCCTGGCGGGGAATCCGGCCTGGCAAAAGGCATTGCCGGCGCCGGCCGACGGCAAGCTCCAGCCGGGGCAGACTTATGCCGGCATCCCGGTCCTGAGCCAGCGGCTCAAGGTGCTCGGCGACCTGCCCGCCAATGGCGTGCCGCCGGCACGCTACGAGGGCAGGCTGGTCGACGGCGTCAAGTCGTTTCAGGAACGCCACGGGCTGACGCCGGATGGCGTCGTCGGCAAGGGCACCCTCGAGCAACTCAATGTCACGCCCGAAGCCCGGGTCAGGCAACTTGAACTGGCGCTGGAGCGCTTGCGCTGGAGGCCGCTGCTGGAGTCATCCCGGTCCATCGAGGTGAATATTCCGGAGTTCAGGCTCCGCGCCTATGAACTTCGTGATGGCAAGATTGAAATGCGGGCCAGCATGAATATCATCGTCGGCAATGCGAACAAGACCCGCACGCCGATCTTCGACGCCGAGATGCGCTTCGTCGAGTTCAGCCCGTACTGGAACGTCCCGCCGTCGATCGCCAGAGGCGAGACGCTGCCCAAGCTGCGCCGCGAGCCGGGCTATTTCGATCAGCAGGGATTCGAATTCGTCGGCCGCGACGGCAAGGCTGTCAGCGGCTATTCCGAGGCCAGCCTGGACGCGGTCCAGCGCGGAGAAATGCGCATCCGCCAGAGGCCCGGCGCGAGGAATGCGCTCGGCGACATCAAGTTCGTCTTTCCCAACAGCGACAACATCTACCTCCACCACACGCCGACCCCCCAGCTCTTCAAGCGCGACCGCCGCGACTTCAGCCACGGCTGCATCCGCGTCGAGGAGCCAGTGGCACTGGCGAAATTCGTCCTCGCCGACGAGCCGGAATGGACCGAAGAGCGCATCGTTCAGGCAATGACGAAGGGCAGGTCGGCGACACTGCGCCTGCGGGAACCTTTCCCGGTGGTCATTGCCTACACCACCGCTGTCGTCAGGGACGGGAGGATTCATTTCTTCCCGGACATCTACGGCCAGGACAAGATCCTCGACGAGGCCCTGCGCCAGCGCTCGCAATCTCCAAGCGCTTCCAATCAGATGGAAATTGGCGCAAAATCAAACCATTAGCTTCTTCATCGAACCCTATGCCGAATCCGCAAAAACACTCACGCCGCCTGTTTCTCAGTCACGCGGCCAAGCTGGCAATGGCGGGCGTCGTTCTGCCGCTCGCGAAACCCGCGCTTGCCTCGCTGCCCAACGCGCGCAGCCTGGATTTCGATCACACCCATACCGGCGAGCGGATTTCGGTCGTCTTCGCTGTCGGCAACCACTATGTCCCCGATGGGCTGAGCACGCTGAATCGTTTTCTGCGTGACCATTACTCCGGCGAAATCGGCCAGATCGACCCGCAACTGTTCGACCTGCTGTACAGAACACGCCTGGAACTGGGTTCCGACCAGCCTTTCCACGTCATTTCCGGCTACCGCTGCGCCACCACCAATTCCCGGCTGCGCAACAGCCGCGGCGGCGGCGTTGCCCGGCAGAGCCTGCACATGCACGGCAAGGCGATCGACATCCGGATTCCCGGTGTCGCGCTTTCCGACCTGCGCGACGCGGCGATGTCGCTGAACGCCGGCGGGGTCGGCTTCTATCCGCGCGACAAGTTCGTCCATCTCGACACCGGCAAGGTACGTTACTGGTAAACCCGGTTGGCTGAAGACGGAGGGAATCTCGCCCGAGTTGGCCGCTGATTCGCGGCGGACCCGACCGGTGACCTTTCCTTCCCCCTTCGACGACTTCGGCCTCCCGTTGCTCCCGGATGATCGTGGCCGGCCAGCCATTGCGGCCAGGCCACGATCACTTCGCTCAGGCGAATGCGCCTGCCTGAATGAAGGCCATGACGCTAAACACCGCCCCCACGGCGCCGAGCAGAACCATCATGCCGTAGAAACTGTTGCGCATCCGCTCCCCCTTGAGAATCAGGCTGACGGCACCCATCACCAGGCAGATCTGCAGGAAGAAAGTAGCTATGTCGAAGGTATCCCCTGCGGCGCCGAGAGCCTTCGCTTCCGCTTCCCATTCCCTGGCCCCCTTGACCTGACCCAGCTTGCCGTCTTCCTCGAGAACCCAGTTCTCCTGCCCAACCGCTTTCGAGCCAAGCAGGATTTCCTTGCGCTCCTTCTGGTAACGTCCGATGTCCGAATCGAGACTGGACAACAGCTTGCCCATCTTGCCCTCGGCTTCGGGCGGGATCACTCGCGAGTCCAGCAGTATCCGGAGGAGGTCCCGCTGGCCCTCGACCAGTGACTGCTTGATGCCCTTCGCCTGAAACCAATCGAAGGCATTCGCTTTCTGGTTGTGGGCGATGATTTCGTCATCACCATACTTGCCCGCCCCAAGATCGGTGATCGCCAGCACCGCAGCCAGAATCGCAAGTGTCAGCCCGCAGATCATCTCGAAGGTACTGGACTTTTCGCCGTCGTCGCTCATCGTGCATCTCCTCTCGCAATCGAAACGTGAGGGGCCAATTCTATCCAAGCATGGCGATTTGGTGCGCCCAATCCGGCTCCGGCCCGCACTCGCGCCCGGCCTGTCAAGACCGCTCGAGGGCCATGTGACACCGTCGCGCAGTCCCTGGCAGGACTCCCGGCTAACGCTCAGGCCCGTCTGGCTGGTCCCGGCCACAAGCGGTCCTGACCAGTTGCACTCTGAACCGCTTAGTGGAACTCAATGAGCGTATGTAATCTGCATCTATCTGGTTGCGCCAGTGTTGAACAGCAGGTAAGTTTCAGGCTGTCCGGTTGCACAGTCGCGTAGCGAGATGAATATAAGAGTAACTCCCTCAATGCCATGCGGAACAAGCGGTTCGGACAGCGCCCTGTATTCGAGGTTGTTGAACAGCGACGGAACAATTGGACACTTTTGACATCTATGACACCTTGGGCCGCACCAGTCGGGACGCGGACGCACAGTAAGCAACCCCGGATTTACCCCTCAAAAGGAGAATAACCATGCAGGGAAGCAGTCGAAACTACCTATTGGCGGCAATGGCCGCCATCGTTTTATTCGCCTCAGGTGGAGCCTTCGGGCAGGCGCCTGCCCGAGCGCCGGCGAATCCTCAGTTCAAGTTCTCGACCCCCATCGCCCCTGGCGTCGCCGTGCCGGACAAGATCGAAAGCTCCATCGGCACCCTCAATCTGACCTACGGCTATCCCAAGGCAGACACCGTCGAGAAAATCTATGACAACCTCGATCGTTCGCGCGCCCTGCAGGCTTACCTCATGGCGATTCCGATCGTGAATCAGGCTGGCATGCGCGACTCGCTCAGCAAATTCGGGCCGGCCAACCAGACTGATGTCATTTGGGAAGACCTCGTCGATGCCCGCACGGTGGAACTCACGGCGAACGACAACACCATCTACAACTTCATCTGGCTCGACACGAAGAAAGGTCCACTGGTCGTGGAGATTCCGCCCGAGGTCCTGGGCGCCGTGAACGATTTCTGGTATCGCTGGGTCGCCGATGTGGGCATCACCGGGGAGGATCGGGGCAAAGGTGGCAAGTACCTCTTTCTGCCGCCCGGGTACAAGGGTGAGATCCCTGCAGGTTATGTGGTCGTTCGGCCGAGCACGTTTGGCAACTGGCTTTTCTTTCGCGCCTTCCTCGTCGATGGCTCCACGAAGCCCGGCGTCGAGTTGGTCAAGAAGCACCTGAAGATCTATCAACTCTCGGAGGCCGCGAATCCTCCGGCGATCAAGTTCGCCAATGCCTCGGGCGTTCCCGCAAACTTTGTCGCACCCGGCGACTACGCATTCTGGGAGCTCTTGAACAAGGTAATCCAGGAAGAGCCCACGGAAGGCAGCGATCCGACAACGCTTGGCCTCTTTGCCTCCATCGGCATTGTCAAGGGGCAGCCTTTCTCGCCCGACCAACGGATGAAGAAGATCCTCACGGATGCGGCAAACATCGGCGCCGTGACAGCGCGCACCATCGCCTTCAAGGTGCGCTCGAAAGACGCCTACTTCTTCCCGGACAGCGCATGGCGCCTGCCATTCTTCGGCGGCTACAAGTTCGAGAGCGCGCCCGGCGTGACGAACATGGATGGCTACATTCAGTATTACTACTTTGCCACTGGCGTCACCCCGGCCATGGAAATGAAGATGGTCGGCAAGGGGTCGCAATATCCATGGGCAGTTCAGGACTCGAAGGGCAACCCGTTCGACGGCGGCAAGACCTACAAGATGCACCTGCCGCCCAACGTACCGGTGAAGGATTTCTGGTCGGTCATCGTCTATGACAACCAGACGCGCTCGATGGTCCAGACGGATCAGAAGTCCCCGAGCGTGAGCAGCCAGAACAAGGCGCTGAAGACGAATGCAGACGGTTCGGTGGATGTCTATTTTGGTCCGCGTGCGCCGAAAGGACTGGAAAACAACTGGGTTCAGACGATTCCCGGCAAAGGATGGTTCATGATCCTGCGACTCTACGGGCCGCTCGAGCCGTGGTTCGACAAGACCTGGAAGCCAGGGGAGATCGAGCTTCAGCCGTAACTCGCGAGGGGTGCGCAAGCGGGGCAGCGTGCAATGTGCTGGCCACCAACCGGTTGCAGCGGATGGGTCTGGCGCCCCGCCGCTACACCGGGGCGTTGAACGACGGCTTTCTAAAAGCCTGAGCGTCCGCATTGGGCACTCTCCAGCCCCTCTCACAGCCTGGTCAACACTGCAATTCCCTGGACAGCACTTTAAGGTGGGCTCCGGCCGGCCATTGTGGCCCGTGTTTGTTTGATTCCCGTCAATCTGCCGGTACACTTGCGCGTTCATAATTTACCGCTGATTTCTTTCGGTTTTTTGCCCCCTGATGCTCGAAGCTGACAATCTGGAATGCGTGCGCGGCGAGCGCCGCCTGTTCGCAGGCCTCGGCTTTCGGCTGGAAGCGGGGGAACTGCTGTACCTGCAGGGCAGGAACGGTTCCGGCAAGACCAGTCTGCTGCGCATGCTGATCGGGCTGCTGCCGCCGGAAGCCGGCGAAATCCGCTGGAAGGGCAATTCGATCAAGGCCCTCGCCGACGAATTTCGCGCCGACCTCTGTTACCTCGGCCACCTGAATGCGATCAAGGAAGAATTGACGCCGCTCGAAAACCTGCTGGCCGCCGCCCGGCTGGCCGACGAGGCGCTTTCCGAGGACGACGCGCTGGATGCGCTGGAGCAGGTCGGCCTCGCCGGCCGCGAGGACCTCGCCTGCAAGTATCTCTCGCAGGGCCAGAAGCGGCGTGTCGCGCTGGCCCGCCTGGTCAAGGAAAAGCGCCCCCTGTGGATCCTCGATGAACCCTTCGTCGCCCTCGACCTTGCTGCGGTCGACTGGCTGGCGGGCATCATTTCCGCCCACCTGCAGCGCGGCGGCCTGGCGGTAATGACGACGCACCAACTGGTCGACATTCCTGCCGGCACCGTGCGCGAACTGCGGCTTTCCTGATGTTCAGGATCGTCATGGCGGTCGTCGGCCGCGACCTCAAGCTGGCCATGCGCCGGCAGGCGGACATCGTTTCCGCGCTGTTCTTCTTCGTCATCGTCGTCAGCCTCTTCCCGCTCGGCGTCGGACCGGAACCCGACCTGCTGCGCAAGCTCGCCCCCGGCGTGCTGTGGGTCGCCGCGCTGCTCGCCACCATGCTTTCGCTGCCCAGGCTGTTCGCCGACGATTATCGCGACGGCACGCTTGAGCAACTGGCGCTGGCACCGCACCCCCTCGGGCTGGTCGTTACCGGAAAAGTGATCGCTCACTGGCTGGTTTCCGGCCTGCCGCTGGCGCTGATCGCGCCGGTGCTCGGGATCCAGTTCGACCTGTCGGCCGACGCGCTGCTTGTCCTCACCGGCGCCATCCTGATCGGCACCCCGGCGCTGTCCGGGATCGGCGCCATCGGCGCCGCGCTGACGCTCGGCTTGCGCGGCGGCGGCGTGCTGCTTTCGCTGCTCGTGCTGCCCCTTTATATCCCGGTGTTAATATTCGGCGCTGGCGCAGTGGATGCGACGGTGACCGGGCTCGGGGGGGAAGGTCATCTGTCATTGCTTGCCGCGCTCACTTTTGCCTCACTCGGCTTCGCCCCCTGGGCGTCGGCCGCCGCCCTGAAGATTGCCCTCGAATGAAAGACCGCTTCAACCTCTACCGCTTCGCCTCGCCGGCGACCTTCTATCCGCTGGCCGGGGCGATGATCCCGTACTTCGCCGCCGTCTCGGTCGTTTTCGGTCTCGCCGGCCTGTGGCTCGGCATGCTGGTCGCGCCGACCGATTTCCAGCAGGGCGAGGGCTACCGGATCATCTTCATCCACGTCCCGGCATCCTGGATGTCGATGTTCATCTATCTGGTCATGGCCTTCTGGGCCGGCCATCGGCCTCGCCTTCAACACCCGGCTGTCGGGCATGATGGCGCAGGCGCTGGCGCCGACCGGCGCGCTGATGGCCTTCCTCTCGTTGTGGACCGGCGCGCTGTGGGGCAAGCCGATGTGGGGCACGTGGTGGGTGTGGGATGCGCGCCTGACCTCGGAACTGATCCTGCTTTTCCTCTACATCGGCTTCATGGCGCTGACCGCGGCCATCGACGATGCGCGCCGCGCCGACAAGGCCGGCGGCCTGTTGTTGCTGGTCGGCGTGGTCAACATCCCGATCATCTATTTCTCGGTGAAATGGTGGAACACGCTGCATCAGGGCTCCAGCGTCAACCTGGCCAAGTCGTCGATGGCCGACAACCATGCTCTGGGGCATGCTGCTGATGGCCATGTGCTTCTGGATGTACTCGATCGCCGTCGCCCTGATGCGGGTGCGCACCATCATGCTCGAACGCGAGCGCCATACCGACTGGGTCAAGGCATTGCTGGCGGGAGGCGAGAAATGATCCACTGGAACAGTTTCTCCGAATTCCTCGCCATGGGCGGCTATGGCGTCTACGTCTGGGGCTCGTTCGGCGTCACGGCGCTGATCATGGCCGTGGAACCGATCATGGTCGCCCGCAATCAAAGGACCACCATCGCCCGCCTGAAGCGGCAGATGCGCGCCGAATCCCGCGCCGACAACAGGACCATCGAATGAAACCCCGTCACAAGAAACTCGCGCTGATCGGCGGCGCGCTCGCCGTCATCGGCATCATCGCCGCCCTTGTCCTCAACGCGCTGAACAGCAACATCGCCCTCTACATTTCGCCGACCGAAGTCGCCGCCGGCAAGGCGCCGCAGGGCAAGGCTTTCCGCATCGGCGGCATGGTCAAGGAAGGCAGCCTGCAACGGCAGGCCGACGGCGTCACCATGGCCTTCGTCGTGACCGACACCGACAAGGACATCCCGGTCACCTACAAGGGCATCCTCCCCGACCTGTTCAAGGAAGGCAAGGGCGTCGTCGCCCAGGGCAGGATGACCGACGCCGGCACCTTCACCGCCAACGAAGTGCTGGCCAAGCACGACGAAAACTACATGCCGCCGGAAGCGGCCAAGGCCGTCGGCGATGCCCAGTCGCGGGCGGCCACCAAGCATGTGTCCCCATCCTCCGGCGACCAGCCGAAAGCGAGCTACTGAGCATGATTCCCGAACTCGGCCATTTCGCCCTCATCCTGGCGACGCTGGTCGCCCTCGTTCTCGGCACGCTGCCGCTGCTCGGCGCCCACCGCAACCGGATGGCCTGGGTCGCGCTGGCCCGCCCGGCGGCGACGGCGATGGCGCTGCTCATCACCTTCTCCTTCGCCTGCCTGACGCAGGCCTTCGTGGTCAGCGATTTCTCGGTGGTCTATGTCGCGCAGCATTCCAATTCGCTGCTCCCCATCCAGTACCGCGTCGCCGCCGTCTGGGGCGGGCATGAAGGCTCGCTGCTGCTGTGGATGCTGATGCTGTGCTGGTGGGCGTTCGCCGTCGCCATGCTCTCGCGCCAGTTGCCGGAAGCCATGGTCGCCCGCGTGCTCGGCATGCTCGGCCTGGTCGCCTTCGGCTTCCTGCTCTTCATCCTGATCACCTCCAGCCCCTTCGAGCGCCTGCTGCCGGCGGCGGCGGAAGGCAAGGATCTCAACCCGCTGCTGCAGGACTCCGGGCTGGTCATCCACCCGCCGCTGCTCTACATGGGCTACGTCGGCTTCTCGGTCGCCTTCGCCTTCGCCATCGCCGCCCTGCTCTCCGGCCAGCTCGACGCCGCCTGGGCGCGCTGGTCGCGGCCGTGGACGATGGCCGCCTGGGTCTTCCTGACGCTGGGCATCGCCATGGGCTCGTGGTGGGCCTATTACGAACTGGGCTGGGGCGGCTGGTGGTTCTGGGATCCGGTCGAAAACGCCTCGTTCATGCCCTGGCTGGTCGGCACGGCGCTGATCCACTCGCTGGCCGTCACCGAAAAGCGCGGCAGCTTCAAGAACTGGACGGTGCTGCTGGCGATTTCCGCCTTTTCGCTGTCGCTGCTCGGCACCTTCCTGGTCCGTTCCGGCGTGCTGACCTCGGTTCATGCCTTCGCCACCGACCCGCGGCGCGGCATCTTCATCCTGATCTTCCTGGTCGCCGTCATCGGCACCTCGCTCGCGCTGTTCGCCTGGCGCGCGCCCAAGGTCGGGCTGGGCGGGCGCTTCGGCCTGGTCTCGCGTGAATCGCTGCTGCTGACCAACAACGTGCTGCTGGTCGTCGCCTGCGCCACCGTGCTGCTCGGCACGCTCTACCCGCTGCTGATCGATGCGCTCGGCGTCGGCAAGATTTCGGTCGGCCCGCCCTACTTCAATGCGGTGTTCGTGCCGGTGATGACGCCTGTCCTGTTCCTGATGGGCGTCGCCCCCTTCGCCCGCTGGAAGGAAGCCTCGACTGGCCGAAATCGCCCGCGCCGTGCGCTGGGCACTGGCGCCGGCCGTCGTCGTCGCCATCGCCCTGCCGCTGATTTATGGCACGTGGTCGGCGTTGACCGCACTCGGCCTGCTGCTGGCGACGTGGATCGTCTGCACCGCCGCCCTCAACTTCGCCGAACGCGTCCAGCACACCCGTGCCGGCCGCTCCTTCCTGGGCGCCGCCCTCAAGCAGCCGCGCCACTTCTTCGGCATGCACCTCGCCCATATCGGCATCGCCGTCTTCGTCGTCGGCGTCACCATGGTCAGCAGCTTCCAGGAAGAAAAGGACGTCAAGATGGCGCCCGGCGACAGCGTCGATGTCGCCGGCTACCACTTCACCTTCAAGGGGGTCAGGGCGGTCGAGGGGCCGAACTACGTGGCGGCGCAGGGCGACTTCGATCTCTCGGTCAACGGCAAGTTCATGCGCAAGATGAATCCCGGAAAAGCGCAATTACCATTCGTCGCAGATGCCGATGACCGAGGCCGCGATCGACGCCGGCCTCCTGCGCGACGTCTATGTCTCGCTCGGCGAACCGATCGACCGCGACAAGCCGGAAGGCGAATGGGCCGTGCGCGTCTATTACAAGCCCTTCGTCGACTGGATCTGGGGCGGCTGCGTGCTGATGGCGCTCGGCGGCCTGCTGGCCATGCTCGACCGCCGCTACCGCGTGAAGGCGCGCGCCTCGTCGTCAGTCAAGACCCCGGCCGGAACCCAACAGGCATGAACCGCTACTACTGGATACTCGGCGGCTTCGCCGCCCTCGTCGCCCTGCTCGCCATCGGCCTCGGCCTCAACCCGCGCGACGTGCCGTCGCCGCTGGTCGGCAAGCCGGCCCCGGCCTTCAACCTGAACGTGCTGGCGACTCCGGACAAGACCTTCGGCCCCAAGGACATGCAGGGCAAGGTCTGGCTGCTCAATGTCTGGGCATCGTGGTGCGTTTCCTGCCGCGCCGAACACCCGATCCTCGTCGAATTCTCGAAGAAGGTCGACGTGCCGGTGATCGGCCTCAACTACAAGGAAGTGCGCGGCGACGGCGGCTTCGACATGGGCAAGATGTCGGCCGAGGACGAGAAGAAGCTCGCCTTCCAGCGCGCCAACGCCTGGCTCGCCCAGCACGGCGATCCCTACAAGCTGACGGTGATGGACCTCGACGGCCGCGTCGGCATCGACTACGGCGTCTATGGCGTGCCGGAAACCTATGTCATCGACAAGGCCGGCATCATCCGCATGAAGCACACCGGCCCGATCACGCCGGACGTGCTCGGCAAGAAGATCATGCCGCTGCTCGCGGAGCTGAACAAATGAACATTCCGCGCGCTGATTGCCATCGTCATTCTTGCCTTTTTTTTCGGGTCGACCGCAGCAGTCGCCTCGAGTACCACCGAGGCCGCCCTTGCCGCCGACCCGGTCGCCGAGAAACGCCTGCAGGCCCTGTCCGAGGAACTGCGCTGCCTGGTCTGTCAGAACCAGAACATCGCCGACTCCAACGCCGAGCTGGCCCAGGATCTGCGCCGCGAGATCCGCACCATGATCCGCGACGGCAAGTCGGACAAGGAGATCATCGACTTCATGGTCGTCCGCTACGGCGATTTCGTGCTCTACCGGCCGCCGGTCAAGGGCATCACGCTGCTGCTCTGGGGCGGCCCGCTGGCGCTGATGCTGCTCGGCCTCGTGATCCTGGTCCGCTACCTGCGCCGGCGCGTCTCCCGCATGGCGGAGGACAAGCCGCTCTCTGCCGACGAGGCTGGCCGCGCCGACGCGCTGCTCAAGGAACTCGACACCAGATGACCCAGTTTTCGATTTACGCCACCCTCCTGATCGTGGTGGTTGCCGCCTTCCTGTTGCCGCCGCTGTGGCTCGGCCTGCGCCGGAACGACACGAAAGCGAGCCGCAAGGAAGCCAACCTCGCCGTCTTTCGTGACCAGTTGTCCGAACTGGAACGCGAAAAGACTGAAGGCACCTTGGCCGACGCCGATTTCGATCAGGCCCGGCGCGAACTGCAGCGGCGCCTGCTCGAGGAAGTCGCAGCCGGAAGCGGACGAGGCGGGCAAGGCGACCTACGGTCCGAGCCGCAAGATGGCCATCGCCCTTCTGTTGCTGCTGCCCGTCCTTGCGGTTGTGGCTTACGGCATCCTCGGCAACCCGAAGGCCCTCGATCCGGCACAGACCGCAGCCCAGCCGAAGATGACGCCGGAGCAGATCAACGCCATGGTCGCCAGGCTCGCCGAGCGCATGCAGGCCAACCCCGATGACATGCAGGGCTGGCTGATGCTGGCGCGTTCGTACAAGGCAATGGGCCGCTACGATGAGGCTGCCGCAGCCTACGCCAAGGCGGAGAAGGTCATCGACGACGATCCCGAGCTGCTCGCCAGCTACGCCGAAACGATCGCCATGGCCAGCGGGAACGGGCTCAAGGGCAAGCCGGGCCAGCTCATCGCACGCGCCCTGAAGATCGACCCGCAACACCCGCACTCGCTCTTCCTGGCCGGCGCCGCAGCCATGGAAGCCGGCGACAACAGGAAGGGCATCGCCTACTGGGAAGCCCTGCTGCCGCAGGTCGAACCCGGTTCGGAAATCGACCAGATGCTGCGCAGCGGCATTGAAAAGATGAAGCAGGGAAAGTAGGCGCGCCGGGATGGTCGACGCCAGCCGCCGTGGCTTCCTGCGCGGTCGACCCCGCCCCAGGGCCGAAATCCGGCCACCATGGTCCTTGCCCGAGTCGGCATTCATCGACCGCTGCACCCGCTGCGGCGATTGCCTGACCGCCTGTCCGGAGAAAATCCTGGTGCTTGGCGATGGCGGTTTTCCGACAGTCGATTTCGCCCGGGGTGAATGCACCTTCTGCGGCGCTTGCGCTGCCGCCTGCCAGCCATTGGCGCTGGTCCGCCGCGAAGGCCTGCCAGCCTGGCCCTACAAGGCGCTGGTCGGCGAAGCCTGCCTGCCGCGGCGCGGTGTCGAATGCCGGGTCTGCGGCGATTTCTGCGATGTGCGCGCCATCCGCTTCCCGCCGCGTCTCGGCGGCAGCCCGCTGCCCGAGGTCGAACTTGGAAACATGCACCGGCTGCGGGGCCTGCGTCGCGCCGTGCCCGACCGCGGCGATCACCATCCGGCCCTGACGCAGGGTGAAAGAGGACGTGCAGGGATCGATGATGAACTTCCTGGCCCACCCGTGGCGTGCCATGTTGTCGCCGAACGAATCGCCGATTGCACTTCCGCGAGCGCCGGCATCTGGCAGAATCGGGTGGTTTGGGGTCATAATGCGCTGTTGCTTTCACGGTCAATGCTTCAACGGAAAGGACCTGCCATGCATTGGCTCCGCTTGCCCGAGCCGCGTCGCGATATAGCGCCCGCTTTCAATGATGATGAATCTGCCCAAGCCTGGCTTGGCGCATTGGCATCGACACCTCCGCTTGCGGTTTTCTCCGCATTGCTCGAACAGATCCAGGCGATCGATGGATCAGCCATACCACCCGCACAGGCGGTCAGCCTGCTCAACCAGTTACGTGCGGTGGCCGTTCCGCTGCAGTCGGCGGTGGAAGAGCAGTTCACGCGCAAGGCCTTGCCGATGCTGGCAGGCGAAGAACACGCCTTTGAAATTACTCACCGACTCTGGATGCAGTTCGGCATTGCCTACCTGCGTTTCGCCCCGCAGTGCACACCTGCAAATCGTTCCCTGCCGTTGCATCGTGCCACCACCGCACTCCGCCTCGCCCAGTACTGCCACTTTCTGGCCGCCCGCACCTGCCCTCCGATTTCGGACCATCTGCTTCTCATGGCGTTTGCCGCGGCGGAAGCCAACGGCGTACTGCGCCGGCCGCTGGCCGACCCGGATTTCCCGCATTACGGCAAGGGAAGCATCTCGGGGCAACTGGCCTGGGCGATCCTGATGCGCATGGCCGATGCCTATCACCTTACCGCCATCCAGCTTCCGGTCGTCAATCGCATCTACAGCCGCTGGCGCGAACTGGTCAGTTTTCAGGCCGAGCCCGACAGGAGCAAGGCAACCTATGTCGTCGATCTGGCTGCTCTTTTCGACGACGGCTTGCCGCCGGGAGTTCCGCGTTACCTGAACCTGCGCACGATCGCAGTCAAGCTTGGGCAGCGCATCAAGCTGCTCGGGGCGGGCGAGTCGCCGGAGACGCTCAAGCTCGGCCGCTCGCTTTCAGCCCCGGCGGCCATTCGCCTTCTCCGTGATCTCGAGCAATACCTTCAACCGCCGAGCAGGACCGCACCGCAAAAGAAGGACGAGGTCGAACTCGTCTTCGGCAGCGAGGATGCCTATGCCTTGCTCAGGGACAGGATACTCAACCCGGTCGGCGCCCAGAAGGCGGACCAGCCGCTTTTCTATCAGCGGAAGGGGGTCTTCGGTGTTGATCATGCATCCCCGCTGCGCACGAACAAGAGCCGCCAGACAGTGCCCGGGGAGCACTGGAAACTCACCGGCAGCCTGGCCACGCTTGCGCCCCAGCCCGAGGCATGCCGGCGGCTGGCGCCCTCCCTGATCGCTGCACTTGTCGGCGAAAGCCCCAGCCTCGGCGTCATGACCAGCCTGCGGTGCGATGACGACGGGACTCTCTCGGCGCGGCTGAGATGGTATGACGAGGAAGCCGAGGCCTGCAATCTCAAGCGCCTCGCTCCCAAAGGGGACAGGCTGGTCCGGGTACCGGCCTTCGTCCTGCGGCACAACTGGGGTATCTCGCTCGTCCTGCCTGCGGATGCCGGCGTCCGTCTCGGTGTCGGCCTCGACCTCGGCGATTCCTCGGTCGAGCAGGTGATTCCCACCGAGATTGTCGACCGCGGAAGCGACTTCATACATTACGCATGCAAGCTTCCATGAAAGCACAAGGCCCGTCCGGAGACGGGCCTTGGCAACGGAGTCGACCGTCACGAACGGCCAAAAACGGGGCTATTCGAACTCGATGATGACCTGATCAACCGCCAGGCTATCGCCGGCGGCAGCGGAGATCTTCTTGACCTTGCAGTCCTGGTCCGCCCGCAGGATGTTCTCCATCTTCATCGCTTCGATGACTGCCAGCTTCTCGCCGGCCTTGACCTCCTGACCGACCTTGACCGCCACTTCGCGCAGCAGGCCGGGCATCGGAGAGAGCAGGTACTTAGAGAGGTCGGGTGGCAGCTTCTCGGGCATCAGTGCGAGCAGTTCCGCGGCGCGGGCGCTCATCACCATGAAGCTGGCGTGGGCCCCCCAGTGGAAGAGGACGTACCGGGTTCTGCGGCGCTCGACCTGCAGCGTGAATTCCTCGCCGTTGCAGGTTCCGTTGAACAGCGACTCGCCCAGCTTCCAGTCGGAGCGTATCTCGTAGTTTTCGCCCTTGTACTCGACGTGGTAACCACCCTGGATCGGCCGCGCAACGACCATATGCTTTTCGTTGCCGCGTCGGTGCAGGCGCACGACGCACCACTTGTCGCTGACGATGCGCTCGTGGCCCTGCAACTGGCCGGAAACGGAAGCCCCGCGGTCGGTATAGGCGCGATAGACGTAAGCGGCCACTGACACCAGAAGCACCGGGTCATCGTGGGGCACCATCGAGGCATCGAAGCCCTTGGGGTATTCCTCGGCGATGAAGCCGGTGTTGAAATTCCCGGACTGGAAACGCGGATGCTGCATCAGCGCTGCCTGGAACGGGATGTTCGAGGAAATGCCGCGGATGACAAAGGCGTTCAGCGCGTCACGCATGCGCGAAATCGCCTGCTCACGCGTGGCGCCATGGACGATCAGCTTGGAAATCATCGAGTCGTAGAACATCGAGATTTCGCCGCCCTCATAGACGCCGGTATCGACCCGCACCTGACCCGGGATCTCCTTCGGCGGCTGGAACTTGATCAGACGACCGGTGGACGGCAGGAAGCCGCGGAACGGATCCTCGGCATTGATCCGGCATTCCATGGCCCAGCCATTCAGTTGCACGTCATCCTGTGTCAGCGGCAGCTTTTCGCCGGCGGCGACGCGGATCATCAGTTCGACCAGGTTGACACCGGTAATCAGTTCGGTGACCGGATGTTCCACCTGCAGGCGGGTGTTCATTTCCAGGAAGTAGAAGCTCTTGTCGGCGCCGACGACGAACTCGACCGTCCCGGCCGATTCGTACTGCACGGCACGGGCCAGGGCGACGGCCTGTTCGCCCATCGCCTTACGCATCTCCGGATCGACGAAAGGTGACGGCGCTTCCTCGATGACCTTCTGGTGACGACGCTGGATCGAGCAGTCACGCTCGTTCAGGTAAACGTAGTTGCCGAAGGAATCGCCGAGTACCTGGATTTCGATGTGGCGCGGTTCCAGGACGTACTTTTCGATGAAGACGCGGTCGTCACCGAAGGCGTTTTTGGCTTCGCTGACGCAGGATGAGAAGCCTTCATGCGCTTCCTGGTCGTTGAAGGCAACGCGCAGACCCTTGCCGCCACCGCCGGCAGAGGCCTTGATCATCACCGGATAGCCGATGCCCTGGGCGATCTTGACCGCTTCGTCGGGGCCGGCAATCGCTTCGTTGTGTCCGGGAATGGTGTTGACCCTGGCTTCGAGCGCCAGTCTCTTGGATTCGATCTTGTCGCCCATCTTGCCGACGGAGTAATGCTTCGGACCGATGAACTTGATCCCGTCCTCTTCCAGACGCCGCGAGAACTCGGCGTTCTCGGACAGGAAGCCGTAGCCCGGGTGGACCGCCTCGGCGCCGGTCTGCTTGCAGGCGGCGATGATCTTGTCGATGGACAGGTAGGACTCCTTCGACGCAGCCGGGC
This sequence comes from uncultured beta proteobacterium, assembly GCA_963810175.1. GTDB lineage: Bacteria > Pseudomonadota > Gammaproteobacteria > Burkholderiales > Rhodocyclaceae > Azonexus. Next base: position 173,009 of record CAWEMU010000051.1, on the reverse strand, counting down.
CGATACAGACGGCTTCGTCGGCAAGATCGACATGCAGGGCGTCCTTGTCGGGCTCGGAATAGACGGCAACCGTCTTGATGCCCATCTTGCGGGCGGTCTTGATGACGCGGCAGGCGATTTCTCCCCGGTTCGCGATCAGGATCTTGTTAAACATTTTTGTCCTCCGGGAGAAATCGCCTGAGCACGCTGCGCGTGCAAGGCAATCTAGCTGCGCTGCTGCGCCGCTACGCGGCTGGTCACCGCGGTTTGCAATCAGGATTTTCTTGAACATTTTTGTATTCCTCCCTGGCGCTTACAGCGGAATATTGCCGTGCTTGCGCCACGGGTTGTCGAGTTTCTTGTCACGCAGCATGGCCAGCGAGCGGGCGATGCGCTTGCGCGTCGCATGTGGCATGATCACGTCATCGATGAAGCCGCGCGCGCCCGCGACGAACGGGTTGGCGAACTTTTCCTTGTACTCGGCTTCACGTCCGGCCAGCTTGGCAACGTCGTTCTTTTCTTCGCGGAAGATGATTTCGACCGCGCCCTTCGGCCCCATGACGGCGATTTCGGCGGAGGGCCAGGCAAGGTTTACGTCGCCGCGCAGGTGCTTCGACGACATGACGTCATAGGCGCCGCCGTACGCCTTGCGGGTGATGACGGTGACCTTGGGTACGGTGCATTCGGCATACGCATAGAGCAGTTTGGCGCCATGCTTGATGATGCCGCCGTATTCCTGCGTGGTGCCGGGCATGAAGCCCGGGACGTCCACGAAGGTGACGACCGGAATGTTGAAGGCGTCGCAGAAGCGGACGAAGCGGGCGGCCTTGATCGACGACTTGATATCCAGACAGCCGGCCAGCACGAGCGGCTGGTTGGCGACGAAACCGACCGGATGGCCGTCGATGCGTCCGAAGCCGATGATGATGTTCCTGGCGTAGTCGGACTGCAACTCGAAGAAGTCGTTGTCGTTGACCACCTTGATCAGCAACTCCTTCATGTCGTAGGACTTGTTAGTGCTGTCCGGCACCAGCGTGTCGAGTGAGTAGTCCATGCGGCCAGCCGGATCGTTGGTCGGCGTATGAGGCGGCTTTTCCCTGTTGTTGGCCGGGATGAAATTCATGAAGCGACGCAGCATCAACAGCGCTTCGACATCGTTTTCAAAAGCCAGGTCAGCAACGCCGGACTTGCTGGTGTGGGTGATGGCACCGCCCAGTTCCTCGGCGGTGACGTCTTCGTGGGTGACGGTCTTGACCACCTCAGGACCGGTGACGAACATGTAGGACGAGTCCTTGACCATGAAGATGAAATCGGTCATCGACGGCGAGTAGACCGCGCCACCGGCGCAGGGGCCCATGATCAGGGAGATCTGCGGGACGACGCCGGAAGCCATGACGTTGCGCTGGAAAACGTCGGCGTAGCCGCCAAGTGATGCGACGCCTTCCTGGATACGGGCGCCACCCGAGTCATTCAAGCCAATCACCGGAGCGCCGACCTTGATCGCGTGATCCATGACCTTGCAGATCTTCTCGGCATGGGTCTCGGACAGCGAGCCGCCGAAAACGGTGAAATCCTGCGAAAAAACGAATACCAGACGGCCATTGATGGTGCCGTATCCGATGACGACGCCATCGCCAGGGATCTTGTCTGTCTGGTCCATCCCGAAATCGGTACAGCCGGTGTTCCTTGAACATGTCCCATTCCTCGAAGGAATCCGGGTCGAGCAACAGCTCGATACGTTCGCGGGCAGCCAGTTTGCCCTTCTTGTGCTGGCTGTCGATACGCTTCTGGCCACCGCCGAGGCGGGCCAGTTCACGCTTTTTTTCCAGCTGGCGGATGATGTCGATGCATAGAAAACTCCCTCAGTGGTTCGGGTAATTCAAATCAGTGTTTCAGATAGTCGAGCAGCGCATAGGCCGCGGCCGCCGGGGTCGTATGGCCCCGTTCGACGGACCGGGTCAATGCCGGCAGGTTTTCCTGCACGCGCGGATGATGACGGAAATGCTGGCGCAGGCCGGAGTCGATCAGTTGCCACATCCATGACAGCGACTGGTGCCGGCGCTTGGCGGCGAACTCGCCGGTCGGGGTCAGCGCCGCCTGGTATTTCTCGACCTGCTCCCAGAAATCGGTGATGCCTTCCTTGTGCAGCGCCGAAAGCGTGATCACCGGTGGCGCCCAGTTCTTTGATGCCGGGCGCAGCATGTGCAGCGCGTTGCGCCATTGGGCGCGTGCGACGGCGGTCGCCCTGGGATCGATGTCGGCCTTGTTGATGACCACCAAGTCGGCGATCTCGACGATGCCCTTCTTGATCGCCTGCAGGTCATCGCCCGCGTTCGGCAGTTGCAGCAGGCAGAACATGTCGACCATGCCGGCGACGGTCGTTTCCGACTGACCGACGCCGACCGTCTCGACGATGATCACGTCGTAGCCGGAGGCCTCGCACAGAAGCATGGCTTCGCGCGTCTTCTCGGCCACGCCGCCGAGTGAACCAGCCGACGGGCTGGGACGGATGAAGGCTTCCTCGCGCTGTGACAACTGCTCCATCCGCGTCTTGTCACCGAGGATCGAACCGCCGGATACCGACGACGAGGGATCGACCGCCAGCACGGCCAGTTTCTTTCCCCGCTCGATCAGCCAGACGCCAAGCGCCTCGATGAAGGTTAACTTGCCCGCCCCCGGCACGCCTGAGATGCCGATGCGAATGGCGTTGCCGGTCTTCGGCAACAGAGCATTCAACACCTGCTGCGCGCGCCGCTGGTGATCGGCACGGGTCGACTCGATCAGCGTGATCGCCTTGGCGAGGGCCCGCCGCTGGCCGGCCATCACGCCGTCAACGAGCTGACGGTCAGCCGCAGACAACATGGGAACACTCAAATCAGTCAATTTCGAGAACCCCTTGGCTGGCGGACTGCAGAAACTCCCGCATCGCCTCGGCTTGGGCAAGCAGAACCTCGCGGATGCGTTGATTGCTAACGTTACCGAGATTGAGCAAAATCACCTTGGGCGGAAACCCGCGCAACAAGGCCAACTCCAGGAAATCGGAATCCTTGGTCACAATGGCAAAACCATGCTGGTACGCAAAGTCCCAAAGCGCGGCATCGGAAGCAGTGGCTAGGCCGCACAGCGCCGCCTGCGTGGACTCCGGAAACACGGCTCCCATGTCGGCGAGCAAACGACGAGAAAGATTTTGATCAAGCAGAAGTTTCACGCCGCGAGCCGCAATACCTGTTGCTCACGCTGAGCCGCATAGCCAAGGCAAGCGAGAATGTCTTCATGTTCAAGCTCCGGATAGTCTTCCAGAATCTCCGCTTCGCTCATCCCGGAGGCCAGCCATCCCAACACATCGTAAACACTGATGCGCAAACTGCGTACGCAGGGGCGCCCGCCGCGCTTGCCAGGCTCTATCGTGATGCGAGAAAGGTCCATTCAGTAGCCCTCCGACCGAAATTTCACTTTTCGTGCAGAATCAGATTCACCAAGATCATCCTGGCCGAAGCAAAAGCCGCCGTATGATGAACCTGCACACGGCAGCCGATGCGCGATACTTCTGTCATGGCGCGGGGTGTAAGGACGTCCACCGTCAGTGACTCCGCTCTCTTGCGTTGCAACTACTGATAACCCCTGGCCATCCGGAACCAAGTTCTCCTTCCTATGGAGAAACCCGCGATTCCCCATCAGAGTCCCATCGGGGCAAATTGCCTCGATGCGGCCGGTGGGGTGGATTCGGTCAGGCAAGAGCATGGAAGATGATCAGAACCCTTAGCAGCGCGCCTTGCGAATCTCTTCCATGACGCGCTTCGCGGAATCCTCGATGCGCGTACCCGGCCCGAAAATGGCCTTGGCCCCCGCGTTGTAGAGGTAATCGTAATCCTGGGCCGGAATGACGCCGCCGGCGAAGACGATGATGTCGTCGGCGCCCTGGGCTTTCAGCGCCTGGACCAGCGTTGGCAGCAGTGTCTTGTGACCGGCCGCCAGTGACGAGACGCCGATGGCATGGACATCGTTTTCGATGGCCTGACGGGCGGCCTCCTCCGGGGTCTGGAAGAGCGGGCCCATGTCGATGTCGAAACCGAGGTCGGCGAAGGCGGTGGCAACCACCTTGGCGCCACGGTCATGACCGTCCTGACCGAGCTTGGCGATCATGATGCGCGGGCGACGACCTTCTTCTTCAGCGAACCTGGCGATATCGGCCTTGATCGCTTCCCAGCTTTCCTGACCTTCCACAACACCTCCGTACACACCCGAAATGGTCTGGTTGTTGGCGCGGAATCGACCGAAGATTTTTTCCAGCGCATCGGATACTTCACCGACGGTGGCACGCAGGCGCATGGCCTTGACCGTCAGGTCGAGCAGATTGCCGTTGCCGGACTCGGCTGCTGCGGTCAACGCCTCCAGAGAGGCCAAAACCGCGGCCGTATCGCGACTGGCGCGAATGTTCTTGAGACGGGCAATTTGTGAATCGCGCACGGCATGGTTGTCGATATCGAGGATGTCGATCGCGTCCTGCTTGGCCAGCTTGTACTTGTTGACGCCGACGATCACGTCCTTGCCCGAGTCGATGCGCGCCTGCTTGTCGGCAGCGCAGGTTTCGATCTGCATCTTGGCCCAGCCTGATTCGACGGCAATGGTCATGCCGCCCATGGCTTCGATTTCCTGGATGATGCCCCAGGCCTTGTCGGCCATGTCCTGCGTCAGCTTTTCCATCATGTAGGAACCTGCCCACGGATCGACGACATTGGTGATGTGGGTTTCTTCCTGAATGACCAGCTGGGTGTTGCGGGCAATGCGCGACGAGAACTCGGTCGGCAGGGCAATCGCTTCGTCGAGCGCGTTGGTGTGCAGCGACTGGGTGCCGCCGAAAACCGCTGCCATCGCCTCGATGGTCGTACGCACGACGTTGTTATACGGATCCTGCTCGGTCAGCGACCAGCCGGAAGTCTGGCTGTGCGTGCGCAGCATCATCGACTTCGGGCTCTTGGCGTTGAAACCGGTCATGATGCGGTGCCACAACAGGCGCGCGGCACGCATCTTGGCAATTTCCAGATAAAAATTCATGCCCACCGCCCAGAAGAAGGACAGGCGGCCCGCGAAGGTATCCACATCCATGCCCGAGGCAACGCCGGTACGGATGTATTCCATGCCGTCAGCCAGCGTGAAGGCCAATTCGATGGCCTGGTTGGCCCCCGCCTCCTGCATGTGATAGCCGGAAATCGAAATTGAGTTGAATTTCGGCATGTGCTGCGCGGTGTAGCCGAAAATATCGGCAATGATCTTCATCGACGGCTTGGGCGGATAGATATAGGTATTCCGCACCATGAACTCTTTGAGAATGTCGTTCTGGATCGTGCCTGTCAGCTTTTCCTGGGTAACGCCCTGCTCCTCGGCGGCGACGATGTAGCCGGCAAGGATCGGCAGCACGGCGCCGTTCATCGTCATCGACACCGACACCTTGTCGAGCGGAATGCTGTCGAAGAGAATCTTCATGTCCTCGACCGAGTCGATCGCCACGCCGGCCTTGCCGACGTCGCCCAACACGCGGGGATTATCGGAGTCGTAACCGCGGTGCGTCGCCAGGTCGAAGGCCACCGAAACACCCTGACCACCGGCGGCCAGTGCCTTGCGGTAGAAGGCATTGGACGCCTCGGCGGTGGAGAAGCCGGCGTACTGGCGGATGGTCCACGGCTTGAACGCGTACATCGTCGGTTGCGGGCCGCGCAGATAGGGCGCGAAACCGGGCAGGGTGTCGGCAAATTCCAGACCTTCGACATCGGCCTTGGTATACAGCGGCTTGACCGCCAGACCTTCCGGGGTCTTCCAGTTCAGATTACTGGCGTCACCCCCCGGCGAGTGCTTTGCCGCCGACTTTTTCCAAGCATCCAGGTTATTGGAATCAAAGAATTTTTCAGACATGACATACCCCTCGTCGAATCGATTTTTTCAGGCTACTGCTGCCGGATTCCAAATTCTACGCTCTCGGGCCCAGCTTGACATACCAAGTGCCACATAATACTGTATCCATAATTACAGGGGAAGTCGGCAGACCCTCGCACTCACGCGCACCGCACCAGGAACATGACCCGCATTGCACCTACCGCGCTCTACCAGGAAGTGGCAGAACGCTTGCGGCAGCGGATCTTCGCCCACGAACTGGCGCCGGGGGACTGGATTGACGAGCAACGACTCGCCGAGCAGTACGGGATTTCCCGCACGCCCTTGCGCGAAGCGTTGAAGGTTCTGGCATCCGAGGGACTGGTCGAACTCAAGCCGCGCCGCGGCTGCTACGTCACCGAAATTTCCCGTCAGGATCTCGACGACATCTTTCCGCTGATGGCCTTGCTCGAGGGGCGTTGCGCTGGAGATGCGGTTCGTCAGGCGAAGCCGGCCGATATTGCGCAACTGAGCGAGATTCACGCCCGCCTCGAGTCTGCAGCGCACGACGGGCGCATCGCTGCCTTTTTCGAGGCCAATCAGGAGTTCCACAAGAAGACACAGGAAGTCGCCGGCAATCGCTGGATGCTCTCCGTCATCCAGGACCTGCGCAAGGTACTCAAGCTTTCCCGTCTGCATTCGCTGTCTCTGGAGGGCCGCCTCCAGCAATCCCTTGCCGAACACCGGGCCATCATGGCGGCGATCAAGGCGGGCGACGCCACCCGGGCCGAGAAGCTCATGTGCGACCACATTCTGTGCGGGCGCGAAGCGCTGGCAAGGATGGAGGCCAAGACGCCGAAACTGGCGTAAGCGCCTTCCGGTCATCGCTGACGGCGAAGGCTGAAAAACGAAAAGCCCCGACCAGACGGCCGGGGCTTCTTTCCTGACGGAGAAGCTCAGTGCTTGGCTGCTCCCGAGGCGCCGAAACCGGTCTGGGCGCGCACATACTGGTCTTCGAAGGCTTCGATCTCCTTGCCGGCACGGACGCTGCTGTCACTCTTCGAGAAGATGTAGGCGAGCAGGAAGGCGATCGGCATGGCAAACAACGCCGGCTGGGTGTAGGGGAAGATCGCCGCCTTGTTGCCGATCACGTCAACCCACACCGACTTCGAGAGGACGACGAAGGCCACCGCCGAAATCAGGCCGCCGTAGCCGCCGAACAGGGCGCCGCGGGTGGTCAGACCCTTCCAGTACATCGAAAGGATGAGCACCGGGAAGTTCGCCGCCGCAGCCACGCCGAAGGCCAGACCGACCATGAAGGCGATGTTCTGCTTCTCGAACAGGATGCCGAGAACGATGGCGACGAAGCCGAGGCAGATCGTGGCGATCTTGGAGACGCGAATTTCCTTGGCTTCCGTAGCCTTGCCCTTCATGATGACCCGGGCGTAAAGGTCGTGCGAGATCGCCGACGCGCCAGCCAGCGCCAGACCGGAAACGACGGCCAGGATCGTGGCGAAGGCGACAGCCGCCAGGAAGCCGAGCAGCATGTTGCCGCCCACGGCCTTGGCCAGGTGCATCGCGACCATGTTGCCGCCGCCGATCAGCTTGCCGCCGATCGTCCCGCCCTCGAAGAACTCCGGATTCTGACCGACGATCAGGATGCCGCAGAGACCCATCAGGAAGATGACGTTGAAAAAGTAGGCGACGAAGCCGGAAGCGTAAAGCACCGACTTGCGTGCCTCCTTGGCGTCGGACACGGTAAAGAAGCGCATCAGGATGTGCGGCAGGCCGGCGGTGCCGAACATCAGGCCGAGACCCAGCGAAATGGCGGTGACCGGGTCGGACAGCAGGCTGCCTGGATACATCAGCTTGGGACCGAGCTTATGCACGGCTGTCGCTTTTTCGAGCAGCGTCTGGAACGAAAACCCGAACTGGCTGAAGGCCAGGACCATCACCAGCGTACCGCCTGTCAGCAGCATGCAGGCCTTGATGATCTGCACCCAGGTCGTCGCGACCATGCCGCCGAAGGTCACATAGACCATCATCAGCAGGCCGACGGCAAAAATCGCGATGTTGTAGTCAAGGCCGAACAGCAGCTTGATCAACTGGCCGGCGCCAACCATCTGCGCGAGCAGGTAGAAGCAGACGACGGTCAGCGACGAGATCGCGGCCATGGTCCGCACCTTGCCCTGGTCGAGGCGGTAGGCGGTGATGTCGGAGAAAGTAAACTTGCCCAGGTTGCGCAGGCGCTCCGCCATCAGGAACAGGATGATCGGCCAGCCGGCGAAGAAGGCCAGCATGTAAACGTAGCCATCGTAACCCTGGGTGTAAACCATGGCCGTCAGACCGAGCAGCGTCGCGGCCGACATGTAGTCGCCGGCGATCGCCAGACCGTTCTGGAAGCCGGTGATGCCGCCGCCGGCGGTATAGAAGTCGGCAGTCGTCTTGGTCCGGCTGGCAGCCCAGTAGGTAATGCCCATCGTCAATGTCACGAAGATGCAGAACATGATGATGGCGTGCCAGTTGGTCGCCTGCTTTTCGGTCGCACCGACGGCGTCGGCCGCGAGGGCGAAAGCGGAAAAGCCCAGCAGCGCGAGAGCGGTGATGATCTTGCTCATTACTTGTTCTCCTTCCAGGCGTCACGGATGAGATCCTGGGTCATCGCGTCGAATTCGTTGTTGGCGCGCCAGACATAGTAAGCAGTCAGCGCCCAGAAGAAAATGAACATGAAGAGTTCGACGGCGACCCCGATGGTCAGCATCGATCCCTCGGCAACCGGCCGGCCAAGCGCGGTCGGATTGAACGCGATTGTCAGGATATAGCCGTAGAACATGGTCAAGACGATAATGGCCAGCGTCCACGCAAAACGCCCCCGGCGCCTGACCAGTTCCTGGAATTTCGGATTGGTCCGCATATGCTCATACATTGCACTGCTCATGGTTATCCCCCTATCGATCAACTGAGAAAGTGGTGCCGCGCCATTCTATCCCATGCAAGGCGCAAATCATGCAAGCCGCAAATCATTGATCCGCATTGCCGGAAGGCTACAATGACCTTCCCGCAATCAGGATTCCGCCGATGAGCACGGTCAACCTCTCCCGCGATGGCGAAATCGCCACCCTGACCCTGAACAACCCGGGCAAGCTGAATGCCGTCAATCTCCGCATGTGGCTGCAGCTCGCCGAAAACATGGCTGTCCTGGCGGTCAACCGCGACATCCGCTGCATCGTCCTGCGCGGGGCGGGCGACGAGGCTTTTGCCGCCGGCGGCGATCTCGAGGAGTTCGTCACCGCCCGCTCCACGCTCGAACAGGCGCTGCACTATCACGGTCAGGTGGCCGCCGCACTGAATGCCATCGCCGACTGCCCGCACCCGACGGTGGCACTGATACAAGGCGCCTGCATCGGCGGCGGAATGGAAATCGCCGGCGTCTGCGACCTGCGCATCTGCAATGAATCGGCCCGCTTCGGCGCGCCGATCAGCCGCCTCGGCTTCTCGATGTATCCCGGCGAAATGGAAGGCCTGCTCAAGCTGGCCGGCGCCGCGGTAATGAAGGAAATCCTGCTCGAGGGCCGGATACTCACTGCCAGCGAAGCCTACGAAAAAGGCCTTGTCACCCGCGTCGTGCCCGACTCCCAGGCAGCCGACGAAGCCTACGCCACCGCCCGCCGCATCTGCGCCGGCGCGCCCCTGGTGGCCGGCTGGCACAAGCACTGGATACGCCGCCTGCAAAATGGCCAGCCTCTCAACGACGAAGAAAAAGCCGCCTCTTTCGCCTTCCTCGACACCGAGGATTACAGGGAAGGCCTTGCCGCCTTCCTTGAAAAGCGCAAGCCTGCGTTCAAGGCGCGCTGAACAGGGTCCACAGCATTTTTGCGGCAAGCAGGATCAGTATTCCCGCGAAGAGGCGTTTCAATGTCGCCACCGGCAGACGATGTGCCAGCCGCGCGCCAAACGGCGCGGTGACCACCGTCGCCAGGACCAGAATGGCCAGCACCGGCAGGTAAACGTAGCCAAAGCTGCCCGCAGGCAAGCCGGTCTGTCCCCAGCCATTGAATACATAACCGAGCGTCCCGCCCAAGGCGATCGGCAGGCCGACCGCCGCGGAAGTACCAATCGCGTTCTGGACACGGACATTGCACCAGGTCAGGAAGGGAACGGTCAGCGAGCCGCCGCCGATGGCCACCAGCGACGACAGGACGCCAATGCCCAGCCCGACACCGGCAATCCCCAGCGCACCCGGCAATTCACGCGTCGGCTTGGGCTTGAGGTTCAACGCCATCTGCAGGGCGACGAAGCAGACGAAGAAGGTGAAGAACACGGCGAGCGGGCGGGCCGGCACATTCGACGCAAACAGGGTGCCAAGACCGGTGCCGAGAAGTATCCCGGGCGTTATGGTCTTGACCACATCCCAGAGAATCGCCCCGTGACTGTGGTGCGTCCGGATGCTGGCGATTGCCGTGAAGATGATGCTGGCCATCGAGGTTCCCAGCGCCAGGTGCAGTGTTTCACCCGCCGGAATTTGACCCTGTGCGGCGAACATCAGGGTCAGCGCCGGGACCAGAACAAGACCGCCGCCGATCCCCAGCATGCCGGCGAAGAAGCCGGCGAACGCGCCGAGCGCAAGGTATTCCGCGATCCACAGGATGGTCATGCCAATGATTTCCGAAAGATGAAGTTCACGTCCCTGGCGACCGCCTCCCCCGACAGGAAGACGAATGTTGGCAAGTTTATGATCCTGGCGCAGGTACGCAAGGACGAAACTCGGTGCCAGTCGTCGGTTGACCGCGCCAGGCGGCGATGATCCGTGTTGTGCATGCCAGACCGCCTAAAGCGCGTCGGACTCAATGATCTTCACCCCCTGGCCGCCTTCGAGTACGCCCCGGAGCAGGGCGGCAGCGATCGCTTCCGGGCTCACCGCGCGATAGCGGCGCGGGATCAGCGGGCGCAGGGCGCGGGCGAAGAGCAGGCCGACCTGTTCGCCGGGTCGCGCCTCATTGCGCTCGGTGTCGATCAGCGAGGGACGCACGATAGTCGTGCTGGCGAACCCGAGATCGATGATGCCCTGCTCGGCCTCGGCCTTGGTCCGCAGGTAGAAACTCCCGCGCGCGCTGGCGCCGAGCGACGAGTTCAGCGCATAGCGCGTCGCACCGGCTTCGCGCGCCAGACGCGCGAAGGCGATTGGCAGATCGCGGTCGACGGCGGCGAAGGCGGCCTGCGAACCCGCCACCTTGATCGTCGTGCCAAGGGTGCACACGACCGCATCGACCTTCCACCACGCTGCCTCTTCTGGCAACCGGGCAAAGTCGATGACCGGATTCAGAAGCCTCGCGTTACCGGCGAACCCGGCTTCCAGCGGACGCCGGGTAGGGGCGACGATTCGTGTGATGCGCTTCTCGGCCAATGCCTGACGCAGCACCGCCTGCCCTACCGCGCCGGTGGCGCCGACCAGCAGCAGGCTCAGTTCCTTCGCCATCAGCGCTTGAGCAACCGGTAGGCCAGCCGCGGGAACACGCGACGCGGCAGAATCCGATTGGAAAAGGCGGTCGCCTGATTGGCGAGGCCGGGAACGACCGAGGGACGGCCGGCGTCGAGCGCCTTGAGTCCGATCTCGGCCACCGGCCGGCTCTCCATCGTCAGCACGTCGGGCAATGGCATGCTTTCCTGGCCAGACACGGCAAGAAAGTTGGTCGCCGTGATCCCTGGGCAGAGTACGGTAACCACCACCCCGTGATCCTTCAGTTCCTCATGCAGGGCCTCACCGAAACTCAACACATAGGCCTTGCTCGCGGCATAGGCGGCATACATCGGCAAGGGCTGGAATCCGCCCAGCGAACCGACCAGGAGTATCCTGCCGGCACCGCGCGTGACCATGTCGGCGGCAAAAGCATGGGTCAGCTCGGTCAGCGCCATGACGTTGAGCTGCAGCATGTTCATTTCGCTCGCCAGCGGCTGATCGACAAAATCTCCGAAGACACCGAAGCCGGCGTTGTTGACCAGGATATCGATGGCGACGTGCCTGGCTTGGACCTTGGCGCGCAGTTCCGCACCGACGCCGGGACGCGCCAGGTCCATCGCGATGACGTGGCAGTGCGTGCCGTGCGTCCGCTTCAGTTCGGCGGCGAGTGCCTTCATCGGCGCGCTGCGCCGCGCCACCAGCACGAGGTTGGCGCCGCGCGCGGCGAGCAGGTGCGCGAAATCGATGCCGAAGCCGCTGGAAGCGCCGGTCACCAGCGCCCACTTGTCCTGCAGATCGGGTTGTGGGCCTTTCATTGCCGCCTCACTCCTTGCCCGTGGCGTCCACACCCGGCGTCCGCTTGCGCTTGGGCGGTATTGCCGGCCCGGTCGACGCCGCCGCTCCGTCCTCCCTGGCCGCCGAAACGCTTGCCGGCTTTCGCCTGCGCACCGGCGCGGTTCTGGCAGGGGGAATGCGCCCGGCTGCCACCTTGACGGGTTTCTCGTTCCGGGCAAGCACCCCGGCCACCAGTTCGGCGAAGCTTTCCTTGAGGCAGTCGCAGAACTGGTCCGGGTCGGGGAGCATGTCGCGGCAGGCAACGAAGCAGACCCACAGGGTGCCGTTGTAGCTGAAGCCGGTGACATTGAGCCCGATGCCATCGAAAGCGATCGATACGGCAAGGAACATTTCGAGTTGTGCGCCGGCCATGTAGAGCGGAACATCCGGCCCGCGCACATTGGAGACCGTGACATTGCACATAGAAACAATGGCCAGACGCACAAGCTGCTCGGCCGCAGCCGCCGGAATCACCTGGATCAGCCTGGCCGCCAGATCCTTGCCCAGTGCCGAAGTCGCCGCCTTGGTCTTGTTCGTCCCGCGCTTGATCGCCAGCAGACGGTTGACCGCATCGGCGATGTCCGTGCGCAAGGCCATCGGCGCCATGCCGATCTGGTTGCCCGAATCCAGCTCCTTCTTGCCGCCGCGCGTCGACATCGGCACCATGGCATTCAGCGACCGCGCCGGCAACTCGCCCTTGCGTTCGAGATACTTGCGGATGGCGCCGCCGGTTGCCGCCATGAAGATGTCGTTGATCGTTATGCCGTCGATGTGCTCGCGAATCGTCTTGCATTCGGCCAACGAAAATCCCACCGCATCGACCACGCGGTGCGGCGACACCGGGCGGTCGAAACGCGTTTCTGGTTTGCCTGCGGCCATGTCGCCCGGCGCCTTTTTGTCCCCACCGGTGCCGATTCCCCCGAACTGCCTGGCGACCAGGCTCTGGACCAGATCGAGCGCCTTGCCCGATCCCACAAGATCCTTGCCAACCAGCGCCGCGCGGCCGGCCAGATCGACGGCAAGCCGGGCGGCATCGAAGACCTGGCGCGCCCGGTTGCCGACTGCTCGCGAATAGAGTTCGATCTGCGAAGGAACGCTGTCGGCAAAGACGGTCCGGTCACCGCTGGACGGCTCCTCCTGGAGGTCCGCCGACAGTGTATGGATGGCCTTGATGATCTCGGCGCCTGCCTCGCCATCGACCCCGGCATGGTGGAACTTGACGTAAAGCGCGAAGCTGCCCTTGGCGATCCCCGGAATGTTGTCGAGACCCTCGATGACGTAGGCTTCCCAGAGCGGCCGGCTGCGGTCGAGCGGACGCGAATGAATGCGCGCCACCTGAATCATCAGTTGCCGCCAGTCACCGGGCTGCGGCAGCGCGATGTGACGGACATGGTATTCGGTGTCGATCTCGCCCTCATCGATCCAGTAGGGCCGATCGATCCCCAACGGCGCGGCTACGAGTCGGCGGCGAAAGACCTTGGCGCTGTCCAGTCGCCTGGAGAAAAAATCCAGGATCTGCTTGAAGCGGACCTTGCCGCCGGGCGCGGTTGACGGGTCGTAGATGCCCAATCCGGCGACGTGCATGTATTGATTGCCCTGTTCCATGTGCAGAAACAGGCTGTCCGTTCCTGAAAGCAGCTTCATCTGAACCTCCCTTGATCGTGGTTGGCGTGTCAACACTCGCCGAGCCATTCTTTCCTCCCTTGGCAACGGAACGAGGAAGAAGATTCAATGGCGCCGCACGAGTATCCATGGCTCCGGTGGCGTCAGTCAATCGCGATTTCCCCTTTGCCCTGGAGGCCTGCCGCATCGCCGCAGGCGCGCGGCGCGACGCCGGCTATGCAGAGGCGCCATGGCGGCGCATCTTCATGAAACTCTGCTGCAAGGCTGATGCCGTCGACGGGGGCTGGAAACAGGACCGGAAGCCACGCGTCCAAACGCGCAGCAGGGTCCGGAGGGGGGGCCCCCGCGAGTGCCGTCAGGCCGGCATCCTGAACCTGGGTCCAGAGTGGCTGCTTTCCTCTCGCATCAGGCACTCTCGAAGAAGAGAGCGCACAACAGCGATTTCGATGGTCCGCAACCGATGCCAATCAGCATTGGTCCAAGGAATCTATGGCCTTAACAAACACCGCAGGGGACGCTCGGCGGGCGGCGCCGGGGTCAGCAGACAGCTAGAGATCCAGTTGCTGCTGGGGCGCAAGCACGGTACCGATCCGTGCTCCCATGTGAGCGATTCTACGCTTTGCATGGGAAGTATCAACCGCAAAGTTCAACTTCTTTTTGCATCGCGGCACCAGGTGCGGAAAGGTGCTCATGGGCGATGTTGAGGGCGGCCATGACAGCCACGCGCTCGGCGATGGTGCTCCTGGTCCGCTGGGCGATTTCGCGCATCTTGTTGTCGACCAGTTCGACGGCGGCCAGCAGCCCTTCGCGCTCTTCCGGCGTGCAGGCAACGCGGTAGTCGCGGCCCATGATCTTGACGTCCAGAAAATTTTGCTCGCCGCTCATCTCAGGCATCCTCGGGCAACCTGTCCATCAGACTCTCGAGACGCTCACGGGCGGCCGTCATCGAGCGGCGCAAGTGCAGACGCTCGGCCTCGGCTTCGGCAATCTGATTCTTAAGCACTTCATTCTCGGCGCGCAACTGGTGAACCAGGGCAACGACCTGTTCAATCTTGGCTTCGAGTTCTTCAAGATCCGTATCCATGGCAAACACTATAGAGGCAAGAACAGCGCATGGTCAAGGACTAAGCCTTTATTCTGAAAGTGGTTTGTAGCCACTACCCCGGAAGTTTCTGGTGCAACGCAACATCGACAGATGTAGAATGCACGCCGTAGCAGGTGCTGCGGAAGGATTCTCCAACCGCGGTTAAACGGGAAAGCGGTGCGTCCCCTCGGACAACGCCGCTGCTGCCCCCGCAACGGTAAGCAAGTGTGGGCGCGCCACGATGCCACTGGGTCAAGACCTGGGAAGGCGGCGCGTCAAGACTTGCAAGCCCGGATACCGGCCTGAGACAACCAGCGGAAGTGCCACGGGGGTGTGGCGCCGGTCTCCGACCTGCGTTCATTCTCCCGATGCTTCCTTGTTCAGTCATTCCGGCATGCGGGGACGCCTGCCGGGAAGGGGAGAAGAATGAATCCACGTCTCAAGCCGCTGACCGCGGCGCTTTCCGTTGCCTTTCTGGCACCGTCACCGGCTGTAGCCGCCGACGACCTCGATCCTGTCATCGTGACCGCTACGCGCTTCAGTGAACGTGAAGTCAACGTGGCTGCCAACATCAGCGTCATCACCCGCGACGACATCCGCAACACCCCGGCGACCGACCTGCCGAGCATGCTGAAATCCAGCGCCGGGGTCGATGTGCGCGCCCTCTACGGCGGCCTCGGGATCGACTCGACCATCGATATCCGCGGCTTCGGCGAAAACGCCGGCAGCAACACGCTTATCCTTCTCGACGGCCAGCGTCTCAACCCGATCGACCTCGGCAGTGTCAGCTGGTCGGCGATCCCGCTCGACAGCGTCCAGCGCATCGAGATCCAGCGCGGCGCCGGCACGGTGCTTTATGGTGACCGGGCAACCGGCGGCGTCGTGAACATCATCACCGACAAGTCGGGTACCCCGCGCGCCGGGGCCACCATCGGCATCGGCAGCTACGACACGCAGACGGTCGACGCGAACGCGGCCGCCGGCAACGATGTCGGCTACTTCAACGTCTTCGGTCATTACGCTCACACCGACGGCTGGCGCGACAACTCACATGCCGAGCAGGCGGCACTGAGCGGGCGCGGCGCGCTTTATATCGGGCAGGGCGAAGGCTTCATCGACTATTCGGTTTACAACAACCGCAGCGGCCTGCCCGGACCCTTGCTCAGCGCAGCCTATCAAGCCAACCCCAAGAGCGCGTCGACCCCGAACGATTCGCAGCGCAACGACGGTTACCGCCTGCGTCCCGGCATCGCGCTTCCGATCACCGACACGTTGCGCGTCGAGGCGGAGTTTTCCATCGAGCGTCAGGACAGCCATTTCAACTACGTTTCGTTCGCCAGCGAAGGCGACCGCACGCGCGAAAGCTGGTCGCTGACCCCGCGCCTGCGCTGGCAGCACGGGCTGGGCAGCCTGAAAAGCGAAACCGTTGCCGGCATCGACTACTACTCGGGCAAGGTTGACGCGACCTACACCACATCCGCCAACCAGAGTGCCAAACAGGACAGTCTGGGCTTCTATTTCCAGAACACCACCGAGTTCGGCGCCGGCTGGGCGGGCACCGTCGGCGCGCGCAATCAGCGCGTCGACCAATCGGCCTCGCAGGACCCCTACCTTGGCTTCTTCGGCCCGCAACCGGGCCTCAACGACAGCGCCGACTATTCCAAGAACGCCTGGGATCTCGGACTGACTTATTCCGGAAGCGGCTGGCGTACCTACGGCAAGGCCGGCACCACCTTCCGATTCGCCACCACGGATGAATTGTTCGGCTACGACCCGCTGACCGGCAACCCGACCTTCGCCGGCAACCTCAAGCCGCAGACCGGCACGCTCGGGGAGATCGGCGGCAGCCTGGCGCTGGGTCCGGTTACCGGCCGGGCGGCGGTCTACCTGATGAACCTGAACGACGAGATCGCCTATGACGGCGCCGTGTTCAGCAACGTCAACCTGGCGCCGACCCGCCGCCAGGGCCTCGAGCTAGAAGCCGACTGGCGTATCGTCCCCTCGCTGCTGGCCCGCGTTTCGTACACCTACGCGGCGTCGACCTTCCGCGACGGCATCTACGACGGTAACCAGGTTCCGCTGGTACCGAAGAACAAGGCTGCGCTGCGCTTGTCCTGGGATGGCGACAGTTTCGGGCAATATACGGCCATCGCCAATTACATCGGCCAACGCTATTACAGCGGCGACTATGCCAATGCGCTCAACATGCTGCCCGGCTACACCACGGTCAACCTGATGGCTGCCTGGAATTTCAAGCCGTGGTCGATTTCGGCGCGCATGCTGAACGTATTCGACAAGATCTACTCGCCGTATGCCGGATACTCGACCTTCCAGTCCGACTACTATTATTACCCTGCCGACGGCCGTACCTTCCTGATGACCGCGAGCTACAGCTTCCGCTGATGCCCACCCGCCGCCGCGCCCTCCTGATTCTCGCCACCCTGGTGCTGCTGGCACTGGCGAGTTTGTGGGCGGCGCTGGCGGTCGGCAGCATTCCGCTCACGACCCGGGATATCCTTGCCGCGCTGCTCGGCCAGGATTCCCCGGGTGCCGACATCATCTGCGAGCTGCGCCTGCCGCGCGCGCTCGCCGGCTTCGCCTGCGGCGGGCTGCTGGCGCTTGCCGGAGCACTGATGCAGGTGCTGCTGCGCAACCCGCTGGCCGACCCCTACATTCTCGGCATTTCCGGCGGCGCCGGCGTCGGTGCGCTGTTCGCCATCCTGGTCGGCCTGCCGCTGCTCGGCGTCAACGCCTTGGCCTTCGTCGGTGCCTTGGGCGCGATGTTGCTGGTCTTCGGCCTGGCGCACGGCGATGGCAGCTGGACGCAGACCCGCCTGCTGCTGACCGGCGTCATCGTCGCCGCCGGCTGCGGCGCGCTGGTCGCCCTGATGCTGGCGATCGCCCCGGACGATCGCCTGCGCGGCATGCTGTTCTGGCTGATGGGCGATCTCGGCCAGGCCGGCGGCGCCTGGCCGCCGCTGGTCGCGCTCGTCGTCGCGCTGGCGCTGGCAATGCCCTTCGCGCGCGAGCTCAACCTGCTGGCCCGTGGGCTGATGCAGGCGCAATCACTGGGTGTCGCGGTTGACCGCCTGCGCTATGCCATTTATCTGCTGGCCTCGCTGGCCACCGCGGCGTCGGTGACGACCGCCGGCTCGATCGGTTTCATCGGTCTCGTCGTGCCGCATCTGGTCCGCCTCGCCACCGGCAACGACCAGCGCCTGCTGCTGCCGGCCTCGGCACTGGCCGGCGGCGCCCTGCTGATGCTCGCCGACACCCTGGCGCGCTCGCTGATCGCTCCGCAGCAATTGCCGGTTGGCGTGTTGACGGCGCTGATCGGCGTCCCGGTCTTTCTCTTCCTGCTTTCCCGGCAAGCGAAATGAGTGCGCCACTGCTGACCACCCGGGGGCTTGCGGTCGAGATCGGCGGCCACTGTGTCACCCGCGCCCTCGACCTGCGCATCGAGGCTGGCCAGCGTCTGGCGATTCTCGGCCGTAACGGCGCCGGCAAGTCCACCCTGCTCGCCACCCTGGCCGGGCTGCGGCTCCCGACCGCCGGCAGCATCGAGCTTGGCGGCACCGCCTATGCAGCACTGAGCTCGCGAGAGGCGGCGCTGCGCCGCGCCTGGCTGGGGCAGGTGCAAGCCGACCCGTTCGGGTCAACCGTACTCGAAACCGCACTGACCGGTCGTCATCCACACCTCGGCCGCTGGGACTGGGAAACCACCCGTGATGCCGAACTGGCGCGCAGCGCGTTGGCAGCGGTCGGCCTCGCCGGGCTCGAACGGCGCCAGATTCACACCCTGTCCGGCGGCGAGCGCCAGCGACTGGCCATTGCCACGCTGCTGGCCCAGGCCGCGCCGCTTTACCTGCTCGACGAACCGCTGGCCCATCTCGATCTCAATCACCAGATGGCCGTGCTCGAGCTGTTTTCCGGCGCGGCGCGCGACTGCGGCGCCGGTGTCGTCATGGTGCTGCACGATCCGGCGCTGGCGCACCGCTTCTGCGATGAGGCACTGCTGATCGACGGCGACGGACACTGCGAACTGGGTGCGGTTAACGCGATCCTGACGGCCGAAAAGCTCAGCGCCCTCTACGGCTATCCGCTGCGTCAGTTCGCCGATGGCAGCCGGCGCAGTTTCGTTCCATCGTAGGCGGCAATTCCTAGCTCGAGCAACTGACCTCGAGGCCGCTCGCCCAGTCCGGCGGCAGCGCGGCGTACTGCTCGAACTCAGGCTGTTCGGCGAAGGGGTGGCGCAGGCATTCGAGCAGGCGCTCCGACTTCCGAGAAATCTCCTTCCTGCGCCTTGCGGATCGCGCCTTCCGCCAGCCAGTTGCGCAGCACGTATTTCGGGTTCGCGGCGCGCATCGCCGCCCGCCGCGCGGTGTCGTCCCACGGCGTCTGCGCCAGACGGGCGCGCCATCCGGCCAGCCAGGAATCACAGGCGGCGCGGTCGACAAACAGGTCGCGCATCGGCGCATCGGTTTTTGCCTGTTTTTCGCGGTCAACCGCGCCCTGAAGGAAGTGCCCTTGGGGTACAGCAGGCAGTTGCGACAGAGTGCGGAAGAACAGCGTGAAGTCGGGACGGTGCCGTTGCAGCAGGCCGAAGGTTTCGCCGATGAAGGTCTCGTCGTCGGCCAGTCCTTCGCGCAAACCGAGCTTGGCGCGCATCAGCCGCTCGAAATGCGCCTCGAAAGCCGGGCCGAAATTGTCATCGACCACCGCCTGTACCATCGCCCTGTCGCCGGTCAGCGGGCGGAAGGCCTCGGCCAGGCAATGGAGATTCCATTGCGCGACATGCGGCTGATTGCGGTAAGTGTAGCGCCCCTGATGGTCGGAGTGGTTGCAGATATGCCCGGCATCGAAGGCCTCCATGAAGCCGAACGGACCGTAGTCGAGGGTGAGGCCGAGGATCGACATGTTGTCGGTGTTCATGACGCCGTGCATGAAGCCGACCGCCATCCAGTGCGCGACCAGTTCGCCGGTGCGGCGGCTGACATCGGCGAGCAGGGCGGTGTAGGGATTGGCGGCGTCACGACACTCGGGACGGAAGGTGGCAATGACGTAGTCGGCCAGCAGCTTCAGTTCGTCGCCCCGTCCGTGCGCAGCCCAGTGCTCGAAGGAGCCGAAGCGCACGAAACTCGGCGCCACCCGGGCCACCACCGCCGCGCTCTCGATTTCCTCGCGGCGCACCGGCAGGTCGCCACCGACCACCGCAAGCGCCCGCGTCGTCGGGATGCCGAGGCCGGCCATCGCCTCGGAACAGAGAAACTCGCGAATCGACGAGCGCAGCACGGCGCGACCATCGGCGCCGCGCGAGTACGGGGTGCGCCCGGCGCCCTTGAGCTGGATTTCCCAATGTCCGCTTGCGTTGCGCAGCCCACCCAGCAGATGCGCCCGCCCGTCCCCCAGTTGCCCGGCCCAGACGCCGAACTGGTGCCCGGAATAAACGGCAGCCAGCGCATCGCTGCCCGGGGGAAGACTGTTCCCGGCGAAAATTTCGCAGAACTCGGGGCGCCCGATTTCGTCCGGGTCGAGTCCGATCAATTCCGCCACCTCGCTGCTGGCGCCAACCAGATAGGGTGCGGGAAGCCCGTGCGGGGCAAGGCGTGTGTAGAACGCTTCAGGCAAGCCGGCAAAGCTGTTGGCGAATTCAAGGTCTTCGAGGCGAGCCAATCGCCGGTGGTGCTCGGGTGCGTTCATGACATCGTCTGAATGAGTCTTCAAGGGTGGCCATTCCCAAGATGGGAGTGATCTCGCGCCAGGAGTTGGGTCTGAGTGGAAAATCGTGGGATAGTTCTGGTTGCCAGAACAGCCATGGTCCATTTCTCCGACAACCAGTGCCGCACGCCGGCCGTCCGTTCCGCCCGAGAGCCACCGTCATGAACGAACTCGCCAACCAGGTTTCATCCGTCGCCCACGTGATCCAGTTGGCGGTCGCCCCGGTTTTCCTGCTCGCCGGGGTTGGCGCGTTACTCGGTGTACTGACCAATCGCCTGGCCAGGGTTGTCGACCGCTTTCATGCGCTGGAACGGGAGCTCGCCGAGAATCCGTCATCCGACTATCGCCGGAAGGCCCAGACAACGATCACCTCGCTGGCGCGCCGGGCCCGGCTGATTCACTGGGCCATCACACTGTGCACGGTCTGCGACCTGCTGGTCTGCCTGGTCATCGCCGCGCTCTTCGTCGGCGCCGAATTGCATGTCGAACTGCCGAGCACGATTGCCGGTTTGTTCATTGCCGCGATGCTCGCCTTGATTGCCGGGCTCGTATGCTTCCTGCGGGAAATAGCCCTGGCGACCAGCGTCATCGAAAGCCTCGACCAATCGGTTTCCAGCTTCGACGCCGGTCGCTGATCCATCCTGAAAGACAGGGCGCGCGTCGCCGGAGTCCCGAAGCAACTGCTATCGCTTGGCCAGATCCCGGAAATGGTTGGGCAGACCGAGAAGCAGGCGGCCGAATTCGTCGAGCAATTCCTGATCGATCGTACCGGGCTTGAGGGTATGGACGACGCTGCCCAGGCGCTCAAGGTTGCGCGATTCGAGGATCAGGACACCGTTGGCGAAGTCGGCCTTCCAGCGCGCGCTGACGCCGACGCGGCCACCGATGTCGAATTCGGCACGCTCGACATAACTGCGTTCGTTCTTGAATTCCTTGCAGGTGAACTGCAAGCCGTAATCGAAAAGGACCGTTCGCAGGCGTTCGACCCCCGGGCCGTCACGCTTGATCGAGAACCTGAGCGGAGACTCGAGCTGGTAGGCAAGGGTAACCAGCTCGACCATCGCCCCCCTGCTCTGCGACTGCGTGCGGTAGTCGGCAAAGCCCTCCTGCCAGACGAGGCCGCTGAACATCACATCGCCGGCGGCGACGTACTCGCGCTGAACGGCCGGCTTGACGATATTGAGTTGCTGCACGAGGTCGTGCAGGAAGAAGAACAGCGTCTTGAGGGCATGTTCGAGTGCGTCGTTGCTGGCCGAGCGCACTGCCATCTCGGTGTGCAACTCGCGCTGCCGCAGTTCCGCCCGATGACGCAACTGACCGAGGAAATCGCTGCCCCTGACGATCCATTCCGGATCCTCCCGGGCATCCCCTTCCTTGCTCCGAAGATCGAGATGCCGGACGGTCCCTGCCGGCACGATCTCGGGAAACACCATCGACAGATCGCTCATCCCACCCTGCATGCTCGCCAGTTGCTCGCGCCGTGCCTTGCGCTCCGCCTCGTTCAGGTCGAAAGAATCGATATCAGCTACCAGCGAGGCTTCGAGTTCCTCGATGTCGCCAACCGACGAAGTTCGGCGTTCGCGCTTGGCGCGGATCGCATCGAGAATTCGGCTGGACTCCCCGGCTTTTTCGTGTGTGGTCATTACGTCGGCAAATTTCTGCTGAAAACAGCCTATGGTGGAACGAAACAACGGCAAATGCAATGCTGCGGCCTGGCCATGACCGCCCCGCATACAGCCGGGAATCCGGATGCTGAACACGCGCTGGCGGACGAGTCATCCCGTGCACATCAACCTGCCCGGGTCCGGGACGAATGTCACGCCTTGCTGGACTTGCAATGGCAATTTCTCCCAGGCACCCAAGCTACCGCAATACCGACCGGAGCGACTGCGAAATACTTCACAGGTGTGGAGAAATCGGCCGCCATCGCCCATGGACCCAATGGGTTCGCGAACAACGTTCGCCCGGCCATTTGCTGGCCGCAAACACCGGCCGGCACCCCCCCGATGCCACCGGAGAACTGCAAACCGTGGCCGGGGTCAGGCCCCCAGGGCATCGAGCCACGCGCTCATCGTGCCGGCTACCCGGCGCCATTCCCTCTCATGCGTCACGGCATGGCCCATGTTGCGAAAGATATGTACGGGCAGCCCGTAGCTCTGCCCCGTCGATTGCACGAGGAAAGCCGGGACCAGGACGTCGTGCTCGGCGCCGAGAATCAGCATCGGTGGGCGGCTCATCGCGTGCAGGCAGGGCAGGTTGAACATCGACATGTCCCACAGCGCCTGGTGTGACTCCGGCTGCATGCGCCGCAGCCAGATCTCCAGCATCGCCTCGTCAACCTCGCCGGCGAACAGGGCTTCGCGCAGCGTGCTGGTATCCGCATAGTCGCCGCCCATGATGCTGTTGAGGTCCATGAACAGGTGCGGCTTCCGGAACAGCAGATGAAACTGGGCCGCAATCAGCCCCTGCGGGGGCACCGAGCAGAGCAGCACGGCAGCCGGCAAGGTATGGTGTTCGAGATATTTCTGAACGATGAAGCCGCCCATCGAGTGCCCGACCAGGACCGGCTGCTGCCCGAGCCAGTCGATCACCTTGGTCACGTCTTCAACGTAGTCGGCGATGGAATGCCAGTCGATGCGCTCGCGCCCGTGGCTGCCCCCGTGACCGCGCAGGGAAACCGCGTAGCAGGGGTAACCGGCCTCGGCGAGGAAAGGCATGAAGGTGTCGGCCCACATCCAGCCCCCGGCAAACGCCCCGTGAACGAAAAGCACGGGCGCCCGATCCGTCGCGTCTGCCGGCAGGCACGAGAAGACCTCGATACCGTTGATCATTTCGGTTCTTGTCATTGCTGCTCTGTTATCTCATGAAGCGTGCTTAAATGCGCAATTGCCAAGGGTAGCGCAAGTTCAACATGCTGAAGTGGATCCTGACACTGGTGATTGCCATTTTTCTGCTCGGCATCGTCGCCCCGCACATCGCCCGGTTCATCCGCCTCGGCCGGTTGCCGGGCGACATAGCCTTCCGTTTTCGCGGCCGGACCTACTATCTGCCGTTTGCGACGACCATCATCCTGTCAGTTCTCCTCCTGGTCGTCTCGCGTCTTGTCTAGCAGGCGTTTGACGGCAGCAACCCGCGCCGCGTAAATCATCCCGGGGATTTTCGCCTTGTCTGCGCAGGCCACGGCGATGGCCCCGGCGTCGACTGTCCGCACCGCAGCCAGGACCGCCAGCAGCAGGCTGTCACTCTCATAGGGTCGACCTGCCCAACCGAGGCGGCCGTTGAAATCGCACTGGCACACTTCCAGCAGCCGCTGAAAGCGCTCGGGACGGCGCAGTGCATCGGTCCGCTCCAGCAGGGTGACCAGAGTCGAAGGACGCAGTTCGGCGGTACGGTGGATGTCACCGTGGTAACGCGCGGCGAGCAGCGCCAGATCGCGGCACTCGTTGGGGACCCGGAGACGCTCGCAGAGCGCTGTCGCCAGGCGCACGCTACGGGCTTCATGGCCATGATGACGCGGCAGGATATCTGCCGGCGTCGTCGCCTTGCCGAGATCGTGCGTCAATGCAGCAAAGCGAACCGGCAACGAGAATCCCTGACGCGCGGACTCGTCCACGACCATCAATGTGTGCACGCCCGGCATCGATTTCCGGATGGTAATCGGCCCGCTGCGGCACACCAAACAGCGCGTCGATCTCGGGCAGCAGCCGCATCAGCGCGTCGCACTGGCGCAGCACCTCGAACATGCGCGAGGGCACGGCCTCCATCAGACCCTTTGCCAGTTCCTGCCAGACGCGCTCGGCAACCAGATGATCGACTTCGCCGCTGGCGACCATGCTGCGCATCAGTTCGACAGGTTTCCGGCGCGACCGAAAATTCGGCAAAACGGGCGGCAAAGCGGGCGAGGCGAAGGATGCGCACCGGATCCTCGGCGAACGCCGGCCCGACATGGCGCAGGATTCCGGCCTCAAGATCACGTTGACCGTGGAAGGGATCGACCAGTGTGCCGTCGGCCGCCCTGGCCATGGCGTTGATGGTCAGGTCGCGCCGTGCGAGGTCGTCATCGAGCGTCACATCCGGCGCCGCGTGGAAGGCGAAACCATGATAGCCATGGCCGGTCTTGCGCTCGGTGCGGGCAAGCGCATATTCCTCGTTCGTCCCGGGATGGAGAAAGACCGGGAAATCCTTGCCGACCGGCCGAAAGCCTTTCTCCAGCATGGCCTGCGGGGTGGCGCCGACGACAACGTAGTCACGGTCGGCAATCGTCCGCCCGAGCAGTTCATCGCGGACCGCGCCGCCGACGATGTAGATCTTCATCGGCGGCCGGGGAACCTAACGCCCCGCCCGGTAGCGGAACCTGTCGAGCTTGCCCTTCGGCGTGTTGTGGGCGATGTAGGTCGGGGCTATGGCTTCCAGCGCCGTCGGCTTCCAGTTCGCCGGCAACTTGCAACCGCTGCCGCAGACACTGTCGACCTGCATCGAACGCAGATTGTCAGGAGACATCAGCGGCTTCGGCGACAGCCACATCAGGCCGGCCTGCAGGTAGGCAAGCCCCTCGGGCAGGGCGATGATCCGCGCGCTGCTGCCGACGAGCGCCGCGGTGTAATCGACCAGTTCGCGAAGCGTGTAAACCTTCGGGCCGACAAGATCGTAGGCCTGACCAAAGGTTGCCGGATTACCCAGGCTATCGACAAAGGCATCGGCGACATCGGCCGCCCAGACCGGCTGGAAGCGCGCCTGCCCGAAACCGAGCGGGAAGACCGGCAACTTGCGCAGCACCCCGGCAAACATCGACAGAAAGGAATCACCTAGCCCGAAGATGACCGAGGGACGGAAAACGGTAACATCCAGCTCACCTTGGGCGGCCATCACGATCGCCTCGCCGTCGCCCTTGGAACAGAGGTACTCCGAAGGACCCTTGGAGTTGGCGCCGAGGGCGCTCATGTGGACCAGCCGGCGAACGCCGGCCTTCCTGCAGGCGGCAACAATCTTCTTCGGCAGTTCGACGTGCGCTTCGGCAAAATCTTTGCTGTAGGGCAGAACGACATCACGGCTGTGCAGGATGCCGACCAGATTGATGACCGCATCCTGACCCTGCATCAGCGAAACAAGGGTCTCTTCGGAATTGATATTGACTTCCGGCATCAGCACGTTCGGCTGGATGATCAGGGCCTTGGTCCGCTCGCGACGGCGCGTCGGGACGGTCACCTCGATACCCCGCTGTGACAGCCGATTGGCGATATAGGTACCGACGAAACCGCTACCCCCCAGCAGCAAGACTCTCTTGATGTCCATTTCGAACCCCGGAAACTATTCTTTGAACCCTGAATTCTAAGCCAAATCATTCAGCCTTGGGGCACTTGCGCGGAACCCGATCTCCGGCGGAGCGCCTGCTCGGCTGCGGCGTTGAACAGCGAACCGCGCGAACTGATGCTGGCCCGTCCGTCCTTGAGCTGGCTCTCGGCAATCGCCGGATGCAGCACCACCCCGAAGTCCCAGTCCGGGTTGGCCAGCAACAGCTTGCCCGTCGCCTTGCTGATATGACATACGCGTCCGCATAGTGTCTGATCGTCGGCCTGCCGGAATGCCAGCCAGTCCCCGGTGTGCACCGGCGACTGCCGGGAGCGGCCAAACCGGGAACCCCCGTTGAGATCGAGGATCCTGAGCACCTGGGCTCCCACCCGCAATTCGCTGGACTCCGGCGCCGCGCCCGCCGCCGGCAGTGCCGCGGCAGTGGGAGGCGAAGCGGGAGGCGAAGCGGCCCGGGATTCCCCGGCAGCCCCGACCGGCAAGGCGCCCCCGCGCATCGCGGCTGTCTGCAGCGCGAAGCAGGTGTCAAGAAACTCGGCACGTGCCGTCTCCGGCACCGAAACCCGCTTCATCCCGCTGGAAAGCACCTGCAACATCTGCGGAAGCTGGCGCGCCAGCTGCTTGCGTTCTTCGAGTTCCATTTTCGGCTGTATGCTCCACAGCAGTTTGTCGAGCACCCCGGTGTATTCCTGCCACTCCGGGCCATCTTCCCCGCATTCGATCCAGACCTGGCGCAACACGCGCTGCCAGTGTTCACGGAGAAAACCGGCAATGCGCGGCGGCACGGCGGAAGTCATGCAGAACTGGTCAATCGCCTGGCGGCTTCGCGATTCCGCGAGATCGCTCTGCTCCAGGCGCTGCAGCAAGGGGCGGTAAGCCGACGCGGCCTGCGCGGCCAATGTGTCGCGTTCGGTTATCAATTTGCCGAGTTCGGCAACCTGTTGTGACAGGATCTGCGTGTCATTGACGAATTCGCTGCGGACGCGAGCCGCAATCTTCTGGATGCTGGCGCACAGCGGATGCCGCGACGAGACATCGGACGGCAGGCCGACGGCCGCGCGCGCCATCTTGTCGAGCAACTGCCGCGCCGGATGGGCATCGGCGGTGAAAAATCCCGGATCGAGCATGACGGCGCGCAGTGTCGGAATCTGCAGGCTGCCGAGCGCCGACTTGACTCCATCGGGCAACGTCGGCGAGTCGAAGATTGCCTCGAAGATCATCGCCAGCGCATCGATTGCCGCCGCTTCGGGCGCCCCGGTCGGCACGCCCAATTCCGTCGCATTCAACGGGCGGGGCGCATCGGGCTTGCCGTCGGAGGCGAGATGCCCGGCGCGCTCGAGGTCGTCCAGCCTGGCCAGCAAGCGACCGAACATCGCCTGCGTGACGAGCGACGCCGCCGCTCCTGTCCACGCCATCTGACCGTCCGGTTGCTGACCGGCCGACTGCTGACCGAGCAGGCTCCTCTGCAAAGCCACAGCGGGGTTGACCGCCAGGGCGCCTGCCGGAGCCCCGGATGCGCCGGGCGCAGCCGAGTGGTCGACAACATCCGGAGCGGTAACAAGTGTCGGTTGCGCTGCCGACACCTTGCGGCTGACCAGAAAATCATTCAGCGCCAGATAGACTCCCGGCAGGAACTCGGCAAAATGCTCCTCGAGGCGTGTAACCCGGTCCAGCGCACGGTCATGATCATCGTCAAGGGCTTTGCACAAGGCCACCAGGCCCGTCGCGACCGCCTTGGGGCCAACCGGATTGTCGCCTGGCGAGAGGTCGGGGCGGCCAAGCAGGGTCACGAAGCGGAGATAGACGCGCCACAGTTCTCTGGCGTTGGCTTCGAGCAACTGCGAAACAAAACTGCCGAGGCGGATATCCAGTTCCAGGTCATCCTCCCCCAGCAGCGATATCCTTGAGGCAGTCAGGCTACCGAGCTGATCGAAGCGGCTGCGCTTTTCGGTCGATACCGTGTCGTCGAAATACGCGCCGGTTGCCTTGGCGAAGGCACGCAGCGGTTCTTCGGGCAGCGGCTCCGCCTCCTGAAGCAGGCGAACGACCTGTTTCAGGAAGAATACCCGGCAGTCGCGCAGGATGTCCCAAGCGTCATCCGGAACCTGCAGAATCTCGTTATTGACTGACGGGGCCATCGTCGACCTTATCGCTACGCCGCAAAGACATGAATTTTAAGGCAAATCGGGATCCTTGGGCGCATCCGCGGTGCGCGCCCCGACCACGCCCAGCCGGGCTTTCAGCGAATCCGGGCGACCGGTGAACTGCATCGAGTAATAGACCGAGTTGCTCATCACCTTCTTGACGTAGTCGCGGGTCTCGTTGAACGGGATGGTTTCGGCATAGATCGCGCCCTCGAGCGGCCGGTCGGCGCGCCAGCGTTTGGCGCGGCCGGGGCCGGCGTTGTAGGCGGCCGAGGTCAGCACCGGGTGGTTGTCGAGGTTTTCCATGACCAGACGCATGTAGCTGGTGCCGAGCAGGACATTGGTTTCGGTGTCATTCACGCGACCATGGTCGTAGTTCCGCAGGCCGATCTTCTTGGCGACCCACTTGGCCGTCGCCGGCATCAGCTGCATCAGCCCCGAGGCGCCGACATTCGACTTGGCGCTGGGGATGAAGCGGCTTTCCTGGCGCATCAGGCCATAGACCCAGGCATCGTCGAGCGCCTGATCCCGTGCCGCCGTGCGCACCTGATCGCCGTAGGGAGCGAGGAAGCGCAGCGTGTAATCGTGTTCGCTCTTCGTGCGGTCGGCGGTGTTGATGGCGCGGTCCCAGATCTGGTTGCGTTTCGCCAGGTCGGCCGCCGCCAGCAGCTCGCGGTCATCCATGCCGCGCAGCGCCCAGTTCCATTCCCTGACCGCCTCGGTCCGCATTTCCAGCCGGAAGAAGGCCATCGCCCGGCGAATCCCGGGATTGTCGCGCGCCGCCTTCTGCTCGTCGGCCGACGGCGCCCTGGCTTTCGCCGGCGTCAGGATCTTGCGTCCGAGTTCCTCGTCGGCCAGGTTGCCATAGAAATTGGCCTGCCCGGCGATCTTCTCGAACAGCGCATCGGCCTCGCTGGTCAGGCCACCCGCCTTGTAGGCGCGGCCCAGCCAGTAGATCCATTCGGGCTGCGCCGCGAGAGCCGGCGGCATTTCGCTGATCGTCGCCAGAACCACGCTCCAGTCGTGGGCCCGAAGAGCGGCACGGACCTTCCATTGCGCAGCCTCGTCGGAGAGCGGCGTCTCCCTGCCTTGCGCGTACCAGGCGAGCGCCTCGCCGTAGTGGCGCTTCGCGGCCTGCAACCCGACCTGACTCCAGGCCCAGAGGCGTTCCGCTTCCTGCAGGCGCCCCTGCAGTTTCTCAAGTTCGGCCGCCGCCGCACGGGGATCGTTGGCGGCGATGCGCTGGATCGCCAGCGCGGCAAGTTCGCGACCGGTCTGGCTTGTGTACCAGTTGGCCGGTTGCTTTGCCAGATAGCCCATCGGGCTGCCAATCAACATGTCGAGCGCTTTCGCATCGGGTGCCTGGCCGGCCGGCAAGGCGGCGAGCGTGAGCTTGGCCGGACCCGTGCGGTTGGCCTCGAATTGGCGGCGGACCCTTGCCCAGACGTCGTCGGTCGTGACGCGGTTGTCGCGGATCAGCGCTTCGAGTACCGCGCGACACGCTTCCGGCGGCTCGAGCAGGGTCAGCCAAAGTTGCTGCGCTTCATCGAATGCCGCCTTGTCCCCCGGGGACTTCCTTTGGTCGTCGCCGCCAGCCAATCGCGCTTGCTGGGACCAGCAGGTGACATCGGGCTCGGGAGCGATCAGCTTCGGATATTCGACAATGATCTCCGCCCAGTTGCCGCGCTTGCCCAGCCAGCGAATCCAGTCGGCACGCAGTTTCTCGGCGACGTAAGTGCCGTCATGGCGGTCGAAAAAACCGCGCAGGGCGGGGGTATCGCCCTGGTCCATGGCCATGCGCAACTGGTAGCTTTCGACATAGGGCGCCAGTTCGTGGTTGCCGATCTGCGCGGCGGCGCGGTCGAGCCGAGCACGGTCACCGGCGCGAAAGGCATCGCGGGCGGCGAGATAGGTGCTGTCGCGCCCTTCCTGAGCGAAAACCGGCAATGAAACGAAGAACGCGAGGAGAAGGGCTGGAAACTTCATGCTAGATTTCACGTATGAATGGTCGTCACGAGGATAACACGGCCCGGCGACGGGCATTGCGACAGGAAATGGTCGCCCGGCGGGCGGCCCTGACCGATGGCGAGCATGCCGCCCTGTCTGGCCGCATCGTCGCCCATGCGCTGGCCGCGCTCGCGCGGCCGACGGCTGCCGCGTTCTGCTGGCCGATCAGGCACGAACCCGACGTCCGGAGCCTGCTCGCGCGGTGGACCGCCGCCGGCGCCCGTGCCGCGCTGCCGGTCGTCATCGCCGAGGACGCGCCGCTGCGTTTTCGCGAATGGGCGCCGGGTACCCGGCTCGCAGCGGACCGCTACGGCATCCCGACGCCGACCGCCGGCGACTGGCTGACGCCCGACCTGATCCTGCTGCCGCTCAACGGCTTCGATGGCGCCGGCTATCGCCTCGGTTACGGCGGCGGTTACTTCGACCGCACGCTGGCGGCGCTCGTACCGCGGCCGCTGGCGGTGGGCGTCGGCTTCGAGATCAACCGCATCGACAGCATCCGGCCCGAGCCGCACGACCAGCGACTCGACTGGATCGTCACCGAGAACGGCGCGTTCAGGCCAGCCGCCTGAGTCCATACACCGCCATCGCGAGCAGCAACGAAGCGCATCCCGCGAGAACCGCCTGGCGCAGGTCGTGCAACCCGGTCCTGACGGCCAGTTCGAGGGCATAGCCATGGTGCAGGGCAAAGATCAGCGAGGCGATTGCCAGCGCCAGCCAGGAACGCCGCGCCAGCGAACTCTGCTCCTTGCGCAGAAAACATTCGATCGCCAGACCGGTGGCGAACGACTGCGCAACCAAGGCGCCCAGCAATGCGATCATCGCCAGCGAGTACGAACTCATGCCGCCCTGCAGCCGCCGGCGAAGCGCGCGAGCGCCTCGTCGAGGGTAGCGCGGGTGCAGCCGAAATTGAGGCGCAGCCAGCCGGGTGCGCCGAAGTCCGCGCCGTCGGAAAGGCCGAGCCCGTGCGCTTCGAAATGGGCGGCCGGGTTGGCCAGGCCGAGTTCGCGGACGTCGATCCAGGCCAGATAGGTGGCTTCGACGTGGCTCATTTTTGCCCCTTTTTGCGCGTTGACCGCGG
The DNA here is from genome assembly GCA_963810175.1 of uncultured beta proteobacterium. Taxonomy (GTDB): domain Bacteria; phylum Pseudomonadota; class Gammaproteobacteria; order Burkholderiales; family Rhodocyclaceae; genus Azonexus. The sequence goes on along the minus strand of CAWEMU010000051.1, from coordinate 141,906 downwards.
CAGCCACCCGGTCGCGGTTGGCGGCCAGGTAGGCGATCAGCGCGCGGTGCCAGTCTCCGCAATCGCGGTAGGCGGCTTCGCAGGCCGCGAGGCCGAGGACATTCACATGCGGCACGATGCCGTCCATGACGCGCAGGAAACGCCGGCGCAGCGCGGCATCGGGAATCACCGCGAAGGCGCAGCCGAGGCCGGGGATGTTGTAGGTTTTCGACGGCGCCATCAGCGTGATGCTGCGCTTCGCGGCATCCGGCGACAGGCTGGCGAACGGGATATGGCGCTTGTCGGCGTCGAGGATCAGGCCGCAGTGGATTTCGTCGGAACAGACGACGAGGTCGTTTTCTTCGGCGAAGGCGGCGAGGTCACGCAGTTCGTCCTCGTTCCAGCAGCGGCCGACCGGGTTGTGCGGGTGGCAGAGGAGAAACAGTCCGCTGGCTGCGGTTGTCGCTTCAGCCAGGGCAGCCATGTCCCACTGCCAGCGGCCGTCGTTGCAGGCGAGGTTGACGCGGTTCAGCATCCGGCCGGAATAGCGGGGAGCGGACAGGAAAGGCGGGTAGATCGGCGTTGCCGTCAGCACCTCGCCATCGACCGCCCGGCAGGCGACGTTGAGGCCGGTGACCAGCCCCGGCAGCCAGACGATCCATTCCGGCTCGATGGCCCAAGCGTATTCGCCTTCAAGGTGAGCGAGTACTGACTCCGTGAGCGATGGCCAGGGATGCCCATAACCGAAGACGCCATGCGCGATGCGTTGCTGCAAGGCGTCGACGACGGCCGGCGGCGCCGCGAAATCCATGTCCGCCACCCACAGCGGCAGGACGTCGCGACCGGCGTACTTGCCCCACTTGATCGAGTCGGAGCCGCGCCGGTCGAGCGGCGTGTCGAAGATGCTCAAACCTCGAGGTGCTGATACAGCGCGGTGGACAGGTAACGCTCGCCGAATGACGGAATGACGACGACGATCAGCTTGCCGGCGTTCTCCGGGCGCCTGGCGAGTTCGAGCGCGGCCCAGGTCGCGGCGCCGGAGGAAATGCCGACCAGCAGGCCCTCTTCGGTCGCCATGCGGCGGGCGATGGCGAAGGCGTCGTCGTTCTTGACGCGGATCACCTCGTCGTAGATCGCCGTGTTGAGCACGGCCGGGACGAAACCGGCGCCGATGCCCTGGATCGGGTGCGGCCCCTTTACGCCACCGGAGAGGACCGGCGAGGCATCGGGTTCGACGGCGACGATCCTGACCCCCGGCTTGCGTCGCCTTCAGCACTTCGCCGACACCGGTGACGGTGCCGCCGGTGCCGACGCCGGAGACGAAGATGTCAACCTGGCCGTCGGTATCGCGCCAGACTTCCTCGGCCGTCGTGTTGCGGTGGACCTCCGGATTGGCCGGATTTTCAAACTGCTGCGGGATGAAATAGCGCGGGTCGGCCTCGGCCATTGCCCTGGCCCTGGCGATCGCGCCGCCCATGCCGTCCGGCCCCGGGGTCAGGATCAGTTCGGCGCCGTAGGCCTTGAGCAGCAGCTTGCGCTCGCGGCTCATCGTTTCCGGCATCGTGAAGGCGCACTTGATGCCGCGCGCGGCGCAGACCATGGCGAGGCCGATGCCGGTGTTGCCGGAAGTCGGTTCGAGGACGACGGTATCGGGGCCGATCCTGCCGGCGGCCTGCGCGGCGTCGAGCATCGAGACAGCGATGCGGTCCTTGACGCTGTGGCCCGGGTTGAAGAATTCCAGCTTGGCGACGATGGTCGCGCCGCAGCCTTCGGTGACGCGGTTGAGCTTGACCAGCGGCGTGTTGCCGACCAGTTCGGTGACGTTGTTGGCGATCTTCATGTCCGGGCTCCAGTTGGGGATAGGGAATTGTAGGCGACTCCGTGACTGCTGTGGGTGGCCCGGCAATCGGCCTGCGGCTCCCCGAACATGGCACCCTTGCCCATTTCGACAGCGGCGGCGCGGGCGGATTCACATTGCGCACCGGTTGCGATCCCCGACAGCAGCAAGGACACCCTGCCATGGCGCAGCAGAGTGATGATCTCGTCGGCAGCGCCGACCGGGAGCCGGATGACATCCGGTGCGAGTTGTAGCGCCTGCATCGCCGCATGGGGGCCGTTGACGCCGCATAGGGCCAGGCGGTAGCCGCGTTGCCGGTAGCTGTCCAGGGCTTCGGCCAGATATGCGCAGCCGGCAAGTTCGCGGTGGTCCAGTTCGAGAATGATGTCCCCGGGAGCCAGCCCGCAGCGCTTCAGGACCGCCTCGAAGACCAGGCCGTGCTGGCTGTGGACCGCGCGCAGGTGACGGGAGTGCACCGGCAGGAGCAGGAAGCCCCCGGCATGGCGGCGCTGCGACAGGAAATTGAGGGTGTGCAGGGTGCGAACCAGGCGGTCGAAGGGGACAATCGTCACCGGTGTCGCGCTTCGCGCATAGGCATCCTCGTCGCTGACGGTGCGGCCGTCGTCGAGGCGGGCAGCCAGGCTGGCCTGATGCCCGACGATGCGCTCATCGCGCAGGTCGACGATCGGCTCGAACAGCGAGCCGAGGTGAAGTCCGTCGTGCCAGGCAACAACCCGCCCTTTCTGCTCATAGAGCATGCTGTCGCCCGAGGCGCCATTGAAGTAGCGGATCAGTTCGCTCAGCGGCATGGCGGACGCCTATTTCTTCAGGTAGATCTGGTCGAACGTCCCGCCGTCGGCGAAGTGCGCCTTCTGTGCCTTCTGCCAGCCACCGAAGGTGTCGTCGATCGTGATCAGCCTGATCTTCGGGAACTGGGCGGCATATTTGGCGGCAACCTTGGGATCGCGCGGCCGGTAGTAGTGCTTGGCGGCGATGTTCTGACCTTCTTCCGAGTACAGGTAATCGAGGTAGGCTTGCGCCGTCAGACGCGTGCCGCGCCTTTCGACCACCTTGTCGACCACCGCCACCGGCGGCTCGGCAAGGATCGACTGGCTGGGCGCGACGATCTCGAACTTGTCCTTGCCGATTTCGTTGACCGCCAGTTGCGCCTCGTTCTCCCAGGCGATCAGCACGTCGCCGAGACCGCGTTCGACGAAGGTCGTCGTCGAGCCCCGCGCGCCGGAATCGAGCACCGGCACATTCCGGAAGATCGCCGTGACCAGTTCCCTGGCCTTCTGCTCGTTGCCGCCCGGCTGCTTGAGTGCCCAGCCCCAGGCGGCCAGATAGTTCCAGCGCGCGCCGCCGGAGGTTTTCGGATTGGGCGTGATGACGCCGACGCCCGGCTTGGCCAGATCGCCCCAGTCCTTGATGTTCTTCGGATTGCCCTTGCGCACCAGGAAGACGATGGTCGAGGTGTATGGAGAGGAATTGTGCGGAAAGCGCTTCTGCCAGTCGGCCGGGATCAACTGGCGTTCGACCAGCGCGTCGATGTCGTAGGCCAGCGCCAGCGTGACGACGTCGGCCTCGAGCCCGTCGCGCACCGCCATCGCCTGCTTGCCGGAGCCTCCGTGCGACTGGCGGACAGTCACCGTCTGTCCGGTCCTCGCCTGCCAGTGCTTGTTGAAAGCGGCGTTGAAATCCTTGTACAACTCGCGCGTCGGGTCGTAGGAGACGTTGAGCAGCGTGGTCTGGGCGAACGCGCTACCGAGGGTTAGCGTTGCGGTCAACGCCGCAAGAATGGCTGATTTGCGCATGAAAGACTCCAGTCATTGAATAGAAGTTCGTGATGACTGGAGTCTAGGGGCGGTTGTTATTCTAGCAAAGAATGAATAGGCACTAAAATATAACGTGATGGAATTACAAACGCATCGAGCGAGTGCGGCGCTAGAACAGGAATGCCTGTCTTTCGGGTGTCGATCGCGGCAGCGCATCGGCACCGAATACCCGCATCTGCCGGGGCCGGAACCAGACCGACTGCCCGACGGCAAGTTGCAGGATCTCGTGCCGCTCGCGCGACAACTCGACTTCGATGATCTCGCTGTCGTGCTTCAACTCGATGCGGACCACGGGACCGATCGGATGCACGTGCAGCACGGTCGCCTGCAAACCGTTTTCCACGGCCTGATGGCCGATATCGATGTCGTGCGGGCGAACGAAGGCGGTCGTCTTTTCGGTCGGCTCGCTGCGCTCGACTTCGGCATACCCTCCCTGCACCCGGCTGTGGAAGACATTGACGTTGCCGAGGAACTGATAGACGAAGGGCGAAACCGGGCTCGAATAGACCTCGTCGGGCGAGCCGATCTGCTCGATCCGCCCGTGATTCATGACGACGACGCGGTCGGCCACTTCCAGCGCCTCTTCCTGGTCGTGCGTGACGAAGACGCTCGAGATGTGCATGTCGTCGTGCAGGCGGCGCAGCCAGCGGCGCAGTTCCTTGCGCACCTTGGTGTCGAGCGCGCCGAACGGCTCGTCGAGCAGCAGCACCTTGGGTTCGACCGCCAGCGCCCGGGCCAGTGCGATGCGCTGCCGCTGGCCGCCGGAAAGCTGCGACGGGTAGCGGTCGGCCAGCCAGTCGAGCTGGACGAGGCCGAGCAGTTCCATGACCCGGCGCCTGATCTCCGCGTCGCTCGGGCGTTCCTTGCGCGACTTGACGCGCAGGCCGAAGGCGACGTTCTCGAACACCGTCATGTGGCGGAACAGCGCGTAGTGCTGGAAGACGAAGCCGACGTTGCGTTCGCGGGCGTGCAGGTGGGTCGCCTCGGCGCCGGAGAACAGCACCTCGCCGCCATCCGCGCTTTCCATGCCGGCGATGATGCGCAGCAGCGTCGTCTTGCCGCAGCCGGACGGGCCGAGCAGGGCGACCAGCTCGCCGGTCGGGATGTCGAGATTGATGTTGTCGAGCGCGACGAAATTGCCGAAGCGCTTGGAGATGTTGCGGATTTCGATACTCATCAGGTTTTCTCCGGTGCCAGCACCGTGTTCAGCATTTCGGTTTCCTTCTTCATCCGCCACTCGACGACGGTCTTGGCAACCAGCGTGACCAGTGCCAGCAGGGCGAGGATGGAGGCGGCGGCGAAGGCGCCGACCGCGTTGTACTCGTTGTAGAGGATCTCGACGTGCAGCGGCAGCGTGTTGGTTTCGCCGCGGATGTGGCCGGACACCACCGACACGGCGCCGAACTCGCCCATCGCCCGGGCGTTCGACAGGATCACGCCATAGAGCAGGCCCCACTTGATGTTGGGCAGCGTCACCCGCCGGAACATCTGCCAGCCGGAGGCGCCGAGCGACACCGCCGCCTCTTCCTCGTCCTTGCCCTGCGCCTGCATCAGCGGGATCAGTTCGCGGGCGATGAAGGGGAAGGTGATGAACAGCGTGGCGAGGATCATGCCGGGCACGGCGAAGATGATCTTGACCTCGTGCGCGGAGAGCCACGGGCCGAACCAGCCCTGTGCGCCGAAGAGCAGGATGAAGACGAGACCGGCGACTACCGGGCTGACGGCGAACGGCAGGTCGATCAGCGTGATCAGCACGCTCTTGCCCCTGAAGTCGAACTTGGCGATGGCCCACGCCGCCGCGACGCCGAAGACGATGTTGAAGGGCAGCACGGCGAGCGCGATGCCGACCGTCAAGCCGATGGCGGAGCGCGTTTCCGGTTCCTTCAACGCCTCGAGGTAAAGCGGCACGCCCTGCGCCAGCGCCTCGACGAAAACGGCGACCAGCGGCAGGCCGAGGAAGAAGAACAGGAAGCCGAGGCCGACCGCCAGCAGCGCATAGCGAACCCAGCGCGGCTCCTGGGTGGCGCGATTCGATTTCATTGCCCACCCCCGCTCGCCTTGGCGGCGGCGACTTCGAGCGGCTCGTCGTTCTTGTGGCGATTGGCCGTCCACCACTGCAGCACATTGACCGCCAGCAGCAGGATGAACGAGAGGGCCAGCATGACCACGGCCAGCGCCGTGGCGCCCAGCACGTCGTACTGTTCCAGCTTGGAGATGATCAGCAGCGGGACGATTTCCGAAATCAGCGGCAGGTTGCCGGCGATGAAGATCACCGAGCCGTACTCGCCGACGGCGCGGGCGAAGGCCAGCGCGAAGCCGGTCAGCAGGGCCGGGAAAATGGCCGGGAAAATGACCCTGGCGAAGGTCTGCCAGCGCGAGGCGCCGAGCGAGGCGGCGGCTTCCTCGACCTCGGTTTCGATATCCTCGATCACCGGCTGCAGCGTGCGCACGACGAAGGGCAGGGTGATGAAGGTCAGCGCGACGACGATGCCGAGCGGCGTGTAGGCGACCTTGAAGCCGAGCGGCTCGATGAAGCGCCCGAGCCAGCCGTTGCCGGCGTACAGCGTCGCCAGCGTGATGCCGGCGACGGCGGTCGGCAGCGCGAACGGCAGGTCGACCAGCGCATCGACGAAGCGCTTGCCGGGGAAGGGGTAGCGCACCAGGATCCAGGCGACAATCAGGCCGAAAAAGGCGTTGACCGCGGCAGCGAGAAAGGAAGCCCCGAAGGTGACGCGAAAGGCCGCCAGCGAACGCTCGCCGAAGGCGATGTCGATGATCTGCGCGAAGCCGAGTTCGGATGCCTTGAGGATCAAGCCGCCGAGCGGCAGCAGGATCAGCAGCGACAGATAGACCAGCGTGTAGCCCAGCGCCAGGCCGAAGCCGGGCAACACGCGATGGGTTCTTGCCGCCATTTATTTCTGCACGTAGATCTGGTCGAAGGTGCCGCCGTCCTTGAAATGGGTGGCGAACGCCTTGTTGGCGCCGCCGAACACCTCGTCGACGGTGAAGGTCTTCACCGGCGGAAAGAATTGCGCGTACTTCTTCAGCAACTCGGCATCACGCGGGCGCAGGTAGTTCTGCGCGGCGTTTTCCTGACCCTCCTGCGACCACAGATAGTCCAGGTAAGCCTGGGCCTGCTTGCGCGTCCCCTTCTTGTCCACCACCTTGTCGACGATGGCCACCGGGAATTCGGTCTGCATCGTCAGGCTGGGGTAAACGACCTCGAACTCGCCCTTGCCGAATTCCTTGGCGATCATCTCCGCTTCCGATTCGAAGGTGACCAGCACGTCGCCCATCCGGCGCTGCATGAAAGTCGTCGTCGCGTCGCGGCCGCCGGCAGCGAACAGCGGGGCATTCTTCAGCAGCTTGCCGAGGAATTCCTGCGCCTTGGCGTCGTTGCCGCCCGGTTGCCGGAGCGCCCAGGCCCATGCCGAGAGGTAGGTATTGCGGCCGTTGCCGGTGTTCTTCGGGTGCGGGAGGATGACCTGCGTGCCGGGAGCCGCCAGATCGCCCCAGTCCTTGATGCCCTTCGGGTTGCCCTTGCGCACGATGAAGACCATCGCCGAGGTGTACGGCGAGGCATTGTTCGGGAATTTCTTCGTCCAGTCCTTGGCGACCAGCCCCTTGTCGGCGAGGAACTCGATGTCGTTCGCCTGGTTCATGGTCACCACGTCGGCTTCCAGGCCATCGGCCACGGCACGCACCTGCTTCGACGAACCGCCGTGCGACTGCTTCACCTCGACGGCCTCGCCCGTCTTCTGTTTCCAGTACTTCTGGAACATCGGGTTGTAGTCCTTGTAAACGTCGCGGGCAACGTCGTAGGAGGTGTTGAGCAGCGTGACCTCGGCACTGGCGGCGCCCGCCAGCAGCCCGAACAGCACGGCGAAAATCGTTCTGGGGAGAAAATTCATGGCGGCTCTCTCGGAAAAAGGAGCGAATTTAGCCCAAGTCTTTATAACCCCAAAGACGGAAATCGAATTTGTTTATTCGATTGATTTACAACCCGTACTTGCCTGCTGCCTGCCGACGGCCGGGCGTGGTCGCCCACTCGCTACCGCCATGCCTCGCAGCCGACCAACTTCCTGACGTCATTGTTCGCCCCGAAAGGGTCTGTCCAAAAATTGATCGCACTGAGGATGAACATTTATAATCACATCGTTCTGTACAATTTTGAGGGCGCCATGAAGCAAGCCACGTTTACCGAAGTGCGCAACCACGCCAAGCAGTATTTCGACATCGTCGAATCAGGCGAATCCGTGCGCGTCCTGCGTAACGGCAAACCCATCGCCGACATTGTTCCGATCGCGGCCGACCTGCCTTCGTGGAAGCGACACCGGGCGCAGCCCCTCGTCCTGGATGGGGTTTCGATCAGCCGCATGATTCTGCAAGAACGCGAAACGGCTTTTTGAGGAGGGAATCCCGATGCGCGTTTTCTTTGACACCTCGGCCTTCGTCAAACGTTACATCGCGGAAACCGGAACCGACGCCGTGCTGGCCTGGTGTGATCGCGCAACTGAAATCGGCCTGTCCGGCATCGTCCTGCCTGAAATCGTTTCGGCATTCTGCCGCTTGCGCCGGGAAGACAGGATCACCGACGCCCAATACCGGCAACTCAAATCGCTGCTGCTGCTCGACATCGAGGATGCGGCGATCTGCGACCTGACGCCGGCAGTCATGGCGCAGACGATTTCGGCGCTTGAAAACAATGTGCTGCGCGGCATGGATGCCATTCATATCGGCAGCGCGGTAACGCTGAAAGCCGATGTTTTCGTGTCGGCTGATCAGCGCCAGTTGGAGGCCGCCCTCGGCGCCGGTTTGCGGGTTGACGCGGTATGAAGCGGTGTGGACCGTGCGGGCCGACTCAGCCGACTGGCTTCGCGTAAATCGGAGGCGGGGGCCTGTTTTATTGACGGCGGCGATTACGCCCCCGCATCCGGCTCATCCTCGTCGGGCCAGGAAGGGAGTGGCGGCAAAATCAGGGAGCCGTCATACCTGCGCTTGATACGCCATTCATGGCCGCAACTCGTGCAACTGCGCTCCGGGCCGTCGAGGTCGATGCAGCAACCGCCCAGCGCCAACAGATTGTTTTCCGCCAGTTCGAAGGCCTCATCGGTCGGCAGGCCGTAGAGAATATCGACCCCGGTTTTCTGTTTGCACGCAGGGCAAATGTATTTTCGCAACATCGTTTCACTCAAGCAGCGGCGTAGCGACGCAGCTCGACCTGAACACCGGCGCGGGCGGCGGCTTCGGCAGTGTCAAGCAGGTTGGCGCTGGCTGTCTCGTCGATAAATTCTTCGCCACAGTTGTCGCAGACCTGTGCCGGGACGCTCTTGAAAAGCAGCGTCATGGCGTCACGTTCCAGCGTCACGCTGGCAAAGCCGGGACGGGTATGGCCGCATTTGCAGATTGGACAGATCACGGGTTGACTCTGAAACGTGGCTTGCGGCGATGGTGAGCGACTGTCCGGATGACGATTGAATCGGCCTGCAGTCGATAAATGATCGAATACGGAAAGCGTCGAAAATGGATCACTCGCTGCTTGTCCGGGACGGGCATTCCCGATTCGGGAAACTACGCCAAAAGCGCGCTCGCGTGGCGGAACTCATCAGCAAAGGCTTGGGCAATGCGAACGCTCGCATGTTCCAGATAGTAGCTTGCGGCATCGCTCAAATCCCGTTCGGCGGATGCCAGAACAATGACCTTCATTGCGACCGCGGGCTTGAAATCATGGCTTGCAGCCGCTCAATCACCTCGCTGGCAGGGGAAGCTGTTTCCTCACCCCGTGCGAATGCCTCACCCCGTTGAGCTGCCTCGGCGTACCAGGCGAGCATGATCTCGTCGTCCTCCTCCAGCGAAACCAGCAGGCACTCCGCCAACTGGCTACGTTCGGCCGCGCTCAGTTGCAGCGCTGCGGCTTCGAGCGCTTCGAGGGTTGTGGGAGGCATGATTTTTCTCCGGTAAAACGTTGGGGCAATACTACAAGAGTGCAGTTACTCAGACCAGTTCAAGACTTGCTCCGTTCCAGATTCAGCGCCAGCAGGCGGCGGAGGATTTCGTCGTCGGGCATTTCGGGGGTGTAGTCGGCCCAGCCGTAGGCGGCGGCGACGGCGGCGTCGAGCGCCTTGTGGGCGAGGTCGAGCCAGGCGGGGCGGGCGTTGTAGAGGTTGGTCAGGGTGCGCTTTTTCAGGTCCGCCTCGTGGCCGGGCTTGGCGACCGGGCGTCTGGGGAAGCCGGCCTTTTCCTCTTCCGGGGTGATGACCCAGTCGACCCATTCGGGCGGGTTGAGCCAGGTTTCGCGCAGTTCGTTCAGGCGGCGGGCGGCGGCGGCGATGTTTTCGGCGACGATCTGCGCCGGCCAGGCACGGCGGCGAGGCCTGACCGGCGACGGGGGCGGTGTCGCGCGGCGTCAGGCCGGCGGGGAAGGGGAAGGTTTCGAAGCAGGTGGTCGGCGTGTAGCGCGGGTCGGTCTTCGAACGCGATCGGTGCCGAGTCGCAGCGACCACAGTACGTGGAAGCGGGATGCAGGATGCCGAAACGTCGTCGTCGTCTGTGCGGGCGATGACCACAAGCTTGTGCTCTGGCGCAACAGCGCCGGGAAGCCAGACGAAAAAGCGATGTTTGGCAGTCTCGACAGTGGCGATGTAGCGCGATAAGCCTGAAAGCGCTCGTTCGCAGCCCCGGCGAGTCTCGCCATGACGCCACCAATAGTTCGCCGTGACTTCTCGGGTGTTCGTTAGCTCTTACGGGCTGAACACTGCTGACCAAATATTGAGAATGGAACCTCGAAAAGCGACGCCTCGGCCTCGGCATTGCAGTTCCAAAATCGATCACCCACCGGTCAGCCCAGCGCCCGTGTAACGTCACTGCCGTTGCAGCATCGGTCGAGACCACATCAGAGTTCGGTCGGCCATTTGGGTTTGGCAACATCAGCCATGATCGAGCTAGCTTCACCCGAGATGCCGAAGTCGCCGGCCTAGCGAAGCCCATAGAAAGCTGCACCTGCATTTTCAGCAAGTTGTTTGGCCTGCGTGAGGTCCATTCCTTGCGCCGCCGTCAAGTCGGCGTGAATCGTCACCACTTCGGGCGGCCATCCAGCCGGCTGCTGCGGTCGACCCCGAAAAACGGGCCAAAACCAACCAGCGAAACGCGCACCGCGGCGCCTTCGTTGACCCAAGGCTCGTCGCTCCACGCTTCGAAAATGCGCGTCGTGTCGGCGATGCGTTCGAGCACCTTGCGGTTGGCGCCGCCGCGGATCGAGTTGGTGGCGACGAGGCCGGCGGCCTGCGTCTGCCCGGCGGCGATCTGCGCGCGCGCCTTTCTCGAACCAGTAGGTGACGAAATCGGCGCCGCCCGGAACGCGGCCGGCGATAGGTCCGACGCAGCGTCATCGACGTAGGCAGTCGCCGAGTTCGCCGCGCATGAGCTTGTCGCCGAGGAACGGCGGGTTGCCGGTGATGACGTCGGCCGCCGGCCACTCGGCTTCGCTGCCGTCCGGGTTGAGCAGCGCGTCGCGGTGCTCGATGCCGTCGAGCGGCTTGAGGATGGGGTTGACGGCGTGTTGGTAGCCGTTGCGCCGGCACCACTGGATGTCGCCGATCCACACCGTGACGCGGGCGAGTTCGGCGGCGAATTCGTTGATTTCCAGCCCGAGGATGTTGTGCGGGCCGGTATGCATGACCAGTTCGGCGCCGAGGCCGAGTTCCTGCGCGTCGACGTGGACGCGCTTCTCGACGTCGCGCAGCGCGCGCCAGCGCGAGGTAGAGGAAGTTGCCCGAGCCGCAGGCCGGGTCGAGGACGCGGAAGCGGTCGAGGCGGAGCAGGAAGCCCTGGTGGAGGGCGCGCGCCTTCTTCGGCTTCGCCCGCATTTCGGCCTTGACCGCTTCCCACTCGGCGAGAAGCGGTTCGCGGATCAGCGGGTCGATCAGCTTGGCGATGGTGTCGGTGTCGGTGTAGTGGGCGCCGAGCGGGGCGCGCGCAGTCGGGGTCGAGGCCGCGCTCGAAGAGGGTGCCGAAGATGGTCGGGTCGATGCCGCGCCAGTCCATGTCGGCGGCGGCGCGGTGCAGCGCGGCGAGGTCGGTTGCGGTCAACGGCGGAATATCGATCGTTTTGAACAGGCCGCCGTTGAACCAGGGGATGTCGTGGTCGCCATACTCGCCGCCGCTCTGCGCCATGGCGAGGAACAGCTTTTCGATGCGGCGGGCGGCCTTGTCGGTGTCGCTGCGGGCGTGCGCGAGGAGGTCGGTGAAGATGCCGGCGGGCAGCACCGCCTCGTCCTCGGCGAACATGCAGAACAGGCACTGGACGAGGAAATGGGCGACCCGCTGGCCGTCCACCCCGCGCCCGCGCATGGCGGCGGCGAGTTCGGCGAAGTGGCCGGCGGCGTGGGCGGTGATCGCCGCGGTCGACTTCTCCGGGCGCAGCTTTTCCGGGTCGGTGAACACCCAGCGCAGGAGCTGGCGGATCTGCGGGTCGACCAGTTGCTCGATGCGGATTTCGCGCGGCTGGTCGGGGTAGCCGGTGAAGGCGGTGTGGATGACGATGCGCTCGCGGTCGGCGACGACGAGCAGCGGCGGGTTGTCGAGCTGCAGGAAGTAGTCGGTGAGCTGCTTGAGCGCCGCCGGCAGGTCGCGGCCGGGCTTCTTGTTCTCCCAGCCGAAGCGGCTGCGCATCCAGACGTCGGCCCAGCCGTCGCCGCCGCCGGACTTGCCGGCGCCGCGCTCGAAGCAGTAGTTGTCCGGGTCGCGCGGCTTGGCGACGCCGAGCAGGTCGCAGAGGTCGTCGAACCAGGCCTGCGCGCCGGCGCGCTCGGTCAGCGGGTTGTCTTTCCAGAGGGCGATGAACTGTTCCGGGGTCATGGCGCGGCACGGGCTGGGGAAAACCGCAGTGTAGCGATGCGGGTGGAATTGCGGAACCGGCTGGCGCAAATTAGGCGGCTTTCCGCGGTCTCCGGGAAAGACCGGCCGCGGTCAGATCCGGAAGCATCTCGCACAAAGGCGCGATCGAGGAAATCGCGGACGGCAGCGAATTGCCGGCCGATGTCGCCGTAATCGTCGTGACTGCCGGGAACGAGCAGCAGTTCGACGGCATCGCTGGCTCGCCCGGCATGGATCTGCACCGCTTCGGCGACCGGCACGGTCTCGTCTTCCGAACCATGGACGAGCAGCACCGGGCAGGGCACGCGGGCGATGGTGTTGCAGGGCGCGATGTCGGCGAAGCGATGGCCGATCACCTGCTGCACGTAGGCCAGCACATAGGCACCGAAGGGCCAGTAGGGCACGCGCTTCGACGCCAGCCAGCGCTTCATCATCGCCGCCGGATGGGCGAAGGCCGCGAGGCTGACGACAGCGCGCAGGCCGGGGCGCCGCGATGCCGCCAGCAGGGCCGCGCCGGCGCCGACCGAATGGCCGACGACCCCGAGGCGGCGGGCATCGATTTCCGGCTGGCCGGCCAGCCAGTCGAGCGCGGACTCGATGTCCTCGGCGAAGCGCGGCAGCGAAGCGAAGCTGTCGTCGTCGCTGCGCCCGTGGCAGCGCGCATCGACCAGCAACAGGCTGTAGCCGGCCGCGTGCAGCGGGGCGGCGAGCGGCAGCATCATCTCGGCATTGCCGCCCCAGCCGTGCATGACGACCAGCGCCGGCCCGCGCCCGGGTGCCGGGATGAACCAGCCGAACAGGCGCTTCCCGTTGTTCGCCGGCACGCTGACCTCGCGCCAGGGCAGGCCTTCCGGCCGGCCGCGTTCACGAATGCGCGGCGCCGACAGGCCACGCCGGATGCTGCGGTTGACCAGCCACAGGCCAGCCCCGCCGAGCAGGGCGACCCACCACGCGGTCATGCCCGGCTCAGGGATGGGGCTGGAAGATGGCGCCGCTGGCCACGCCGCGCGCCGTCCTGACCAGCGTGACCGCCCACAGGAAAACAAGCAGCAGCCAGGCGGCGATGCCGATGGCGAAGGTGCTGCTCCAGCCGAGCATCCTGGTCAGGCGCAGGCTTTCGGCGACGAATGCACCGAGCGGAAAGGTGAAGCCCCACCAGGACAGCGCGAAGGGCAACTGGCCAGCCGCGCGCGCGGCCAGCGTCAGCAGGCTGGCCATCACCAGCCACCAGACGCCGAAGCCCCAGACCAGCAGCATGAGCACCAGCGCAGCCTCGCGGGCCGCCGGGAAGGGCAACTGCTCGAGGAGGTTCATCAGGCTGACCGGGATGACGCCGATCGGCGCAAGATGGATCCACACCGTCGGCGTCAGGATGCCGAAGGCCGGCCTGGCCATGTAGCTTCGGAACAGCGTGATGCCGAGCAGCCCGAGGTACAGCATGCTGCCCGCGCCGAGGCCGATGGCGTTGATGGTCAGCGCCCACTCGCGCAGCGCGCCGTCCATGTAAGGCAGCAGCGGCGCCCCGGCCAGCGGGATGACGACCAGGCCGACGGCGGGAATGAATTTGGCCGGCGTGACATGGTCAACCGCGACATGCTCGCCGCGGAACATCAGGAAGAGCACCGCGAAGCTGAACACGAAGTGCAGCACGACGCCCGCCCACCAGAGCGCCAGCGCCACCCCGACCCAGGGGCTGAATGCCAGCCACTGGGCGGCCAGCACGAGCAGCGCGATCGAGAAGGTCGGGTAGAAATTGGCCTGTACCGGATGCATCATCGTCTGCATGGCCGCCGGCCGGAAACGCAGCCAGCGCGTCAGCCAGGGCACGGCCAGGACGATGAAGAGCAGGCTGTTGAACCAGTGCAGCGCCTCGGCCAGCGGCGCCAGCACCGGCCAGTGCTGGCCGAGGCTGCGCGTGGTCAGGGCGAGGACGCCGGTGCCCATCACGGCCGCGAACCAGCCGGGGGCGAAAGTGCGGGCGATATCGGCGAAAGCGGGATAACTCATCGGGCGACCTGAAATATATAAGTATCCGCTTATTTTACATCACCGACGGGGAAATGCCCTTGGCGAATCAGCCCTGTACTGGCCCGAAAAGGAAAAAGAGAGCGACATTCCGGCTTGGGCACGCTGTTCATCCCCCCATCGCCACCGCTGCCGTCGGTCCTGCTGTTCGACTGCATTACGCCGTGGTGTGCCGCCTAGCCGAGGAACAACTTGTAGGCGGGATTCCTGCTCTCGTCCCAGTGGGCGTAGCCGAGGTTCTTGAGGAATTCCCGGAACTGCCCCATTTCGCCGGGCGGCACCTGCATGCCGACCAGCACGCGGCCGTAGTCGGCGCCGTGGTTGCGGTAGTGGAACAGGCTGATGTTCCAGCCGGCGCTCATGCGGGTCAGGAAGTTCATCAGCGCGCCCGGCCGCTCGGGGAATTCGAAGCGGTAGAGCAGTTCGCTCATGCCCTGCTCGCAGACCTGCGGCGCGTGGCCGCCGACCATGTGGCGAACGTGGTTCTTCGCCATTTCGTCGTCGGTCAGGTCGAGCGTCGGATAGCCGTGCTTGTGCAGGCTGTTGACCAGCTTGGTCGATTCATTGCGGTCGACCACCTGCAGGCCGACAAAAACGTGGGCCTCTTTGTCCGTGTGGTAGCGGTAGTTGAACTCGGTGATGTTGCGCTTGCCGATCAGGGAAAGGAATTTCTTGTAGGCGCCGGGCTTCTCCGGCAGGGTCACGGCGAGAACGGCCTCGCGCCGCTCGCCGACCTCGGCGCGCTCGGCGACGAAGCGCAGGCGGTCGAAGTTCATGTTGGCGCCGGAGGCGATGGCAACCAGGTTCTTGTCCTTCAGCTTGTGCTGGCGCACGTATTCCTTGGCGCCGGCCACGGCCAGCGCGCCGGCCGGTTCGAGAATCGAGCGGGTGTCCTCGAAAACGTCCTTGATCGCCGCACAGATGGCATCGGTGTCGACCTGCACCATCTCGTCGACATATTCCCGGCACAGGCGGAAGGTTTCCTCGCCGACGAACTTGACCGCCGCGCCGTCGGCGAACAAGCCGACCTGATTGAGGCGCACGCGGTGGCCCTTGGCCAGCGACTGGCTCATGGCGTCGGCATCGCTGGCCTCGACGCCGATGACCTTGATTTCCGGGCGCAGGCGCTTGACGTAGGCGGCGACGCCGGAGATCAGCCCGCCGCCGCCGACGCAGCAGAAGATGGCGTGGATCGGCCCGTTGTGGCGCGAATGCTGGCGCAGGATTTCCATGCCGATGGTGCCCTGGCCGGCGATCACATCCGGATCGTCGAAGGGATGGACGAAGGTCAGCTTCTCGGATTTCTCCAGCACCAGCGCGTGGGCGTAGGAGTCGTCGTAGGAATCGCCGAACAGGACGACCTCGCCGCCGCGCCGCTTGACCGCCTCGACCTTGATCCCCGGCGTCGACATCGGCATGACGATCACCGCCCGGCAGCCGACCTTGGCCGCCGACAGCGCGACACCCTGGGCGTGGTTGCCGGCCGAGGCGCAGATGACGCCGCGCTTCAGTTTCTCGGGCGACAGGCCGGCGATCTTGTTGTAGGCGCCGCGCAGCTTGAACGAGAACACCGGCTGCAGGTCCTCGCGCTTGAGCAGGATCCGGTTGCCGAGCCGCGCCGAAAGGTTGCCGGCCAGTTCGAGCGGCGTTTCGATCGCCACGTCGTATACCTGTGCGTTGAGGACTTTTTCGAGATAATCCGGGTGCATTTGGCGCAACTCAACAAGGCAAAAGGGGGATTCTACGGGTGGAGTGGCTAAACGTCACGGCGGAAGCGGGACTGGGTGGTCTGTTTTTGGCCAGTTTTCTGGCGTCAACCGTGCTGCCCGTAAGTTCCGAGCCCCTGCTCTGGGGTTTCCTGCAACTCCATCCCGGCGAACTGTGGCCCGCTCTGGCACTGGCAACGATCGGCAACACGGCCGGCGGCATGACCTCATGGTGGTGCGGCCGCTTCCTGCCGCGCTGGCAGCGCCTCGCCACCCTCCCCCACAAGGAAAGCCTGGAACGCTGGGGCAGCCCTGCCCTGCTCCTTTCCTGGCTGCCGCTGATCGGCGACGCGCTGTGCCTCGGCGCCGGCTGGCTCCGTCTGCACTGGCTGCCGTGCTGCGTCTTCATGGCCGCCGGCAAGTTCGTGCGCTACTGGCTGGTCTGCCAGACCGCGCTGCCCAACTGAACGCCGCACCGGCTTTGCTGGTCTACCGCGAAGGCGTGCTGCACTGCAATACGCTAAAATCGGCCTTTTGACGGATCCCGGTTGCACCGATGACTGCCCGCCTGCGCGAAATCCCCTACAACTACACGTCGTTCTCCGACCGCGAGATCGTCATCCGCCTGCTCGGCGCCGAGAACTGGGCGGTGCTCGACGAACTGCGCGCCGAGCGGGTGACCGGCCGCTCGGCACGCATGCTCTACGAGGTGCTCGGCGACATCTGGGTGGTGCAGCGCAATCCTTATCTGGAAGACGATCTGCTCGACAATCGCGAGCGGCGCGAGGCGCTGGTCAGCGCGCTGCGTCACCGTCTGAGCGAAGTCGAGAAGCGCCGCCAGGCCACCGAGAACGAGGATCGCGAGCGCTCGGCCAAGGTCAAGCGCCTGGTCAACGCGGCGCAGGCGGCGGTCAACCGTTTTTCCCGGCATTTCGGCACGACCATCGACTTGCGCCGCAAGGTGCTGAAAATCCTCGGCAAGCATACGCGCAGGGACAACATCGCCTTCGACGGCCTCGCCCGCGTCTCGCACGTCACCGACGCCACCGACTGGCGCGTCGAATACCCCTTCGTCGTCCTCAACCCGGATACCGAGGAGGAAATCGGCCACCTCGTGCGCGGCTGCATCGAAGCCGGGCTGACCATCATCCCGCGTGGTGGCGGCACCGGCTACACCGGCGGCGCCGTGCCGCTGACGCCCTACTCGGCGGTGATCAACACCGAGAAGCTGATCGACATCGGCCCGGTGGAAGATGTGGTGCTGGCCGGGCACGAAACCCCCTACGCCACCATCCGCACCGGCGCCGGCGTTGTCACCGAGCGCGTCTCGGAAGCCGCCGCGCTGGCGGGCCGCGTCTTCGCCGTCGATCCGACTTCGGCCAGCGCCTCGTGCATCGGCGGCAATATCGCGATGAACGCCGGCGGCAAGAAGGCCGTGCTGTGGGGCACCGCGCTCGACAACCTGGCCTGGTGGAAGATGGTCGACCCGGACGGCAACTGGCTGGAAGTCGAACGCGTCAACCACAACTGCGGCAAGATTCACGAGCAGGAGAAGGTCGAATTCCGCCTCAAGCGCTTCGACCCCAGCGGCCGGAAACTGCTTGGCGACGGAATTGCTGACGATGCCCGGTGCGTCCTGCCGCAAGACCGGCCTCGGCAAGGACGTCACCGACAAGTTCCTCGGCGGCCTGCCGGGCGTCCAGAAGGAAGGCACCGACGGCATCATCGTCGCCGCGCGCTGGGTGCTGCACAAGATGCCGCCAGTGACGCGCACCGTCTGTCTCGAATTCTTCGGGCAGGTGCGCGAAGCGGTGCCGGCCATCGTCGAGATCACCGATTATTTCAAGCCCGGCGGCGCCGGACATGCGGCCGGCGTCCAACTCGCCGGCCTCGAGCACCTGGACGAGCGCTACGTGAAGGCCGTCGGCTACGCGACCAAGGCCAAGCGCGCACGGCCGGCCCGAAGATGGTGCTGATCGGCGATATCGTCGGCCACGACGAGAATGCGGTGATGGCGGCCGCCTCGGACGTGGTGCGCATGTGCAACCTGCGCGCCGCCGAGGGTTTCATCGCGGTCAACGCCGAAACGCGCAGGAAATTCTGGCTCGACCGCTCACGTACCGCCGCCATCTCGCGCCATACCAACGCCTTCAAGGTCAACGAGGACGTGGTGATTCCGCTGCCGCGCATGGGCGACTACTGCGACGGTATCGAGCGCATCAACATCGAGCTGTCGACCCGGAACAAGCTGGCGCTGTGCGATGCGCTGTGCGAATTCCTGAGGGGCGACCTGCCGCTGCATTCGGGCGACGCCAACCTCGACAAGGACGTGCTGCTCGGCGACCGCCGGCAGGCGGCGCTGGACCATGTCGCAGCGGTTCGCCGGCGCTGGGAGTGGCTGCTCGACAACCTCGACCTGCCGCTGGCCGAAGCCGAGTCGCACTTCGCCGCGTATCGGCGTGACCGCCGGCGAACTGACCAACCGCGCGGAAAATCCGCGCCTCTTCCACCGCCTGCAGGATTACTCGGTGCGCATTTCGTGGAAGCAGCGAACTGCACGCCCGGCTGAGCAAGATCTTCGACGGCGGCGTCTACCGTCCGGTCGTCGAACGCATCGAGGCCATCCACAAGGAAATCCTGCGCGGCCGCGTATTTGTGGCGCTGCACATGCACGCCGGCGACGGCAACGTGCATACCAACATCCCGGTCAACTCCGACAATTACGAGATGCTGCAGACGGCGCACAAGGCGGTCGAGCGCATCATGAAGCTCGCCCGATCGCTCGACGGCGTCATTTCCGGCGAGCATGGCATCGGCATCACCAAGCTGGAGTTCCTGACCGAGGAGGAAATCCGGCCCCTTCCGTGCCTACAAGCAGAAGGTCGACCCGGAAGGCCGCTTCAACAAGGGCAAGCTGATGCCCGGCGGCGACCTGGGCGACGCCTACACGCCCTCCTTCAGCCTGCTCGGCACCGAGTCGCTGATCATGGAACAGTCCGAGATCGGCAAGATCTCCGACATGGTCAAGGACTGCCTGCGCTGCGGCAAGTGCAAGCCGGTATGCTCGACGCACGTGCCGCGCGCCAACCTGCTCTACTCGCCGCGCAACAAGATTCTCGCCACCTCGCTGCTGGTCGAAGCCTTCCTGTATGAGGAACAGACCCGCCGCGGCATCTCGCTGAAGCACTTCGACGAGTTCAACGACGTCGCCGACCACTGCACTGTCTGCCACCGCTGCGTCAAGCCGTGTCCGGTCGACATCGATTTCGGCGATGTTTCGGTCGCCATGCGCAATTTCCTCAGGAAGCAGGACAAGAAGCGTTTCAGCCCCGGCACGGCGACGGCGATGGCTTTCCTGACCGTCAAGGATCCGGCGACGATCAAGCTGATGCGCGCCGTGATGATCGATTTCGGCTTCAAGGCGCAGCGCCTGGCGCACAGGGCGGCCAAGGCCGTCGGCCTGGTTGGCGACACCCGCGCCCATCCGCCGGCGACGCTCGGCGCGCCGACAGTCAAGACGCAGGTCATCCACTTCCTCAACCGCCCGATGCCGGGCAACCTGCCCAAGCGCACCTCCCGTGCCCTGCTCGACATCGAGGACGACAAGGTCATTCCGGTCATCCGCAATCCGCAGAAGACGACCGAGGATTCGGACGCCGTCTTCTATTTCCCCGGCTGCGGCTCCGAGCGCCTGTTCTCGCAGGTCGGTCTGGCCACCCAGGCGATGCTCTACGAGATCGGCGCGACCACCGTGCTGCCGCCGGGCTACCTGTGCTGCGGCTATCCGCAGACTGCCGCCGGCGAGGAAGTCAAGGGCCAGAAGATCACCACCGACAACCGCGTGCTCTTCCACCGCGTCGCCAATACGCTCAATTACCTCGACATCAGGACGGTAATCGTCTCCTGCGGCACCTGCATGGACCAGTTGCAGAAATACCAGTTCGACAAGATTTTCCCCGGCTGCCGTTTGCTCGACATCCATGAATACCTGATGGAGAAGGGCGTCAAGCTGGAAGGCATCACGGGCACCCGCTACATGTACCACGATCCCTGCCACACGCCGATGAAGGCCTACGCCCCGCTCCAGGTCACGAGTTCCCTGATGGGCCAGAGCGTCCCGCTGACCGACCGCTGCTGTGGCGATGCCGGCTCCTTCGCCTATTCGCGCCCGGATATCGCGACCCAGGTGAAATTCCGCAAGCAGGAGGAAATCGAGAAGGGCGCCGCCAGCCTGCGTGCCGACGGTTTCGCCGGCAAGGTCAAGATACTGACCTCCTGCCCTGCCTGCCTGCAGGGCCTCTCGCGCTTCGATGACGACGCCGGCACCAGGGCCGACTACATCGTCGTCGAGGTGGCGAAGCATCTGCTTGGTGAGAACTGGGCCTCCCAGTACGTCAACCGCGCCAACAACGGCGGCATCGAGCGCGTATTGCTCTGATTCCGGCCCGATTTCGCCGGTCGGCCGCGCAATCGTCCGCCACGGTCGCGGAAGCACTTGCAGTATTCTTATGCAGGTGCAATCCTTGCAACATTGCGGAATTCGGGATGCGGGAATGGACGGCAATATCTGCGAGTTATGCGCTGCAGCGGGTGGGACGGTCCTCTGGGAGTCTCCGGCCTGCCGCGTCGTGCTCGTCGATGATCCCGATTACCCCGGGTTTTGCCGGGTCGTGTGTACCGCCCACGTTCGCGAGATGACCGATCTCGATCCTGGCGAGCGCATTTCCTTGATGAATGTGGTTTTTGCCGTCGAGAAGGTCGTGCGCTCGCTTTTCGCTCCCGACAAGATGAACCTCGCCAGCCTCGGCAACATGACGCCGCATCTGCACTGGCACGTCATTCCGCGCTGGCATGACGATCGCCATTTCCCCGGGCCGATCTGGGGAAGCCCCCAACGCGATACCCGTCCGCCACGCCCCGTCGTCAGCGCCGACACCATGCGCGTGGCGCTGCGCAAACATCTTCATCCTGACGAACATCAAGGCTGACAATCATGAACATGCCATCGCTCGCTCTGAATATCCCCGACCTGCAAGCGGGGTCGCATTACCTTTCCCAGTTGTCGCTGGCCAACCCGCCACTCGCCGAGCAGCAAGTCGTTGCACTTCTCGATGCGCTGATCGAGAACCCGCCCGACGCCGGCGTTCTGTTGTCTCTCCTCGAACAGACCAGGGTTCCACTCTGCTTCATCGAGGAAGAGATCGCCCAGCGCTACCACAACAAGGCGCTGGTTCTCAGCGACGAGCAGGAAGAGAGCTTCCAGCGGGTAGTCTCAGCGTGGCGCCACATGACCACGGCATATTCGCTGTGCGGGCGCATGCAGGAGCCGGAGCCCGACGATCCCCATTATTCGAATCTTGTCGCAACCATCCAGCATCGTTGTCTCTATTACACCGGACTGATCATCATCGAGCACTTCCGCGCGCGGCGCGAATTGCCCGCCGGGATCTGGCATGAGCTTCACGGCTACTACGAAGCCGCCGAGCAGAGGGGCGTCAGCTGCACCCCGGTCAATGATTCGCTGGAAAACGATCTGCAGGCGACGCACTGTGCGGCAGCCTATGTCACCCTGCTGCTGATCGAGATCGCCAATCCTTACGGCAGGAGTGTCCGCGACCTCAGTCTGGTCCGCCGCTGGGCCAGCATGTGGGCACCGCTGGTTGCGCTGCATCCTGTTGATGACGAGTACGAGGTCCCGCCCTATCTGATCGAGTTCACGAAGGACCAACCGCTTCATCCCGCTGGCTCCGCCGACAGCATCGGAAGCGATGCCCGCTGGCTCGATACCGCCCGTCTCGGCCTTCAGATCAGCCACATGTTGTCGCAGCTCCAACAGCGCCTCACGCCCTCGCAGCTCGGCCTCGGCGAGGAAACATCGGGACATGTCAGAAGGCTGCTCGAGAATCTCTCACGGCCGTGGACCCAGACGGCATCGCCACGCCGCTTCCGCCGCTTCGCTTCAGATGGCATGGCGAAGGTTGCCGTCGGTTTCGAAGCCATACATTACTTCGTGGGCGGCAAGGAATTCACCCAGCCGGATTCGGGCAGCATCTATGGACGAGGTCAATTCGACGAGGTTTTCACTTTCCGTGACCGCGTCGCGCCGGGACAGGCGTTGAACATAAAGCCGCGCATCAATTATTCGACCGATGAGTGGACCGTCATCAATCATTCAGCCAACGGTTTTCGCCTGGGACGCAGTAATGCCGGCGAGCGGATCGCCCACAGCCAGTTGCTGGCAGTCTGTCCGCATGACGGCGATCGCTTTCTCCTCGGGCAGGCGACCTGGCTCATGCAGGAGCACGGAGGGGGAATCCTGGCCGGTTTGGCGGTTCTGCCGGGAATGCCGGAGGCGGTTACCGCGCGGCGCGCTTCGACCCAGGCGGGTCACGCGAACCGTTTTGTCCGGGCCTTCCTGCTTCCACCTGTGGAGGCGATCGGCCAGGAAGGTTCACTCGTGCTGCCGATCGGCATCTACCAGGCCAGTGGATCACTGGAACTCGTCGGCGAGGGCAAGTCGTGGATGATGCGCATGAAGCACGTCAGGCAACGTGGCGTCGATTTCGAACGGGTCTCTTACGAGATCCTTTGACCCGGCTCGCCGCCCAGGTGGCGGCGAGTGCGTTAAACTAGCGGCCTTTACTGGAGGCTGTCATGGCTGGCATCGAACGGGACACTCCGATTCCCACCGACATCAGGTTGCACAAGAAATCGCGGATCCTCGAGCTCTGCTATGAGAATGGCGAGCGGTTCGAACTGGACTGCGAGTTCCTGCGCGTATTCACGCCGTCGGCCGAGGCACGCGGCCATGGTCCCGGGCAGGAAGTGCTGCAGACCGGCAAGAGGAACGTCGAAATCGAGCGCATCGAAGCTGTCGGAACATATGCCGTGCGACTTGTCTTTTCCGACGGCCACGACAGCGGCCTTTACTCCTGGGATCTCCTGCACAACCTCGGCCGCCATCACGACGAACTGTGGCGGGAATACCTGAAGCAGATCGAGGCCCAAGGCGCCTCACGGGATATCGACACCAGTTCGCGCCCCAGTAGCGGCAGTTGCGGTCAACACCACTGAAACCATGAAAAGCGAAACTACCCACTTTGGCTACGAGACGGTCGAGGAACGGGAAAAGGCGCGGCGCGTCGCCGACGTCTTCGACTCGGTCGCCAGCCGCTACGACCTGATGAACGACCTGATGTCGGGCGGCATGCACCGGCTGTGGAAGGCCTTTACGATCCAGCGCAGCGGGGTCCGCGAAGGCTCGCGCGTGCTCGACGTCGCCGGCGGCACCGGTGATCTGGCGCTTGCCTTCGCCAGAAGCGTGGGCCAGAGCGGCCAGGTGTGGTTGACCGACATCAATAATGCCATGCTGGCCCGTGGTCGGGATCGACTGGCCGACAAAGGCCACATGGTCCCGACGGCGCAATGCGATGCGGAGAAACTGCCTTTTCCCGACGACTGGTTCGACTGCGTTACAGTCGCCTTCGGACTGCGCAACATGACGCACAAGGATGTCGCCCTGGGCGAGATGTTCCGTGTCCTGAGACCAGGGGGCCGGCTTCTGGTGCTCGAATTCTCGCAGATATGGAAGCCGCTGGCACCGGCCTACGATTTCTATTCGTTTCACGTGATCCCGCGGGTCGGCAAGCTGGTCACCAACGACGCGGAGAGCTACCGCTACCTCTCCGAGTCGATCCGCGTGCATCCGGGTCAGGAAGAACTCAAGCAGATGATGGAACGGGCGGGGTTCGAGAAGGTCGAATATTTCAACATGGCGTTGGGTGTGGTCGCCCTGCACCGTGGCTTCAAGTTCTAATCCGGAGTGTCGATGCACAAGCTCTTGTCGATGGTCTGCGCCGGGCTTCTGGTCCTTGGCCTGTCGGTTCAGGATGTCGAGGCGAAGCGCTTGGGCGGCGGGGCCTCAAAGGGAATGCAGCGTGACCCGGTAGCAACGCAGAAGCAGGCCACGCCGCCGGCGCAGGCGCCAACGCAGCAGGCAACGGCCGCTCCCTCCGCCATTCCGGCAACTGCCGCGCAAGCGTCCGGCCGCAACTGGATGGGTCCGCTGGCAGGTCTGGCCGCGGGCATCGGCCTCGCGGCTCTCCTTGCGCATCTCGGCCTTGGCGAAGGCCTGGCGGATGCGCTGCTGATCATGCTGCTGGTCGCGGCGGTGGTCGTCGTTTTCCGGATCGTCTTGCGCAAGCGCACAACAGGGTTCAGCTCGTCGAGGGAGCCGCTGCAGTACGCGGGTGTTGGCGGTCCTGGCATGGGCCCAACGCCCGAGGCGGGGTTCGAACCGGCCGCTGCGCAGTCCTTGGAGCCGCGCGAGACACATCCGGTGCAGCGCGTAATCCCCTCCGGATTCGATCAGGAGGGGTTTCTGAGCGTGGCCAAGCTCAACTTCTTCCGCCTGCAGGCGGCCAGCGACGCCGGCAACCTCGATGACATTCGCGAGTTCACGACACCGGAAATGTTTGCCGAGGTCAGCATCGAGGTTGCGGGTCGCCACGGGGCCGCACAGACAACCGATGTCGCCGCATTGGATGCGGAACTGCTCGAGGTCGTCAGCGAACCCGCCCGACATGTCGCGAGTGTTCGCTTCCACGGCCTGATCCGGGAAAACCTGGATCTGGAGGGCGCCGCCCTGCCCTTCGACGAAGTCTGGCATCTCACCAAGCCTGTCGATGGCAGCCGCGGCTGGGTCGTTGCCGGCATTCAGCAGTTGAACTGATGGCGGCGCTGGTCAACCTGCTGGTTCCTGTCCTGAACCACCTTCTGGCACGCGAGGACTGGGCGCGCCAGCGTCTTGGACCTTACGCCGGGCAGACCTTCCGTATCGACGGTGGTCCCGTTCCGCTGCCGATGACGGTGACCGAGAGCGGATCTCTGCGCGCTGCCAGTACCGAGGAGTCGCCTTCGGTGACCGTCGCTTTCCCCTCCGATGCGCCGGTCCGCCTGCTGTTCGATGCGGCGAGCGTTCTGGCATCGGCAAGACTCAGCGGGGCGGCGAGTTTTGCCGAAACGCTTGCCTTTGTTTTCCGCAATCTGCGCTGGGACTATGAGGCCGACCTTGCCGGGGTAATCGGAGATATCCCGGCCCACAGGATCGCACGGCTGCTTGGCGATGGGCTGGCCTGGCAGCGCTCGACGCTGCAGAGGCTGGGGAGCAACCTGGCTGAATTCGCAACAGAAGAATCGGCGCTGGTTGCGCGGGCATCCGAATTGGACCTGTTCTGCGGCGAGGTCGATCGCCTGCGCGACGATCTGGCGCGTCTGGAAAAGCGGATTTCCCGGCTGTCGTCCTGAGAAGAACCCGGCAGACAACAAAAAGGGCAGCCGAAGCTGCCCTTTTTCTTGCACTGCCGGCTCAGTGGGTCGACTTTTTGCGCAAACGCTGAATTGCCTGCAATTGTGCGAGGCCTGGGCCAATTCCGATTCGGCTGCAGCGTAGTTGCATTCCGGCCTGGCGATTGGCCAGAGCCTCTTCGGCACGCTTCTTGGCTTCCAAGGACTTGGCTTCGTCCAGATCGTGGGCGCGAACAGCGGTATCCGCCAGCACAGTGATCATACCCGGCTGGACTTCAAGCATGCCACCGGACACGTAGACCAGCTCGAAATCGCTCTGCCCCTGCACCTTGAGACGGATGGTGCCCGGCTTGATGCGGGTGAGCAATGGCGTGTGGTGCGGCAGGATGCCCAGTTCGCCAGCTTCGCCGGGGAAGACCCCGAATTCGACCTCGCCGGAGAAGATCGACTCCTCGGCGCTGACGACGTCACAATGAACAGAAATTGCCATGGACTGGCTCCTATGCTGGAGACGCTGATTACAGCGTCTTGGCTTTTTCGATGACTTCCTCGATACCGCCGACCATGTAGAAAGCCTGTTCCGGAAGCTGATCGTATTCACCGGCACAAATCCCCTTGAAGCCCTTGATCGTTTCCTTGAGGGGAACGTATTTGCCGGGAGAATCGGTGAAGACTTCGGCGACATGGAACGGCTGCGACATGAAGCGCTGGATCTTGCGCGCACGGGACACGGCCAGCTTGTCTTCCGGAGACAGTTCGTCCATACCCAGAATCGCGATGATGTCACGCA
This sequence comes from uncultured beta proteobacterium, assembly GCA_963810175.1. Taxonomy (GTDB): domain Bacteria; phylum Pseudomonadota; class Gammaproteobacteria; order Burkholderiales; family Rhodocyclaceae; genus Azonexus. Next base: position 115,554 of record CAWEMU010000051.1, on the reverse strand, counting down.
GTTCCTTGTATTTCTGCAGCGTCATCTGCACATCGCGAGCAACTGCGTAGTGCTCTTCACCGACAACATGCGGATCAAGCTGGCGGGAGGAGGAATCGAGCGGATCGACAGCAGGGTAGATACCCAATGAGGCGATGTCACGCGACAGGACGATCGTTGAGTCCAGGTGCTGGAAAGTGGTGGCCGGCGACGGGTCGGTCAAGTCGTCGGCAGGCACATAGACGGCCTGGATGGAGGTGATCGAACCCACCTTGGTCGACGCAATACGTTCCTGAAACTTGCCCATTTCTTCAGCCAGCGTCGGCTGATAACCCACGGCGGAAGGCATGCGGCCGAGCAACGCGGATACTTCGCAACCGGCCAGCGTGAAGCGGTAGATGTTGTCGATGAACAGCAGGATGTCACGGCCTTCGTCACGGAAACGCTCGGCCATCGTCAGGCCGGTCAACGCAACGCGCAGACGGTTGCCCGGCGGCTCGTTCATCTGACCGAACACCATCGCGACCTTGTCGAGAACGTTGGATTCCTTCATCTCGTGGTAGAAGTCGTTCCCTTCACGGGTACGCTCACCGACGCCGGCGAATACCGACAAGCCGGCGTGTTGCTTGGCGATGTTGTTGATCAGTTCCATCATGTTGACGGTCTTGCCGACGCCGGCGCCACCGAACAGGCCAACCTTGCCGCCCTTGGCGAACGGGCAGACCAGGTCGATAACCTTGATGCCGGTCTCGAGCAGGTCAACCGCGGAGGACAGTTCGTCAAATTTGGGTGGTGGTTGGTGAATCGAGCGACGCTCGTCGGTGGCAATTGGCCCCGCTTCGTCGATCGGACGACCGAGCACGTTCATGATGCGACCAACGGTCGCATCACCCACCGGAACCGATATCGGGGCACCGGTATTGTTGACCTTCATGCCTCGACGCAAGCCGTCGGAGGAGCCCATCGCAATCGTGCGTACAACGCCATCACCAATCTGCTGCTGAACTTCAAACGTAAGAGCAGCTTCGCAACCGGCGTGCTCTTCGCTCGCGTCGAGCAGAAGCGCCTCATAGATTCCGGGCATCGCATCGCGCGCGAACTGGATGTCCACCACGGCGCCAATGCACTGAACAACGTTTCCTTGATTCATATTCAAATCCCCAAAAATTAAAAGCTTTGCGTTGCCGTCAGACAGCGGCGGCGCCGGCACAGATTTCCGAAATTTCGGCGGTAATCGCTGCTTGGCGGGTCTTGTTATAGACCAAGGTCAATTCGCCGATAAGGTCGCTGGCGCTGTCGGAAGCAGACTTCATGGCGACCATCCGGGCGGATTGCTCGGAGGCCTGGTTTTCAGCCACGGCCTGGTAAACCAAAGCTTCAACATAACGGATCAGCAGATCGTCGATCACTGGCCTGGAGTCCGGCTCGTAAACATAGTCCCACTTGCTCTTGGCGGAACCGACGGCGTCCCCCGACAGCGGGATAAGCTTCTCGATCACCGGCTCCTGTTTCATGTTGTTGATGAAACGGGTGTAGCCAATGTAAACGCATCGATTTCGCCCTTCATGTAGGCATCCAGCTGAACCTTGACCGCCCCAATCAGCTTTTCGAGGTGCGGGGTATCGCCAAGGCCCGTAACCTGGGAGACGACCCTGGCACCGGCGCGCTGCATGAAGCCCAAACCCTTGCTGCCGATGCAGGTGACCTGAAGCTTCTTGCCTTGACTCTCCAGTTCCTTCATGCGACCGACCACCAGACGAAGGATATTGGAGTTCAAGACCGCCGCACAGCCCTTTGTCGGAAGTGATCAAGATGAAGCCGCGGCCTGCACCGGATCCCGATTGATGAGGAAGGGGTGCCTGTATTCGGCCAAGGGCATGGGACAGGTTTGCCGCAATGCGCCGGATCTTCTCGCCATAGGGACGGGCAGCCCGCATCCTGTCCTGCGCCTTGCGCATTTTGGATGCGGCCACCATCTCCATGGCCTTGGTGATCTTGCGCGTGCTTTCGACGCTCTTGATCTTGTTACGAATTTCCTTGCTGCTGGACATGACGTTCTCCTAGATCAGACCCAGCTGCTCTTGAAAGCCTGGCTATGCCGGCGGCGAGCTGCTTCTCGGATTCGCCGTCGAGTTCCGCGGTGGATTCCATCTTGTTCATCAGGTCCGCGCTGTTGGCCTTCAGGTAACCGATCATTGCCTTTTCGCACTCAAGGGCCCGCTTGATTTGGACATCGTCAAAGTAGCCCTTGTCGACCGCATACAGTGTTACGGCCATTTCGGAGATGCTCATTGGCGAATACTGGGGCTGCTTCATCAGTTCGGTTACCAGCTTGCCACGCTCAAGCTGCTTGCGGGTGGCTTCGTCGAGGTCGGAAGCAAACTGCGAGAAGGCCGCCAGTTCGCGATACTGGGCCAGAGCCAGACGGACACCGCCGCCGAGCTTCTTGATCAGCTTGGTCTGGGCAGCGCCACCGACGCGTGACACCGAGATACCGGCGTTGATCGCGGGACGGATACCCGAGTTGAAGAGGTCGGTATCCAGGAAGATCTGGCCGTCGGTAATCGAAATCACGTTGGTCGGAATGAAGGCAGATACGTCGCCAGCCTGCGTTTCGATAATCGGCAGGGCGGTCAGCGAACCGGTCTTGCCCTTGATTTCGCCCTTGGTGAACTCCTCGACCCATTCCTCCGAAACGCGAGCGCCACGTTCAAGCAGACGGGAGTGGAGATAGAAGACATCGCCCGGGTAGGCTTCGCGGCCCGGCGGACGGCGCAGCAGCAGGGAAATTTGACGGTAAGCCCAGGCCTGCTTGGTCAGGTCGTCATAAATGATCAGCGCATCCTGGCCGCGATCACGGAAGTATTCGCCCATCGTGCAGCCAGAGTAAGGTGCAATGTACTGCAGCGACGCCGTTTCAGCTGCGGCGGAAGCAACGATGATCGTGTATTCCATCGCGCCATGCGCTTCGAGCTTGTTGACGACGTTGGCAATGGTGGACGCCTTCTGGCCGACGGCGACATACACACAGATAAGGTTCTTGCCCTTCTGGTTGATGATCGTATCGACAGCGACGGCGGTCTTGCCGGTCTGGCGGTCGCCAATGATCAGCTCGCGCTGACCACGACCAACCGGCACCATGGCATCCACGCACTTCAGCCCGGACTGCACTGGCTGCGAAACCGACTTGCGCCAGATGACGCCCGGCGCGACCTTTTCGATCTTGTCGGTCAGCTTGGCGTTGATCGGCCCCTTGCCATCGATCGGCTGCCCCAGGGCGTTAACCACGCGGCCAAGCAACTCGGGACCGACGGGGACTTCCAGAATGCGACCGGTCGTCTTGACCACATCGCCTTCGGAGATGTGCTCGTACTCACCAAGAATGATGGTGCCGACGGAATCACGCTCAAGGTTGAGCGCCATGCCGAAGGTGTTGCCTGGGAATTCCAGCATCTCGCCCTGCATGACATCCTGCAGGCCGTGAATGCGGCAGATACCGTCGGTAACCGAGACTACCGTGCCCTGCGTGCGCACTTCCGGTGCGCCTTGCAGATTCTGAATCTTGCTCTTGATCAGTTCAGAAATTTCGGAAGGATTCAACTGCATGAATTTCTCCTAGTTGTTCAGTGCGGTAGCCATGGCGTCCAGCTTGCCGCGGACAGACGCATCCAGCATCTGGTCGCCGACGATTACCTTGATGCCACCAATCAGTTCGGGATCGACTGAAACCGAAGCCTCGAGTTTTGACTTGAATACCGCCTCGAGTTGGGGAACAAGAGCCTTGACCTGGGATGCGTTGATCGGGAAGGCCGAAACGATCTCGGCCTGCTTGGTGCCTTCTTCAGCCTGCTTGTAACTTTCGTACAAGGCGCCAATTTCGGGCAACAGCGCAAGACGATTATTGTCGGAAAGCAGCTGGATAAAGTTGGCCAGCTCTGCATCTGCCGCCTTGCCGCAGGCAGACCGGAACAGGTTGACCAGTTGCGGGGCCGCCACATTGGGATCGGCAATTGCCTGGCTGACTTCGGGATCGGCGGCCACCTGGCCGAGCCGGGAAATCTGCCCGGACCACTTGGCCAGCTTGCCGCTCTCCTTGGCCGCAGCAAACAGGGCTTCGGCGTAAGGGCGGGCGATAGTGACGGATTCGGCCATCGCTTACAGATCCTGTTTCAGGGCGGCCAGCATGTCGGCATGCGCGGACGCGTTGACTTCCTTGCGCAGGATCTTCTCGGCACCGGCAACGGCAAGTTCGGCGACGCGCTCACGCAGTTGCTGCTTGGCACGTTCGACTTCCTGGTCGATCTCCGCCTTGGCACCGGCAACGACCTTGGCAGCTTCGACCTTGGCATTGTCCTTGGCTTCTTCGATGATCTGCTGCGCACGCTTTTCGGCTTGCGCCACGATTTCCGCGGATTTCTCCTTGGCTTGGCGCAGCGCATCGGCGGAACGCTTGGCAGCAAGGTCATGCTCATGCTTGCCACGTTCGGCCGCTGCCAGGCCTTCAGCAATCTGTGCTTGACGGTCAGCCATCGCCTTCTGCAGCGGTGGCCAGACATACTTCATCGTGATCCAGATGAAGAGTGCAAACCAGATTGCCTGACCAATCAGTGTAGCGTTAATGCTCACGCTAACCTCCTAGTATTAAGGGTTACAGGCGCGGATGATTACTTGACCAGGGCGATGAACGGATTGGCGAAGAGCATGAACAGGGCGATACCGACGCCGATCATGGTCACCGCATCGAGCAGGCCGGCAACGATGAACATCTTGACCTGCAGCGTGGGGATCATTTCCGGCTGACGGGCAGCGCCTTCCAGGAAACGGCCGCCAAGGATGCCGAAGCCGATGGCGGTGCCCAGAGCACCGGCGCCGATCAGGATGGCCACAGCAATGGCGGTGTTGGAGAGAACGGTTGCGAGTTCCATGTTTGCTCCTCAGTAAGGTTGGTTGTTGCGATTGAAGTCAAAAACTACGGGAAACTGCCAAGAAACCTAGTGCGATTCCGAAGCCATCGACATGTACACGATGGTCAGCATCATGAACACGAAGGCTTGCAGGGTGATGATCAGGATATGGAACAGCGCCCAGGGCAAGGCCAGGGGAAGCTGCCAGATGCCGAGCAGGGCAATCAGGATGAAAACCATTTCACCGGCATACATGTTGCCGAAGAGACGCAGGGACAGAGAGATCGGCCTGGCGATTTCTTCAACGATACGGAACAGGAGGTTGATCGGTGCCAGTTTGAGACCAAACGGAACGGCAAAGACTTCATGCATGAAGTGCCCGAAACCCTTGACTTTGAAGCCCATGAATATCGAGATCAGGAAGACCGTGATGGACATGGCGAAAGTAAGGTTGGGGTCGGTGGTCGGCACCGATTTGAAGTAATGCACGCCCAAGGCTGCCGCGCCCAAGGGAATGAAATCGACCGGAATCAGGTCCATGGCATTCATGACAAACACCCAGACGAAAATCGTGATGGCGAGCGGGGTGACCAGCTTGCTCTTGCCGTGGAAGGTATCCTTGACCTGCTGGTCAACCATGCCGACCACCATTTCGATAAAGTTCTGCAGGCTGCCGGGGACGCCGGCAGTGGCCTTGCTCGCGACCTTGGCCATCAGGCCGAAGACGAGCAGGCCGAGAACACCCGAAACAAGGAGGGTGTCGAGATGGAAGGACCAGAACCCGTGGCAGTGACCCGAAGCATCCCTGGCGGCGTCCGAACAGACGACCAGGTTGGTCAGGTGATGTTGGATATAGCCCGTTGTGGTCAAGCCGCCTTCAGCGCTCATGATTTCTCCGTCCAGCCTAGCGTTGCTTCAAGAGTGCCACCCAGAAGATGGCAAAGGTTGATGCGTAGCCAAGAAAGAGCGGCAAGGCCGCCACTTCCTTGTACCCCCAGAACACCAGCGCAAACCCGGCGAAGGTCAAGGCAAACTTCAAGCCCTCCCCGGCCGACTGCGCCCGATACAGCCTGAGCGGGTCATCTCCCGTCGACACTCGCATGGCCCGCAGGACGTAGCCCGCGTTGGCGATGATGCCGATTGATCCCCCGATCAGAATCGAGACTGCCGCATTGCTGCCGACCAATACCCAGGTGATGACTCCCAGGAGTATCGCCAGCGCCGCTTGTCGGCTGAGTATCCAGCTCACATGCGGGTGCACGACAGGCCCCGACTGAAAACCCCGTGATTGTAATCAAGTCTTATAGATGAGTCAATTGCTGCGACGCACAAAGACAGTATTTCTCTGCATTGGCGATGCCTTCCATGTTCCGCCATCGATCACCCGCGCAGACGCGAAATCAGGCCGTCCAACTGGTCGAGACTGCCGAACTCGATGGTGACCTTGCCCGCGCCCTTCCTGTTGGAACGGATCGCGACATTTGCCCCGAGGCCGTCGGAGAGTTCTTCCTGCAAACGCAGAAGATCGCGGTCGACAGCCTCCTCCGGAGCTTTCCGCGGCGGATTCAGAAGGTGCTGCACCAACCGTTCGGCCTCGCGCACCGAAAGCCCCTTGTGCACAATGCGCTGGGCCAGCGCGACCTGCTGCGCACCGGCCAGCGGCAGGAGCGCCCGGGCGTGGCCCATGTCCAGCTTGCCCGACATCAGCATTTCCTGAACGGCTGCGGTCAACTGCAACAATCGAAGCAAATTGGTCGCAGCGGGGCGCGAACGGCCCACGGCATCGGCAGCCTGCTGGTGAGTCAGGCCGAATTCGTCGATCAGCCGCTGCAGACCCTGCGCTTCTTCGAGCGGGTTGAGGTTTTCGCGCTGGATGTTTTCGATCAGCGCCATCGCCAGGGCCTGCTCGTCGGGAATGCTGCGGATCAGCACCGGGACTTCGCCCAGACCGGCCAGTTGCGCGGCGCGCCAGCGGCGTTCGCCGGCGACGATTTCGTAGCGCTCGGCGCCCGGCGTGCCATCGACGGCACGCACGAGAATCGGCTGCATGACGCCCTGGACCCTGATCGACGCCGCCAGTTCGCCCAGTGAGCCTTCATCCATCTGCGTCCGCGGCTGATACTTTCCGGGGCGCAGGCGCTCGACCGGCAGATTCCGCTGTTCGTCGCCATGTGGTCTGTCGCTGCCGGAAAGCAGTGCGTCGAGGCCGCGGCCGAGTCCTTTCATCTTGATCATGGGGCGACCCTTTCGAGAATTTCCCTGGCGAGCGCGCTGTATGCCTGCGCGCCCTTGGAGCTTTTGTCAAAGGCGATGACCGGCTTGCCGTAGGAGGGCGCCTCGGCCAGCCGGACGTTGCGCGGCACGATGGTCCGGTAAACCTTGTTGCCGAAATGGCGTTCGAGTTCGCCGGAAACCTGCTGGGTCAAGGTGCTCTGCGCGTTGTACATGGTGCGCAGCAGACCCTCGATTTCGAGCCGGGAATTGAGATGGGTACGCACCTTGCGCAAGGTTTCGACGAGGTCGGACAGGCCTTCCAGAGCGTAGTACTCGCACTGCATCGGAATCAGGACGGAGTCGGCGGCGACCAGCCCGTTGACCGTCAGCATGTTGAGCGCCGGCGGACAATCGATCAGGATGAAGTCATAATTGGCGTGACCGGCAAGGAGCGCGTTCTTCAGGCGGTACTCGCGCTCCTTCAGGCCGATCAGCTCGACTTCGGCGCCGGCCAGTTCGCGGTTGGCGGGAACGATGTCGAAGCCGAAGTCGGTCCTGATGCTGACCTCGCCCAGCTTGGCGGCGCCGATCAGCATCTGATAGACGGTGGGCAGCGCTTCCTGCTTGGTGATTCCGGCGCCGGTCGTGGCATTGCCTTGCGGGTCCAGGTCGATCAACAGAACGCGCCTGCCTTCGGCGGCCAGCGACGCGGCCAGATTGACCGCCGTCGTCGTCTTGCCGACACCGCCTTTCTGATTGGTAATGGCGAATACTTTCATGACCCGGCTTTCAAAATGATCAAATGTCGTTCGGCATCCAGCCCCGGTACCACAAGCGGGATGATCGCTTCAACCTCGCTGCCGGCCGGCAGCGCCTTGAGTTCATCGTCCGGCCGTGTGCCCTTCATCGCCAGCCAGCGCCCACCCGGGGCCAGCAGGTGGCGTGTCAGACTGACGAAGCGCGCCAGTTCGGCAAAGGCGCGCGAGCTGATCTGGGCATATTGTCCCCGCATTTCCTCAACCCGGGCATGGTGGACCGCAACACTCTTCAATTCAAGCTCGATCGCGACCTGTTGCAGGAAGGCGGCTTTCTTTTGCACGGTATCGACCAGCGTGACCGAGAGGTCGGGGCGGGCAATCGCCAGTGGAATGCCGGGCAGCCCGCCGCCGCTGCCGACATCGAGCAGGGGGCCGGCCCCGACGTGCGGCAGGATCGCCAGCGCGTCGAGCAGGTGATGCGAAATGGCCTGCTGCGGGTCGCGCAGCGCGGTCAGGTTGTAGGTCCTGTTCCACTTCAGCAGCAGGTCGCGGAAGGCCAGCAGCTTCAGTTGCGCCGCTTCGGGGAGCGCGATTCCGAGGGCGGTCAGGCCGGCCGCCAGCGTCATCGTGCTCATGCCGCCCGCGCGAGGCTCAAGCGCTTCAGGTGGATCAACAGCAGCGAGATGGCGGCCGGAGTAATTCCCTGGATTCGCGAGGCCTGACCGATGGTCTGCGGCCGATGCTGGGCAAGCTTCTGCCTGACCTCGTTGGAGATGCCGGCGACAGCGTCATAATCCAGATCGGCAGGCAGAATCGTGCTCTCGTAGGTGGTCGACCGCGCCACTTCCTCGGCCTGACGGTCGATGTAGCCCTGATACTTGGCGGAAATCTCGAGTTGCTCGACGACCAGCGGGTCGGTCTGGGCGACGCCGACACCGGCAAGGGTCATCAGGGAAGCGTAGGAGACCTCCGGCCGGCGCAGCAGCTCGAACAGGCTGTATTCGTGGTCGATGGGCTTGCCGAGGACACGGACGACATCTTCTGCCGGCGTGATCTTCGGATTGACCCAAGTCGCTTTCAGGCGCTCCTGCTCGGCGGCGATCGGCGTCGCGCTTGCGGCAGAAGGCGTCCCAGCGGACGTCGTCGACCAGGCCGAGTGCGCGACCCTGTTCGGTCAGGCGCAGGTCGGCGTTGTCCTCGCGCAGACGAGAGGCGGTACTCGGCGCGGCTGGTGAACATGCGGTAGGGGTCGGAAACGCCGCGCGTGATCAGGTCGTCGACCAGCACGCCGAGATAGGCTTCGTTGCGCTTCGGGCACCAGCCCGGCTCGCCGCTTAACATAGCGCACGGCGTTGATGCCGGCGAGCAAACCCTGGGCGGCGGCTTCTTCGTAGCCGGTAGTGCCGTTGATCTGGCCGGCGAAGAACAGGCCGTGGATGGCCTTGGTTTCCAGCGTGTCCTTGAGGCCGCGCGGATCGTAGAAATCGTATTCGATGGCGTAGCCGGGGCGCAGGATGTGGCAGTTCTCCAGGCCGCGGATCGAACGCACCAGCGCCAGCTGGATGTCGAAGGGCAGGCTGGTCGACACGCCGTTCGGGTAGATCTCGTGCGTCGTCAGGCCTTCCGGTTCGAGGAAGAGATTGTGGCTGTTCTTGTCGGCGAAGCGGTGGATCTTGTCCTCGATCGACGGGCAGTAGCGCGGCCCGACGCCTTCGATGACGCCGGTGTACATCGGCGAACGGTCGAGGCCGCTGCGGATGATGTCGTGCGTGCGCTCGTTGGTTTCGGTGATCCAGCATGGCAACTGGCGCGGGTGCTGCGCGGCGTTGCCGAGGAAGGAAAAGACCGGCAGCGGGTCGTCCGAATGCTGCTCTTCCATCACCGAGAAATCGATGGTCTTGCCGTCAAGGCGCGGCGGCGTGCCGGTCTTCAGGCGGCCTTGCGGCAGCTTCAGTTCCTTGAGGCGGCTGGCCAGCGACACCGAGGGCGGATCGCCCATGCGGCCGCCGGTGTAGTTTTCCAGCCCGACGTGGATCTTGCCGTTGAGGAAGGTGCCTGCGGTCAACACCACGGAAGAGGCCAAAAAGCGGATGCCGAGCTGCGTCACGGCACCGGCGACGCGCTCGCCTTCGACGATCAGGTCGTCGCAGGCTTCGGCGAAGATGGTCAGATTGGGCTGATTTTCCAGTCGACCGCGGATCGCCTGCTTGTACAGCACGCGATCGGCCTGGGCGCGAGTTGCCCGCACCGCCGGGCCTTTCGAGGCGTTCAGGATGCGGAACTGGATGCCGGCCTCGTCGGTGGCCGCCGCCATCGCCCCGCCCAGCGCATCGACCTCGCGCACCAGATGGCCCTTGCCGATACCGCCGATCGACGGATTGCAGCTCATCGCCCCGAGCGTGTCGAGGTTGTGCGTCAGCAGCAGCGTGTTCGCACCCGCCCGTGCCGCGGCGAGCGCAGCTTCGGTGCCGGCATGGCCGCCGCCGACGACGATGACATCGAAACGGGTGGGATAGAGCATCGATACAGGGGGATTGCGGCACAGTAGTGGGTGCGGGATTTTACGTCAGGGCGCTGAAAAGTAACAGGTTTTCCCTGCCTTCCCCGACCTGTTCCGGGGAAGGCCGCCGCGCCCCGCAACATTCGGTAACAACTTTCCCGGCATAGCCATTCATCCGATCGGACACCCGCACGTTACTTTGCTGAAAGAGCGGTAAGCTTTGCTTGTGGCCGCATTCGACGGAGTTGCTGATGCTTTCCCTTTTTCGCCATATCGTCGCGCTGATGACCGTGATGGCTCTCCTGGCGCCCGCACACGCAGCGGGCGACCCGCCGGCCCGCGTCGGTCGCCTGTCGCTGATCGAAGGCAACGTGACCTACCGCGGCAGTCAGCAGGACGCCGGCGACCCGGCCCTGGTCAAACTGGCCGGTCAGCAGCGGCGCCATCATTGACACCGGGCGAGGCGCCCGGGCCGAAGCCTGGATCGGCTCGACGGCCTACCGGCTCGGTAGCGACAGCCAGGCGGAATTCGCCACGGTTGACGACCGTAGCGTCAACCTGCTTCTGCATGGCGGCACGCTGGCGGTCACGATTCGCGATCGCGACCAGGCGGACGATCTCGCGGTCACGACACCTGCCGGGCAGGTCCGCTTTTCCGGAACCGGCCGCTACCGTCTGGAGGTAGCGCCCGACCGAACCACCATTGCGGCGCAGTCAGGCTCTGCGGAGATTTTCGCCAACGAGCGCCCGGTTACGCTGCGCGCTGGCGAGATGGTCACCATTGATGGCCGCGGCGTGGTTTCGATCGAAGCTGCCCGCTACGGCGACGATTTCGACGCCTGGGTTTCGGCGCGCGACAACCGGGAAAAGTCGGCGCAGGCACGGCGCAACGTGTCGCCCTACATGACCGGCTATGACGATCTCGACAGCCATGGTGACTGGAGCACGGCAGAGGACTACGGCACGGTCTGGTATCCAAGGGCGGTCGCCGCCGACTGGGCGCCTTACCGCTATGGTCGCTGGGCCTGGGTGGCGCCCTGGGGGTGGACCTGGGTCAACGCCGCCCCCTGGGGTTTCGCCCCGTTTCACTACGGGCGCTGGGTCCAGATTCGCGGGCGCTGGGGCTGGGCCCCCGGCGCCTACATCGCCCGCCCGGTCTATGCGCCGGCACTGGTTGGCTGGGTCGGCAACCCGGGCTGGAACGCCAGTTTCAGTTCGGGTTCGAGCCCTGCAGTCGGCTGGTTCCCGCTGGCTCCACGTGAAGTCTATGTGCCGGCGTATCGCACCAGCCCGACGTACATCCGCCAGGTAAACGTCACGCACGTCAAGAATGCCGCGGACATCGATCACGCACTGCGACCCGACTACCGGCCGAACTACGCGCACCACGGGCAGCCGCATGCCGTCACCGTGGTGCCGACGAGCACGCTTCGTGATGGCCGGCCGATCGACCGGGCTGCCATTCGCCCGCATGACCGCCATGAACTCGGGCAGGCCCCGGCAGCCGCGCGGGCGCCCGGCAGCGAATGGCTGACGCCCGGTGCCGGCGCGGCGCGCCCGGGCCGCCACGTGGACCAGGAGAGACGTCCTTCCGCGCCGCTTCCGGGACTGTCGGAGCGGACGCCGCAACCGGCCATGCGGGCGCCGCAGGCCAGCCCCGAGGCGCAGCAGCCTGTCCGCATGCCTGAATCGGGGGTGCGCTTCCCCGGCCAGGATGCTTCGCGTGTCGCCCCGAACGACGGCCGTAACCCGGAGAACCGCGGCCGCTTTCCTTTTCCGGAGGAACGCCAGCCGGGCAGGGCAGCGCCCAGCCCGTCGGCGATTCCGGAAGCACCCCGGGTGGAACAGCGCTCCCGCCAGACGCCGGTGATGCCCTCTTTGTCGCCCGCTCCGGAGCCGTCGCGCCCGGCGCCACCGCCAATGCGCGAAATGCCGCAGCCGGCGGCAACTGCCCTGGAGCCGCGGCGCGAGACGTTCCGACAGGCGCCACCTCAGGAGCGCCCGGCGATGCCCATGGTGCGTGAGACAGGCAGGTCGATGCAGATGCCGTCCGCTTCCGGTCCGATGCGCGAGATGCCGCAACCGGCTCCCGCGCCACGCGAACCGCGCCGCGAATCGATGCCGCACGAACGGCCGCCGGCACCGATGGTGCGCGAGGCGCCAAGGCCCGTGCCACCGCCGCCAGCCGCGATGCGCGAAATGTCGCGGCCCGACCAGCGACCGCCGCCGCAGGCCGATCGCGATCGTGGAGGAAATCCCGGCCACAATGACCGCCGGGGTGACCGGGGCGACAGGGGCATGCAGTAGCCCCACCACGCCGCCTCGGGAACGCGATCGGGGACTTCAGTCCTTCTTGTGCCCGAGGCCGAGGTAGCTCTCGATGACACGCGGGTCTGCCGCCAGCTCGCCGCTCGGACCGGCCAGCGATACCTCTCCGGTTTCGAGGACATAGCCGTAGTCGGCAATATGCAAGGCGGCGCGGGCGTTCTGTTCGACAAGCAGGATGGCGACACCCGTTTGCTTGAGTTCGGCGATGATGCGGAAGATCTCCTTGATGATCAGCGGCGCCAGCCCGAGACTGGGTTCGTCGAGCATCAGCAACCTGGGCTTGGCCATCAGCGCGCGGCCCATGGCCAGCATCTGGCGTTCGCCGCCGGAGAGCGTGCCGGCGAGCTGGCCACGGCGCTCTTCCAGGCGCGGGAATAACTCGAACACCTCGTCCATGGTTTCCATGTGGTCACGGTGACCGGTGCGGTAGCGGTCGAAGGCGCCGAGCACCAGGTTGTCCTCGACGCTCATCTCGGCGAACAGCTCGCGCTTTTCCGGAACCAGCGTCATCCCGTGGCGCACCAGATGCTCGACCTCCCGTTCGCGACCTTGGACCTGGCCCATATAGACGATGCTGCCGACGGCCGGCAGCAACCCCATCAAGGCCAGCAGCAGCGTCGTCTTGCCGGCGCCGTTGGGGCCGATGACGGTAACGATCTCGCCGCGGCGGATGGTCAGGCTGATGTCGTGCAGGGCCTCGATCTTGCTGTAGGAGACCGACAGGTTCTTCACTTCGAGGATGGTCTCGTGCTCGTGCAGGTGGGGATGCCTGGTGACCATCAGTTCACCCCCCCAAGGTAGGCTTCGAGAACCTTCGGATTGCGCTGGATATCTTCCGGCCGGCCCTCGGCGATCTTCTCGCCGAACTCCATGACCACGACGCGGTCGGCGAGACCCATGACGAAATCCATGTCGTGTTCGACGAGCAGGATACCCATGCCCTCGGCGCGCAGCTTGCGCAGCAATTCGGCGAGCGCCTGCTTTTCCTTGTAACGCAGGCCGGCTGCCGGCTCGTCAAGGAGCAGCAGGCAAGGGTCGGAGGCCAGCGCCCGCGCTATTTCGACGATGCGCTGCTGGCCGAGCGACAGGCTGCCGGCGGGATCGAACATGCGCTCGCCAAGGCCGACGCGCTCGATCTGGCGAACCGCCTCGGCGATCAGCCGATGCTCTTCGCCACGATCAAGACGCAGCGCCGCGGAAATGAAGCCTTTGCGGCCACGCAGGTGAGCGCCGATGGCGACGTTTTCCAGCACCGACATCTGGCCGAGCAGGCGCACATGCTGAAAAGTACGACTCATGCCGCGGCGGGCGATCTCGCGCGCGGCGAGGGCTTCCGTCGACTCGCCAAGGAATGCGATCTTGCCCTCGGTTGCCGGGTTGGCCGCGGAGATGCAGTTGAACATCGTGCTCTTGCCGGCGCCGTTCGGACCGATCAGCGCCATGACCTCGCCGGCCTTCACCGTCAGCGCCATGTTGTTGTTGGCGACCAGGCCGCCGAAGCGCTTGGTTACCTCGCTCGCATCGAGAAGCAGGACGCCGGGTGCGGTCGACCCGCGTTTGGGGAGCATTTCCGCCGGCACAATTTCACGGCGCAGGGTACGGACCGGCAGCAGGCGCATGATCAGCGGCCACAGTCCGGCACGCGCCTTCTGCAGGATGAGGACCATGGCGATGCCGAAAACGATGATCTCGAAATTGCCGCTTTGGCCCAGGATCTGCGGCAACCAGTCCTGCAGCCACTGCTTGAGGATGGTGATCAGGCCAGCCCCGAGAACGGCGCCCCAGACGTGGCCGATGCCGCCGACGACCGCCATGAACAGGTATTCGATGCCCTGCGTCAGCGAGAACGGCGTCGGATTGACGAAGCGTTGCAGATGGGCGTAGAGCCAGCCGGAAACGCTCGCCAGCAGCGCCGCGAGCAGAAAGATCTTGATCTTGGTGCGCTGGGTATCGACACCCATCGCCTCGGCCATGACGATACCTCCCGGGAGCGCCCTGATCGCCCGGCCTTCGCGCGAATCGAGCAGATTCCGGATGGCAACGATGGCGAGCAGCAGGACCACCCAGATCAGGTAGTAGAACTCGCTACCCGATTTCAGCTCCCAGCCGAACAGCGCCACCGGCGGAATGCCGGTGATGCCGGTGTGGCCGCCAAGGAAGTCGACGTTGCCGAACAGGAAGTACAGGCTGATGCCCCAGGCGATGGTGCCCAGCGGCAGGTAATGGCCGCCCATGCGCAGCGTGATGAAGCCCAGGAAAAACGCCACGGCACCGGTGATGGCGAGTCCGATGAACAGCGTGACCCACGGCGAAAAGCCATAGGTTGTGGTCAACCATGCCGTGGTGTAGGCGCCGAGACCGACGAAGGCGGCCTGCCCGAAGGAGGTCAGCCCGCCGACGCCGGTCAGCAACACCAGTCCAACCGCGACGATGGCATAGAGTCCGATGTAGTTGAGCAGCGTGACCGAGAATTCGGGCAGAATCTGCGGAGCAAGGAGCAACAGGCCAACGAAGACAGCGAACGGCAGATAGCGGCGCCAGCGGCTGGCAACCTGCGAATGCCGGGGATCGGCGCTGACAATGTCCGTGTGCTCGTCATCCTCCTCGGCGTGGCGGGTCGTCAGCGACCGCCACAACAGCACCGGGATGATCAGCGTGAACACGATCACTTCCTTGAAGGCGCTGGCATAGAAGGAGGAATAGGATTCGAGCAGGCCGACCAGCAAGGCGCCGAGGGCGGCGACCGGATACGAGACGAGGCCGCCGATGATGGCGCCGACGAAGCCCTTGAGGCCGATCAGGAAGCCGGAATCATAGTAGATAGTCGTGATCGGCGCGATCAGGATGCCCGAGAAGGCGCCGATCGCCGCCGCGAAGGTGAAGCACAGCTTGCCGGCCAGTACCGGCGGAATCCCCATCAGGCGGGCCCCGGTGCGGTTCATCGCGGTGGCGCGCAGTGCCTTGCCGTAGATGGTGCGCTCGAAGAAGAAATAAAGCCCGATGATGAGCAGCGCCGAGGCGACGACGACGAGAATGGTCTGGCCCTGCAATGGCGCGTCGGCCAGCTCGAAGCTGATGTCGGTGAAGGCGGGCGTGCGTGAACCTTCGGCACCGAAGAAAAGCAGGCCGAGGCCGATCAGCGCCAGGTGGACGGCCACCGAGACGATCAGCAGCACCAGCACCGAAGCGCTGGCGACCGGCTGGTAGGCAAGACGGTAGATCATCGGCCCCAGCGGCACGACAAGCAGCATCGATGTCACGACCTGCGCCCACAGCGGCAATTGGGTCGGCGGCACGACGAAGAGGCCGCCGGCAAAGGCCAGCGGAATCCCGACGTTATAGATCAGCAGGGGCGGCAGCTTGCGGAAGCGCCCTTCGCGCAGAAGGCGGATGCCGTCGATGACGGCTATCGCCGTCCCGAGCGACAGCAGCAGCCAGATCGTGCCCGGCACCTTGCCGGCCTGCAGCGAAGCCAGCGTCAGCGCGCCGTAGGCGACGAACTCCCCCTGCGGAATGAAGATGGCGCGGGTGACAGCGAACACCAGCACCAGTGCCAGCGCCAGCAGGGCGTAGATGGCGCCGTTGGTGATGCCATCCTGGCCGAGGAGAAGGAAGATCTGCAGGTCCATGGATCAGCGAAACCGGCAGCGCCGGCGATTCCCGGGGCGCGCCGCCAGTCCGGACCGCAAACGGGGAAAACGGGATGGAGCGACTGGCACAGCGATGATTTCCGTCACGCCTGGAGCAAGCGGGCGCTTACTTGAGGAGTTTCCAGGTATTGTTTTCAATGGTCACCATGACCCGCGCACGCTGGTCGAATCCCTGATGGTCGTTCGCCGTCATGTTGAAGATCCCCAGCGCCGCCGGCAGATCCTTTGTATTTTCCAGCGCATCGCGCAACGCCCTGCGGAATTCCCTGGTTCCCGGCTCCGCTTTCTTCAGCGCGACCGGAATGGCGTTCTGCAACAGCACGCCGGCATCCCAGGCATGGCCACCGAAGGAACTGACGCTGCCCTTGCCGTACGCGGCTTCGTACTTGTTCACATACTCCAGCGCCGATTTCTTGACCGGGTTGTCGTTCGGCAACTGGGCGGCGACAAGCATCGGACCCACCGGCAGGAAGGCACCCTCGACATCCTTGCCGCCGACACGCAGGAAATCGCTGTTGGCAACGCCGTGGGTCTGGTAGATCAGTCCCTTGTAGCCTTTTTCCCTGAGCGCCTTCTGCGGCAGTGCGGCCGGGGTTCCGGCGCCGCCGATCAGGACAGCATCGGGCCTGGCGGCCATCACCTTGAGTACCTGGCCGGTCACCGAGGTATCGGTGCGCTGAAAGCGCTCGCTGGCGACGATCTTCAGCTTGCGCGCTTCGGCGATCCTGGAGAACTGCTGGTACCAGCCTTCACCATAGGCGTCGGCAAAGCCGATGAAGGCAACGGTCTGGATGTTCCTGTCGGTCATGTGCTGGACGATGGCGGTGACCATGTGCGCATCGTTCTGGGCGGTCTTGAAAACCCAACGACGCTTCGCGTCCATCGGTTCGACGACGATCGCCGAACCGGCCATGGAAATCAGCGGTGTTTCGTTGTCAACCGCGACATCGATCATCGCCAGCGAATTCGGCGTCGTCGTCGAACCGATGACCACGTCGACCCTGTTCTCGCTGATCAGCTTCTTGATGTTTCTGGTCGCCGCCGTCGGGTCGGTGGCATCGTCGAGGACGATGTAATTGACTTTCTGGCCGCCAATGGTCGTCGGCAAGAGGGCGATCGTGTTCTTTTCCGGGATGCCGAGCGAAGCCGCCGGGCCGGTTGCCGAAACTGAAACGCCGACGTTGATGTCAGCAAGGGCGGCGGCGGACAGCACGACCAGCGCAATCACGGTCAGTCTCTTCAACACGTCGAATCTCCGGAGGAGGTCAAAGCCGCCAGTTTACCACGCGGCGCAGCACGCGCCGGGCTGCACCGCGGGTATCGCGACCATTTACTTCACCAGCTTCCAGGTGCCGTTTTCCACTTTGACCATGACCCGGGCGCGCTGGTCGAAGCCGAGATGGTCGGTCGGGCTCATGTTGAAGACGCCATGGGCAGCCGGCAGATTCTTGGTGCCCTCGAGCGCATCGCGCAGCGCGGCACGGAACTCCTTGCTGCCCGGCTGCGCCTTCTTCAGCGCCACCGGCGCGGCAGTGGCCAGCAGCAGGCCGGCATCCCAGGCATGGGCACCGAAGGTGGACACCGTCCCCTTGCCGTGGGCGGCTTCATACTTCGTCACGTACTCCAACGCCGACTTCTTGACCGGGTGATCGGCTGGCAGCTGGTCGGCGACGAGGACCGGGCCGGCCGGCAGCAGGGTGCCTTCGCAGTCCTTGCCGCAGACGCGCAGGAAATCGGCATTGGCGACTCCGTGCGTCTGGTAGATCTGGCCCTTGTAGCCCTTTTCCTTCAGCGACTTCTGCGGCAGCGCGGCCGGTGTGCCGGCGCCGCCGATCAGCACCGCGTCCGGCTTGGCGGCGAGGATCTTGAGGATCTGGCCGGTGACTGACGTATCGGTGCGGTTGAAACGCTCGTTGGCGACCAGATTGAGCTTGCGCGCCTCGGCGATCTTCGAGAACTCGTTCCACCAGCCCTCGCCGTAGGCGTCGGAAAAGCCGATATAGGCGACGGTCTTCACGTTGTTGCTGGTCATGCTCTCGACGATGGCAGTCGACATCTGCGCATCGTTCTGCGGCGTCTTGAAGACCCATTTCTTCTTGTCGTCCATCGGTTCGACGATGCGGGCCGAAGCGGCCATCGAGATCATCGGCGTTTCGGTCTCGGCGGCGACGTCGATCATGGCCAGCGAGTTGGGCGTCGTCGTCGACCCGATCACGACATCGACCTTGTTCTCGCTGATCAGCTTCCTCGCGTTCTTGACCGCGGTCGTCGTGTCGGAAGCGTCGTCGAGGACGATGTAATTGACCTTCTGCCCGCCGATCGTCTTCGGCAGCAGGTCGATGGTGTTCTTCTCGGGAATACCCAGCGATGCCGCCGGGCCCGTCGCCGAGAGTGTCACGCCGACATTGATATCGGCCATGGCGGTTGCGGCGAGCGCCGAAAGCAGCGTGGCCAGAATTGTCTTCTTCATTTGTCTCTCCCTTTGGTGAATCGATTACGCAAAAGTTAAAACCCTATTACCATCCGGGCTTCAGCGCAAGCGGCGCATACAGGCAGGCGTGTTAAAGTTTCATTTTTGCCAATGGTGTCTCCCATGTTCTCCGGAATCATTGCTGCGGTCGGCCGCATCACCCACCTGACCGCGCGCGAGGCGGGATTCCGTCTTCACGTCGAAGGCGGCAACCTCGGCCTCGATGACGTCACCCTCGGTGACTCCATCGCCTGCAACGGGGTCTGCCTGACCGTTGTCGGAAAGGAGGCCAATCATTTCATGGTCGATGTCTCCCCGGAGACGCTGTCGTGCACGGTGGGCCTCGATGCGCCGGGAGAGATCAACCTCGAAAAGGCCCTGCGCCTTTCCGACCGTCTCGGCGGGCACCTGGTGTCCGGGCACGTCGATGGCGTGGGCGAGGTGCTGCGCTTCGACCCGGTCGGCGACAACCGCCTGCTCGAAATCTGCGCGCCGCCCGAGATCGCCCGCTACATCGCGCGCAAGGGCTCGGTCACCGTCAACGGCACCAGCCTGACCACCAACGAAGTGGCCGGCGAACTGTTTACCATCAACCTGATTCCGCACACCCTGGAAAACACCACGCTCAAGTACCTGACACGGGGCAGCAAGGTGAACCTGGAAGTGGACCTGATCGCCCGCTATTGCGAGCGCCTGCTCAGCGCGGAGCGCGATGACTGACCGCCCGGCGCCTTCGCGCGTCGAGGCGCAGCAGCGCGTCGACGACATCCGGACCTTCCAGGACGAACTGGCCCGGCTCGAAGACGAGGGCATCCTCCGCCTCGATCCGGCCCAGCGGGCGGCGATCCAGGCGCATCACGCCAGCCTGCGCGAACAATTTTCCACGCTTTTCGACGTTGACCGCGACAGCCGGGCCAAGCAGCTGTCGCTCGGCATGCGCGTCGCCTCCTTCCTTGGCGCGCTGGCGCTGGCAGCCAGTGTCTTCTTCCTCTTCTACCAGTTCTGGGGCCATTTCGGCGAAACGGCACAGGTCGCCATCCTGATCGCCAGTTCGCTCGCCAGTTTCGGCCTGACGATATGGCTGCAGGGGCGCGACGCCACCGGCTACTTCACCAAGCTGGCCGCGCTGGTGGCCTTTGCCTGCTTCGTGCTGAACATCACGATGCTCGGCCAGATCTTCAACATCACGCCCTCGGACAAGGCCCTGCTGCCGTGGGCGGCGATGGCCTTCCTGCTCGCCTACACCTGCGATCTGCGCCTGTTGCTGGCGGCCGGCATCTGCTGCGTGATCGCCTGGGTCCAGGCGCGCGTCGGCACCTGGAACGGCATTTACTGGCTGCATGCCGGCGAGCGACCGGAGAACTTTTTCCCGGTCGCCGCGCTGCTCTTCATCTTTCCGCTGCTGGTCGCGCATCGCCGCTTTCCCGGCTTCGCGCCGTTGTACCGCGTCTTCGGCCTGCTCTGCCTGTTCATCCCGATGCTGATCCTCAGCCACTGGGGGCGGGTCAGCCATCTCGACCTCGACCCTGACCTGATCGAGGGCGGCTACCAGGTCGCCGGCTTCGTCGCCGCCGCGCTCGCCATATGGCTCGGGGCGCGCCGTGGCTGGCCGGAAGCGGTCAACACCGGCATCGTCTTCTTCGTCATCTTCCTGTACACCAAGTTTTACCAGTGGTGGTGGGAGATCATGCCCAAGTACCTGTTCTTCCTGGTGGTCGGCCTGGCCGCGGTGCTGATCCTGCTCATCCTCAAGCGGCTGCGCCGGACGTTCCGGCCACCGGCAGGGGAGGGCGCGCCATGACGAAATGGACACGCGGCCGCACCCTGGCCATCGGCATCGCGCTGATCGTGCTGACCAACGCGGTGGCGCTGGGCGGCGCCTGGTGGAACCGTTCGGCCACCCCGGAGAGCGCGTTGACCCTGAGCGAGCGCGAACTCGGATTGCCCTGGCGCAGCCTGCGTTTCGCCGAGGACAGCGGCCTGTCGCTCAACCTGAACTGGCGCGTCGGCGATCGTGAGGCGGGCGAGTTCGTCAGCGGTTACACCTTCAATGGCGGCACACCCGAATGGCTCGATGCCGCGCACATGGCCGCGCTGGGTTTCGCGCCCGGCGACCTCAGTTCCGATCGCGGACGCCAGCGCTACGCACGGCAACTGCCGCGCGAGGTCATCCTCGTCATGGAACTTGGCGGTCCAATGTGGCAGCGGGCGCTTGCCAGGGCCCGGGAAAATGCCGGTCGCCACGCTGCTGCGGCCGCTGCCAACGTCGGCAGCAAGCAATTCGCCGACCGCGCCAAGCGCGCCAGCGATGAACTCGCGCGCGAGGAGAACTCGAACAGCCGGCTCTTCGTCATCGACGCCGGACTCGACGCCCGGCAGTTGCGCGAGAAATATCCCGACCGCAGCCGCTTCCTGCTGATTCACGGAACCGTGCGGCCGGCCCTGCGTGATCGCGGTAGCGACGCTGCGCAGGCGACCGGCTATGTCTCGCGCATCCGCACGGGCCGGATTCATGTACCCCATGCCCTGCGCGGACCGCTCGAGTCGGCGCGCGGCGTCGGCGAACCCGGTGGCGGGGACCGTTTCAGCGCGGAACTTCTCGTCGGCCGGCGCCTCGAACCGTGGATTGCCGATGTCAAACAGGTTCCCAAGGCGGCCGATGGCCCGCGGGCGAACCATGCGGGAGAGTTCCGATGAAAGCCGTCGTCGTCCTGATCTGCGCGCTGCTGATCGCCGGGTGTGCGTCCTATGACGGACGCGGACTCGCCCCCGGCGTCAGCGGCACCAACGATGTCATCCAGTTGATGGGCGAACCCGCGATGCGCTGGCAGGAGCCGGATGGTGGCCAACTGCTCGCTTACCCGCGCGGCCCGGCGGGCGTGCAGACCTACATGGTGCGGATTGACCCGAGGGGCTACTTCGCAAGCATCGAGAACGTCCTCGTGCCGAAGCATTTTGCCCGCCTCCGTGAGGGCATGACCCAGGAGGAGGTGCTGCGCGTCATCGGCCCACCGTTCCCGGGCTGGACCCTGTATTTCGCCGCACGCGACGAACTGGTCTGGGAATGGCGCTGGTGCGACGACTTCAACGAACCGGCGCGCTTCAACGTGTTCTTCGACGGAAAGAGCGGCAGGGTCCGCACCACCGCGAGCCTGACCGAGCGCCAGTCGATGCCTTTCGGCCGGGGCGACCGCCGGGACTGGTGCGCCCGTTAACCCATGGGGGCGGGCGGTTACAAGTCGACAACAATTCGGCGCGCCAAATGTATTGAAGGACGCCATCCAACCCTGTACCATCCTTTCCATGGTTGTAATTCCGGCAATCTCGAGGCGTTCTGGACAGGGGTTCGACTCCCCTCATCTCCACCTAAGCGTAGCGGAATACGTTTAGGTGGGGATGTACCGGTTTCGACAGGGCGGACAAAGGTGCGCAGGCAACTCGTCAGGCGATCGACGTTAATGAAGCAAATCCATAAATGCCAATGATGAGCATTTTGCTATTGCCGCCTAAAAACGGTTAGCCGGGGCTGCTGGAGCCTTGTTACCAAAGATAGCCGGCGGGGACTTCGGTCCCCGTCGTCAATTCCGGATCCGGTATTCCGGATTCCGGCGTCATCCGTCCAGCCTGAACACGATCGGAACGATCACCGCCGCCTCGATGGCTTCGTTGCCGCGCCGGCGGGAATGAAACGCCAGCGTGACACCGCGGCGCGCGCCGCATCGTCCAGACGCTCGAAATTGCTGCTTTTTTCAAGGTCGACCGCAACCGGCTGCCCTTCGGTACTGACGCGAACCCTGAGCAGCACCCTGCCTTCTTCGCCCAGACGGCGCGACAGCGGCGGATAGGCGGGGCGCGGATTGTGCAGGTAGGCGGCATCATAACGTGCTGCGGAGACCGGGACCGGCACGTTGCCTGATGCGGAGGCCGGCGCCACCGCCGGTCTCTCATCGGCAGAAGCGACAGCGCTTTCAGCAACGGAAAATGGCGCCGGCTTTGCCCCCGGCTGCGCCACCACTGCCAGCACGGCGCGCCTGGGGACGGGAGTCTGGCGCGGCCTGTCGGGAACCGCGGGAGGCCTGGGGGACACGGCGGCGGGTGGCGGTGGCGGCGCCAGCGGAACGGTCAGCGTCGCCGGTTGCTCGAACGTGACGGTGATTGTCTGCGCCGGCGGGACGCCCGGTTTCTCAGGCAGGAGACTTGGCGCCAGGACCAGCACCAGCGCGTGCAAGGCAAGCGCGATGACGAGATAGGGGCCGCTGTGCCGCCATTCCGGCGGCGCGACCGGCATCGCCAGGAGATCGGCAGTCATGGTGCAATTCTAGGGCAGACGAGCCGGCTCAGAATTCGCCTGCATCAAGGCCGGCAAAATTTCCTGCCGTCATGCGGCAGGCAATCCGTTCAGTGCCGCGGGATCGACGGCATAGCTGCGCGTCGCACGGACGCCTTCGACACGCACCGGGACAAGCGCGCCGGAACGCTCCAACCCCTTGATGATGCGTGAAATGGTCTCGAACCTGAGGTCGGTAATGTCGGCGATGTCCTGGCGGGTCGGCAGGATGACGCGCCCGGCGCTGTCCGCAAGCAGGCGGATGAGCCCGACGACGCGCGCCATGGCCTGGCCGCCGCGCAGGGCGACGATGTTGGCAGCACGCTGCTGGGCCTGCGCCAGCGAGGCGAGCAGGGTATCGCCGGCCGGCGCGCTCACGCCCTCGGGCCACGGCAGCAGCCAGCACTCGGTCAATGCCGTGGCCGAGAAAGTGTAGGCGCCGAAGAGCATTGTTTCGCAGCCGAGAATATCGCCGGCGATCGCCAGACTGGCGAAGGCGGCATGGCCGTCCGGTCCGGTCGTATCGAGGCGGATGGCCCCGGCGTGCAGACGCCAGGCGAGACCTTCGGCGCCGGCCCGATAAAGGTGCGCCCCGGCCGGGATCCGTCTTGCCGAACGCGGTCCACGCACGCTGCTGCGGGTCAACAGGGCGAACATGGCTCATTTCACGACTCCACGCTGAAAGGTCGAAAGCCCCGGCAGATGCCGGGGCTTACCTGGCCGAAAAAGCCGGCTGACCTGGATCAGAACTTGAGGTTCACGCCCGTGTAGATCGAGCGGCCCATGCCGGGAACGGCGGTCCCCCACGCGGGGTTGCCACTCGCCGGATTGAGCGCCATGGTCGTGCCCTGGCCAACGTAGGCGCCGCCCAGCGGCATGTAGTAGAACTTGTCGAACAGGTTTTCGACGCCGAAATCGATACGGGCCTGCTTCCAGGAATAGCTCAGGCGCAGGTTGGTCAGTCCGTAGCCCGGTGTCTCGATTTCGTTGCGCACGTCCGAGACGTCGTCCTTGCGCGCGACACCGACGACTTCGAGGACATTGTTCCAGCCGCCGATGCTGGTGGGTCAGCGCGAGCGGGCATTGAGCGGCATGATGTTGTAGAGGCCGTCCCCGGTATCCCGATTCTTGCCATGGATGTAGCCGAGCAACGCCGTGCAGGCCGAAATCGCCGAAGCCGGTCTGCGCCGAGCGGCATCTGCCCGGAGACATCGATGCCGTAGAGCTCGGCCGACTGGTTGGCATATTGCAGCACGACGAACTGATTGGTCGTCGTCCGGTTGGCCGGCGTGCAGGAGGCACCGCCGGTGCAACGGACGGCATCGATGTAATCGGTGACGCGCGTGTAGTAAGGGCGTTGCCTTGATCTCCCACGAGCGGTCGGCCGCGTGCCAGTCGAAGGTCGCGGCAACGGTGTGAGCGACTTCGGGCTTGAGATCGAGGTTGCCGAAGTAGCCGTTGCCGTCACCGACCGTATTGTTCATCGTGGCAGCCATGGACCACGTTGACCAGGTGTACGACTCGTAAAGGTTGGGCGAACGCACCTTGCGCGCAACGCCGAATTCGATGTCCGCCGCTTCGTTCGGTGTGTAGCGGGCGAGGGCGGTCAGATCCCAGTTGTTGTCGGTGCGCTTGTGATCCTGGGCGTTGAAGGCGGCGGCGTCAGCGACCTGATTGCCCATCGCGCCCGGTACGATGCTGTAGCCGCGCACGTCGCCGGTATTCAGTCTGCACGTTTTCATAGCGGGCGCCGAGCAGCGTCTTCCACTGGGCATTCAGCCGGGACTCCCATTCCCCGAACAGCGCGAAGCGGTTGCGCTCGCCGTCGTTGATGTTGTCGAAGGTACCCGGCCACATGCCGGCGCCCGAGGGCGGCCACCAGTCATCGAGCGTGTAGTGCTGGTAGAGGCCGCCGATGCGCAGCAGATCCTTTTCGCTCAGGTTGACGTCGGCGGCGACCGTGCCACCGGTGTTCTTGCTGGCGGTGTACATCGGCATGCCCGCCGCACACCCCACCATCATGCCGTTAACCATCCTCGTCCCGGAGATCGGCGAGCAGGGCAAGCCGTTGGCTGCCGCATCGCCACCGGAACCTGCGGGCGGCTGTCCGGGTCCGTACCAGAAGCGCTTGTCCGGGCCGAAGTCCATGAAGTGATCCACCGTCTCGTGGTAGATCGCGCGCGTCGAGCTTGCCCCAGGCGAACTGGCCGACGTAGCGCAGGTTGAAACGCTGCTGCTCGTTGTCGAGCATGTCCATACGCTGGTTGGGATAAAGCTGTTCCGGCGTCTTGACTGAAGGCCGAACTTGACCTCGACGAGATGGTCATCGCCCTGGAAGCGCGAGCGCCAGCTTGCTGGTTCACGGTCTCGTAGGCGCGTGACCCCACTTCATCGAGGGCGAGGGTGTGGCCGAGGCGACCGGTCGCCGTCGTCGTCTTGAAGTCGCCGCCGGCCTTGTAGTTGTCG
Organism: uncultured beta proteobacterium; assembly: GCA_963810175.1. Lineage (GTDB taxonomy): Bacteria > Pseudomonadota > Gammaproteobacteria > Burkholderiales > Rhodocyclaceae > Azonexus. The sequence continues at coordinate 89,958 of CAWEMU010000051.1, read as the reverse complement.
GATTGCGCGTAGGAGCCGGTATAGGTCAATGCTGAACGATTCGGTTGGCTGCCGCAGCGCAGATGTTGCCACCCCAGGCGCCGCCGTTGCTGCGGTAAAAGGCTCCCAATCTCGCCCGTGGTCAGCAGGCCCTGCCCGGGCGCAGCGAAGGCGGGCGGCCGGCCGTTCGGCAACGATGGTGCCGCCGATGCTGTCGCCGCCAACGCTGACCGGCGCCGATGCCGGAATAGACCTTGAGCGACCGACATTGCTTGGGTCGAGGTAGGACAGCGGCGGATTCATGTGGTTGGGGCAGGAGGCGATCAGGTCCATGCCGTCGACCTGATGCGGATGCGGTCGTCGGCCAGTCCGCGAATCGACCGGCAGGCTGGAGACGCCGCCGGCACCGTGGAACTGACGCCGGGGACGTCGCGCAGCAGGCTGGCGGTGTCGCTGGTCGCCGGACGCAACATCCGCAACTCGCTGTTGCTGACACTGGAGGGGCCGCCGAACCCTGCTGCCGCAGGATCACGTGTGCCATGGACGACGACATCGTCGAGGACGGTCGGCCCGGCTGGCTGGCTCTGCGCCAGAACGGACGACGAAACGGCGGAGCCTGAGAACAGAACGGCGACAGCCGCCGCCAGCGGATGAAGACGATACCCCATGAAACACTCCCTCGAATATTGATTATTGGCGGGCCGGATTGTCGCCCGCACCGCGCGCACTGGGAATGCGGCAAATTGCCACGCGGCAATTTGCCGCATTCCAAGGATGGATGACCGGGTTTAGCATTCGCCGCGTTCCAACCCTCGGCGATTTGACTGCCCATGAACCGTTTCCTTGCCCTGCTTGCGCTTGCCTTGATGCTCGCCACAGCCAGCCTTGCCGCCAACGCCGGGAATGTCGATGACGAACTGCGCCAGGCGGCGAAACTGCACAAGGGCGGCGACACCGCCCAGGCCGTCGCCATCTGGAAAACCTGGGCGGAAAAAGGCAACGCTGACGCCGCCTACAATCTGGCGGTGATCCACCAGTTTGGTGACGGCGTCGTGCTGGATTACGCGACGGCCATGCGCTGGTACAAGCGCGCAGCGTAACAGGTCGACAACGGCAGGTTCTAGGACACGGCCGCCTAAGCGTTCAACCGTTCCAGCGCCTCACGGAGCTTGCCCGGTTCATCCAGGCGCAGCATGCGGCGCACGGTGGGGGCAAGTTCATTGACTTCGGCCTTCAGCACACGACTCTTGACCTTGAGGATCTGCGACGGATGCATCGAGAAGATGCGCAGTCCCATGCCGAGCAGCAGGCGCGTCATTTTCGGGTCGCCGGCCATTTCCCCGCACACCGAAACCGGGACGCCGACCTTCTCGGCGCTGGCCAGCGTGTGGGCGATCAGCATCAGCACCGCCGGGTGCAGCGGATCGTAGAGACTGGATACCTGCTCGTCGGAACGGTCGATGGCGAGCGTGTACTGGATCAGGTCGTTGGTGCCGATCGACAGGAAGTCGAGGCGGCGCAGGAAGAGGCCGACCGCCAGCGCCGCCGCCGGAATCTCGATCATGCCGCCAACCTCGATGTTTTCATCGAAGGGAACCTTTTCGCCGCGCAGGCTCGACTTGGCCAGTTCCAGTGCAGCCAGCGTCTGGTCGATTTCGTGGGCGTGGGCGAGCATCGGGATGAGGAGCTTGATCGGTCCGTATTTCGTGGCGCGCAGGATGGCGCGCAACTGGGTCTGGAACATCCGCGGTTCGGCCAGCGACAGGCGGATGGCGCGGCGCCCCAGCGCCGGGTTGGTCTTGACGCGGTCGCCGACGTCGTCGGGGTTAATGTCCTTGTCGTTGCCGAGGTCGAAGGTGCGGATCGTCACCGGGCGGCCTTCCATGCCCCTGACAACCTTCTTGTAGGCCTCGTATTGCTCGCGCTCGTCAGGCATGTCGCCGCGGTCGAGAAAGAGGAATTCCGTGCGGAACAGGCCGATGCCTTCGGCGCCGCCTTCCAGCGCACCCGGCACGTCCCCCGGCAACTCGATGTTGGCGAACAACTGGATGGCGACCCCGTCGATGGTCTGCGACTTGGCCGTCTTCAGCCGCTTGAGCTTGGAGTTCTCCAGCTCGATCTGGTTCTTGCGTAGCTGATACTCTTCCAGCACCCGCTGATCGGGATTGACGATGACAACGCCGCGCGCGCCATCGACGATCAGTTGCTCGCCGTCGCGGATCATCGAGCGGGCGTTCTCCATCCCGACCACCGACGGCATCGCCAGGCTGCGCGCCAGGATGGCGGTATGCGAGGTGACGCCGCCGACATCCGTGATGAACGAGGCGAAACGGTGTTCCTTGAAGGCGATCACGTCGGCCGGCGAAAGGTCATGGGCGACGACGATCAGTGTCTCTTCCTTGACCCCCTTGATCGCCTTCATCAGTGGCCGGCCGGGATGACCGAGAAGTTCCTTGACTACCCGCTCGACGACCTGTCTGACGTCATACTTGCGCTCGCGCAGGTAGGGGTCGTCGAACTTGCTGAACTGGGCAACCAGACGCTCCATCTGCTGGACCAGAGCCCACTCGGCGTTGCAGCGCCGCTCCCGAATGATCTCGCGCGGCTTGTCGAACAGCTCCGGGTCATCGAGGAACATCGTGTGGATGTCGATGAATGCGCCCAACTCGGCCGGCGCGTTCTCGGCCGACTCCTTCATCGCTTCCAGTTCGCGCTTGACCACCTTGACCGCGGATTCAAAGCGGGCAATTTCCTTGTCAACCATGCGCGGCGCAATGGTCAGATGCGACACCTCGAGTGTCGCATGCGACATGAGCATGGCCCGCCCGATGGCGATGCCGCCGGAGACGCCAAGGCCGTGCAGGATGAAACTCATGCGCTCATTCCCCTTCGCCGAAATAGTCGGCGATCAGCGCCAGCAGGGCATCCATCGCTTCCTGCTCGTCCGGACCGTCGGTTTCCAGCGTGACCTTCGACCCCTTGCCGGCAGCCAGCATCATCACGCCCATGATGCTTTTGGCGTTGATCCGGCGCGGCCCCTTGGCCATCCACACCTCGCTCTTGTATTTGCCGGCCAGTTGCGTGAGCTTCGCTGAAGCCCGCGCGTGCAGGCCCAGCTTGTTGATGATTTCGGTTTCCTTGCACAGCATGGTCAATGCTCCAGCATGTTGAAAACGCCGTCGCGGCCACCGTCGCGGGCACGTTGCAGCAGGATTTCCATACCCTTCTCGCGATAGGTCAACGCACGCAGCAGCATCGGCAGATTGACGCCGGTCAGGCCCTCGACCCGCCCCGGGTCCAGGAGCTTGATCGCCAGGTTGGCAGGGCTGGCGCCGAAAATGTCGGTGAGGATCAGCACGCCATCGCCATTGTCAACCAAATCAAGCATCTGAAGGGCCAGCGGCAGCAGGTCGAGCGGATCGTCCTGCGCCGAAACACCGAGCTGGTTCACCTGGACGGGGCGTTTGTTGAGGACATGGCAGGCATTCTGCACCAGCGCCTCGCCGAAGCTGCCATGGGTAATGAGGAGGATACCGATCATGTCGGGATTCTAACCCAGAGCACCCGCAGTGGACATCGTGCAGGCGCCCGAATCCGCCGCGCCCGGCAATGCTTATAATGAGCTCTGGCTCGGCAGCTTCAGGCGGTGATCGTGGCCCTTCTCGAAATCAGGAACATCACCCGCCGCTTCGGCAAACTGGAAGCGGTGAAGAATGTGTCACTCGACATCGAATCCGGGGAATTCTTCACCCTGCTCGGACCCTCGGGCTGTGGCAAGACGACCATCCTGCGCATGATCGCCGGCTTCGACCAGCCGGACGAAGGCGAGCTTTATCTCGACGGCCAGCCGCTGACCGACATTCCGCCGGAAAGGCGGCCGGTGCATACGGTGTTCCAGAGCTACGCGCTGTTTCCGCATCTGACCGTGTCCGGCAACATCGCTTTCCCGCTCGAGATGGCCGGCCGCTCGCGCGACGAAATCAGGCGGCGGACCGGCGAGGCGCTGGCGCTCGTGCATCTGGAAGACAAGGGCGACGCCTTTCCGCACGAATTGTCGGGAGGCCAGAAACAGCGTGTGGCGCTGGCGCGCGGACTGGTCAACAAGCCGCGCCTGCTGCTGCTCGACGAACCGCTCGGCGCGCTCGATGCCAAGCTGCGCGAGCGCATGCAGGGCGAACTGATCGCGCTGCAGCGCGAAGTCGGCGTCACCTTCGTTTTCGTCACGCACGCCCAGCAGGAGGCTCTGGCCCTGTCGCACCGCATTGCCGTCATGAACGAAGGGCGCATCGAGCAACTGGACGTTCCCGAGGCTCTCTATTGCACTCCGAAAAGCCGTTTCGTCGCCGACTTCATCGGCACCATCAACCTGATTTCGGCCGAAGTGCTCGAAGCTGACCGCCACCGGCTGCGTCTGGACGCCGCCGGCCTTGGCGAGATCGCCGCGCCACCGCTCGCGCAGGCCGTTGCCGGAACGCGCGGCACGCTGGCGATCCGCCCCGAACACCTGCGCATTTCCGTCCCATGCCGAGCGCATCGGGCTCAAGAACCATTTCTCGGGGACCGTCGGCGAGTACCTCTACCGCGGCGACGTGACGGTGTACAAGGTCAGGCTCGACAATGGCCTGCTGCTCGAGGCGCTGGCGACAAACGCCAAGGCGGGGAGGGCGCGCTTCCACGAAATCGGGGATCGCGTCAGCGTCGAATGGAGGCATGATGCCGGTGTCTTCCTCGACCACTGACCGCAGCGCACGCCTGACGCGCTGGCTGGTGACGGCGCCGCCGGCCGCCTTCCTCGTCGTCTTCTTCCTGATCCCGGCCCTGATCATGGCCGGCGCCAGTTTCCGCGAGCCCGGCGAATTCGGCGGCCTGGCCCCGCTCGCCGAAAGCGGACCAGCCTCGAAGCGTATCGTTTCATTCTCGACGATGTCAATCTACGCGTGGATCCTCGCCAAGTCGTTCGCCGTCGCCGGCCTGACCACCGTGATCTGCCTGCTGCTCGCCTATCCGCTGGCCATCCTCATCGTGCGCAGCCCGAAGCGGCAGCGCGACGTCTTCGTCCTGCTGGTCATCCTGCCCTTCGCCAGCAACTTCCTGATCCGCATCTATGCCTGGATGATCATCCTCGGCCCGCTCGACCTCCTCTACAGCCCGGTTGCGGTACTCGTCGGCATGGTTTACGTACACCTGCCGTTCATGATCCTGCCGCTGTACACCAATCTCGAAAAGCACGACCCGGCGTTGCTCGAGGCGGCGCAGGATCTTGGCGCCGGAAAATGGGCCCGTTTCTGGCGGGTCACCTGGCCGCTGTCGCTGCCCGGCGTCCTGTCCGGCTCGGCGCTGGTCTTCATCCCGGTCCTCGGCATGTTCGCGGTGCCCGAACTGCTCGGCGGCACCGGCGACCTGCTGATGGGCAACCTGATCAAGGAGCAGTTCCTCGACAACCGCGACTGGCCGCTCGGCGCCGCGCTGTCGCTGCTGCTGACGCTGGCGGTGCTGGCCGTCGCCGGGCTTTCCGCGGCGCTGACGCGCAACCGGGGGCAGACATGAAACGCGGATTCTGGCTGTGGACGGCGACACTGGCGACCTACGCCTTCCTCTACATGCCGCTCGCCGTCGTCGTCCTCTTCTCGTTCAACGACTCCGAACTGAATGCCTCGTGGGTCGGCTTCACGACGCGCTGGTACGGCAAGCTGCTCGGCGATGCCGGCATGCTGCAGGCCGCTGCCAATTCGCTGCTGATCGCCATCATATCGAGCACGATCGCCACCGTTCTCGGCACGATGGCCGGCATTGCGCTGCACCGCTGGCGGCCGCGCTTCCTGCCGTTCCTGGTGCTGACGCCGGTCGCGATGCCGGAAATCCTGCTCGGCGTGTCGCTGCTGCTGTTCTTCCGGCAGGTGCTCGACCTGACGCTCGGCCTCTTCTCCATCCTCGTCGCGCACATCACCTTCTCGATCGGCTTCGTCGCCATCATCGTCCGTGCCCGGCTGGCCGGCATGGACGAAAGCATCTTCGAGGCGGCGCGCGACCTCGGCGCAACACCGTGGCGGACCTTCACGCGGGTGACCTTCCCGCTGATCGTGCCGGGGATCGTCGCCGGCTTCCTGATGAGCTTCACGCTGTCGATCGACGATTTCGTCATCACCTTCTTCGTCGCCGGCGTCGGCGTGACGACGCTGCCGCTGCAGATCTATTCGATGATCAAGGTCGCCGTGACCCCGGAGGTCAACGCCATTTCGACGCTGCTGATGGCGTTGACCCTGACACTGATCGCGCTCGCCTCGCGTTTCGCGCCGGATACGCTGAGGAAATCCGGATGAAGCTGGCCCTGGCCCTGCTGCTGTCGGCGCTGGCCTGCCTCGCCAGGGCGGAAGACACGCTCTACCTCTACAACTGGAACAACTACATTTCGGCCGATACCGCCGCCCGCTTCGAGGCCTGGTGCGGCTGCCGGCTGCAGCAGGACTACTACTCGGACAACGAGGAGATGCTGGCCAAGCTGGAAGCGGGAGCGACCGGCTACGACCTGCTGGTGCCGACCGGCAACGCGGTGCAGACGCTGATCCGCAAGCGCGAACTGCTGGCGCTCGACCATCAGCGCCTGCCGCATCTGGCCAATCTCGATCCCGCCTTCGCCAATCCCTGGTATGACCCCGGCCAGCGCTACGCCGTTCCCTATGCGACGACGGTCACGCTGCTCGGCTACAACGCGACGCGGATTGCCGAACTCGGGCTGCCGACCGACACCTGGGCGCTCATCTTCGAGCCGGAATACCTGAGGAAGCTGAAGGGCAAGGTCACCGTCCTCAACAGCCAGCGCGAACTGATGGCGGCCGCGCTGCGCTACCTCGGCCATTCGATCGGCGATACCGACCCTGAACACTGGCAGGCGGCGCGCGATCTGATCCTCCGCGCCAAGCCCTACTGGGCGACCTTCTCCAACAGCACCTACATCAAGGATCTGGCGATCGGCAACATCTGGGTCGCCCACGGCTACTCCAACGACATGTTCCGCGCCCGCGAGGATGCCAGGGCGGCTGGCCGGCCGTTCGTCATCGGCTTCGCCATCCCGAAGGAGGGAGCGGTGCTGGCGGTGGACAACTTCGTCATCCACAAGGCGGCCCGCCGCCCCGACCTCGCGCATCGCTTCATCGATTTCATGCTGCAGGGAGAAAACGCCGCCGACGTTTCCAACCTGATCGGCGCCGGCAACCCCAATCGGGCGGCATTGCCTGCGATCCGTCCGGAAGTTGCCGGCGAACCGGCCATCTTCCCGCCGCCGGAAACCCTGCGGCGCCTGGAAATGCTGCGTGATCTCGAACCGAAGCAGCGCCGGCTGATGTCCCGCCTGTGGACCGAGATCAAGGTGAAGTAAGCGCCCGCTTAGCCGTCAGCGCCGTGAAACCATGAGGATCCCGAGCAGCACCAGCGCGGCGCCGGCCATCTGGGCGAGCGAGATCGACTCGTCGAGCAGCCACCAGCCGAAGCCGATGGTCAGCAGCGGCCCGACCATGCCGAACAGCGAGGTGCGCCCGGCACCCAGGCTGCGGATCGCCGCGGACTGGGCAAAGACCGGGACGACGGTGGCGAACAAGGCCATCGCCAGCCCCCAGCCATAGACGGGAAGGGGCTGGATGAATGCGGTCAACGGCTGCGAAGCGGCAAAATGCAGCAGCGTGACCGCTGTGGACATCAGCATCGCCAGCGCCGAAAAGCGCATGGCGCCGAGGCGGGCGATCATCGGCGCGCTTCCGGAAAGGTAGAGCGCGTAGGAGACGCTGGAGCCGAAGACCAGGGCACCGCCGATCCACACGCTTCGCGAATCGCCCTGGCCGAGATCGTGCATGAAAGCGAAGCCGATGCCGATGTAACAGAGCGCCACGGCAACACCTTCGCGCTTCGAGAAAGGCTTGCCCTGAAAGAGCACGCCGATCAGGATGGTCAGCGTCGGATAGGTGAACAGGATCAGTCGTTCCAGCCCGGCGGAGATGAACTGCAGCCCCCAGAAATCAAGAATGCTGGCACCGTAATAACCGAGGCAGCCAAGCACGAACAGCCGCCCCCAGTCGCCGCCCGCCAGACTCGCTCCCGCACGCTGGTGGGCCAGCCCGACCCACAGAAACACCGGCAGTGAAAACCCCATGCGCAGGGCGAGCAGGGTGATGGCGTCGACGCCATAGGGGTAGGCCAGCTTGACGAAGATGGCCTTGAGCGAAAAACCGAGCGCCGCCAGCAGGGCCAGGCTTGCGCCGTAAGCATTCGATTTCTCCAAAGCCGTTCCCGGGGTAATCAAGGTTGGTCCAGCATCGGGCCGTGCCGGCAGCGGCTGCCCACGCTTCGATCCCGCTAGTGCCGGCGCGTCAGCACGGCAGCCTGGTCGGCCTGGGCGCTGTTGAGCCAGATGCGCCCGGTCAGTGTCTTGCCGTCGGCGGAGAGACGAAGGCTGAGGTTGCCGCTGTCGATCGCGGTACCGCCGCCATCCGGGCTGGCCAGTACCTGGAGGCCGATGTCCAGTGCGGGTCCGACGCCGGGGGCGTCGATGCGCCGGCCCTCGCCACGATACATGATGGCGTTCAGCTCACCGCTACCCCGTTCCCGCCAGAAGCGGCGGTAGTCGGTCCAGTCGGGTCGCTCGGCGATGGCGACCGGCTCGCTGGCCAGCGTCACCGTGTCGCCCTTCTCGCTCAGCACCAGCATCACCTGCTCGCCTTGCCAGAGCTGTGCCTGCCAGTTCCCGGCCACGCTGTTTGTCGCCCCGCCTCGCGCCGACAACCACAGAGCCACGCCGACGGCGACGAGCCCGATGGCCCAGAATATCTTGCGGGATCGGCCTTGCGTCGCTGTTCCCACGGGGGACTGGGGCGAGGCCACATTCCCGCCGGTGGCGGCGAGAGGCGATATGCCAAGGGCCTTCAGGTCGTCGATCAGGCGCTCAATGTCGTGTTCCCAGTCATAGGCCCGCAGGTGCCGCCAGGTCAGCTCACCGATGCAGTCAAAAGGGGGCGGCAGGCTGCTCGCATCGGGCGGTTCGTTCAAGCCGTCACAGAGAACGGGGATGACCCGGGCGCCAGCCTCCAGCGCAATCTCCAGTTCCCGGCGCACCGGGTCGTCGGCGCCCGCAAGGCGGGCCAGGCCATGGCTGTCGACCGCCGAAATCAGTTGTGGTGTCACCAGCAGCAGCAAGACTGGCCTGGCATCGAGCGCACGGTGAATCTCGTTGCGCCAGGCGGAGCCGCCGCGCAGGTCGTCCTTGTCGAGAAAGACCGCATCGTCGCCAAATACCTCTCCCAGATCGCGGGCCAGCGCCGTGGCCTTGTCGAGTCCGTCAGCGGTGCGATAGCTGATGAAGATGCGTGCGCTCATGGGCGGCCCCGGCTCAAATGGAACGGAACCCAAGGTAACACGGGGCCGCGGCAGGGTCGACCCCTATGACCGTCGCCGGCAAATGACTCCGCCGCCTCGGTCGCCCGGCTGGAGCCTACAGCGGCCGCTTGACCGTCAAGGCGCCGCGAATCTGACCCTTGTCGTAGCCGGTGGCCTGATCGTGCGGATAGGTCTTGGCGAGCTCGGCCTTCAGGCCGGCATCGAGTCCGTCGACCGGGCCATGGCACTTGAGGCAGACATCGCTGACCGGCAGCGCCTTCATGTAGCGGAAGACCTGCTTGCCATCGATGGTGACGACCTCACTCGTCTCGAGCGTCTCCGGTTTCTCCCCGTTGGCGGCGCGGATGTCGAAATCGGCCAGTTGACGGGCTTCCCATAGATCGGGGGTTCCCCGCTCGGCGTTGCGCGTCTTCAGGCTGACGCGGCGGATATCCCAGCCCGTTTCCACGCGCTTTTCCTTGATCAGCGCCGGCGCCTGCTCCTTGCAGACCGGAATGGCCCCGGCGACGCCCTTCGCGGCCACCGCCTCCTGCATGGCATTGACCACCTTGGGAACGACCGGCAGCACCGTCTTCTTGGTATCGGCCGTCAAGGCAGCGATGTCCTGCGCCAGAGTGGGCAGCGCAACAAGCAACAGGGCGATCGGGAGGAATACTTTCATGGCAGCTCCGTCAATAATAATCAAATGCTTATTCTACCTCGGCTGGTCGAAATTTCGTCAGCCACGTCATGATGCGAGCCTTCCGGCCGGCTGCTGCGGTCAACCCGTAAAATGGCACAAGAATCAAGAACAGCAAAGAAGAGGTTACGCCCCCTTTCAGGGTGCATATCTTCTTGGGAGCAATCGTAGCTTCCCCTCCGACAGAGCTATTTCCCAGGGCCGGCATGCGATGGCAAGCGTTGGCATCCCCGCTACGTGCGCTTGTTTTGACATTGTCTATGAGTTCCCGCAATCCTACCGCCCCCTCTTGACATATGCATCGGCTACTGTCCCCTTGAGACGAGGGAGGGCGGCGTTTGCCGCATCTCTCGATTCAAATGGGCCAATTGCAACGACCCAAAGATTGGGCTTCAGCAACGGATACGCGCTGGAATCGATCATCGCCGCATCAAATCCCGCGCGGGCAAGCGCGATACGTTGATTTTCGGCTGACTGGCGGTCGGCGTGGCCGAACGAACCGGCCACTATGAACCAAGCACCCGTTGGGGTGACCGCATCGCCCTTGCGTTCCGGCGTGCCGGAATTGGTGGAACTGCCCTCGGAACCCACAGGGCTGAGAGAACTGTTCGCGGTACTTCCGGGGCTGAGTTCCGGATGGCCCTGATTCGGCGGTGAGACGACAGCCTTTTGTTTGATATGGGGCGGCCCGAAGAAAAGATAGCCAACGACACCGATTGAAAGCAGGAGCGCGATGGCAACAGCAACCCCTCGCAAGCCGAAGGCCGATCGACGTCTGGTCGCGAACTCAATTTCGCGCACGCGGGCAACGGGGGTCGCAAGATGGTGCTCATTGTAGCCCGGCTCACACTGCATTCCGAGGATGCGCCGGAGATCCCCGATCAACTCGGTCAAGCGCTCAGATGCTTGTCCCGCATGCCAGTCCGAAATATCTGCGGCTTGGATCTCCCGAAATCCGGGGGGAAGCTGTACCCGATCAAGGAGAACAGGCACCAGAATCTTGCGCGCCTTGCCCTCGTCAGCTTCCTCGATGACCCATTCGGACTCGATTGAAAACTGCGACCAGGCGACGACAATGCAGCGGGCCTCCCGCAGTGCAGAGCCGATCCAGCTTCGCCAAGTCTCCCCAACAGGAATTCGCCGGTCCCAGAAGACGGACCAGCCCTGCGCCTCGAATTCAGAAACCAGAGTCTTGATTCTCGCCTCGTCTTCATGCGAGTAGCTAAGGAAGATGTCTGCCATGGGAGTTACGAGTAGTCCATGCGAAACGGGTCGAGGAAAAATGCTCACCAGAGTGAAAATCGTCGAAAAAACCAGTGCTCTGCATCACTGTGAATCCCGGTACTGAAGCTTCCTATCAGTCCGAGATTTCCATCTGTCAGTTTAGCCTCAGTCGAAATTTTTTGAAGCAGCGCGCCACACATTTCGGCTGGGTTGAAGGTAGCATCCGGACATCCGAAACTTTACGAGGTGTGGGTATGCTGATGCTGATTGCCGGACTGGCGCTGTTTCTCGGAGTGCATTCGTCGCGCGTGTTTGCGGACGACGCCCGCTCCGCTTTCATCGCCGCGCACGGCGAGAAGACATGGAAGGGCATTTACGCAGTCCTCTCCATCGTCGGCTTCGTGCTGGTGGTTTACGGCTACGGCGAGGCGCGGACCGCGCCGCTCGTGCTGTGGACTCCCCCGGTCTGGACGCGCCACGCCGCCGCGCTCCTGACCCTGCCCGCGTTCATCCTGCTCGCCGCCGCCTACGTCCCGCGCAACGCCATCAAGGCCAGGCTCGGCCACCCGATGCTGCTCGGCACCAAGCTCTGGGCCGCCGCGCATCTGCTGGCGAACGGCAATGTCGCCGACGTGCTTCTGTTCGGCGGATTTCTGGTCTGGGCGACCCTGTGCTTTCGAGCCGCCAAAGGCCGTGACCGGGCCGCCGGCACCACGTATCCCTCGGATGGCGCAACGCCCACGGTCATCGCCGTTGCAGTTGGCATCGCCGCGTGGGCGGCATTCGCGTTCTATCTGCACTCGGCCTGGATCGGGGTGCGGCCGTTCGGCTGATACGGCAGGCAAGGGGCGCGGTCGGGCCGCGATTGCGCTGCGGCGTTCGCGCCTGGACTCACGGCTCTTGGGGCGTCTCCGGGCGCCCTGCGCCTACAGCCAGCGCGTGGACTCGTGCCTCGAAAGAATCGACCATGCTGGTGGCCATCGGCAAGACCAGCAACTGGATGACCGGCATCAGAAAGAATGAACGTGACTCACAGTCGAGCGTGAAGTTGACGTGGCAGCTATCCTCGCCGAGCGGTGCGAACTGCCAGCGGATGTCGAAACGGCAAAACGCCTGATCGTCAGAAACGACGGTGATGCCGTGTGGGCGAACGAGTGCGGTCCGCGTGCGGAAGCGATGGGTCAGCAGACCCAGTGCCAAGGTCTGCTCGGTTTCGTAGACATCTTCGTCGCGCCTGAAGATCCTCGCCTCGCGGATCAGCGGCAGAAACTCGGGATAGCGCTCGACATCGGCGACGATATCGAAGATCTGTTCAGGTGGCCGCGCAATCGCTCGGCTCTCGCGATGGGTCGCCATTGGCTTTGGGGGCTCTTCGTCGCTTGGTCGCCGGGACAGACTATTGCCAGTTTATGGACAGGAAAACGCGGCGTCCCCGACCGACAGATCGCGAATCACCGAAGATGGCTCTTTCTTGCATGGATCCCGCACTGCCTCCGATTGCTGCGGTTGTTGCGGGTGGCTCGCCTGAAGCTCAGGCAGCGACGGCCAGCCTCTGACTCTCGATCTTGCGCAACAGCAACGTCTGGTTGCGGCCCACAAAGCCATCGCGCGCGGCAGCCAGTCGTTCCAGCAGGCGATCGCAGGGCGCCGCCAACCGGGCTTCGCTCCAACGGTGGCTGCGGCCTTTTTCGTAAGTCGTCGTCAGATCGAGCACAAGCCGGAACAGCAGGTCATTGCTGGCGCGGGTAATGGCTCGCAACGTCTGTTCATAGCGCACGCGGCCCTGCAGGTTGGGGAACAAGCGATCCAGCACTGCCAGTTCGTTCCAGGCCCAGTTGATCTTAGGCGACAGGGCACGGTGGCCGTGGATCCAGCCGGCCACGTGCACTAATTCGTTCATTTCTTCGTACAGCGCATTCACGCGCGCATCCAGAAAATCGTAGTCGGGGTCGCATACGTCGCCGCGCAACCGGCCTTCCCGCGCCAGAGACTCCTTGATGGGTGTGCCGTCGTAGGGCAGCATGCGGCAGAACACGGCTGCGTTGCTGCCATCGCCCACGATTGCTTTGAGAAAATCCACGTTGGCGCGGATCGACTCAAACGTCGTAGACGGGTCGAACATCATGAAACCGAACTCGAAGGTCAGTCCCAGTTCCTTGAGTGTGCGCACAGCGGCGAGGTTCTGCGCCACGTCCACGCCCTTGTTCAGTGTGTCCAGGCCATCTTCGCTGCCCGACTCGAGTCCCATATAAACCAGGTACAAGCCGGCGTCGCGCATTTCCGCAAACAACTCGGGTTCCACCGCATCGGCGCGACAGTTGAGCTTCCAGATCACGCGTCCTACCAGGCCGGCACGGTGCAGTTCCCGGATCAGATCGCGCGTCCAGCGCCGCCAGACTTTGCCATACAGCGGGAAATCATCGTCCTGAAACAGGAAGATGGTAGCGCCGCGCTCAAAGTGCAGGTACGCCATCTCTTCAACCACCTGCCGTGGCTGGCGCAGGCGCACCACCTTGCCCGGCACGGCACGGTAGAAGACATGGATGGAGCAGAAGGAGCACGTGCGTGAGCAGCCCCGGCTGGCTATCAACGGCATGGCGGGCTGGCCGAGAATCGACTCGGGCTCGTAGTCGCGGTCGGGCCGCGGCAACATGTCCAGATCATGGATCAGGCGGCGCGCGGGCGTGATGCGGCATTCGCCTTCGGCGCTGCGGTAGGCGATGCCTGGCACGTCGCGCCAATCAGCGCCGACGCTCACGCGGTCGGTCAACTCCAGCAATGTGAGTTCGCCTTCAAACCGGACGATGCTGTCAATCTCCGGCACCAAGTTCAGCGTCTCTTGGCTGGACAGGCTGGCAAAGTGGCCACCGATCGTGAAATGGGCATCCACGCCACTGTCGCGCAGGGCTTGGGCCAGCGCGGCATAGCGGCGTACATAGAACTGGAAGATGAGCGAAAGACCCACCAGCATCGGCCGCATCCGGCACGCGGCGACAACCATTCGTTGACGTCCGATTCAAAGTCGAGCACTTCTACACGATAGCCGGACCGCCGCAGGGTGGCCGACAGAGTAGCCCAGCCCGAGGTTGCCCTGCCGCAGGAAGCCGATGAGCAGGACCGGACGACGCGTATCGCGGGCTACCGCCACGGATTCAACTGATGAAGGCAACCCCGGTTCGCCGGTCGCACGCAACGGAATCGGAAACGCAGACATGCCAACCTCCTGTTATCACAGCGCGCCTGCCGGCACCTGGTGGCTGAACGACACGGGGCAGCAATGGTTGTGCCGCCCCGTGGGGCTCTACTTCTGCTTACGCAGGATGGCTATGGATGCTTCGAGAGCCTTTTCCTGCACTCTCAAGGTTTCAAGCTGTGAGGTCAGCTGCACCACCGCAATTTCGCGGATGGCAGCCGGGTTGATGTGGTCCAGCACCCAGTCGGGCACCGGATCCCACCACCAGCGAGGGCGGAACTGCAGCGCTTCGGCAACTGTGGCAGGCGGGCGGGGTGATGTGGCCATTTCGAGTCTCCTTTGTGGACTTGGGTTCAGGGACAGGACATCCAACGGCATGACGGTTGGAGTGCGGAAAACACTAACATCAACCCGAGACTCAAGCAAGCCTCAGAAAATCTTGTGAAAATGGTGTCAGACCACCATTTTCGAGACCCCATTCTCCCGTGGGCGGCCTGAAATTTGGGGGCGGTTGGGCGTGGACCTTCGCTCAGCGCCTCCCCCCAAGAGTTGAACCCGACTACCCCGCGCAGAATCTGGTTGCCGATTCCGCGGCCGACGCTGCCGGCAATGCCGCGCACGGTGCCCTTGGCTGCCGCTTCGATCACTCCTTCGCGGTTGCCACCGCGCGGGCCGGCAGTTCCGCCGAGACTGCCGAAGATGCCACCGCCGGAACTTTCGGGCGGTGTCGGGGCGCTCTGACGCGGTTGCGGCGTCAGGCGAGGCTGCGCCTGCTGGCCGCCGAAAACCGGAGGCAAACCGCATTTTTTCACTGTCGCTCGATCGGCCAGTCAAGGCCAATTGCAGCAGCGGCATGACAAGCATAGTATTCACGAATTATGCCTTCCACCTTTCTTTCTGCCTTCTCTTCGCGCCTGCTGCGGGCACTTGCCATGGTACTGGTCTGCTTCGCGGTGGCCACTGCTGCCAGCGCCCGGGGGCAGCGCATAGCCCTCGTGATCGGCAACGGCAATTACCAGCAGCCTGACCTGCCGAAACTGGCGAACCCGACCAACGACGCCGAAGACATCGCCAGGGCGCTGCGTGGTTTCGGCTTTGAAGTCATCGAGCGAAAGAACCAGACGCTCGAAGGAATGAACCAGGCCATCGCCGAGTTCGGCAGCAAGATCGGCGGCAGCGAGGCCGCGCTCTTCTACTATGCCGGGCACGGCATCCAGGTCAAGAACCAGAACTACCTGATACCGGTCAATGCCCGGATCGAAAGCGAAGCCTCGGTACCGTATCAGGGCGTCAACCTCAATCAGGTTCTCGACGAGATGGACAACGGCAAGAGCGGCGCCAACATCGTGATGCTCGATGCCTGCCGCAACAATCCGATCACCGGCAAATTCCGCTCCGGCCAGTCGCGCGGGCTGGCCAGCCCCGGCAGCGCGCCGAAGGGCACCGTGATCGTCTATGCAACCGACCCCGGCAACGTCGCCTCCGACGGCACCGGGCGCAACGGGCTATTCACGGCCGGGCTGCTGACCGCCTTCAAGGGCAAGGACCTGACCCTGGATGGCGTTCTGACGACCGCCAGCGCCGAGGTCGAAAAGGCCAGCGGGCAAACCCAGACACCCTACGTCAACGGCCCGAAGACGCTGCAGAAGAGCTTCCATTTTCAGGTCACCGTCGAACCCGGTCGCGGAGAAATCGAAAAGACCTTCTGGACCAGCATCGAGCGCAGCAACGATGCCGCGGACTTCGAAGCCTACCTGCAGAAATACCCGAACGGCAGCTACAAGGCGCTGGCCGAAAACCGGCTGAAAAAACTCAAGGCCGACCAGCAGGCACCCTCTGTCCCCGTCATCCACTGCGCCACCCACCGCGTCCGCTGCGGGATCATCCACGGCCTTCGACGGTCGCTGGGCGGTCACGCTCGTCTGCGAGGATGTTGGCGAGGGCGGCAAGGTTGCCAAGGGCTACACCTACAACTTTTTCAGCGACGTCAAGGAGGGGCGGCTGACAGCGCAAAAAGGGGAAACCGGGACGCCGGGATCCTTGACCTGGGTCGGCGTCATCAAGGCGGACGGATCGGCCGAGATCAACTCCAATGGCCTCACTGCAAACCCGGACTATGCGGTGGGCCACGCCCGCCCAAGCTCGCCCTACTCCTACCGCATGCGCGGCACCTTCACGCCGACGAGCGGCAAGGCCACGCGCATCGAACTCAGGCCCTGCGAAGCGACATTCTTCAAGAATTGACTCGCTGCCTTCGCTTCATGAACGGCGATTTCTCACCCGTAAAATTGCTGGGGGACTGCTTGACCGCTAACCTCCGCAGCGAAAGCTCAACTGGGGCGGCTTCCGCGTGCAGTTAAAATCGGGAAAGCCCCGTGGCCTGCCAGGCAGCAATCGACCCAAGCCCAAGGTTTATCGTGCTCCATCTGACTTAATTCGAACCTGGCCTTATTTTGCTCGCTTTCTTGCTCGGATCATCGCTTTCAGCATTCAGGTTTCTGTCGAAATCCACTGCGAATTTTCAGGTTGACCATCATTTACGGGCGAGGGATACTTCCCGAAATGCCTTTTGAATCTCCTACCCGTCACTATTTCCATACCTAAGAGGACAGAATCATGGCCGAGACAAGCACTAAAGCAGCCCCCAAGAAAACAGCGACCAAGAAAGCCGCGACCGAGCCCATCGTTGCCAGTACCAAGCCCGAGGCCAAAAAGCCCGCTACTGCCAGTGCCAAGCCCACGGTCAAGGAACCCGTTGTCATCAAAGAGCCGGCCGCCGCCAAATCCGCAAAGGCGAAACCGGCTACGAAGACCACGGTTTCAAGCAAGGTCATGATCGTCACTGATGAGCAGCGTTACCGCATGATCGCCGAAGCTGCCTACTATCGTGCTGAACGCAACCAGTTCAAGAGTGACCACGTACGTGACTGGATTGACGCTGAAAGAGATATCGCTGCTCTGCTCGGCGGTGGCAAGTAGTCTGCTTACGGCAAGACATCTCCAGCGCCATTTGGCAGTGGCCACTACCGGCTTTGGCCGGGCGCTGGCGGATTCCGGAAGACCGGGAAAACCGGGGACGCCCATTAGCCGGGTTCCTATTGCCCGCGATCAGGCAGACGGCCAAAAATAGTGCGTTTGTCCACATGGCGACACGATCCGTTCATTCTCGGCAGGTCGGAATCTATATTCATCATGGAGATCCAGGGACCATTCCCGAACGTATCCCATGTACGCCGCGCACGCTGAAATTGCAGCATCCCACGCATGCTCCGTGATGACCGTTATTGCGAGATGGAGCAGTCTCGCCAATAGCGCGTTCATTCGATCGGGATGACCAAGGAAATCATAGCGCTCGTTTGAAAAATGCCAGTGCAACACCTTTGGATGAGTCTCCGTTGCCATAAGGCAAGGGGTCGCATTGCGCAACGTCAGCAGTACCGAAGGGCCATTGAGGCCCATTGAACCGAAGAGTCCGTTCGGTGTAACCACACTGTTGCGTACTTTCGGGTAATTCTCGCGAAGCCAACGGTCTGCTGGGCACCAACCACCGGGCCCCGTGCTCCAGCATGTCAGTGTGTCGATTCCAATAGCCGGCCCGTTTCGCTGCCGTTCGAAGAACCGAAGCGCATCCTCGGCAGTTTGCAAGGTCGTGACTTCGACAGAGGACGGTTTGCCGGCGTCCACTTTCAGAACAGCAACCCCGTGATTGCCATCACCGCCAGGGTCATAGCCAAGAAACGAACCCGTTGCATTCATCATAATGGAGAGTGGCGTCAGCAAAGAGGAAGATAATCAATCCAGAAATATAAGTCCCGCGGCGCAGACGGCGGGCTCCGCTTACTTGCGCCCCCCAAGTATCGACCCGAGCACCCCGCGCAGGATCTGGTTGCCCAACCCGCGGCCGACGCTGCCGGCCATGCCGCGCGCGGCGCTCTTGGCTGCCGCTTCGATCACCCCTTCGCGGTGGCCGCCGCGCGGGCCGGTGCTGCCGCCGAGGATTTCGCCGAGGCCGCCCAACAGCCCGCCGCCCGATTCCTGCTGCGGGGCCGGGGCGCTCTGGCGTGGCTGCGGGGCGGGCCGCGGTTGCGGCTGCGCGACCGCCGTGGTTGCCCCAGTCGTTGGCGTCGAGGCCGCCGCCGCCCGCCGGCGGGGCGGGAATGGCGCCGGGGGCCGGCTGCCGGGCGGCCGGCTTGCCGCGCAGCAGTTCGTAGGCCGATTCACGGTCGACCGCCTGGCCGTAGGCGGCAAGCAGCGGCGAACCCTGGATCATCGCCTTGCGCTCGTCGGCGGTCAGCGGGCCGAGGCGCGAGGCGGGCGGAAAGATCATGCTGCGGTCGACGACGTTGGGACGGCCTTTTTCATCGAGGAAGGAAACCAGCGCCTCGCCGACGCCGAGTTCGGTGATGACGGTGGCGGCGTCGAACTTCGGGTTGGCGCGCATGGTCTGCGCCGCCGCCTGGACGGCCTTCTGGTCGCGCGGGGTGAAGGCGCGCAGCGCGTGCTGGACGCGGTTGCCGAGCTGGCCGAGGATCTTCTCCGGGACGTCGAGCGGGTTCTGCGTGACGAAGAAGACGCCGACGCCCTTCGAGCGGATCAGGCGGACCACCTGCTCGACCTTGTCGGTCAGCGCCTGCGGGGCGTCGGTGAACAGCAGGTGGGCCTCGTCGAAGAAGAAGACGAGCTTGGGTTTGTCGAGGTCGCCGGCTTCGGGCAGTTGCTCGAACAGTTCGGCGAGCAGCCAGAGCAGGAAGGTGGAGTACAGCGCCGGCGCCTGCACGAGCTTTTCGGCGGCCAGCACGTTGATGACGCCGCGGCCGTTGGCATCGACTTTCATCAGGTCGTGGATGTCGAGCATCGGCTCGCCGAAGAAGACGTCGCCGCCTTGCTCTTCCAGCGTCAGCAGGCCGCGCTGTATGGCGCCGATCGAGGCGGCGGCGACATTGCCGTATTCGGTGGTGAAATTCTTGGCGTTGTCGCCGACGTGCTGGACCATCGCCCGCAGGTCCTTGAGGTCGAGCAGCAGCAGGCCCTGGTCGTCGGCGATCTTGAACACCAGTTGCAGCACGCCGGTCTGCGTGTCGTTGAGGTTGAGCAGGCGGGCGAGCAGCAGCGGGCCCATGTCGGAAATCGTCGCGCGAACCGGGATGCCGTTCTCGCCGAAGACGTCCCAGAAGGCGACCGGATTGGCATACGGGGCGAAGCCTTCAAGGCCGAGATCCTTCAGGCGCGCCTCAAGTTTCGGCGTGATGACGCCGGCGGCGCCCATGCCGGAAAGGTCGCCCTTGACGTCCGCCATGAACACCGGCACGCCGGCGAACGACAGCCGCTCGGCCATCGATTGCAGCGTCACCGTCTTGCCGGTGCCGGTGGCGCCGGTGACGAGGCCGTGGCGGTTGGCCATCTGCGGCAGCAGGGCAGGGTAGCCGTCTTCGGACTTGGCGAGGTAGAGGGGTTCGGACATGGTGGCTGACTCCGGCGTGATAAAAAGTATTCCGGTAATTCTAACAACGCCGCGATACCGCGTTGTTAAATAGCGTAAGTTTGCGCGTTACGCCGGCCTGACGAGAAGCGTCCATGAAGATAGAATCGCAAGCTTGAATTCGAATAGATGCTCATGGCAACTGCCGAAAATCCCATTCTCAACACACCCTATGCGGAGCCGGGGCGTCACTACGCAACCGACATCCAAGGCAACCTGAACTACAAGGATGTTCGCGAAGGTCGCCGCGTCTTCACGCCCGACGTACCGCAAGTGCCTCTCGCCCAGCAGGCGCAGGGCAGCATGTTCGACCTCAACGATCTCAAGGCGGATTATGGCGAACATCTGGTCAACCAGTTGCGCGAACAAATCCGCGACTGGCGCCAGTCCGGCTATCGCGGCATCACCAGCCGGGTAACGCGAGACCTGCTCGGCTACTGGTTTGCCAACCCCGAGCGCGCACCGCACCAGAAACTGTTTTTCGCCCAGCAGGAAGCCGTTGAAACGGCCATCTGGCTCAACGAACTGGCCGAAAAATCCAATAGCGGTACGCACATCCTCAACCAGCTTCGCCAGCGCCAGGCCACTGCCGGCGACAACCCGGCCGACCAGTTGCCACGCTTCGCCTTCAAGATGGCAACAGGCGCGGGCAAAACCGTGGTCATGGCCTGCCTGATTCTTTACCACTACCTGAATCGGCGCGAATACCGCAACGACACCCGCTATTGCGATTATTTTCTCGTCGTCGCGCCCGGCATCACCATCCGCGACCGCCTCAAGGTATTGATCCCTGACGCCCGCCACGACAGCCCGCAGGAAGCGCAGGACTACTACCGCCAGCGCTATCTGCTGCCCCCGGCCTATCGCGCGGCACTCGGCGAACTCACCCATCGCCTGATCGTCACCAACTATCACGAATTTCTGCCGCGTCTGCTCTCCGGCAACAAGCGAACCCCCTTCGATGGCAAGCTGGGCGCAGACGGCGGCAAAGTAAAAAGCTGCGAGGACGAAAACCTCGTCCTGCGCCGCGTGCTCGGCAGCTTCAAGCCCGGGCGCCGCCTGCTCGTCATCAACGACGAAGCCCACCACTGCTATCTGCCGCGCGCCAAGGGCAAGCTATCAGCCAACACAACGAACTCGACAATTCCGAAACCGAGAACGAACGCGCTGCCGTCTGGTTCTCCGGCATCCGCGCCCTGGCAATGCGCTTCAAGCTGCGCGCCGTGTATGACCTGTCGGCGACGCCTTACTACCTTTCCGGTTCCGGCTATCCGGCCTATTCGCTGTTTCCATGGACAGTCAGCGACTTTGGCCTGATCGAAGCCATCGAATCCGGGCTGGTCAAGATTCCGTTTCTTCCTGTCGACGACAGCAGCCACGCCATCGACGAACCCATCCTCAAGAATCTCTACGAGCACTGCAAGGGCGAACTGCCCAAGAAAGGCCAGCGCAAAACGCGCAAGGATGCCGAAGACGATGGCGCCAAATCCGAAGCCGCCCCGCACCTGCCCGGCATCGTCCGCTCCGCCCTCGAACAGTTCTACGCCCACTACGAAGACTACGAACGCGGCCAGCGCAAAAAGGGTGAAATCAAGGCTGACCTGTTCACCGCGCCGCCGGTCTTCATCGTCGTCTGCAGCAACACCACCGTATCGCGCGAAATCTTCAAGGAAATCGCCGGCTACGAGCGGGTCGATGAAAACGGCCAGACATCGGTCGTTCCCGGCCGCCTGCCGCTGTTTTCAAATTTCGACCAGAATACCGGTCGACCGCAGGATCGCCCACCGACGCTGCTCATCGACAGCGATGCCCTCGAACACTCCGGCCAGATCGACGAGAGTTTCAAGAAGGTGTTCAGCCCGGAAATCGGACGCTTCAAGCGCGACTATCGCCAGCGTCACCCCGACAAGAGCATCGAACAACTCGACGATGCCGACCTCCTGCGCGAAGTCGTCAACACCGTCGGCAAGCCCGACACCCTCGGCGCCCACATCCGTTGCGTCGTTTCTGTCTCGATGCTCACCGAAGGCTGGGACGCCAATACGGTCACCCACGTCATGGGCCTGCGCGCCTTCGGCTCGCAACTGCTCTGCGAACAGGTGGCTGGCCGGGCGTTGCGCCGCCGGCACTATTACATCGACCCCAAAACCGGCAAATTCCCACCCGAATACGCCCACATCATCGGCGTCCCCTTCAAGCTGTTCAAAGCTGGAAAGAGCAGCACGGTCAACGTGCCCGAGTACGCCACCCTGCGCGCCCTGCCTGAGCGTTCGTCGCTGGAAATCCGCTTTCCCAACCTCCTCGGCTACCGTCTCGAAACCGACAGCAGCGAACTCAAGGCCGATTTCACCGCGACGCCCGACTACTTCATCGACACCACCCGCCAGCCGCTCGAAACCACGCTCGGCACCGCCGTTTCCGGCGACACCCAAACCCTGCGCGCCAACCTTGAAGCCCTGCGCGATCAGCAAGTCATCTACAAGCTGACCAAGGAATACCTGCGCCGCGTCCACGACGAAAAGCAGCGCGACGACCTGCGCCTCTTCCAGCAGGTCAAAACCATCGTCGGCCAGTGGTACGAGCAAAAACTCAAACTCAAGGGCGAGGACGACCCCATTTTCAAGCGCCTCGTCATCTACGACGACCCGCAACCCATCGTCGAAAGCATCAATCGCGGCATCGTCGCCCATGCCGCCGAGCGCGAGCGCGTGCTGCCCATCCTCAACCACTACAACCCGGTCGGCACCACCGCCCACGTCTTCGGCCACACCAGCAGGAAGACCTGGCCGACCAAAAAAAGCCACATCAACCTCGTGGTCGCCGATACCGACACCTGGGAACAGATCGCCGCCAAAACGCTGGAAAAAATCCCGGCCGTGGAGAGCTACGTCAAGAATGCGTTTCTCGGCTTTGCCATTCCCTACATTCAGGGCGGCAAGGAACGCGAATACCTGCCTGATTACCTCGTCCGCATCCGCAACGAAAGCGGCGAAACCGCAAATCTGATTCTGGAAATCACCGGCTTCAACAAGGACAAGGAGCTCAAGCGCTGGGCGGTCAATGAGCGCTGGCTGCCGGCGGTCAATAACATGCGCCAGAAACTCGGCCTGGCGCCTTGGCACTTTGCCGAAATCACCGATATCGACAACATCAAGCCGGAACTCGAACGCATCATTGGCGGCATTGTTGAAGCCGTCGAAGAGCAGGCAGCCCAGCGCGACTGGCAGCAGATGCAGGTGCACACCTTGAATGCCCTCTGGAACAACGAAGAAGATGAAATCTGGAATGACCTCTAATTCCACCGTTCACAAGGGCGACATCGTACTGGTTGCCTACCCCTACGCCGATGAGGAACGACGCAAGAAACGTCCGGCACTGGTCTTGGAAGACAGCAACCCGAGAGGCGATTTCGCCGCACTGCCGATCACTTCCCAAGCCGGCCACAATGCCACGGTAGCGCTCCTCGCCGCCGACCTGATCGGACAGCGCCTGCCCAAGGCAAGCTGGATACGAACCGACCAGATAGCCACCCTCAACCTCGGTTTCGTACATGGAGCCTACGGCCGGCTGGCAGACAACAAGCTGGCCGAAGTGCTCGCACTGCTTTGCCCCCGCCTTGGCTGTACCGGAGTTTGCTCATGACCGACAAGAAAATCGACAGCCTCAAGCACAAGAAGGCCCGCCGCGTTCATATTCCGAGCAAGGAAGAAGCCGGCTACGAGAGTAACGAACCCAGCCGCGCCGAACTGCCGCTCAACCCCGTCACCACGCGCGGGCAAGACCCCGAACTCTACTGGCTGGAAAAATACGGCGCGGACGACGCCGACGATGCCCTCGACCTCGACATCCGCTCGCTCTATCGCACCGAACACATCGCCCCGGAAATACTGATCCAGCGCCTCTACCAGCTCAAGCGCGAAGGTGCCCACCAGGATGACCTGTTCGTCGACGAGCTCTTCAACAATTACAAGGACATCGACGAACTCGACAAGCCCGCCTACTACTACAAGCAGGCCGACAAATGGGCCAACCGCCTGATCCAGGGCGACAGCCTGCTGGTCATGGCCAGCCTGCTCGAGCGCGAAGGCATGAAGGGCCAGGTTCAGATGATCTACATCGACCCGCCCTACGGCATCAAGTACAACTCCAACTGGCAGATTCGCGTCGGTGACCGCAACGTCAAGGATGGCGACGACGCCAGCCTGAGCGGCGAGCCGGAAGTCATCAAGGCCTTCCGCGACACCTGGGAACTCGGCATCCATTCGTACCTGAGCTACCTGCGCGACCGGCTGCTGGTGGCCAAGGAACTACTCAGCGAATCCGGCTCCTGCTTCGTGCAGATCAGCGACGAAAACGTCCATCTGGTGCGCTGCGTGATGGATGAGGTGTTTGGGAGTGAGAATTTTGTGAGCATGATCTCGCTTCGAAAGACTGGTGAGGACTCCACAGCCTCAGATCTATTTGTCACAACGTCTGCGATTACCTGGTTTGTACGCAAAAAAACGAGAGTCTTGAAATTTCGGCAGCTATTTACCAGAACGGAACTCCGATGCTGAGGCGGACGCATATCACAAGATCGAGTTGCCAACTGGAGAACGGCGGCGCATGACCGAGAAGAGAAGCAAAGGCCAGAATCTCTTCCTACGGGAGCACGATCTTTCGCTCGACAATCTCCAGAGCCAAAGTGTTGGGCGCCAGAAGGGCGAAGGGGCTGCGTGTTGGTTTCCTGTTGAGTTCGATGGCAGAACATTTACGTCCGAACGAGCAGAATCGCTGGAAAACCAATGAAGAAGGTTTGGAAAAGCTGCTTGAGGCAGAAACGTCTTGAGGCGACTCAGGAACAGCCTTTCACTACGTTCGCTATCTGACGACTTTCCCGTTCCAGCCAATCGCGAATCTCTGGAGTGATACATATGGCGGGTTCAGCGTCGGATCAAAGTCTATGTTGTTCAAACTAGCACGAAGGTTATTCAGCGCTGCATCCTCATGACCACCGACCCCGGCGACCTCGTGCTCGATCCAACCTGCGGCAGCGGCACGACGGCCTATGTCGCCGAGCAGTGGGGCCGGCGCTGGATCACCACCGACACCTCGCGCGTCGCGCTGAACATCGCCAAGACGCGGCTGATGACGGCGACTTTCCCGTGGTACACGCTGCACGACGAAAAGGCCGGCCTGCAACGCGAAGCCTGGGATGTGCGCCACGGTTTCGATTACAGGAAGGTGCAGCGCGTCACCCTCGGTTCGCTGGCCAACGACGAACCGCCGGAAGAAGTGACGTTATTCGATCAAGCTGCGGTCGACCGGAAAAAACTGCGCATTTCCGGGCCGTTCACCGTCGAAACCCTGCAAAGCTTCGAGCCGCTGGCGCCCGATGCGCTCAATGAAGCCAGCCTCGACGTGGAGCGGCTGGAGGCTTTCCAGAGCCGCGTCTTCGAGCATCTGAAATCGGCCGGCGTCAAGAACGGCGCGCGCAACGAGAATGCCGTTTTCGTGCGCATCGACCCGCTTGAGCGACGGCTACCTGCACGCCGAAGGCTATTTCGACGCCAGCGAAGGCGAGCAGAAGGCCTATATCCACCTCGGCCCGCAGTTCGCCCCGGTCAGCAAGCAGGCGGTGAATGGCGCCATCCGCGAATGCCGCCAGCGCGGCGACGCGCAATGGCTGCTGATTCTCGGCTTTGCCTTCGAGTCGGATGTCGAGAATTCGCTGCAAAACCAGAAGGCCGGCAGCTTCCGCGTCAACAAGGTGCGCATGCACGACGACCTGCTGCAAGCCGGTCTGACCAAGAAGGACAAGAAGGCGGCGACTTTCGTGACCATCGGCGAGCCGGATATTGCCGTCCTGCGCGATGGCGATTTGGCCACCGTCGAGATTCGCGGCCTGGACATCTACGACCCGATCAAGGACGAAGTCAAAGCCCGCTCGGTGGCCGACATCGCCTACTGGATGGTCGACGACGATTACGACGGTTCCAGCTTCATGGTGCGCCAGGTTTTTTTCTGCGGCGGCGACAAGGACGATTTCGCCAAATGGCAGCGCGGCCTTTCCGATCTGGCCAAGGCCAAGACCCGGAGGAAGGTGGAAAATACCCTGAAGATCGAACTCGATGACGAAGCCTTCGACCGCCTGTATGGCTTCGTTTCCCACCCCATTCCTTTCAGGGCCGGCAAGCGCGTTGCGGTGCGCGTGGTCAGCCAGTTCGGCGAGGAATCAACCAAGATTTTGTGTCTATGAGATTGCCACCATCGGCACCCCGTGGCCGCCTGCGCCTGAAAATCACCCTTGAGATTCCTTGAAACCGGCGATCTGGCGGCGGGTCGAGGTCAATGACGCCCTCAGCTTCCATCCAGTTGCACCGGGTGATCCAGCATGGCCATGGGCTGGGAGGACTGATCACATGCACGAGTTCGAGGTTAGCCGGCCGCAGGGTCGGCGCGCCTGCGCCGACGATGACCTCTTCGGTGGCGCGGGCGTGGCGCTTCCCGAGCGCCTACGACGCTTTGCCGATCTCGCTGGAAGGCAATAGGAAGTTCCGCTACTGGTACGACTTCGGCGACGACTGGTGGCATACAGTTGCCATCGAAAAACGCCTGCCGGCCGATGCGGAGGCTCCGCCGGCGCAACTCCTTGCCGGCGAGAACGCCTGCCCGCCGGAGGATTGCGGCGGTCTCTGGGGTTACGCCGATCTGCTCGACGCCCTGGCCGACCCGGCAACCATGAAGAGCACGAACAGCCTCAAGGACTGGATCGGCGACGATTTCGATCCGACGCGCCTTCGATCTTCAGGCCCATGCGCAACGGGTCGCGAGAACTATCAGGAGACCGACGCGGGCAAAGAAGGCAGCGGCGGGGTAAAATTCGTCCTTTTAGTTTTTCGATGAGAGAGCAGCATGGCCGGACATTCCAAATGGGCCAATATCCAGCACCGCAAGGGCCGGCAGGATGAAAAGCGCGGCGCCGCCTTCTCGCGGATGGCCAAGGAAATCACCGTCGCCGCCAAGATGGGCGGTGGCGATCCCGGCTTCAATCCGCGCCTGCGCCTGGCGGTCAACAAGGCCAAGGGCGTCAACATGCCCAAGGACAAGATCGACAACGCGATCAAGAAGGGCACCGGCGAACTCGAGGGCGTCGAATATGTCGAGGTCCGCTACGAAGGCTACGGCATCGGCGGCGCGGCGATCATGGTCGACTGCGTGACCGACAACAAGGTGCGCACGGTGGCCGACGTCCGCCACGCATTCTCGCAAGTACGGCGGCAACCTCGGCACCGACGGCTGCGTCGCCTTCCAGTTCAAGCACTGCGGCCAGATGATCTTCGCCCCCGGCACCGACGAAGCGGCGCTGATGGATGCGGCGATCGAAGCCGGCGCCGAGGATGTGGCGAGCAATGAAGACGGCTCGATCGAGGTCATCACCGCGGCGAACGACTTCATGGCGGTCAAGGACGCGCTGGAAGCCGCCGGTTTCAAGCCGGAGTTCGGCGAGGTGACGATGAAGCCGGAAGGCGAGACCGTTCTCGCCGGCGACGACGCCGTCCGCATGCAGAAACTGCTCGACGCGCTCGAGAACCTGGACGACGTCCAGGAAATCTACACCACGGCGGTCATGGATGAATAGGCACGTTGCGCCATCAGGAGTTGTCGTGAGTCCGGCGCATGCCTTGGCCGCTGTCGTTCTTGCGGCGCTGAGCGTGACCGTATCGGCCGCCACCTTTGTCTGTCCTGACTTGTCCGCGGTCGCCCAGGTGAATGCCTGCCCGCTGGAAGAAGAGCTGAAATTCACCTATAACGGGTTCTGCAGCGATACCGCCAAGGCCTATGCCAATCAGACCGATTCGTGCATCCGTTACGAAGACTACCGCGCGATGAAGAACGTCGCGCTGTGGGAATCCGCGGATGGCGCCTTCGACGGCTACATCTCGTGTGACCTGCCGCCCGCCCAGGTCAAGGCGCTGAAGCCGGCCGGCATGACGCTGGAAAAGCAGGGCAAGCTGACCAAGCTGGTTTGCAGCTACGACAAGGGAATCCGGCTGACCCATCGCACTCGGGCGAACTGCACCGTCGCCAACGCGCAGGCCACTTGCGACTGACGCCAGCGGCGCGCGCAGCCGGCCCGCTCTGATGCAACGCCTCTACCCCTTCCTTTTCGTCTTCCTGTGGAGCACCGGCTTCATCGGCGCCAAGTACGGGCTGCCGTATGCCGAGCCGCTGTCCTTCCTGCTGACCCGTTACGGCTTCGTCATCGCCCTGATGACGGTCATCGCGCTGGCAACCCGCGCGCCATGGCCGCAGGAACCGGTTCAATGGCTCCATATCGCGGTTTCCGGACTCCTGGTGCATGCGATCTATCTCGGCGGCGTCTTCGTCGCGATCAAGCACGGGCTGCCGGCGGGCGTGACGGCGCTGGTGGTCGGCATGCAGCCGCTGCTGACCGCCCTCGGCGCCGGCTGGCTGCTCGGCGAAACGGTCAGCAGATGGCAGTGGGCCGGGCTCGCGCTCGGCTTCGTCGGCGTCGGGCTGGTGGTGTCGGGAAGGTTCGGCGACGGCGCGGCGCTCGGGCCGATGCTGATTCCGGCGCTCGTCGCTCTGCTCGGCATTACCGCCGGCACGCTCTATCAGAAGCGCTTCTGCGCGCAGTTTGATCTACGCACCGGTTCGGTGATTCAATTCGTACCGACGGCGATCCTGACGGCGATTGCCATCGCCTTGTTCGAGGATTTCCGCATCGAATGGACGCCCGATTTCATCTTCGCTCTCGCCTGGCTGGTGCTGGTGCTCTCGCTGGGCGCCATCAGCCTGCTCAACCTGCTGATCCGCGGCGGTAGTGCGGTCAATGTGGCCAGCCTGTTCTATCTGACGCCAATCTCCACGGCAGTGATCGCCTGGGCGGTTTTTGGCGAAAAACTGACGTTGACCGCAACAGCCGGCATGTTGCTGGCCGTGAGCGGCGTTTATCTGGTGGCGCGCGCAAAATGAGCACGCCGCGCATCGTCGGCATCGATCCGGGGTTGCGGGTAACCGGGTTTGGTGTCATCGAGAAGCACGGCAACCAGCTCGTTTACGTGGCCAGCGGGTGCGTCAGGTCGAACGACAGGCTATCGCTGCCTGAACGGATCAGGACGCTGTTCGCCGGCATCAGCGAGGTCATCGCCACCTACGCGCCGGACCAGGCGGCGGTGGAAAAGGTGTTCGTGAACGTCAATCCGCAATCGACGCTGCTGCTCGGCCAGGCACGCGGCGCGGCGCTCAGCGCGCTGGTCCATGCCGGGCTGCCGGTGGCGGAATACACCGCGCTGCAGGTCAAGCAGGCGGTGGTCGGGCAGGGCAAGGCGGCCAAGGGGCAGGTGCAGCACATGGTGATCAGGCTGCTCGAACTGCCCGGCGCGCCGAACGCCGATGCCGCCGACGCGCTGGCCTGCGCGATCTGCCATGCCCACGGCGGGCAGGGGCTGGGCGCCATGGCGACCGCCGGCTATCGCATTCGCGGCGGACGGCTGATAGGATGACAAGCTGTGTGAAAATACAGTATGTGGCCACGAGGGAAATTGCGCTGAAATGATTGGACGACTGACCGGCCTGCTGGCCGAAAAGAATCCCCCGCAGATCGTGCTCGACGTCAATGGCGTCGGCTACGAGATCGACGTGCCGATGAGCAGCTTCTACAACCTGCCGGCCAGCGGCGAGAAGGTCACGCTGCTCACGCACTTCCTGGTGCGCGAGGACGGCCATTTTCTTTACGGCTTCCTGACCGAGGCCGAGCGCTTCGCTTTCCGCCAGTTGCTCAAGATCTCCGGCATCGGGGCGCGGATGGCGCTGGCCGTGCTCTCCGGACTTTCCGTCGGCGACCTGGCGGCGGCCGTGGCGCAGCAGGAGGCCGGGCGCCTGATCAGGATTCCCGGCATCGGCGCCAGGACGGCCCAGCGCCTGCTGCTGGAACTCAAGGGCAAGCTGGCCGAGACGACCGGCGCCACGCTGAGCGCTCCGGTCAACGCTGCCCGCCAGGACATCCTGAACGCGCTGCTGGCCCTCGGTTACAACGAGCGCGAAGCCGCCTCCGCGCTCAAGCAGTTGCCACCCGATGCCGGCACCTCGGACGGCATCCGCCAGGCGCTCAAGCTGCTCTCGAAAGTCTAGGACATGATCGACGAGGAAAACCCCAAACGACTGGCGCAGATCGCCCTCGTCGCGCTGCTGATCATCGGCTGCATCGCCGTTCTGCTGCCGATGATCGGCGCCATCCTCTTTGCGTTCGTGCTGTGGATCTGCACCTGGCCGGCCTATGCCGAAAAGCTGCTGCCGCGCATCGGCGGGCGCAACACGCTGGGCGCCGCCCTGATGACGCTGCTGCTGGTGCTGGTGATGCTGGTGCCGATGGTTTTCCTCGTCGGCAGCCTGGCGAGCGGCTTCGACAGCCTGCGCGAGGAGATCGGCCCGCACATCGAGAAGACGCTGGCCGCCAAGCCGCCCAAATACCTGAGCGACCTGCCGGTCATCGGGAGTGAAATCGATTCCAGTTGGCGCCGCATCACCAGCAACCGGGCGGAACTCAATGCGGCACTCAGGACACTTGCCGCGCCCGGCGCAGCGTCTGGCGCTGGCGACCGGCAAGATTGCCGGCAATGGCCTGCTGCAACTGGCGCTGGCGCTGTTCGTCATCTTCTTCCTCTACCGCGACGGCGCGGCCATCGCCAACGCGCTCTACGCCGGCGCCCGCAAGCTGGGCGGCGATCTCGGAGAGGAAATGATCGAGCGGACGCGCGGCACGGTCATCGGCGTCATGCTCGGGATCGTCGGCACGGCCGCCGCGCAGGGCGCTGTGGCGATGATCGGCTTCCTGATCGCCGGCGTGCCGGCGGCGGTTCTGCTCGGCTTTGCCACCTTTTTCCTGTCGATGATCCCGATCGGCCCGCCGCTGATCTGGGGTGGTGCGGCTGTCTGGCTCTACGACCAGGGCGAGACCGGCTGGGCGATCTTCCTGGTGCTCTACGGACTGTTCGTGATCAGCAGCATCGACAATTTCCTTAAGCCCTTCCTGATCGCGCGCGGCGCAGGCATTTCGATCCTGCTCATCGCGCTCGGCGTGATCGGCGGCGTGCTGGTCTTCGGCTTCATCGGGATCTTTCTCGGGCCGGTGCTGCTGGCGCTCGGGCACATGCTGTTCGGGCACTGGATCAACGAGGAGGAGGCGGCATGATCGAAACCGATAAACTGGTCGCCCCCCAAGGGGACTTGAGCCCGAGGCCCCCTAGCCCGCGGGGCGGCGAACGCCTGATCGCGCCGCAGGCGAAATCGGCGCAGGAAGAGGCGATCGAGCGCGCCCTGCGCCCCAAGCGGCTGGCCGACTACACCGGCCAGGTCAAGATCCGCGAACAACTGGAAATCTTCATCCAGGCCGCCCGCCAGCGCCGCGAATCGCTCGACCACGTGCTTCTCTTCGGCCCGCCAGGGCTGGGCAAAACCACCCTGGCCCACATCATCGCCCACGAGATGGGGGTCAACCTGCGCTCGACCTCGGGCCCGGTGCTCGAACGGGCCGGTGACCTCGCGGCAATCCTGACCAACCTGGAACCGCACGACGTCCTGTTCATCGACGAGATCCACCGCCTCTCGCCGGTCGTCGAGGAAATCCTCTATCCGGCGCTGGAAGATTTCCAGATCGACATCATGATCGGCGAAGGCCCGGCGGCGCGTTCGGTCAAGCTCGACCTGCCGCCGTTCACGCTGGTCGGCGCCACCACGCGCGCCGGCATGCTGACCAATCCGCTGCGCGACCGCTTCGGCATCGTCGCCCGCCTCGAGTTCTACACCGCCGAAGAACTGCAAAGCATCGTCGGCCGCTCGGCCACCCTGCTCAATGCGCCACTCGATCCGGAAGGCGCGCTGGAAATCGCCCGGCGCTCACGCGGCACCCCGCGCATCGCCAACCGCCTGCTGCGCCGTGTCCGCGACTACGCCGAGGTCAAGGCCGACGGCCAGATCACGCGCGGCGTCGCCGATGCCGCGCTGGTCATGCTCGACGTAGACTCTGCCGGCCTCGACGTCATGGACCGCAAGCTGCTGTCGGCGGTGATCGACAAGTTCGGCGGCGGCCCGGTCGGCGTCGACAACCTCGCTGCCGCCATCGGCGAAGCGCGCGACACCATCGAGGACGTGCTCGAACCCTACCTCATCCAGCAGGGCTATCTGCAGCGCACCCTGCGCGGCCGCATCGCGACGCCGGCCGTCTATCGGCATCTTGGCCTGGCCGAACCGGCGAGCGCGGTAGTGCGCGACCTGCTCTCCGAAGAATAGCCATCCAGATACCCGGGGTATGACTCGTTGCACAGGCTTCACCCGGGAGAAAGCGATGAAAGAGCTTCTCTTCGCCTTCTTCATGATTCATGATTTCCGACCCGATGATGCAACCTGATCGCCCTGCCGCCAGGCGCTTTCAAGTTTTGCTGGTCGCTGTCGCGGCCTTCACCTGCAGTTCGTCTCTTGCCGCCCGAACGGGGCGTTGTGGGCGCTGCTCTGCCTCGCGCCGCTGGTTCCGCTATGGGATTTCCTGTGGCCGGGAAATCGCCATAATTGGCATGGAAACAAACCGTTACAAACGACTCTTGCGAAATCAGGTAAAATACGCCGATGAAACATGAGCAGAAGCCAAACGCCTTCGCCATCCCCGTTCGCGTCTATTACGAGGATACCGATGCCGGCGGCGTCGTCTATTACGCCAATTACCTGAAATTCTTCGAGCGCTGCCGCACCGAATGGATGCGCCAGATCGGCCACGACCAGTCGCAACTGGCGTCCGATGCAGGCATCGTCTTCGTCGCGCGCAAGGCCGGTTGCGAATACCTGAAGCCGGCACGCCTCGACGACCTGCTGACGGTCGGCCTCGAAGTCGAGCGACTGACCCGGGTGCGCGTCGTCTTCCGCCACCACGTCCGCCGCGGCGACGACGAACTGGTCACCGGCGTCGTCGAGATCGCCTGCGTCGACGCCATCAAGATGACGCCGGCTCCCATCCCCGAATTCCTGCACAGAAAACTGGAAGCACTTCAATGAACGTTACCCAGGATCTCTCGATCCTTCACCTGATCCTCAACGCCAGCGCGGTCGTGCAGGCGGTCATGTTCCTGCTCGCCGGCGTCTCCTTCATGTCGTGGTACTACATCTTCATGAAGTGGTATGCGGTCAAGCAGGCGCGTGCCAAGACCGAAACCTTCGAGCGCGATTTCTGGTCGGGCGGCGACCTCACCAGCCTCTACAACAGCGCGGTCAACGACCGCCACCACGCCGGTTCGATGGAACGCATCTTCGAGGCCGGTTTCCGTGAATTCGCCAAGCTCAAGGGGCAGACGAACCTTGACCCGAAGGATGTCATCGACGGCGCGCGCCGCGCCATGCGCGCCACCTTCCAGCGCGAGATGGATGCGCTGGAAGCACATCTCGCCTTCCTCGCCTCGGTCGGGTCGGTATCGCCTTATATCGGCCTGTTCGGCACCGTCTGGGGCATCATGCACTCCTTCCGCGGCCTCTCCAATGTCGGCCAGGCGACGCTTTCCGCGGTGGCGCCGGGCATCGCCGAGGCGCTCGTCGCCACCGCCATCGGCCTGTTCGCGGCAATCCCCGCCGTCCTCGCCTACAACCGTTTCGCCCATGACATCGACCGCCTGGCGACCCGCTACGAGTCGTTCATGGAAGAGTTTTCCAACATCCTGCAGCGGCAGATGCGTTAAGCCATGCGCCAGCGTCGCCTCAAGAACGAAATCAACGTCGTCCCCTACATCGACGTCATGCTGGTGCTGCTCGTCATCTTCATGGTGACGGCGCCGATGATGACCACGTCAACCATCGACGTGCCCTCGGTCGGCAAGGCCAACACCGCACCACCGGCACCGCTCGAAGTGGCGATCAAGGCCGACCAGAGCATGACGCTGATCGACCGCGCCGGAAATGGCCGGGAAATCCGCGTCGACCGCAGCGAACTGAAAACCCGCATCCTGGCGGCACAGCAGAAGAATCCGGAGCAACCGGTGCTGATCGCCGGCGACAAGAACGTCAAGTACGAAGCGGTGTTGTCCGTCATGGATGAATTGCAGCGCGCGCAGGTCAAGAAAATCGGCCTTCTGGTGCAAACCACCGGCAAATGATTCTCGAACGACCCGAAGAGCCCGGCCGGAAATATGCGCTGACGTTCACCATCCTGGTGCACGTTGGCCTACTGGCCTTCCTCTTCTTCGGCGTGCAGTGGAAGCGCAGCCAGCCGGACGTGGTCGAAGTCGAACTGTTTTCGAGTCGCCCGACACCAGCCGTCCAGGCGGCGGCACCGCCTCCGCCTTCGCCGCAGGAAGTGAAGCCGCGAGCCGCAACCCGAACCGAAACCGGAGCCGAAGCCCGAGCCGAAACCGGTGCCCAAGGCCGAGCCGAAGCCAGAACCGCCGCCGCCCAAGAAGCCGGACATCGCCATCAAGGAAGAGAAGAAGCCGCCCAAGCCCGAGCCGAAGAAACCGGAGCCGGAACCCAAGAAACCCGAGCCGAAGCCGGAACCGAAGAAACCCGAACCGAAGCCCGAGCCCAAGCCGGAACCGAAAAAGCCGGAAGCAAAGGCGGAGCCCAGGAAGGCCGAGCCGCAACCGGAGCCGAAGAAGGCCGAGCCCCGGGTGCCGGATTTCAGCAAGGAACTGGCAAGCGAAACGGCCCAACTGAAGAGCCGTCCGAATGCCAGCGCGCAGCAGATGGCGAGTGCCGCCGGCGCCGAGGCAGCACAGCGGGCAGCCGCGGGCAAGCGCGGCATGGAGGAGTACGCAGCCAAGATCCGCGTCAAGGTGCGCGGCAACATCGTGCTGCCGCCCAACATCCAAGGCAACCCGGAAGCGATTTTCGTGGTCGAGCAATTACCTGGCGGCGAAATACTCAACATAAGGCTCAAGCGCTCCAGCGGCAATCCTGCCCTCGACTCCGCAATCGAGCGCGCCATCAAGAAATCCTCGCCGCTGCCTGATCCACCCGACCCGGCATTGTTTCAGCGCACGCTGGAAATCAAATACAAGCCATTTGAAGAGTAGAATCGCGCGAATTCCTGATGAAAATGACACCCATGCCCCAGATTTTCCACAAGATCCTCGTTTTCCTGTCACTGCTGGCCGCGACGCTGGCCCACGCGCAGTTGTCCATCGAAATCACCGGCGCCGGCGCCAACCGGATCCCGGTGGCGATCGCCAACTTCGCCGGCGATCCTGCCGCCGCCCAGGTGGTCACCGCAACCATACGCGCCGACCTCGAACGCAGCGGACTGTTCAAGCTGATCGACCCGGCCGGCGCCACGCTCGATGAAAATTCGCAGGTCAATTTCGCTGACTGGAAAGGCCGCGGCGCCGACGCGCTGGCCGCCGGCAGCCTGGCGCGCGGTGCCAATGGCCGCATGGAAGCGCGCTTTCGCCTCTATGACACGCAAAAGCAGGTGGCGCTCGGGGGCGCGGTCTACGTGACCGGCAACGACCAGTTGCGCGCCGCGGGACACCGCATCGCCGACTATATCTACGAGAAGCTGACCGGCGAGAAGGGCGTCTTCTCGACACGAATCGCCTACGTGGTCAAGTCCGGCGCCCAGTTCCGCCTGCAGATTGCCGATGCCGACGGGCAGGGCGCGGCAACCGCCCTGACTTCCAACGAGCCGATCATTTCGCCGGTCTGGTCACCGGACGGCTCCCGGCTGGCCTATGTGTCGTTCGAGAAGAAGAAGCCGGTGATCTACGTCCATTCGCTGGCTTCCGGCCAGCGTCAGGTGGTCGCCAACTTCAAGGGCTCGAACTCGGCGCCGGCCTGGTCGCCCGATGGCCGCAAGCTGGCCGTGGTGCTGTCCAAGGACGGCAATTCGCAGATCTATTCAGTCAATGCCGACGGCACCGGCGTCCAGCGCCTGACCCAGTCGGCCGGCATCGATACCGAACCGCGCTACTCGCCGGACGGCGGCAGCATCTATTTCACCTCCGATCGCGGCGGCAGCCCGCAGATCTACCGGATGGGAGCCAGCGGCGGCGATGTCCAGCGCATCAGCTTCGAGGGCAGCTACAATGTCTCGCCGCGGCCGTCGGCCGACGGCAAGAGCCTCGCCTTCATCACCCGTCGCGACGGGCGCTTCCAGCTTGCCGTGATGGACCTTGCCAGCAAGCAGGTGCAGATCCTCACCGATTCCCACAAGGACGAATCCCCAAGCTTCGCCCCTAATAGCCGCATGGTCCTGATCGCCACCGAAATTGGCGGCCGCGGCGTCCTATCCGCTGTTTCAAGCGACGGCCGGATCAAGCAACGCCTCTCGATCGCGGCCGGTGACGTCCGCGAGCCGGCCTGGGGCCCTTTCAATCAATAAACCTCAACGGAGAAACCCATGAAGAAACTTCTCATTCCCGCCCTTCTGGCCGCCCTGATCGTCGGCTGCAGTTCCACCCCGGTCGACGAAACTTCCGGCGCGCCGGTCGATTCGCGCAGCGGCTCGGGTGTCGCTCCGGTCACCGCCGGCGGTCTCGACTCGCGCGGCCTGCCGCGCGAACTGACCGATCCGAAGAGCGTGCTGTCGCAGCGCAGCATCTACTTCGACCTCGACAAGTACGAAGTCAAGGACGAGTACAAGGATCTCGTCGCCGCCCACGCCAAGTACCTGGTCGCCAACAAGGGCTTCAAGGTGCTGATCCAGGGCAACACCGACGAACGCGGCAGCCGCGAATACAACCTGTCGCTCGGCCAGAAGCGTTCAGACGCGGTCAAGCGTTCGCTGACGCTGCTCGGCGCCACGGAATCCCAGGTCGAGTCGGTCAGCCTCGGCGAGGAAAAGCCGAAAAATCCGGGCCATGACGAATCCGCCTGGGCCGAAAACCGCCGCGCCGACATCCTCTACCGGGCAGCCGACGGGCGCGGCGAGTTCTAAGCCATGCGCCCGGTTCGCATCGCGATCCTGATCGCCACCCTGGGCGTCACGCAGGCCCAGGCGGGCCTTTTCGACGACGACGAGGCGCGCCGCCAGATCAACGATCACCGGATCAAGACGGAGGCGCGGATCGACCAGCAGGGCAAGGCGCAACTCGACCTTGCCAACCAGTTGCAGCGCCAGTCTGAAGAAATCGCCCGCCTGCGCGGCCAGGTCGAAACGCTGACCTTCGAGCTGGAAACAGCCAAGAAGCGGCAGCAGGACTTCTATCTCGACCTCGATACCCGTCTGCGCAAATTCGAGCCGCAGGGCGGCGGCGGTGCCGCGGTCGACCCGGCCGGCGCGGCGAAATCGCCCGCTGCCGCCGATCCGGCCGCGAGACCAAGGACTACGAAGCGGCTTTGAACCAGTTCAAGGCCGCCAAGTACAAGGAAGCGGCCTGGGCCTTTTCGGCCTTCGTGCAAGAAATACCCGGACAGTTCGCTGGCGCCCAACGCCCAGTTCTGGCTCGGCAATGCCTGGGTCGCCCAGCGCAACTGCCAGAAGGCGATCGAAGCGCACTGCGGTGCTGACGACGAAGTTCGCCGACAGCCCGAAGGCGGCCGATGCCTGGCTGGCGATGGCCAACTGCCAGCAGGAAATGGGCAACGCGGCGGCGGCGAAGCGTTCGCTGGAATCGGTCGTCGCCAAGTACCCCGAATTCGCAGGCCGCCGATACCGCTCGAGATCGCCTGAAGAAGAAGTAGTTGGCGCTGCGCCTCACCGAGATCTTCTTCTCGCTGCAGGGAGAAGCAGCGCGCGCCGGGCTGCCGACGGTGTTCGTGCGCCTGACCGGTTGCCCGCTACGCTGCACCTGGTGCGATACCACCTACAGCTTCACCGGCGGCAAGCCTGCCACGTATCGAGTCGGTACTGGCCGAGGTGGCGAAATATCCGGCCCGCCAGATCTGCGTCACCGGCGGCGAACCGCTTGCCCAGAAGGAATGCCTGCCCTTGCTGAGCGCGCTGTGCGATGCCGGCTACGAGGTTTCGCTGGAAACCTCGGGCGCTCTCGACATTGCCGGGGTCGACCCGCGCGTGGCGCGGGTCATGGACCTCAAGGCGCCCGATTCCGGCGAAGGCGACAAGAACCGCTGGGAGAACCTGGGCTTGCTCACCCCGCGCGACGAGATCAAGATCGTCGTCGCCTCGCGCACCGACTACGAGTGGGCACGCGAATTGATCCGCGAGCGCCGGCTGGATACCCTCTGCCCGGTGCTGCTGTCACCGGCCCAGGGACTGGTCGACCCGACTGCGCTCGCCGAGTGGATCCTCGAGGACGGCCTCAACGTCCGCTTTCAGTTGCAGTTGCACAAGCTGCTGTGGGGTAGCGCCAAAGGCAAATGAGGTTCAGAGTTGACTAACGGAAGGCGGGTGTCGGCAGAATGCCGATGTCACCAATTGACGCCAACAGGTCGAATCCCTGAAACTTGTGCCGCATTCGCCATTCCGGCCCGCGTTCGATTGAGGTCAAACGATGAAATATCCGCGCAAGAACACGCCGTCCCGCGTCCTCCCGCTGCTCCTCCTTGCAGCCGTGATTGCGGGCTGCGCGACAACCGAGATGACGGCGCAGTGGAAAGATCCGGCCTACGGCAGCGCGCTCACGGGAAGCCGCGTACTCGTTCTTTGCCAGGCGCGCGACGACACGCTCAGGCGCGTCTGCGAGGATCAATGGGCGACGCGGCTCGCCGCACATGGTGTCGCCGGGATACGCAGCTATTCGCTTCCGGGTTTTCCGCCGGGCGGGGCAGCCAATCCCGAGGAGATGGCGATGGCCGGCCGGGAGAGTGGCGCAACGGCAATCGCCAGCACCCAGCTCACGCTCAGCGACTTCGCCGTGGTCAATCCGGGGCCGCAGGTGGGTTTCGGCCTTGGCGGCGGCAGTGGCGGCGGCTATCGCGGGGGTGGCTTCAGCGTCGGCGGCATCGGGCTGTCGTTCCCCGTTGGCGGCGCAACCACCACGCGCAGCCTCGGTTCCAGCACCTCGCTGGTCGATCTGGCAAGCGGCGCGGTCATCTGGTCGGGGAGCGCAACGACATCGGCAAGCGGCGACGTGACGTCGCAGGTTGGCGCACTCACCGAGGTCACCATCGAGGCGCTGCAGAAGGCCGGACTGATCCGCTGATCGGCGCCATCGGCGTGACCCCGGCCGTTCAGATGCCGAGGAAGCTCTGCCAGACGCCGTGATCGGCATCGAGTTCGGCCGAGGTGCCATGCCAGACGACCCGGCCGCGTTCGATCAGGGTATGGTGACCGGCGAGTTCGATCAGTTTTTCCACGTACTTGTCGACGACCAGGATGCTCTGCCCGGCGGCACGCAAGCGCGCGAGACAGGTCCAGATCTCCTCGCGGACGAGCGGCGCCAGACCCTCCGTCGCCTCGTCGAGAATCAGCAGGCGCGGGTTGGTGACGAGGGCGCGGCCAATCGCCAGCATCTGCTGTTCGCCGCCGGAAAGCTGATTGCCGAGGTTTTTTTTGCGTTCGGCGAGGCGCGGGAAGAGTTCATAGACGCCGGCCGGCGTCCACGGCCCGGCAACGCCGCGGCGATTGGCGAAAAATGCCACCAGATGCTCGTCGACCGTGAGATTCGGGAAGCATTGCCGGCCTTCCGGCACCAGCGCGATGCCGGCGCGGCCGATACGGTCCGGTCGCCAGCCGTCGATGCGCTCGCCGGCGAAGCGGATCGTCCCGCCCTTGACCGGCTGAAGGCCGCAGATGGCGCGCAGCGCGGTCGTCTTGCCCATGCCGTTGCGGCCGAGCAGGGTTGCCGCTTCGCCCTCGGCGAGTTCCAGATCGAGTCCGAACAGGACCTGGCTCGGGCCGTAGGCGACTTCCAGTCCGCCGATCTCGAGCAGGGCGTTCACAGGTGGTCCCCGAGATAGGCCCGGCGCACTTCCGGGTCGGCGCGGACGGCTTCCGGCGCCCCGGTGGCGATCAGGCGACCGTTGACCAGCACCGAAATGCGGTCGGCCAGCCGGAAGACCGCATCCATGTCGTGTTCGACAAGCAGGATGGTGACGTGGCGGGCGAGGTGGTCGATCAGTTCCACCATGCGCGTCGACTCCTCCTGGCCGGTACCGGCCATCGGTTCGTCGAGCAGCAGCAACTGCGGCTTCGTCGCCAGCGCCATCGCGAGTTCCAGCGCGCGCTGCTCGCCGTGTGCAAGATTGCCGGCCACCGTTTCAACGCGCGCGCTCAAGCCGACCTGATCGATATAGCCGCGCGCCTCGTCAAACAACCACTGTTCGCTGCTTACCGGCTTCCAGAACCGGAAGCTGCCGCCCGCGTCTGGCCGCCCCTGAACGGCCAGCGCCACGTTGTCGAGCACCGAGAGACCAAGGAAGACATTGGTGATCTGATAGGAGCGCGCCATCCCGGCAGCCACGCGCTGATGCATCGAGAGCCGGGTGACGTCGCGGCCGGCGAAATGCACGCTGCCGCGGTCGGGCTGCAGCGCGCCGGAGACATGATGGATGAAGGTCGTCTTGCCGGCGCCGTTGGGGCCGATAAGCGCATGTATCTCGCCGGCGTCGACGCTGATATCGACCTCTTTCAGGGCGTCGACCGCGGCAAAGCGGCGTGACAGGCCGCGCACCTCGAGCAGGGCTTCAGCCATTGCTTTTCCCGAACAGCGCGGCGACCCCCCGAGGGGCGAACAGCACGATGGCGATCAGCATCAGGCCGAGGCCGATGTGCCAGTGCAACGTGAAGCCGACCAGCACCTCCTCGAGACAGAGCAGCACCAGCGCCCCGATCACCCCACCGTAGAGATAGCCGACACCGCCGATGATGACCATGACCAGCAATGTCCCCGATTGCGTCCACTGCAACAGGTTGGGACTGGCCAGCCCCGTCAGGTTGGCGAGCAGCGCGCCGGCGAGCCCGGCCAGGGCGCCGCCCAGCACGAAACAGACGAGGCGATAGCGGAACACCGGATAGCCGAGCGCTTCCATGCGCGCCTCGTTGTCGCGGATGGCCTGGATCGTGCGACCGAACCGGGCGTCGGCCAGACGCCCGAGAAAAGTCATCACCAGCGCGAGACAGCCGAGCGCCGAGTAGAAGAGGGCGCCGTCACTGGTCAGGCTGAGGCCGCCCAGCGTCATCCGGCCGGCCAGCGGCAGGCCGTCGTCGCCGCCGAGGACACGTGCCGAGACGAACAGGTAGTAGGTCATCTGCGCGAAGGCGAGGGTGATCATGATGAAATAGACGCCGCGCGTGCGCAGGCTGATGGCGCCGACGACAAGCGCCAGAAGGCCGGCGACCGTCATCGCCAGCGGGAAGGCGAGCAGGGCATCGCTGATCCCGTTATCCATGCAGAGCGCGGCGACATAGGCGCCGGCGCCGAAAAAGGCCGCGTGGCCGAGCGAAAACATGCCGCCGAAGCCGAGTACCAGATTGAGGCTGCTGGCAGCCAGCGCGAAGATCAGGATGCGGGTGGCGAAGCCGATGTAGAACGCCTGGCCCCAGGCATAGAGCGCCGGCGGCAAGACAAGCAGCGCCAGCAGCAGCAAGATGACGAACGGCTTCTGGTAGCGGGCAGGGCGATAGAAAGCCATCAGGCCCGCGCCGGAAACAGGCCCTGCGGTCGGAAGAACAGGATCGCCGCCATCAGCAGGTAGATCAGGATGGAGGCCAGCGCCGGACCGAGCGTCGCCGCCGCATCGGCCGGCAATGCCGCACGCAGAAGCGTCGGCAAGAGTGCCCGTCCCAGCGTGTCGACCGTGCCGACGATCAGACTGCCGACCAGCGCCCCGCGTATCGAACCGATGCCGCCGATGATGATGACGACGAAGGCGAGAATCAGGACGCTCTCGCCCATGCCGACCTGCACCGCCAGCAATGGCCCGAGCAGGCCGCCGGCGAGCGCGCAGAGCGCGGCGCCAAAGACGAAGACGGCTGTGAACAAGCCCTGCACATTGACGCCCAGCGCCTCGGTCATCTCGCGGTTCGCGGCGCCGGCGCGAACCCACATGCCGACCCGGCTCCTGGCGACTAGCAGGTAGAGCAGGCCGGCGACGGCCACCCCGAAGGCGATGATCACCAGCCGGTAGGCCGGATAGAAGAAGCCGCCGATCTCGACCGGCCCCGACAGCGCGTCCGGCGGGTTCAGCAGTAGCGGCTGGGCGCCCCAGATCATGCGCACGGCCTCGTTGGCGATCAGGATCAACCCGAAGGTTGCCAGCACCTGCGACAGGTGGTCGCGCCGGTAGAGCTGGCGAAACAGCGAGAGCTCCAGAACGAGCCCGAGCACAGCCGCCCCCGCCACCCCGGCGCCAAGACCGATCCAGAACGAATCGGCAGCCTGCGCTGCCGCCGCGACGAAGTAAGCGCCCACCATGTAGAGCGAGCCGTGAGCCAGGTTGATGCAGTCCATGATGCCGAAAACGAGCGTCAGCCCGGCGGCAAGCAGGAACAGCATGAGGCCGAATTGCAGGCCGTTCAGGGCCTGCTCGAAAACCAGCTGGGTCACTTCATCCTGCAGGCGGAAACGTAGGCATCCGCGTGATTGGTGAAGATCGTGCCCATCATCCTGTTGGTGATGCGGCCACCGGCATCCTTGCCGACAACCCGAAGGTAGTAATTCTGGACCGGGTAGTGGTTGCTGTTGAACCTGAAGTCGCCGCGCACGGACTTGAAATGCTTGGCTTCCAGCGCCTTCTGCAGCGCGGCCTTGTCGTCGACCTTGCCCTTCACGTCGCGCACCGCGCCATCGATCATCAATGCGGCGTCATACCCTTGCGAAGCGTACAGCGACGGCATGCGCCCGTACTCCTTCTGGAAGTCGGCGACGAAGCGTTTGTTTTCCGGATTGTCCATGTCGTGCGCCCAGTGCGACGAGTTGAACATCCCCATCATCGGCGCGCCGACGGCCTTGATGACGTCCTCGTCGGCCGAGAAGCCGGGGGCAAACAATTGCGTGTCACGTGACAGGCCGGCGGCAACGAACTGCTTGACGAAGTTGATGCC
Source organism: uncultured beta proteobacterium (assembly GCA_963810175.1). Lineage (GTDB taxonomy): Bacteria > Pseudomonadota > Gammaproteobacteria > Burkholderiales > Rhodocyclaceae > Azonexus. Next base: position 47,099 of record CAWEMU010000051.1, on the reverse strand, counting down.
CATGCCGCCGGGCAGGAAGAAGAACAGCGCATCCGGCTTCATGGCGCGGATCTGCGCCAGCTCGGCGGCGTAGTCGAGCTGGCCGAGCTTGGTGTAGACCTCCTCGGCGACCTTGCCCTTGTAGTAGCGCTTGAAGCCCGAGACCGCATCCTTGCCGCCCGGGTAGTTCGGCGTGACGATGACGACATTCTTGAAACCCTTGTCCTGCACATACTTGCCGACCGCCTCGTGCAGATTGTCGTTCTGCCAGGCAACGTTGAAGAAGAACGGGTTGCACTGCTCGCCGGCGTACTGCGACGGGCCGGCATTTGCCGAGATGTAGAAGGTCTGGTTCTCGAAGACGGTCGGGCCGACCGCCAGCATGATGTTGGAGAAGACGATCCCGGTCATGAAGTCGACCTTGTCCTTCTTCAGGAACTTGTCGGCCGTCTGCTTGGCGATGTCGGGATTCTGCTGGTCGTCGGCGACGATGACCTCGGCCGGCAGTCCGCCGAGCTTGCCGTCGAGCTGCTTGATCGCCAGATTGAACCCGTCGCGGATATCTACGCCAAGCCCGGCGCCGGGACCGGAGAGCGTGGACACGAAACCGACCTTGATCCTGTCGGCAGCATGGACGGAGCCGGCAAGCATCAGCGCGGCGGCAAGGGCAGTCAGGCGAAGCGGCATCGAATTCTCCGGAGGCAGTCTCAAAGCTGCAAATTGTAGCGCAGGAACAAGCAGATACCGGAGCCGTCCGAGCGTTATTTCGGGTATATTGCCGCCCCATGAAGCCCGCTGTCGTTCTCCTTTCCGGTGGCCTCGATTCCGCCACCTGCCTTGCCATCGCCGGCGGTCAGGGCTTTTCCTGCCACTGCCTGTCGTTCGATTACGGTCAGCGTCACCGCGCCGAACTCAAGGCCGCGGAGCGGGTCGCCAAGGCGCTGGGCGCTGCCGAGCACCGCATTCTCCGTCTCGACCTCGCCCAGTTCGGTGGCTCGGCGCTGACCGACACCAGCATCGCGGTACCAACCGAGGGCGTGCAACCGGGCATTCCGGTGACCTATGTACCGGCGCGCAACACCATCATGCTGTCGCTGGCGCTGGCCTGGGCCGAGGTGCTGGGCAGCCGCGACATCTTCGTCGGGGTCAATGCGGTTGACTATTCCGGCTACCCCGATTGCCGCCCTGACTATATCGCGGCCTTCGAGACGATGGCCAACCTGGCGACGCGAGCCGGTGTCGAGGGCGCCCGTCTGACGGTCCACACGCCGCTGATCGAACTCTCCAAGGCCGACATCATCCGCAAAGGGGTCGAGCTTGGCGTAGACTATGCGTTAACAGTGTCATGCTACCGGGCCGACGCCGACGGGCATGCCTGTGGCGTCTGCGATTCCTGCCGCCTGCGCGCCGGGGGCTTTGCCGCCGCCGGCTTTACCGATCCCACCCGTTACCTCGCCTGACCCATGCTCACCACCACCCTGCGCCGGATCCGTTTCTCCGCTGTTTGCACCAGCCTGCCCGTGCTCCTCGCCACCGCCAGCGTCCATGCCGCCCCGCCCAACCTCGCCATTGCGCTCAACTCGGCGGACGGGACGATCAGCCTGATCGATACCGAAACCTACAAGGTGATCGGCAAGACACCAGTGTGCAAGGAGCCGCATCACCTGATGCCGACCCCGGACGACAAATCGGTCATCGTCGCCTGCGCCGCCTCGAACCAGCTGGTCTTCTTCGATCCGCTGACCGGCAAGGAGCAGAAGCGCGTGCGCAACATTTCCGATCCCTACCAGCTCGGCTATTCACCCGATGGCAAGCTGTTCGTCGCGACCTCGCTGCGCCTCGACCGGGTCGATATCTACGACCCCGCGGACTTCAGGCTCAAGGCCCGCCTGCATGCCCCGCGCACACCGTCGCACATGGCGTTCGATGCTGCTGGGGACTACGTCTTCATCACGCTGCAGGATTCCAATGAAGTGATGGCGATCAACCTGAAGACCCTGAAGAAGGAATGGGTGATGCCGGTCGGGCCGACGCCGGCGGGAATTGTCATGACGCCCGACAATCGTTACCTGCTGGTCGGCATCATGGGCGAAGGTTACGTCGAGGTCATCGACTGGAGGACGCAGAAGACGGTCAAGAAGGTGCCGACCGACACCGCCGCGCACAACCTGCATCCGCGCGGCGACGGTCGTTACTATTTCGTCTCGAATCGTTCGGTCAGCGGCGGCAGCATCTCGCTGCTCGACACGCAGACACTCACCGTCGTCGAGAAATACGATGTTCCCGGCGGACCCGACGACATGGAAGTCCGCGCCGACGGCAATGAACTCTGGGCCACCGCCCGTTTCGCCCGGCGCGTCCAGGTCATCGACCTGAAGACCAAGACATTGAAGGTCTCGATCCCCGTCGGAAACTCGCCGCACGGCGTCTTCTTCACCAATCACGCGGCCCGCAAATGAGCCGCTGCCTTGCCTCCGGCCTCGCCTTCGCCACCTTCGTCGCGATGGCAGGCGACATGGCGAACGCTGCCTGCAGCGGCACGCTCTACCTGACCTTCGACACCGGCAACATGCGCCACGCCGAGCTGATTGCGGAGACGCTGGCGAAGCACAGGGCCAGGGCGACCTTCTTCGTCGCCAACGAAAAGACGCTGCGCGGCGACCTTGCCCTCGACCTGGCCTGGGCCCCTTACTGGCAGGCGCGCGCCGCCGAGGGTCACGCCTTCGGCAGCCATACCTGGCGACACGGCAGCTTCCGCCAGGATCAGGGCAAGCTGACCCAGTACCGCCTGATGGACGGCAAGACCGAGCAACTCGACAGCACTGCCATCTGCAGTGAGATCCACCGCTCCGACAGCCGCTTCAAGGAACTCACCGGACGCGCCCTCGATCCGCTCTGGCGCGCGCCGGGCGGGCGTACCACGCCGCTGACGCTGAAAGCCGCGCAAGCCTGCGGCTATCGCCATGTCGGCTGGGCGCCGGCGGGCTTCCTCGGCGACGAGTTGCCTTCCGAATCCTACCCCACCTCCCTGCTGGTCGAACGCGCGCTGAAGAACCTGAAGGACGGCGACATCGTCATGGCGCATCTTGGCATCTGGTCGCGCAAGGATCCCTTCGCCCCGGCGCTCGACGAACTCCTCGCCGGCCTCACCGCCAGGGGCTTCTGTTTCGCCACGCTGGCCCAGTCCCGCAAGGAAAACTGAGGCCCGATGTTCCAGAGCTTTCTCGACAACTTCGTGCTGGTCCAGGGCTGGCTGCTCGACCACGTCGTCCAGCCGCCCCTGCTGGCGCTGGGACTGGGCAGTCTCGTCGAGCCCGCTTTCGACGGCGTCGAATTCTTCCTCTATGGCGTCCTCCAGTTGGGGGTCGCCTACCTGCTGCTGCGCCCCCTGGAGTATTTCCGCCCCATCGAGCAGTGGGCTGACCGCAAGGCGGTGCGCGTCGATGTGCTGTATTCCTTTCTCGATCGCCTCGGCATCGTGCCGCTCGCCGTGTTCGCCCTGCTCAGCCCTCTCATCATGAGCCTGGAAGGCTGGATGCGTTTCCATGACGTCATTCCGCCGCAGCTCGAAGACGCCTTTCCGTCGCTGGAAACGCGTCCGCTGATGGCCTTCTTCGTCTATCTGGTCATCCTCGATTTCTTCGAATACTGGCGTCACCGTCTGTCGCATACCCTCCGCTGGTGGTGGGCACTGCACGTGATCCACCATAGCCAGCGGCAGATGTCGCTGTGGACCGACAGCCGCAATCATCTGCTCGACGACCTGATCGGCGGCGCCTGGTTTGCCCTGATCGCGCTGTTCATCGGGGTACCCCCGGGGCATTTCATCGGCCTCATGGTGGCGATCCGCATCGTCGAGAACCTCTCCCACGTCAACGCCCGCCTGAGCTTCGGCTGGCTCGGCGAACGGCTGCTGGTCAGTCCGCGCTACCACCGCTGGCATCATGCGGTCGACCTGCCGGAGGGCAGGCAGTTTCGCCACGGCTGCAACTTCGCCATCCTGTTCCCGATCTGGGACCGCCTGTTCGGCACCCAGTACATCGGCGCCGGCCTGCCGCCCACCGGCGTCCACTCGGCAGCTCTCGCGTCCCCCGAACATGCCGATCACTTCTGGGTCCAGCAGAAGGACGGGATCACCGGCCTGGCCGCAGCGCTCAAGGCGTCGCTGCAGCCCCGGCGGCGCTGAAGCTCAGCGCTCGTCGTCCTCCTTCAGCTTCTCGATCACCAGCGGAAACGCCCCGGATCCGATCAGTGCGGCGGCGGAGACGATGAAGGCCAGTCCCGCCATCGGATCGTCGAGGACGGGATGCATGACCTGCCCCGAAGCCGGCGATGCTGATCAGTCCGGGGATGGCGCAGAGAACACCAAGTGCGGTGAGAACGATGAACGAGAGAGGATAGCGGCGCATCGCGTATGGACGAAGGCAGTAGCGTTACAGGCGCCGGCTCTGGTCGCCGGTGGCAAACCCGAGCAACGGGCGAGCGATGCCGCGGCCGATGGCGATGACCTTGAACAGTTCACCCATCTCGTGCGGCATCAGCATCTTGTTGATGGCGCCGCTGGCGCGGATGTATTCGAGAGTGCCCGGCTGCTCCCTGGCCAGCAGGTCGAGGATGCCGCAGTTGAGCAGAAACCGGCCCTGGCTGGTGTAACCGAGAAGATCGAGTCCGGCTGCATCGGCGGCGGCGATGATTGCCGTGAAATCGACGTGGACCGTGACGTCCTGCAATCCCGGGAGGTGGAACGGATCGGGATGCGAATGATGGCGGTAATGACACATCAAGGTGCCGCGTCCGCGCTGCTGATGGTAGAACTCACGGCGCGGAAAGCCGTAGTCGATCAGCAGCAGCGCGCCGCACTGCAGGCGATGGCCCCATTCAGCGGCCCAGGCACGCGCCGCCAGGCTGATCTCGCTTTCGTAACCCGGCGGCAGACTGCATTGGCTGCCGATCTCTCCGGCGGCCGCCAGCAGAGCACCCGTCGCTGGTCGCTCGTGCCATGCGAGACCGCCTGTCTCGGGGAACCCGACACCGCGCTCGAAGATGCCATCTTCCCGCCAGGCAACGACATGGGCGGGCATCGCGTCGAGCAGTTCGTTGGCCACGACGACGCCCGAAAATGCTTCCGGAAGACGATCCAGCCAATGCACGCGGGACAGCAGATGCGGTGTGGCAGCCGCCAGCGTCGCCTGCTGACGCTCGCGCAGATCGGCGGACAGATCGAGGATCTCGTAACGCTCCGGCAGGCTTCCGAGCGCTTCGAGTTCGAGCAGCAAGTCAGCCGCCAGACGCCCTGAGCCGGCACCGACTTCCAGCAGCAGCGGCTGCGATGCTTCCATCACCTGGGCGGCCTGGCGTGCCAGCGCGCGTCCAAAGAAAGCGCTCATCTCGGGGGCGGTGACAAAATCGCCGGCTGCTCCGAATTTCCGCGCCCCCGCTGAGTAGTAGCCAAGGCCCGGCGCGTAGAGCGCCAGTTCCATGAAGCGTGCAAAGGGGATCCAGCCGCCCCGCGCGGCTATCTCGCGGCCGATTGCGGCGACCACTTCCCCGCTGTGGGCGGAGGCTTCAGGAGAAGGCGGCGGGAGGCTCATCGAATTTCCGGAAAGGCGCCGATTTTATCCGGCAATGAAGACGATTGCCCGAAGATTCCGCTGGTATCGGGGTAAACTTCGCCCTTTTTCCGCGGTCGACCGCGGAAGGCTCAAGAAGGTCCGCCATGGAAACCTCGAATACCCTGCAAAAGCTGAGAAAGTTTCTTGAAGGTCGCGTCGGCAAGGCCATCATCGACTACAACATGATCGAGGACGGCGACACCATTCTGGTCTGCATCTCCGGCGGCAAGGACTCGTACACCCTTCTCGACATGCTGCTCGCCATGCAGAAGCGGGCGCCCGTTGGATTCCGGCTGATCGCCATGAATCTCGACCAGAAGCAGCCGGGCTTCCCGGCCGAAGTCCTGCCGCGCTATCTGGCTGATCTGGGAATCGACTACCGGATCGTCGAGGCCGATACCTATTCGATCGTCAAGGAAAAGATCCCCGAGGGCAAGACCACCTGTTCGCTGTGCTCGCGCCTGCGCCGCGGGATCATCTACCGGACGGCAAAGGAACTCGGCGCAAACAAGATCGCGCTTGGTCATCACCGCGACGACATGGTGCACACGCTGTTCCTCAACATGCTGTTCGCCGGCAAACTCAAAGCAATGCCACCGAAGCTGGTCACCGACGACAGGGCGCATATCGTGATCCGGCCGCTCGCCTACTGCTCGGAGAAGGATATCGCCCGCTTCGCGCGCGGCATGGAGTACCCGATCATTCCCTGCAACCTCTGCGGTTCGCAGGCCAACCTGCAGCGCCAGAAGATTCGCGAAATGATGGAGGACTGGGATCGCCGCTTCCCCGGACGTACCGAGTCGGTGTTTACGGCCATGCAAAATATCCTGCCATCGCATCTGGCCGACAATGCGCAGTTCGATTTCCGTGGCCTCACCCTGGCGACGCCGGTGGAGGAGGGCGATGTCGCCTTCGATCCACCCGAAATGCCTGCAGGCGACATGGCGATCGATATCGCCGCGCGGTTGGCGACCGGCGCCAGGCCGCGCCCGCGAATTCAGCAGAAATTCAATGCCCCGTGAATTACTTAACATGCCGGAAGTCGGGTGAGGCTCGATACTCGATCCATCGTCACCGCAGGAGTTTTCCAAAATGGCACACCTAGCGAGCATTGCCCTCCTTCCCGAACTTCCCTGTTCGACTCCCCCCCACAATGCGATAATTGAACCTCTGAAATTAATCCTGACTTCGATGAGTAAAGCGCAAAGCAAAGTGTTTGCCATGTTCGCCGACGTATCGGGAAGCGCCCGTCTTTTCCAGCGCATCGGAGATACCGAAGCCGCCTATGCCGTCGAGCGTTGTGTGAAGCGCATGGAGCGCTCGATTGCCGGCTACCGCGGTCAGACGGTGAAGATCTCCGGCGGCGAACTGGTGGCCGCTTTCGAATCGGCGGAAGACGCCTGTCAGGCGGCCATCAACATGCAGTTGCGCGTATCCAAGCTGCCCCCGGTTTCCGGACTCAAGCTCACCATCCGCATCGGCGTGCATGTCGGGGTAATCGACGCCGGCGGCGCCGTCCCGAGCGAGGAAATCATTACCGCCGCGACAAACAAGGCAGTTACCGGCGCCAGAAACATTGCCGGCCTGGCACGCATCGACCAGATCGTCGCCAGTTCGCTGTTGATCCGCGAACTCCCGAAGCGTAGCGCCATTCTAAGCCGCGTGATGCCTGATCTCGGGCGTCTCAAGGAAGGCGACAGGAGTTTCGATCTTTCCGAAGTGGATTGGCTGACTCACGAAGAACAGCATCAGAAGCACGGCGTCATCATGGATCCGACTCCCAGCCAGATCCTTGGTGGCGTCGATCGCCTGTGCATTCGTTACCGTGGAAATGCCTTCCTGCTCGACGAGAAGTCTCCCACGCTGACTCTTGGACGCGGCCCGGCAAGCAAGCTGCTGATCATCGACCACAAGGCCTCGCGCGCCCACGGCCGGATCGAACGGCGAACGAACAGCTATTTCTACATCGACAGCAGCACCAACGGAAGCTATGTCAGCCTGGGCACACAGAAGGAGATCCTGGTCCGGCAGGGCGAAATCGAACTCAAGGGCAGTGGCCGCATATGTTTTGGCGCATCGGGCCGCGATCCCAAGGCCGATTACGCCGAGTTCGAACATCTCTAGGGAGGTGCGGATTCAATAACGGCCACCCGAAGGTGGCCGTTGCGGTCGACACCAGAAACGATCAGTAAATCAGTGGGCCGCGTGGGCGTCAGCCACGCATTTCTTGACGAAACTGCTCTTGGCGGCACCAGCCAGCTTCTTCTCGCTGGCCGTCGCCTCGCACGCAGCGCTGGCCTCGTTGGCCTTCGCGTCGCCTTCACACTTCTTGAGAAAACTGGTGCGTGCGGCACCCGCCAGTTTCTTTTGATCAGCGGTTCCTTCACACGCGCTGCCTGAACCCGCCGCATCCGCCATGCACTTCTTCATGAAACTATCCTTTGCCGCGCCCGCCAGTTTCTTCTCGGCGGCCTTGGCCGCGCAGTCGTCGGCAGCATAGACGGAGGATGCCGCAAACGCGGCGAGCAACACGGCAATCAGGGTCTTCATCGTTGTCTCCTAATGTGAATGGATTTGGAATGCAGGACAACTATCTGGCAATCAACCCTCTTCGTCAAGCATCATCCGCTGCTGGCGGTCGATGAAGTCCTGCATGCTGTCGATCCCGCGCAAGTGCAGGATGGTATTGCGCACCGCCGCTTCGAGAAGTACTGCCAGGTTGCGCCCGGCCGCGACCGGAATGACGACAGTGCGAATCGGGACGCCGAGGACTTCCTGCGTCTGGGCATCGAGCGGCAAGCGCGGAGCGTCGGCGCCAATCGCTGATTTCTGGAGGTGGACGATCAGCTTGAGCTTCATCTTGCGACGTGACGCCGTCTCGCCGAATATGGTCCGGATATTGAGCAGTCCGAGGCCGCGCACCTCGAGGAAGTCCCGGAGCATGCCGGGGCAGCGGCCTTCGACCGTCGCCGGCGCGATGCGGCCCATTTCGACGACGTCGTCAGCGACCAGACCATGGCCCCGCGAAATCAGTTCGAGCGCCAGTTCCGACTTGCCGACGCCCGAATCCCCGGTGATCAGGACACCCATGCCGAGGACGTCCATGAAAACCCCGTGCAGGTTGACCGTGTCGGCCAGCCGCGCCGAAAGATAGATGCGCAACAGGTCGATGACGGCCGAGCAGGGCTTGGGCGACAGGATGACAGGGGTATCCGAAGCCTTGCAGGCCTCGATCAGCACATTCGGGGCAGTCAGACCGTCAGCGACGAGGACGGCCGGGGGTTTCGCCAGCAGCAGCTCATGAAACAGATGAGCGAAGCGGCGCTCGCCGATGCGCATGGCCCAGTCGTATTCTCCCTGGCCCATGACCTGGAGACGCTCCGGGTGAATGATGTTGATGTGGCCTACGACGTCGGCGCCGTAATTGCTGCAAACCTTGATTCCGATCCGGCGGTTGACGCGCTGACCGATCACCCAGTCCAGCAGCAGCTGTTCGCGGTTGTCCTCGTAAAGCTGAAGCAGACTGATGTGGCGAAGCACCGGAGTGACTAGTTGTGGAAAAGAGCGATCACGGCGGCCGAATCCGGCGCCGCTGCCAGGGCATCGCGGAACGGCCGTTCGGAAAAGCGTTGGGCCAGCTCGGAAAGAATTTCCAGATGGTGCTCGGTCGCCTGCTCGGGCACAAGCAGGAAAAACAGCAGATTGACGGGGCGCCCATCCGGTGCATCGAAGGGAACGGGCGTCTTCAGTCGCACGAACGCTCCGGCTGCCTGTTTCAGCCCCTTGATGCGGCCATGGGGAATGGCCACCCCCTGGCCAAGGCCGGTGGAACCAAGCTTCTCACGAGCGAACAGGCTGTCGAAAACGACAGCACGGGAAAGTCCGAGGTGACTCTCGAAAAGCGTGCCGACCTGCTCAAAAACACGCTTCTTGCTGCTCGATTCGAGATCGAGAAGCACCTGCCCGACCGGCAGGATGTTGATCAGTGGGTTCATCAATGCACCAAAGACGAGACCGCAGCGGCATCGCCGCGGTCGTTGAGAAATCAGCCAGCGACTTCGTGGGTTGGCTTGTCGCCCCGATGGTGGTCCTGGACCTTTTGCTTGTATTTCTGAACCTGGCGGTCCAGCTTGTCGAACAAGGCGTCGATGGCGGCATAAAGGTCATCCCCGGATTCCTCGACGTGCATGTCCTTGCCCGGCACATGCACGGTGACTTCGGCCTTCTGCTTCAGCTTTTCAACCGACAGAATCACATTTACGCCAGTGACCTTGTCAAAATGGCGAATCACGGGATCCAGCTTGTTCTCGACATACAGTCGCAATGCTGGTGTGACTTCAATGTGGTGACCAGCAATCTGCAGATTCATTTCTTCTCCTCTCGCTACAGGGTCTTGCGTAAATTGACCGGCGGAATGTTGAGCGACTCGCGGTATTTTGCCACCGTTCGGCGGGCTACAACAATTCCCTGCTGGCCTAGTATTTCGGATAATTGACTATCCGACAAGGGCTTCTTGCCATCTTCGGCACCCACCAGCTGCTTTATCAGGGCGCGAATGGCCGTGGCCGAGCATGCGCCACCGCTATCGGTGGAGACATGGCTGCCAAAGAAATATTTCAATTCGAAGATCCCGCGCGGGGTGGCCATGTATTTCTGGCTGGTCACCCGTGACACGGTCAACTCGTGCAGACCAAGAATATCGGCAATCTCGCGCAGGACCAGCGGGCGCATCGCCACTTCGCCATGTTCGAAAAACTGCCGCTGGCGATCGACTATGGCCTGCGTCACCCGTTGAATCGTCTCGAAGCGCTGCTGCACGTTCTTGATCAGCCAGCGTGCTTCCTGCAACTGTCCCGTCAGGTTGCCGTTGCCGCGCCTTTGTCTGCCCAGCACCTCGGCATAGAGCCGATTGATGCGCAGCCGCGGATAGGCATCCGGATTGATGTAGGCCGTCCATTGGCCCCTGAGCTTCTTGACGATGACATCGGGCGTGATGTAACGCGCCTCCATCTGCGCGAAGCGTGATCCCGGGCGTGGATCGAGGCTGACAATCAACGCATGTGCGGCCTTGAGCGCCTGTTCCGTGCAGTCGGCAAGGCGGCGGATCCTGGCGAAGTCGCGCGCCGCCAGGAGTTCGAGATGCTTCTCGACGATCACCAGCGCCAGTTGCTGCTCGCTTGATTGCGGGAGCGCCTTGAGCTGCAGCGCGAGGCACTCCTGCGGACTGCGCGCGCCGATACCCGTGGGTTCGAAACTCTGGATATGGCAAAGGGCGATTTCCAGATCTTCCAGCTCGATCTCGTACTCCGGCGGTATGCCTTCCAGGAGTTCGGCAAGCGGTGTGGCGAGATAGCCGTCGTCGTCGAGCGCGTCGATCAGGAAACGCACGAGACTGCGGTCGCGCTCGCTGAGTTGCATGACGCCCATCTGCCATGTCAGATGATCCCGCAAGCTGGGCGTGCTGCCATGAATGTCCTGGGCATCGCTGTCATCGTCGTCATCGCGACCGGCACCGGTAAACGTGCCGGCATCCGAACTCCAGCGGTCATCGTCGACGTCCGAGGGTGCGCCAGGCGCAGCCAGCTCGCGATCATCCCGCGCATCGCGCTCTTCACGTTCGTCATGATCGGCGCGCTCGACCGCGTCGCTGCGCGGCGCATCGAATTGCTGCGCCGAAGCGTACGATTCGTTGCCGCCATCATCATCGCGTTCCAGCATCGGGTTTTCGAGCAGGTAATTTTCTATTTCCTGCTGCATCTCGACCGTCGACAACTGCAGTAGCTTGATCGACTGCTGCAACTGGGGAGTAAGCGCCAGATGCTGGGAAAGCTTTAGCTGGAGAGCGGGTTTCATCGATCGGGCGTCTTGCTACCGGGTTCGGGGCTCACAGCTTGAAGTGCTCGCCCAGATAGACCTTGCGCACACTCTCGTTGCCGACGATTTCGTCGGAGCGTCCGGCGGCAAGCACGCGCCCTTCATTGATGATGTAGGCGTGGTCGCAGATCCCCAGCGTTTCCCGGACATTATGGTCGGTAATCAGGACGCCGATTCCGCGCTCCTTGAGAAACCGGATGATTTTCTGGATTTCGAGCACGGCAATCGGGTCGACCCCGGCAAACGGTTCGTCGAGCAGGATGAAGCGCGGATTGGTCGCCAGCGCGCGGGCGATCTCCACCCGCCGCCGCTCGCCGCCCGACAGCGCAGCCGCATTGATGTGGCGGACATGGCCGATATGCAGTTCTTCGAGCAGGCCCTCGAGGCGATCGTTGAGTTCCGCTTCCGGAATATTCAGCAATTCCAGAACCGCCCGGATATTCTCCTCCACGCTCAACTTGCGGAAGACGGAAGCCTCCTGCGGCAGATAGGAAAGGCCCTGACGTGCCCGGCTGTGCATCGGCAGGTGAGTCAGCCGGGCGTCGTCGATATGGACTTCCCCGCCATCGGCGGGGGCGAGACCGACGATCATGTAGAAACAGGTCGTCTTGCCCGCGCCATTGGGTCCGAGCAGGCCGACCACCTCACCACTCTTGACCTCGAAGGAAACATCCGTGACCACGGTGCGCGCCTTGTATTTCTTGCGCAGATTGCTGGCCGCCAGCTTTGAAACGGCGGAATCACTCATTCATCGGCTCCGCGCATTACGCCGCGAATCGCTTCGCCGGAGAAACCGCGATATTGCAGGAAACGCATCTGCCTGCCGCGCTCCGCTGCGTCCACTGGTAACCGGCCGAACTTCCTCGCCCAGACGGCCCGGCAACGCGCCGCCTCATCGCCGCCTTCGGGCAGCACGGCAGCAATGTCGTCGTCGCTAATGCCGTGCTGGCGCAACTCCCGCTTCAGTCGCGCGTTGCCATAGCGCACAGCGCGCGCCGCAACACGCTCGCTCGCGTAGCGCTGATCGGAAAGCAGACGTTCGGCCTGCAGCGCATCGAGCACAGAATCCAGCTGCTCCTCGGACTTGGCGGCGGCGGCCAGTTTTGTCTTCAACTCGGCCCGGCTGTGATCCCGCCGGGCAAGCAGCCGCAGCGCGGCAACCCGCAGCGCATGGCCGGAATCAGGCATCGCCCGGCGCCGACTTGGTCGGCTTGATCACCGTACTGCTGGCAGCTTCACGAATCCGCGTTTCGATTTCCCGGGCGATCTCGGGATGACCGCGCAGGAATTCACGGGCATTGTCCTTGCCCTGGCCGATCTTCTCACCCTTGTAGGCGTACCAGGCGCCGGACTTGTCAACCAGCTTGTGGGCGACCCCCATCTCGACAATTTCGCCATGCCGGGAAATACCCTCGCCGTAGAGGATGTCGAAGATGGCTTCGCGGAACGGAGGCGCCACCTTGTTCTTCACCACCTTGACCTTGGTTTCGCTGCCGATGACCTCGTCGCCCCGCTTGATCGCGCCGATACGACGGATGTCGAGGCGGACCGACGCGTAGAATTTCAGCGCGTTGCCGCCGGTAGTGGTTTCCGGCGAGCCGAACATGACGCCGATCTTCATGCGGATCTGATTGATGAAGACAACCAGTGTATTGGTCTTCTTGATGTTGGCAGTCAACTTGCGCAGCGCCTGGCTCATCAGGCGGGCGTGCAGGCCGACCATCTGGTCGCCCATCTCGCCTTCGATCTCGGCACGCGGGGTCAGGGCGGCCACCGAGTCGATGACGATGATGTCGACCGAGCCCGAACGCACCAGCATGTCGGAAATCTCCAGCGCCTGCTCGCCGGTATCGGGCTGGGAAATGAGCAGTTCGCCGACGTTGACCCCGAGTTTCTGCGCATATTGCGGGTCGAGGGCATGCTCGGCATCGATGAACGCGGCGACGCCGCCCAGCTTCTGCATTTCTGCGATGACCTGCAGGCAGAGTGTGGTCTTTCCGGAAGACTCCGGGCCATAGACCTCGACAACCCGACCCCGTGGCAAGCCACCGACGCCAAGCGCGATGTCAAGGCCCAGTGAACCGGTGGAGACGACCTGAATGGCTTCGTCAATCTCCCCGTCTCCCATCTTCATGATGGAGCCCTTGCCGAACTGCTTTTCAATCTGCTGCAGCGCCGCTGCAAGCGCCTTTGCCTTGTTGTCGTCCATTGCGATACCTCGGTAATTGATGGAATTATGGCACAGGGGCCAAAGATGGAATAGAAATTGCTGAAGGCCGGACTCTGAACAGCCTTGCTGCCCGACAGCGCCGTCAAACCTGCGCAGCCCTTGCAACAAGGCACACCTTCCCGCGTCTCAGTCAATTGACAAGCCGCCCGGGGACAGGCGCGATGCAATAGACTGTTAATTTGTACAGTATATCTAAATGGCGTCGTTGGCAAGTACTGCTCGGTGCTGTCGCAGGCCCTGAATCTGCGCCTGATTCAATCGATGCCGCGTCGCCTTCTTGGGCATCAACGGCCCATGCAGTCCTTCGGTGACCCTATAATTTGCACAATTTCAACATCTTGCCTCTCGGTTGCACGGCATGCTGATCTGGTTCGTCGTCCTCTACCTGATGCTGTCCATCGGCATCGGCCTCTACGTGGCCACCCGCGTGCACACCGCCAAGGATTTCGCGGTCGCCGGACGCCACCTGCCGCTGCCGGTCGTCACCGCCACCGTGTTTGCCACCTGGTTCGGCGCCGAAGCGGTGTTCGGGGTCTCGGCGACCTTCGTCAAGGAAGGCCTGCGCGGCGTCGTCGCCGATCCCTTCGGCTCGTCGCTGTGCCTGATCATCGCCGGCTTCTTCTTCGCCAAGAAGCTCTACAAGCTCAACATCCTGACGCTGGGCGACTATTTCCGCATGCGCTACAACCGCACCGTGGAAGTGTTGACCACGCTGTGCATCGTCGCCTCCTACCTCGGCTGGGTCTCGGCGCAGATCAAGGCGCTCGGCCTCGTCTTCAACGTCGTCACCGGCGGCTTCGTCAGCCAGAGCGCCGGCATGATCCTCGGCGCCGCCATCGTCCTCACCTACACCACTTTCGGCGGCATGCTCTCCGTCGCCATCCTCGATTTCGTCCAGATGGGCGTCATCATGGGCGGCATGCTGTACATCGGCTACCTCGTTTCCGGTCTGACCGGCGGGGTGGAATTGGTCATCGATCACGCGTCGACCGCGGGCAAGCTCGATTTCTTCCCGCCGCCCGATCCCTGGCAGTGGCTGACCTTCCTCGGCGCCTGGATCACCATGATGCTCGGCTCGATCCCGCAGCAGGACGTCTTCCAGCGCATCACCTCGGCCAAGACCGCGACCATCGCCATCTGGGGCTCGATCCTCGGCGGCTCGATCTACTTCTGCTTCACCTTCGTGCCGATGTTCATCGCCTATTCGGCGACCCTGATCGACCCCGACCTGTTCAACAGCCTGCTCGAGACCGACTCGCAACTGGTACTGCCGACGCTGGTCATGCACCACACCCCGCTCTTCGCCCAGGCCGTGTTCTTCGGCGCCGTGCTGTCGGCGATCATGAGTTGCTCGTCGGCGACGCTGCTGGCGCCTTCGGTGGCCTTTTCGGAGAACATCGTGCGCGGCTTCTTCCCCGGCATGGGCGACCACCAGTTCCTGCGCGTCATGCGCGTCACCATCGTCGTCTTCACCGCTCATCGTGCTCGGCTTCGCGCTGTACTCCAGTGCCAGCATCTTCAAGATGGTCGAGAACGCCTACAAGGTCACGCTGGCCGGCGCCTTCGTGCCGCTGTTCTTCGGCGCGTTCTGGAAACGGGCGACCACGCAGGGCGCGCTGGCGGCGATACTCGGCGGCCTCAGCGCCTGGATCCTGGTCGAATTGCTGATCGGCGAGGCGAGTCTGGTGCCGCCGCAGCTGATCGGGCTGGGCGTCAGCATGCTCGGCATGATCGCCGGTTCGCTGCTGCCGCAATGGGTCGGCCACCCGACCCCGCACGCGGACATTCACGCCGCCCTGCATCACCGTGCCGCCGCCGAGACCCACCATGCGGCGGATCACCCGCACCGCCACTGACATACAATCGGGCCATGGACACCCGCGGCCCGGTTCTTCTCGCCCGTTACCTTGCGCTGGCCTGGCTCGGCCTGGTCATCTACGGCAGCCTGCACCCGTTTTCCGGCTGGCGCGACACCGGGATCTCGCCCTTCGCTTTCCTCGAAGGCGCCTGGCCGCGCTACTGGACGACATTCGATCTCGCCACCAATGTCGCGGTCTATATGCCTCTGGGCTTCCTGCTGACACTCGCCCTGCGGGGATTGCCGGGTCGTTTCACCGCCCCGGCCCTCGCTTTGCTCCTCTCGGCGACGGTCAGCCTGGTACTCGAGGCCTTGCAGACGTGGCTGCCCTCGCGTGTTCCATCGAACGTCGATCTCGCCTGCAATGCGCTCGGCAGCCTGCTCGGCGCGATCTGGGCGCAGGTAGTCGGGCCGCGCGTCTTCGTTCGCTTCGCGGCATGGCAGAAGCGCCTGATCGCACCGATCCCGCATGCCGAACTCGGCCTGACCCTGCTCGGCCTCTGGCTGCTGATACCGCTGTCGCCGGAGATCCTGCTTTTCGGCGCCGGCGACCTCCGCCAGATTCTCGGGCTGGGCGGGGCCGTTCCCTTCGCCGCCGACAGCTTCGTGCTGATCGAGGCGAGCATCACCGCGTTCAACGCACTGGCCGTCGGACTGATCGTCCGCGTGCTGTGCGCCCGCAAGGCGCTGGCGTATGTCGCCGTTCCGCTGTTCATCCTTTTCGGTCTGATCGTGCGCACGGTTGCTGCGGCGATTCTGGTCAGTCCGGATGAGGCCTTCGCCTGGCTCACACCGGGGGCGAAAATCGGCCTGCTTCTCGCCAGCCTCGGCCTGGCGATCGCCATCGCCCTGCCGGCAACCGCCCGGTTGCTGCTGGCGGCGCTGGCGCTGCTGGCCGGGGCGATGCTGGTCAATCTCGCCCCGCCCAATCCTTACTCCGCCGCCGCATTGGCCGCCTGGCGGCAAGGCCACTTTCTCAACTTCAATGGACTGACGCGCTGGATCGCAACGCTATGGCCCTTCCTGACACTCCCGTTCCTCCTGCTGACGACGCGTCGCCACTAGCCTGGCACGCGCTTGCGCCGGATGCCGCCGCCCGGCATCAGGGAGTGGATTGCTCGACCGGACTGAGCACCGCCGAGGCGGCCGGCCGCCTGGCCCGCCATGGCCCCAACCGGCTTACCCAGGCGCCGGGCAAGCCGGCCTGGAGACGCTTTGCCGGGCAGCTCGCGCAACCGCTCGTCCTCGTCCTGATCGCCGCCGGACTGGTCACCAGTTCGCTCGGCGAGTGGGTGGACGCCAGCGTGATCTTCGGCGTCGTGCTGGTCAATGCGGTCATCGGCTACTGGCAGGAGGCCAAGGCCGAAGGCGCGCTCGCCGCACTGGCGCGCAGCGTCGCCACCCCGGTCACGGCACGGCGCGACAGCCAGCGCAAGAAGCTGGATGCCGGCGAACTGGTGCCGGGCGATGTCGTTCTGCTGGCCGCCGGCGACCGCGTCCCCGCCGACCTGCGTCTATTCCACCAGCGCGAACTGCGCGCCGACGAGTCGATGCTGACCGGTGAATCGCTGCCGGTCGGCAAGGAGGTCGGCGCGCTGCCCGCCGAGACGCTGCTCGCCGAGCGCTGCAACATGGCCTACGCCGGTGCCACCATCGTCGCCGGGCAGGGCGCCGGGCTGGTCGTCGCGACCGGCGACGCCACCGAGACCGGCCGCATCGCCGGCCTGATCGCCAGCGCACCCGAAATGGCAACGCCGTTGACGCGCAAGATGGCCACCTTTTCCAACTGGCTGCTATGGGCGATCGGCGGCCTCGCGCTGCTCACCGTTGCCGTCGGCCTGGCGCGTGGCGCCCCGCCGTTCGAGATGTTCATGGCCGCCGTCGCGCTGGCCGTCGGCGCGATCCCGGAGGGACTGCCGGCCGCGGTGACGGTGACGCTGGCGATCGGGGTCGGGCGCATGGCGAAGCGCCGCGCCATCATCCGCCGCCTGGCGGCAGTGGAAACGCTGGGCAGCACGACAGTCATCTGCTCCGACAAGACCGGCACGCTGACCGAGAATGCCATGACGGTGCGCGCCATTTATTGCGCCGGCCGCCGCTTCACGGTGGCGGGCCATGGCTACAGCCCCGAAGGGGACATCCGCCACGACGAGCTTGCGGTCGCCGGCGACGGTGCGCTGCGCGAATGTCTCATGGCCGGCGCCCTGTGCAATGACGCCAGCCTGGCGAAGACCGCCCGGCATTGGACGATCACCGGCGACCCGACCGAAGCCGCGCTGCTCGTCGTCGCGCGCAAGGGCGGGCTCGACGAACACACACTGAACGCGCTGTTTCCGCGCCAGGACGAACTGCCTTTCGACGCCAGCCGGCAATACATGGCGACGGCACACGCCGGTGACGGCGAGCAGGTCGTCTACGTCAAGGGTGCGCTCGAGCGACTGCTGCCGCGCTGCGTCGAGCAACTTTCGCTCACCGGCCAAGGCGAGGAACTCGATCGGGAAAGGCTTGAGGCGGCCGCCGAGGCCTTCGCCGGGCAGGGCATGCGCGTCCTGCTTCTCGCTCGGCGGGTTGCCCCGCCGGGAAGCGCGCTGTCCGACGACAGTCTGCACGGGCTGTGCCTGATCGGCATCGTCGGCATGATCGATCCGCCGCGCAAGGCGGCGATCAGCGCGATCCGGAACTGTCACTCGGCCGGCATCCGGGTCAAGATGATCACCGGCGACCACGCCGTGACGGCGCTGGCCATTGCCCGGCAAATCGGACTTTCCGCCCGGCGGGCGCTGACCGGCCGCGAACTGGCGCGGCTCGACGACGATGCCCTGGCGCTCGCCGCTCATGAAACCGATGTGTTCGCCCGCGTCGAGCCCGAGCAGAAGCTGCGCCTGGTGCGCGCCCTGCAGTCGCGCGGCGAGGTCGTCGCGATGACCGGCGACGGAGTCAACGATGCACCGGCGCTGAAGCAGGCCGACATCGGCATCGCCATGGGCCTCGGCGGCACCGAGGTGGCCAAGGAAGCGGCGGCGATGGTGCTGACCGACGACAATTTCGCGAGCATCGAGGCGGCGGTCGAAGAGGGCAGGGGTGTCTGGGACAACCTCGTCAAGTTCATCACGTGGACGCTGCCGACCAATTTCGGCGAGGGACTGGTCATCGTCGCCGCGATTCTCTTCGGCAGTACCTTGCCGATCACGCCGCTGCAGATCCTCTGGATCAACATGACCACCGCGGTGCTGCTCGGCCTGCCGCTGGCCTTCGAGCCGATCGAGCGCGGGATCATGAATCGCCCGCCGCGCCGGCTGGAAACGCCGGTGCTCGACCACGCGCTGATCCGCCGCATCGTCCTCGTTTCCTTCCTGCTGCTGGGGGGCGCCTTCGGTCTCTATCTGCGCGAACTGGCGCAAGGGCAGTCGCTGGCCGAGGCGCGCACGGTTGCGGTTAACGTCTTCGTCATGGTCGAAATGCTCTACCTGTTCAACTGCCGCTCGCTGACCCGCAGTTTCTGGAGCCTCGGCGTCTTTTCCAACGCGTGGGTGTGGGGCGGGATCGGCACGATGGCGATCCTGCAACTGCTGCTCACCTACTGGGCGCCGCTCAATGCCGCATTCTCGACCGCGCCGATCGGACTCACCGAGTGGATGGAGATTTTCGCCTTTGCGCTGGGCTCTTCGTTGATCATCGCGCTGGAGAAGCACTGGGCGAACACCAGGCGTTCCAGGTAAACCGGACCGCCTATAATTGCCGTCCCAAGGAGATTGCCGATGAGTCATTTCAAGCATCACGTGTTTTTCTGCTGCAACCAGCGCGAGCCGGGGGAAACGTGCTGCAACGCACGCGGCGCCAGCGAAATGCAGACCTACGCCAAGGACCGCATCGGCGAACTGAAGACTGAAGGGTCCCGGCAAGGTGCGAATCAACCGGTCCGGCTGCCTCGATCGCTGCGATCACGGTCCGGTCATGGTCGTCTATCCGGAAGCCGTCTGGTACACCTATCTCGACAAGGAAGACGTCGAGGAAATCATCCAGGAACATCTGGTCAATGGCCGGATCGTGGAGCGTCTGAAGATATGAGAGCACCGGAAGAAAAGATCCTGATCGACGGCCCCGCCGGCAAGATCGACGTCATCATGGAGCGTCCTGACGCACCGTGCGGCATCGCGCTGGTCGCCCACCCGCACCCGATCGGCGGCGGCGCCAACACCAACAAGGTCGCCTACACGCTGGCGCGAACCTTCGTCAGCCTCGGCTATGCGGCCTTCCGCCCGAACTTTCGCGGCGTCGGCGACACCGAGGGCGTCCACGACGAGGGCCATGGCGAAACCGAGGATCTGCTGGCAGTCCTGCACGACGCCAAGTGCCGCTGCGGCAACCTGCCGGTGGCGCTTGCCGGCTTCTCGTTCGGCGCCTTCTGCCAGACGCGCCTGGCCCGGCGTCTGGCCGAACTCGGCCACCCGGCACAGCGTCTGGTGCTGGTCGGCACCGCCGCCGGCTTCGTCGAGGGCACGCGCCACTATGACACCGAGGCCGTGCCGCACGACACCATCGTCATTCACGGCTCGGCCGACAAGACGGTGCCGCTGGAAAATGTCTTCGACTGGGCGCGGCCGCTTGACCTGCCGGTCATCGTCGTTCCGGGCGCCGATCACTTCTTTCACCGTCGCCTGCATCTGATCCGCGACATCGTCACCCGCGCGTGGCGGCACTAGCCGCTTCCGGACTGCGCAAGTCGTATGCCGGGGCTGAGGTCGTCGCCGGCCTGAGCTTCCGCGTCGAGCGCGGACGCTGCTTCGGACTGCTCGGGCCGAACGGCGCCGGCAAGACGACCACCCTGCGCCTCTGTCTCGGGCTGACCGCCCCCGACAGCGGCGACATCAACCTGAACGGCTGCGTCATTCCGGCCGAGGCGCGGAAGGCGCGGACCAGGGTCGGCGTCGTGCCGCAGTTCGACAACCTCGACCCGGATTTCACCGCGAGTGAGAACCTGCTCGTCTTCGGCCGCTACTTCGGGCTTGGCGACGACGAGGTCAGGGCGCGCATTCCTGATCTGCTCGAATTCGCCGGTCTCGGCAGCAAGGCCGACGCCCGCATCGCGACCCTCTCCGGCGGCATGAAGCGCCGCCTGACGCTGGCCCGGGCGCTGGTCAACGACCCCGACATCATCTTCCTCGACGAGCCGACCACCGGCCTCGACCCGCAGGCCCGCCACCTGATCTGGGAGCGCCTGAAGCAGCTCAAGTCGGCGGGCAAGACGCTGATCCTGACGACGCATTTCATGGACGAGGCCGAGCGCCTGTGCGATTCGCTGATCATCATCGATCACGGGCGCAAGATCGCCGGGGGCAGCCCGCGCCAGCTGATCGCCGAACACATCGAGCCGCAGGTCGTCGAAGCCTATGATGAAGCCGGCGGCGAACTGACAGCATTCGTGGCGGCGCATGGCAAGCTCGCGGAACGCGTCGAGACCAGCGGCGAAACCGCCTTCTTCTACTGCACCGACGCGCACGCGCTGCTGGCCCGGCTCGCCGAGGCGCCCGGCCTGCGCTACGTCCACCGCGCGTCGAATCTCGAAGACGTCTTCATCAAGCTCACCGGTCGCGAGCTGCGCGACTGAGCCACAGTTTCGCCGCGCGACTTCAGCCGGCCCGGGAATCGCCTGAAATTCGCCGTCAACCGCGCTGGACATCAAGGCATGGCCGTGGTCTAGAATGTCGTCACCCCTTAACCCTGAACTTGCGGAGGCCTACCATGAAGAACCGGAATAATTCATACACCCTGCGGGCAATATGTCTGTCGCTCGGCGCGGTGGCGCTCCCGGCGAGCGCGGCGCCGACCAATTACGAAATGAACCTGACGACCCATGCCGGCATGGGGGCAGGGGGCATGGCGAGCGTCTTCAGCATGATGTCCGGCGGCAAGAGCAGCAGTGTCAGCCGCCACATGGACCTGCGTCTGACCTCGCCGACCGATCTGCCGGGCGATTATCAGGCGGCGCACACGGTTCCGGACACCATGCGCATCGGGCCGCAGCTGCCGTTGACCGGCGAGCGCCGGAGCGGCGGCGGTGGCGCCCCCGACGGCGAGCCGGACGGCCGCGTGCTGATCTACTGGGGCTGCTCGCCGACGGTGCAGAAGGGCCAGCCGGAGGTCATCGACTTCCGCTCGCTCGCCGGCAAGGTGCCGCCCGAAATCCAGGCCATGGCGCGCCAGAGCCGGACCCAGGGCAAGGACGCCGGCCGCGACGCATCGCTGCCGCCGCGCACGATCGGCTGGCCCCAGGGTGACCGCGATTACCGGGGCATCCCGGACAATGCCTCGGCCGTCGGCGAGCATTTTGTCAAGGCGAATTTCATGAAGGACGATATCCGGTTCGCCCTGACGCCGGCCCTCGACTTTCTCGAACCGATGAACCTCAAGGCGCGCTCAAGCGATCTGAAGGCGCCGGTGCCGCTCTCCTGGGATGCCCTGACGCGGGCCCGAGGTTACGACCTGCAGGCCGTGGCAGCGAGAGACGAGAAGGAAATGGTCATCTGGATGGCGGACCGCAACAAGCGTCCGATGCTGCCGGCGAGCCAGCATGAATGCACCATTCCCGAAGGGATTTTTGCCAAGGCCGAGATGGCCATGGTGACCGGCACCGCGCACGGGCCGGTCCAGGGGTATTCCTTCCCGCCGCAGAAACCGGGCGAGAAAAAGCCGCTGATCTGGACCGCCACGGTCCGTGTCCTGGGCCACGACAGCGCGCTTCTCGGGATGGAAGCCGCCGCCACCTCGGGGCCGGCCAGGGAATCGGCGATGCCTGGCGTCGGCGATGTCCTGAAAGGCCTGTTCGGGCGATGACCTGGCGATTCTCCGGTAATCGGCCACGGCTCAACGCATCCGCTGGCAGCCATCAGGCGGAGTTCGGAGCGGAAATCGGGGCGCGATGCTGAGTGGCATCCGCCCCCCGATTTTCGGCTGGCTCCCGGTATGGCGACGCAATTTCCTGGTCTGGAAAAAGCTCGCCCTGCCTTCGATTCTGGGCAATCTCGCCGACCCGCTGATCTACATGCTCGGGCTCGGCTACGGACTGGGTCAGATGCTCCCGAGCATCGACGGCCAGTCCTACGTGGCCTTCCTCGCCGCCGGCACCGTTTGCGCCTCGACGATGAACGCGGCAACCTTCGAGTCGCTTTACTCGGCCTTTTCCCGCATGCATGTACAGAAGACCTGGGACGCCATCCTCAACACCCCGCTCGGCCTCGCCGATGTCGTGGCCGGCGAGTTGTTCTGGGCGGCGACCAAGTCGCTGTTTTCCGGAGCGGCGATTCTTGTCGTCGTCACCGCCCTCGGCCTGACCCACGGCCCGATGCTCCTCTGGGCGCTGCCGGCCATCGTCCTCACCGGCCTCGCCTTTGCCGCACTCGGCCTGATCTGGAACGCGCTGGCGCCGTCCTACGATTTTTTCATGTACTACTTCACGCTGTTCATCACGCCGATGACGCTGATTTCCGGCGTCTTTTTCCCGACCGACCAGTTGCCCGGCTGGCTCGCCGCGACCGGCGGCTGGCTGCCGCTGGCACAAGGCGTCCAACTTGTACGGCCGCTGCTGGCGGGACAGATCCCGGCCGACGCCCTGACGCACATCACGGCGCTGGTCGCAATGACCGCGGCCGCCTTCACCGTGGCGCTGCACCTGACGCGGCGGCGCCTGCTCAAGTAGAATCCGCTCATGGAAACACTGCTCGTCCTCACCAACTGTCCCGACGAGGAAGCCGCCAACACCATCGCGCTGGCCATCGTCGAAGCAAGACTGGCTGCCTGCGTCAATATCCTGCCGCGCGTGCAGTCGATCTACCGCTGGCAGGGCAGGGTCGAGTCGGCAACGGAAATACCCCTGCTGATCAAGTCGACCGCAGCAAGCTACCCGGCGCTTCAAGAGACGATCCGCGCGCTGCACCCCTACGAGATTCCGGAAATCATCGCCCTGCCGATCGGGCGCGGCCTGCCCGCCTACCTGAACTGGGTGGCCGAAGAAACGCTCCAATGATCATGCGCCGCCTGCTCTTGCTCTTCGCCTTCCTCGTTTCTTTCGCCCATGCCGACGAATTCCTCGACCCGGCCGTCGCCTTCAAGCCCAGCGCCCGCGCGCTGGACGCGCAGACCATCGAGGTCACCTTCGCCATTGCCAAGGGCTACTACCTCTACCGCGACAAGTTCCGCTTCGCCGTCGATGGCGAGAGCGTGGCGCTCGGCACCGCGGTCTTTCCCAAGGGCAAGGAGAAGGACGACGAGAATTTCGGCAAGGTCGAGGTCTTCTACAACAGCGTCGCAGTTCGTCTGCCGGTCGAGCGCAATGCCTCGGGCGAACTGCCGCTCAAGTTGAACGTCACCTCGCAGGGCTGCGCCGATGCCGGCGTCTGCTACCCGCCGCAGACACAGACGGTGGCTGTCACGCTGCCCGACCCGGCGACCACGCCCGCCGCGCGGTCGCCTGTTGCGGCCATGGAAGCAACAGCCGGCCCCGGCGTCAACGTCGACGAAAGCGGCAGGATCGCCGGCATCCTGCGCAACGCCGGATTCTGGGCCAATCTCGCCTTTTTCTTCATCGCCGGCCTCGGCCTGGCGCTGACGCCCTGCGTCCTGCCGATGATTCCCATCCTCTCCGGCATCATCGCCGGACAGGGGCACCGCAATTCCCACGCCCGCGGCTTCGCGCTGTCGCTCGCCTACGTGCTCGGCATGGCGGTGACCTACGCCGCCGCCGGCATCGCCGCCGGGCTGACCGGCACGCTGCTCTCGGCCGCGCTGCAGAACGCCTGGGTGCTCGGCGCCTTCGCGCTGGTCTTCGTCGTGCTCTCGTTCTCGATGTTCGGTTTCTACGAACTGCAACTGCCGACCGCGCTGCAGAGCAAGCTGTCGGAAGAATCCGGTCACCTCCAGGGCGGGCGCGGCATCGGCGTCTTCGCCATGGGCGCGCTGTCGGCGCTGATCGTCGGCCCCTGCGTCGCCGCGCCGCTGGCCGGGGCGCTCCTCTACATCGGCCAGACCGGCGACGCCGTGCTCGGCGGCACGGCGCTGTTCGTCATGGCGCTCGGCATGGGCGCGCCGCTGATCGCCGTCGGCACCGCCGGCGGCTCGCTGCTGCCGAAGACGGGCCCGTGGATGGAAGGCGTCAAGAAGGGCTTCGGCGTGCTGCTGCTGGCCACCGCCGTCTGGCTGCTGACGCCGGTGGTGCCGCCGGTCGTCCCGATGCTGGCCTGGGCGGCGCTGCTCATCGTCCCGGCCATCTACCTGCACGCGCTCGACCCGCTGCCACAGCATGCCAGGGGCTGGCAGCGCTTCTGGAAAGGTATCGGCATCGTCATGCTGCTGACCGGGGCCGCGCTTCTGATCGGCGCCCTGGCCGGCAGCCGGGATCCGCTGCAGCCGCTGGCCGGTTTGCGTACTCAGGCGGTCGCCGGCGAAGTCAGGAAGCTGTCATTCGAGCCGGTACGCTCGGTTGCCGAGCTCGAGGCGCGCCTGGCTGCGGTCGACCGTCCGGTGATGCTCGATTTCTACGCCGACTGGTGCGTCTCCTGCAAGGAGATGGAACGCTACACCTTTGCTGACCCGGCGGTGCGCGAAAAGCTGGCCGGATTCACCTTGCTCAAGGCCGATGTCACCGCGAACTCGCCGGACGACAAGGCGCTGCTCGCCCGCTTCGGCCTGTTCGGGCCGCCGGGAATCGTGTTTTTCACCCCGGCCGGCAAGGAAGTACAGGGTCTCCGGGTCGTCGGCTTTCAGGAAGCCGCAAGCTTTCTCCGAACGCTGGACAAGGCGGGCTGACGAATCGCCCGGCGCTCGCCAGCAAGCATTCGCGAGCCACGACCGCGAGCTACTGATAGGTGAGCTTGTTCACGGTCGCCGAATCCCCGTCGATCTTTCGCACCTTGTCCCGCGACCACTGGACGTAGAAGGACTCGAAACCTGACCACCAGTAGCGCCAGCTCGGAGCCTCGAGGCCTTTCTTGTCATCCGGCTGCGGATAGCCGATGGACATGATGACCTGGTCCCTGGTCATGCCCTTCATGACGCGACCCGACTGGATTGCCGCACGCACCCCGCCTGGTAAGCCCTCGAGCCGGCGCCGCGGATCCTGTGCCACGACGGCCTTGTCAAGCCACTGGGCCGGACTTTCGCGAGTGTGGGCCGGATCAGGCCGCAACAGCATCTGCTGACCATTGATCTCGACAATCGCCTGGGCATCGTCGACCGCCCTGATCAGCACCGGCGTCCCGACCGCGATGAAGGGCAAGTGAGCATAATTGGAACTGCTGAGCTGATCGCCACTGTAACGCAGATTGCAGCAGGCAAATCCGCTGCGCAGACTGGCAGTTGACCGGGTTCGCGTGGAGCCGGTCTGTTCAGGCGTCCCATTGCCGCCCGGCGCTCCGGCGCAGGAAGCAAGGAGAAGAGCCACGACGGCCGTCAGCGCAATCCGCGGGTACGGAAGAATTCGACTCAGGAACACGTGGATACCTCTTTGCCCATGTGGCGATTATAACCTTCCGCCACACCTGCCCCGGACCTTCAACTGGGGTCAGAGCGCCGCGACGGTGTCCCAGGCGAAGCGGACAATGAGGACGCCGACCACCAGCAGGAAGATCCGCCGTATCAGTCCGCTGCCATACCGGAGTGCCAGCCAGGTCCCGGCCATCGACCCGCCGACGTTCGCCGCCGCCATCGCCGCCGCCACAAGCGGCAGGACGTAGCCATTGGGCAGGAAATAGGCGAGGGCAGCGAGATTGGTCGCGACATTGACCACTTTCGCGCCGGCGGAGGCATGAAGGAAGTCGAAGCCAAAGAAGCGGACGAACAGGAAGATCAGAAAACTGCCCGTGCCCGGCCCGAAAAAACCATCATAGAAGCCGATGACGCCGCCCACCAGAAGCGCGAAGAGGAGTTCGCGACGACCGCCGTATGCCGGACGATGTACCTGCCCGAAATCCTTGCGTTTCAGCGTGTAGACCGCAGCAACGACGAGCATCACGAGAACCAGCGGGCGCACCACACCCCTGGGCAGCCAGGCGACGGCGGCTGCTCCGACATAGGAAAAGACCAGAGCAGCAAACGCCGCAGGCACGATGGTCCGCCACGGCATCCTCACCCGCCGCGCGTAACGCCAGGTCGCATTGGCCGTGCCTACGACGCTCGCGCACTTGTTGGTCCCGAAGAGCGTCGCCGCCTGTTCTCCGGGATGAACGGCAAACAGCGCGGGTATCTGGATCAGTCCGCCGCCGCCGACAACGGCGTCGATACCACCGGCGAGAAGAGCCGCAAGGACCAGTGCCAGCAAGCCCGGGGGCAGGGCGTCCATCGATGCAGAAGCTAGCAAACAGGCGTGAAGCCGCGCCGTTCCTTGCTTGCTGACAAATTATCCTTGATCATGGGCGGGCGGTTTCAACTCCGAAGTGCAACGGCGCTATGACGTGAGTTTAGCTGTTTCGCCAGGACCTCGTGGGGTGTTCTGAAGCCGAGGCACCTTCGTGGTCGGTGATGCTCCGGAAAACCATCCACCACGGCGGGCATTTCCGGCTTGCCAGAGCTCGACGTTACCCAGTTGCTCTGCAGGCACGAGATCCCGGATTGACGATGGCTGAAAGGCACGGGATACTGACACAACTAGCGCTTGAGATTCCCATTCTTCAGCAATCAGGAGAGCGATGTGGCAAGGTTTTCCAGCAAGTTGCGGATCGGCGAGAAACTCGGCCTCGGCTTTGGATTGGTCGGCCTGCTGTTCGTCGGCGTCGTCTGGCACTACCAGCAGACGCTGGGCGCCGTACTCGACGACTATCGGCAGCTTCATGATGTTTTCGAGCGCCGCAAGTCGCTGGCGTTCGAGATCGAGATCGACATGGCGGCGGCACGGGAGGCGGAACTGAACTTCCTGAGCCAGCGCAAAGAGCAGTTCGCGGCCAAAGTCGAACTCCACTTGCACGACCTGCGCAAAAATGTGGCTCTGCTGGCGGCAGTAGATGAACAGTCGCGGCAAACCGCCACGGAACTCGAGGCGCTGACCGCGACCTATGAGGCGGCCTTCCGTGCCGTGGCCGACGCCTGGCGGAGCATGGGACTGGATGAGAACTCCGGCCTCCAGGGGAACTTCCGCGAGAGGATTCATCGCCTCCACGATCTGTCCGGCAACTACAACGTTGACCGTCTGTATACCACTCTGCTACAGATTCGCCGAAGCGAAAAGGATCTCGCCTTGCGCAGGGACCCGGTTTACCGGGATCGGGTTCGCAGGCTGGTCGTTGAATTCCGCCAACTGGTCGAGACCTCTGCTCTCCAGCCGGCAGTGAAGGAGAAACTGCTCGCGGAACTGGGCGTCTATACCAGAACCTTCGAGCCCTATGCCGACAGCGTGCTCAGGACGGGCAACCCTGACGGTGGCAAAGGGCCTTTCCGCGATGCCGCGCAGCGCATCGAAGCGCTTCTCGATGCCCATCACGTCTCCAACCTCGAGGCCAGCGTGCTGGCACTCCGCCGCTGGGAAAAGGACTTCCTGCTGCGCGGCGATGAGTCCTATGCACAGAGGGTCGTCGAGACAGCCAGGAGCATTCGCGCGCAGATCGCCGCATCAACGATTGCCGATGCGGACAAGGCACTCCTCACCAGCCTGCTGCGCGACTACCAGCGCAGTTTCCTGGTCCTCGTCTCGCGGCGCGCGATCATCGCCGACCGGATTGGAGAGATGGATGCCGCAGCCAACCGGGTCGTTCCGCTGATCCAGCAAAACGTCGCGCAGGCGGATCAGTCGATGGCCAGCCGCGTCACCGAAATCACCGAGTCGTCGCAGGCAAGCATGAGGCGCGGTCTCATTGTCGTTGCCGCGGCGATTGCCCTGGCGACACTGTTCTCCGTGATGATCGCCAGGACTATCGTTCGCCCGGTCAGGCAGATGGCCGGTCTGCTCGACGACCTCGCGTTCGGAACACCGACCGGGCGCGTCCCGACGGTGGCCGGCGGGCGTGACGAGATCAATGCCATGGGCGAATCGCTCAACGCGCTGATGGATCACCGCGCAAACTTCCTGGAATGGTGGAAGGCGTCGATGAACGAAGTGACAGCGCTGCGCAACCTGGCCGCGGCAAGCACCGAAGCGGAACGTGACGAGGCAAACAGAGAACTGTACGCGGCCGAGATTGCCACCGTCCAGCAGATCAACGCGATCCGGGGCCGCCTGCTGCAGCATTCGGAACGGTTGGTGGAAGTGGCCCGCCGGGCGCGCACCGGCTCCGGCAAGCTCAGCGCGGACGACGCGACGGCACTTGAGCACTCGGCCCGTGGCGTCGCCGTGCTGCTCGAAGCGCTGGCCACAGATGCCAAGCCGACAACAGCCGACAGCCCGCCCGTCGAGAGCGGGCAGGCGACCCCGGTCTGACTGCCCCGCCAAACATCGACGAGCACCGCCTATGCGTGATTGGCGGCGATGCAGGCGGAGTGTCCGTGGCGCCGACGGCGACAATGAAGCGACAGGCACTCCCGCCTCATGGTATTCAAGGGCCGACGGTAGATCGTTCGGGCAAGGAATGAATCAAGGCCACACAATCCCTGAAGGTCTTCCGAGCGTAATGTCCGCCCGGGACAGTGAGGGTGTTGCTTTCCCGCGACTGCCCGACGCTAGACGCCGGACACGCGAGCGGCCGGGAAGCGGGCGGCAAAGCGGCTACCGACCCCCGGCTTGCTGGTGATGTCGAGTTGCGCCTGGTGCCGGCTCAGCGAGTGCTTGACGATGGCCAGCCCGAGGCCGGTACCGCCGGCATCGCGCGAGCGTCCGCGGTCAACGCGATAGAAGCGCTCGGTGAGTCGCGGGAGGTGCATGGCGTCGATGCCGATACCGGTATCCTCGACCGCGAATTCGGCGCCTTGCGATGTCGCCTTCCATGACACGCGGACCGTGCCGCCAGCCGGGGTGTAGCGCACGGCGTTGGCGACCAGATTGCCGAGTGCGCTGGTCAGTTCCAGTTGCGAACCGCGGAGGTCGCCGCGCCCGTCGGTGTCGACGACGATGGTGTGCTTGCCGGCCGAAAGCGCCTCGGCATCGCGGCGCAGCTTGTCGACCAGGCTGACCATGTCGACCTGCTCATTTTCAGGGGGCGGCGCCGATTCGATCGAGGACAGCGTCAGGAGATCCTGGACAATCGCCTGCATGCGTTGCGACTGCTCGGCCATCAAGCGCCAGATAGCGTTGCCGTTCGTCGCGGTTGACCTCGATTTCCTGCAAGGTTTCGAGAAAGCCGGCAAGCACCGTGAGCGGCGTGCGCAACTCGTGCGAAACATTGGCGACGAAATCCCGGCGCATGCGGTCGAGGCGGTCAGTCTGCGTCACATCCTTGATCTGCAGCAGGCGCTGCTGGTTCGCAAAGGGGATGACATGAATGGATAAAATACGGTCCTGGGCGCGATCCGAGCGCAGAATCAACGGGCGCGACAGGTCCCCGGCCTTGAGATAGGCCACGAACTCCGGCTGGCGGACAAGATTGACGATGGGCTGGCCGCGGTCGGTGGCAACTGCCAGACCCAGTTGCAGCTCGGCTGTCGTGTTGCAGAACTCGATGGCATCGTGGCGATCCAGCAGGACGACCCCGTCGGTCAGCGCCTGACCGGCGGCGATCAGCATGTCGATCTGCGCAACCCGGCGTTCGATCTTCCCCCGCAGATCCTTTTCGTGGCGGTAGATGCGCGCAAAGACGCCATCCCAGGCACCCAGCGCTTCAAGGGCGGGATGGGCTGTCGGCGCCCGCGACCAGCGATCGAGGCGGGCAAAGTTGCGCAACTGAAAGCCCAGTTGCAGCGCGAGCCCGGCGCTGAAGACCGACCAGCCGACCCAGGGCGCGACAAGACGGCCGAGTGGCCAGGAAACGATGGCTGCCAGCAGAATCAGCAGCAGCGACCGGAGCAGATAGGCGGACAAACGGATCACGCGCCCCGGAAGCGGTAGCCGGTGCCACGCACGGTTTCGACACGCTCGTGATGGCCGGAAGTCTCCAGCGCCGCGCGCAGACGGCGGATATGCACGTCGACCGTGCGCTCCTCGATGAACACGTGGTCGCCCCACACTTCGTCGAGCAACTGGGCTCGCGAATAGACACGCTCGGCGTGGGTCATGAAGAAGAAAAGCAGGCGGAACTCGGTCGGACCGAGCTCGATCGGCTGACTGCCGGCCAACACGCGGTGGGTCGCCGGGTTGAGCGCCAGATCGCCGATCTGCACTGCCTCGCCGGCGAGATGCGGCGCCCGCCGGCGCAGCACGGCACGCACGCGGGCGACCAGTTCCTTGGGCGAGAAAGGCTTGGTGACGTAATCGTCGGCGCCCGCCTCGAGGCCCTGCACCTTGTCTTCCTCATGCGCGCGGGCGGTCAGCATGATGATGGGCATCTCGCGCGTTCGCTCGTCGGCGCGAATCTTCTTGGCCAAGGCGACGCCGGACTGGCCGGGCAGCATCCAGTCGAGCACGACAAGATCGGGCAAGGCGGCACGGATCGCCGATTCCGCCTCTTCCGCACTAGCCGGCGCGGAACGACCAGAAAGCCGGCGTGCTTGAGATTGATGACAACAAGTTCCTGGATGGCCGGTTCGTCCTCGACGACCAGAATTGTCGGTGTCACGCCTTGCTCCCCTTGGCGGTGCCGGATGTCCCTGCCCTCGGCGATGAACACGACATGCTCGGCAACATTCTTCGCGTGGTCACCGATGCGCTCGACGGCACGGGCGATCCAGATTATGTCGATCGACGTCGTGATCGTGCGCGGGTCTTCCATCATGTGCGTGATCAACTGCCGCATGATGGATTTGAACTCGGTATCGACATCGACATCGGCAAGGATGACTTTCTGCGCCAATCCGGCGTCGCCACGGGCAAAGGCATCCAGTGCCTGACGCAACATGCCGAGGGCGGCTTCGGCAATGTGGCGGACGCCGATCCCGTACTGCGCCGGCATCTGGCCCGCCTCGTAAATACGGCGTACGCCCTTGGCGATTTTCTTGGCCTCGTCGCCCGCCCTTTCGAGGTCGGTGACGATCTTGGAAATGCCGAACACCAGGCGCAGATCCGAAGCTGCCGGCTGACGCTTGGCGATCAGGTGCGCGCAGTCGTCATCGATAGCCTTCTCGATGTCGTTAACCATGCGGTCGGTCTCGACGATCTGCTTGACGCTGCCCACCTCACCGGAACTGTAGGCATCAATGGCGGCGGCTATCTGGGTTTCGACCAGGCCGCCCATCTGCAGCACGGAGGTACGCAGGTGGTTGAGGTCGCCTTCAAACTGGCTGGAAAGATGCTGAGTCTCGTTCATTTCGCTGCTCCCGTTAGCCCATGCGGCCGGTAATGTAGTCTTCGGTCCGCTTGTCCTGCGGCTTCATGAATATTTCATCGGTCTTGCCGAATTCGAGCATCTCGCCAAGATACATATAGGCAGTGTAGTCCGACACACGCGCCGCCTGCTGCATGTTGTGGGTCACGATGAGGATGGTGACGCGCTTCTTCAGTTCATGGATCAACTCCTCGATGGCGCCGGTCGCGATCGGATCGAGCGCCGAGGTCGGCTCGTCGAAAAGCAGTAGTTCGGGATCGGTTGCCAGGGCACGGGCGATGCACAATCGTTGCTGCTGGCCGCCGGAGAGGTTGGGTGCCAGTTCCTGCAGGCGATCCTTCACTTCGCCCCAGATCGCCGCGCTCCTGAGGGCATGCTCCACCCTGTCGTCAAGCACGCGACGGTTGCTCTCGCCGCGCACGCGCAAGCCGTAAGCCACGTTTTCATAGATCGACTTGGGGAAGGGATTCGGCTTCTGGAAGACCATGCCGATCCGCATCCGGACTTCGATCGGATCGACGTCCGCAGCCAAGAGATTGGTATTGTCGGGGAAGAAGCGTATTTCGCCTTCGTAGCGATTCCCGGGGTAAAGATCGTGCATCCGGTTGAAGCTGCGCAGGTAAGTCGATTTGCCGCAACCGGAAGGGCCGATCAGCGCGGTCACCTTCTTGTCGTAGATCGGCATGTTGATCTTCTTGAGCGCCTGGGCTTGCCCATAAAAGAAGTTGAGGTTGCGGGCTTCGGCCTTGAGCGCCGGATGTTCGTGAATCTGCATTTGCGACTCCATTTGGATATTCATTTCTGGGCTGTTTTTCCGCGTTGACCGCGGAAATCACCACTTGATCTTCTTGCGCATCGTGTAGCGCAGGTAAATCGCGACTGCATTCATCGACAGCACCATGACCATCAGCACGAAGGCGGCGGCAGCGGCGTTGACCTCGAAGGCGGGATCGGGGCGCGAGGTCCAGTTGAAGATCTGGATCGGCATCACGGTAAAGGGTGCGAACACCCAGTCGAAAAGCCCGGCCGGCGGCTCGCCGGTGAAGGGTGCCGGCGGCAGGAAGGCGATGAAGGTCAGGGCGCCGATGGTGATGATCGGCGCCGTTTCGCCGATGGCGCGGGCGAGACCGATGATGACGCCGGTGAGGATGCCGGGCATGGCATAGGGGACGATGTGGTAGCGGCAGGTCTGCCAGCGGGTCGCTCCGACGGCCATCGAGCCTTCGCGGATCATCGCCGGGATGGCGCGGATCGCCTCGCGGGTGGCGACGATGATGATGGGCAGGATCAGCAGCGCCAGGGTCAGGCCGGCGGACAGGATGCTCTGCCCGAAGCCGAACTGGTACACGAAGATGCCGAGCGCCAGCAGGCCATAGACGATGGAGGGTACCGCCGCGAGGTTGGTGATGTTGATCTCGATGATGTTGGTGAGCCAGTTGCGCTTGGCGTATTCCTCAAGGTAGAGCCCGGCGGCGACACCGAGCGGAACGGCGGCGAGCGCCGTGACCAGCATGACCAGGAGGGAGCCGACCCAGGCCGAGAGGATGCCCGCCTGCGCGGCCCGGCGCGAAGCGAAGTTCATGAAGAAATCCAGGGTGAAGCGCTCGGAGCCCTTCATCGCCATGTCGGCGATCAGCGCGACGATGACCAGCAGCGCAAGGGCGAGGCAGAAGATGCCGAGTGCCTTGAAGATGTTGTCGCGCAGTTTGCCGCGCGCGATGACAGCGCGGATCTGTTCGGTAGTCAGTGCTTGCATCAGTAGTTCTCCCGGAATCTGGCGCGCAGCCACTGGCCGAGGATGTTGAAGATCAGGGTGATCAGCAGCAGGGTCAGGCCGGCGGCGAAGATGGTCTGGTAGCCGATCGAGCCGTGCGGCAGGTCGCCCAGCGCCACCTGCACGATGTAGGAGGTGATGGTGGCGGCCGGCTCCATCGGATTCCAGGTCAGGTTCGGCTGCATGCCGGCGGCGACGGCGAGAATCATGGTTTCGCCGACGGCGCGGGAAATACCGAGGATGTAGGAGGCAGCGAGGCCGGATATCGCCGCCGGCACGACAACATGGATGGCGGTGTACAGCCGGGTCGAGCCCATGGCATAAGCGCCTTCACGCAGGCTCATCGGCACCGCGCGCATCGCGTCTTCGGAGAGCGAGGCGATGTACGGCACGATCATGATACCCATCACCAGACCGGCGGAGAGCAGCGAGAAGCCCGGCAGTTCCGGCAGGATGATCTGTAGCAGCGGGGTAACGACGAGGAGCGCGAAGTAACCGAAAACGATGGTCGGGATGCCGCCGAGCAGTTCGAGGATGGGCTTGGCGACTTCGCGCACCTTCGGATTGGCGAATTCCGAAAGGTAAATGGCGATCACGGTCCCCATCGGAATGGCGACGGCCAAGGCGACGACCGAGGAAACGACGGTACCGGAGACCAGCACCATGATGCCGAAGTGCGCATCGTCGAACAGCGGTGTCCATTGGGTATCGGTCAGGAAATCGACGATACTGACATTGGAGAAGAAATGGATCGACTCGGAGACCAGCACATAGACGATGCCGAGCGTCGTCAGCACGGAGACCGCCGCGGCAGCCAGGAGCAGGCCCTCTATCAGGCGCTCGCTGATGTTCCGCAGGGCGTTCCGTGACAGGCGGTCACTGACGACGCACAGGTCGGACGAATTGTTTGCAGACATGGCAGGTGAATTCACTTTGGGAATTCCTTGAGACAAAAGCCCGGCCCGCGAGGAGCCGGCCTTATCTTGGATCGGCGAGAAATCAGAGCTTGGCTTCGCGCTTCTGCAATTCTTCGATGGTAATGCCGACCTCGGCCGTACCGCCAAAGACCGTACCCGTCTTCTTCTTGTCGATGTGTTCCATATTGACCGTGTAAGCCTTGGCCGGCAGCGGCACGTACTTCACTTCCTTGGTCAGCTTGGAGGCATTCTTCATGTAGAACTCGACGAACTCCCTGACTTCCGGCTTGTCGAGCGACTTCGGGTTGATGTAGATGAAGATCGGGCGCGACAGCGGCTGGTAGGTGCCCTTAATCACGGATTCCTCGGAGGGCAGAACGGCCGGCTTGCCGGCCTTCTCGACGATGGGCACGGCCTTGAGCTTGCCGGTGTTCTCGGCGTAGTAGGCGTAGCCGAAGTAGCCGATGGCATTGACGTCGCGTGAAACACCCTGCACCAGGACGTTGTCGTCTTCAGAGGCAGTGTAGTCGCCGCGCGAGGACTTGGCCTTGCCGACAATGGCTTCGGTAAAGTAATCAAAGGTGCCGGAATCGGAACCGGCGCCGAACAGCTTGATCGGCGCATCGGGCCAGGCCGGATTGACCTGGTTCCAGCGGGCGATCTTGCCCTGCGCCGCCGGCTCCCAGATCGCCTTCAGCTGCTCGACGGTCAATTCCTTGAGGAAGGTGTTCTTCGGGTTCATGACCACGGTCAGCGCATCGAAGGCGACCGGCAGTTCGATGTATTCGACGCCAGCGGCCTTGCAGTCGGCCATTTCCTTCTTGAGGATCGGGCGCGAGGCGTTGGCGATGTCAATCTCGCCACGGCAGAACTTCTTGAAACCACCGCCGGTACCGGAAATGCCGACCGTCACCTTGATGGCGTTCTTCTTGGCCTTCTGGAATTCTTCGGCGACAGCCTCGGTAATCGGATAGACGGTCGAGGAGCCGTCGACCTTGACGACATCGGCGTGGGCCATCTGGGCGCCGAACACGGCAACCCCGGCGACGGCCAGGGCGCGAACGAGTTTGGATTGCTTGAACATGAGGAACTCCTGCACATTGGTTGGATTGACAACAATGAGCAGGTTAGCTTGTGATTGTTACATCCGGATGACAGGCTGCAACAATCAGATTTCTCTCTCGCCCGGCCGGTTAACCTCTCGACATGCGCTCGGCGCCGGCCAACCCGAGCAGCCATTTCCGCATCGATATGCGTCTTGACGGCAGATGTCGCTGGATTCCTGCGGAACATACAAGCCGAACAAGAAGCCCGTCATTTCAAGCCTAGAAGGTGTTTCGCGGAATGCTACAGAAGCTGTCGGAAGGCTATTTTCCAATACAGAAGCGGCTGAATATCACGCCCAGAAGATCGTCCGCGGTGAACTCCCCGGTGATCGCAGCCAGCGACTGTTGCGCCAGACGGAGTTCCTCCGCAAACAGTTCCAGCGCCGGCAGCACCCCGGCGACGACCTCCTGTGCTGCGCAAATGTGTTGCTGCGCCTCGGCAAGCGCCCGCAGGTGACGCTCACGCGCGATGAAGACATCCTCCGCCTGGTGCCAGCCGGCCACGCGCAACAATTCCCGGCGCAGGAGGTCGATACCGTCACCGCTGCGCGCGGAAAGAGAAATGGCCGTGGCATCCGGCTCTTCGTGGCACTCGGGCAAACGGCCGCAGAGATCGATCTTGTTATAGACCGTGATGCGCTGCAGACGGTCCGGAAGACGAGCGAGGATCCCTCGCTCCGCCTCGCCGACGCCAGTACGGGCATCGACCACAACCAACACCACGTCCGAGCGCTCGATTTCCCGCCAGCTCCGCTCGATGCCGATACTCTCGACCTCGTCGTCAGTCTCGCGCAGCCCGGCGGTATCGATGATGTGCAACGGAATTCCCTCGATCTGGATGGTCAACCGCAACGCGTCGCGCGTGGTCCCGGCGACCGGTGTCACGATGGCCAGTTCATCCCCGGCCAGGCGATTGAGCAGCGAGGACTTGCCGACATTGGGCTGCCCGGCCAGCACGACATGAAGCCCGCTCTGCAGCAGCTTCCCCTGTTGTGCCCGGTCAAAAACCTCCGTCAGCCTGATTTGCAGCCGCGACATCCGGCCAAAAGCGTCGGCTTTCCTCAGGAAGTCGATGTCCTCTTCCGGGAAATCCAGCGTTGCCTCGACCAGCATGCGCAGGTCGATCAATTCCTCGGTCAGACCATGAACGACTTTCGAGAACTCGCCCTGCAGCGAACGCATCGCTGAGCGCGCGGCGCTCGACGTTGCGGCATCGATGAGGTCGGCTACGGCCTCTGCCTGGGCAAGATCGAGCTTGCCGTTGAGGAACGCTCGCCGACTGAACTCACCGGGCTCGGCAAGACGCGCGCCGAGGTCGAGGCAACGCGCAAGCAGCATCTGCATCACCACCGGGCCGCCGTGGCCATGGACTTCGAGAACGTCCTCGCCGGTAAAGGAGTGCGGATCGGGAAAGAAGAGCAGCAAGCCGCGGTCGATCGCGCTGCCATCGGCTGCCAGGAAATCCGCCATCGTCGCATGCCGGGGCCGCGGCGTCGTTCCGCTCAGCGCAAAAGCAAAGGGCAGCAACTTGCTGCCCGAGATGCGGATCATGCCGACACCGCCACGACCCGGGGCCGTGGCGATGGCAGCAATGGTGTCGGATTTCACACCCTATGCCTTGGCGTCGTTGGCCGCCTTGCCGCCTCCCTCGATCATGCGCGTGATCTGCCATTGCTGGGCGATCGAGAGGATGTTGTTGACTACCCAGTAAAGCACCAGACCGGCCGGGAACCACAGGAACATCACGCCGAAAATGAAGGGCATCGCCATCATCATCTTGGCCTGTATCGGATCCGGCGGTGTCGGGTTCAGCTTGGTCTGGATGATCATCGAGACGATCATGATCACCGGCAGGATGTAGTAGGGATCGGGCGCCGCCAGATCCTTGATCCACAGTATCCAGGGCGCGCCGCGCATCTCGACGGCGCCGAGCAGTACCCAGTAGAGCGCGATGAACACCGGGATCTGGACCAGGATCGGGAGGCAGCCGCCCAGCGGATTGACCTTCTCCGTCTGGTACATTTTCATCATTTCCTGGTTCAGGCGCTGCTTGTCGTCGGCGTAACGCTCCTTGAGTTGCATCAGGCGCGGCGTCAGCACCCGCATCTTGGCCATCGACTTGTAGGAGGCGGCGGACAGCGGGAAGAAAATGGCCTTGATGATGATGGTCAATACCACGATCGCCCAGCCCCAGTTCCCGACCAGTTTGTAGATTGCCTGAAGCGCCCAGAAAATTGGCGCAGCGACAACCGTCAGCCATCCATAGTCAACCACCAGGTCGAGGCCCGGCGCGACCTCTTTCAATGCGGCTTGCTCCTGCGGCCCGGCATAGAGGCTGACCGAGGTTTCACCCTTGGCGCCCGGCGCGATTTCCCCCACCGGGACAATCACCCCGGATTGATAGATATTGCTGCCCTCGACCTTGCGCATGTAGTACTCGCGCGGGGTCTTCTCCTTCGGTACGAAGGCGGAAACGAAGTAGTGCTGGACCATGGCCAGCCAGCCATTGTCCGCCGCCTTGGCGAACTTGGCCTTGTCCTTTGCAATGTCCTCGAAACTGACCTTCTGGTACTTGTCGGCATCGGTATAGACGGCCGGCCCGGTAAAGGTCAACACCATCATGGTTTCGCCTTCGGGTGCGACATCGTCGCGCTGCAATTGGTAGTAGGCATGCGTGGTCAGCGGCTTGTCGCCGTGGTTGTCTATTTCCCAGGCCACGTCAACGAGATAGGAACCGCGCTTGAAGGTCAGGATCTTGGCTACCTTGGTGCCGTTCGGCGCCGTTGCTTCGAGGCGAACCTTCAATTCATCGGCACCCTCAGCCAGTTTCGTCGGGCCGTCGACGCGCCGGAAAGTCGAGCGATGCGTCGGCAGTCCATCGCCGATCAGGCCACTCTGCATCATGTAGTGGTGCTTGGCATTGAACAGCGCGAAGGTCTTGTCCTGGCTGTCGTGTTCCTTGTAGTTCAGCAGGTCAAGGTGAACGATGTCGCCACCCACGGCGGAAATGGTGGCGTTGACCAGGTCGGTCTGGACGCTGAACGTTTCGCCGGCGGCGGCTGCGGGCGCTGCCGTGGGGGCGGGTGCGCCGGCCGCGGGGCTCGCTTGCAGTGCAGCGGAAGGCTGCGGTGCGCCGCTGCCGGCCGGTGTCGTGGTTGCGGCAATGGCCGGCGGCTTGGGCTGGTTGTACTTCTGCCAGCTTTCCCACAGCATGAAGCTGGAGAAGGTGAAGATCAAAACCAGGATCAGGCGACGAGTGTCCATGAACAGCCTACGTAATCAAGCATTCGCAAATCAGGGTACCGGATCGTACCCGCCGGGATGCCAGGGGTGACAACGGCCGATGCGCTTGACGCCCAGCCAGCCACCCTTGATGGCACCGTACTTTTCCACCGCTTCCACTGCATATTCCGAACACGTCGGATAATAACGGCAACTGCGCCCCAGGAAGGGGCTGAGCGCATACTGATAGGCACGGATCAAGGCTACCAGCACACGCTTCATCATTCCTCGGCCTTTGACTGGCGCGGCGGCAGTCTTTCGAGCAGGGCGACCACCTCGTCAGCCAGCAATTTCCGGTCAATCCGGGCTGACTTGACCGTCAGCCGTGCCACGACATCGACTGCCGGGAGGCCGCCCCGCAGACAGCGAAACTGCTCGCGAACGATCCGCTTGACCTGGTTGCGGTCAACGGCGCGTCTGAGGAACTTCTTGGCAATCACGAGGCCAAGTCTGGCTCCATTCTCGCCATCAGAGCGTGGCTGGTAATGCACTGTCAGCAATTTGCCGCGAATCGCCCGCCGGAAACCAAAAACGGATGAAAACTCATCCGTTCTTGTCAGGCGATGACATCTGGCGAAGGTCTTGTCCACCCCGCCAAGCGTCCGGTTTAAACGCCCAGACGCTTGCGACCCTTGGCGCGGCGGGCAGCAATGACTGCACGGCCACCCTTGGTGCGCATGCGGACCAGGAAGCCATGGGTGCGCTTGCGGCGCACGACCGACGGTTGATACGTCCGTTTCATTTGAAAATCCCTTGATGTGCTAAGAAAAACATGCAATTACACCGCGCTTCGCGACACGTTGTCAAGGTCAATTATTTCCGAAAGCTGTGGATAACTTCTGCTTGCACGGGTAGAATCTTCGCTTCTCAGGCTATCGGCGTTGCGCCTGGGGTTCTTGCAATTCATTCCATAAATCTATCTTTGGGTCTACCGCCAGGGGCTGCTGCCAGGTCGGCGGGGAGGGGTATCGTTGGCAATGGGCAGTTTTTGGGAATCCTGTCTGCAGCGTTTCGAGCAGGAATTGCCGGTGCAGCAGTTCAACACCTGGATCAAGCCGCTGCGACTCGAAGGCGAGGACAGTCCCCTTGAAGGACTGCGCCTGATCGCGCCAAACGGTTTCATCATGAAATGGGTACGTGATCGCTACATGACACGTATCGAGGACCACAGCCGCAGCTTCTTCGCGCAACCGGTCAGCATCGCCCTTGTCATTGACGGCGCAAGGCCCGCCAACCTTTGCGGAAGCCCGTCACAATTCGCTTCGGAAACGACAGTCAACCCGACATCCGCGGCGGAGAGAAACGGCAAACGCGACAGCACGTTTGAAAAGTCACGGCTCTTCGACTCTTTCACGTTCGACAATCTGGTCGTCGGCAAGGCAAACGATCTGGCGCGAGCAGCGGCCGTCCAGGTCGCAAACAACCCTGGGGGTGCCTACAACCCCCTCTTCATCTATGGTGGCGCGGGACTTGGCAAGACCCACCTGATCCACGCCATCGGTAACAGGATTCTCACCGAGACTCCGGAAAAGATCGTGCGTTACGTTCACGCCGAGGACTACTACTCGGACGTCGTGCGGGCCTACCAGCAAAAATCATTTGACAGTTTCAAGCGAAACTATCGATCGCTTGATGTCCTGCTCCTCGACGATGTGCAGTTCTTCAACGGCAAGAACCGTTCCCAGGAAGAATTCTTCTTTCTTTTCAATGCGCTGATCGAATCCCGCAAGCAGATCATCATTACCTGTGATACCTACCCAAAGGACATCAACGGCCTCGACGACCGCCTGGTTACACGATTCGACTGGGGCCTGACGGTCCAGATCGAGCCACCCGAACTCGAAATGCGGGTCGCAATCCTGAAACGCAAGGCTGAAGCAGAAGGCTTGCAACTTGACGACGAAGTTGCATTCTTCGTTGCCAAGCATCTGCGTTCGAATGTCCGGGAACTTGAAGGTGCCTTGAAGAAGGTAATGGCTTACGCTTCATTTCACGGGCGCATCATCGCGATGGACCTGGCGAAGGAAGCATTGAAGGACCTGATCGGCTCGGTCCGCAATATCGGCATCGACAATATCCAGAGGACAGTCGGGGATTACTACAAGATAAAGGTCGCCGAACTCTTTTCCAGGAAGCGGACGCGCACCATTGCGCGTCCTAGGCAGGTGGCGATGTGGCTCTGCCGGGAAGTGACGTCGCACAGCTATCCGGAAATCGGCGACGCCTTCGGCGGACGTGACCACACAACAGTCATCCACGCGGTAAGAACCATCGAATCGCTCCGCTCAAGAGAGAGTGAACTCAATCATGATCTGCACGTATTGCTCCAGGTCCTGAAAGGATGAGCATTGTGGATAAGCCTGTTGGAAAGCTGTTTGCGAATTGTGAGTCCGCCTGTCATTTCCACTTTGTGGGAAAATTGTCCAGAATGCATCCCCAGGCAACGCAGGGCTTTGTGCAGATGCCAATTTGCTTGGCAATGAATTGAAAACAAACCGTTTTCTTGTCTTTTCCACAATATTGTTCCCGATATAGTCTTTATAGGAATTTTATTTATGGTTCTTATCAAAACCCAAAGAGACACGCTTCTGGCGCCATTGCAGTCCGTGTCGGGAATAGTGGAGCGTCGTCACACGCTGCCCATACTCTCGAATGTCCTGCTGGAAAAGAAGGGTGACCGCCTGACGTTCCTGGCAACCGACATCGAGATACAGATATCGACGGCTGCTGAAGGCGGTGGTGGTGACGGTGATGGTTCGCTAACAGCCGGTGCGCGCAAATTGCAGGACATTCTCCGTTCGCTGCCGGAGGGAGCGGAAGTCAGCCTGATCCTTGAAGATAAACGGCTGCAGGTCCGTTCAGGACGGAGTCGCTTTACCTTGCAAACCCTGCCGGCCAACGATTTTCCGCGGATGACGCTGACCGAGGGAGAGACGAAACAGTTTCAGATTTCGCAAAGGGCGTTCCGGCAGTTGCTGGGGAAGACGCAGTACAGCATGGCTACCCAGGATGTGCGGTACTATCTGAACGGCCTGTTGCTGCTGGTTGAAGGCAGCGAACTGCGGGCCGTGGCGACTGACGGTCATCGGCTGGCGTACGCAAGCGTTGAAATTGAAGCAGATTTGCCGCGCCAGGAAATGATTCTCCCGCGCAAGACGGTTCTTGAGTTGAACCGTCTTCTCATGGACAGCGACGAGCCGCTTACGGTCACGCTGGCTTCCAACCAGGTGCGCTTTTCGTTCGCTTCTGTCGTGCTCGTTTCCAAA
The DNA here is from genome assembly GCA_963810175.1 of uncultured beta proteobacterium. Taxonomy (GTDB): domain Bacteria; phylum Pseudomonadota; class Gammaproteobacteria; order Burkholderiales; family Rhodocyclaceae; genus Azonexus. Next base: position 4,870 of record CAWEMU010000051.1, on the reverse strand, counting down.
GTCATCGACGGGAAATTCCCGGATTATGAACGGGTGGTTCCGGCAGCGTTGAGGAATCATCTTTCGGTCGGCCGGCAGGCGCTGGTGCAGGCGATGAACCGAGCTGCGATTCTGACGAATGAAAAATTCAGGGGCGTGCGGGTTGTGCTCGGTGACAACAGTCTGAAACTGGTCGCTGCCAATGCCGAGCAGGAGGAGGCAGAAGAAGAACTCGAGGTCCGGTACACGGGCGATGCCATCGATGTTGGTTTCAACGTCGGATATCTGCTCGACGTACTGAACAATGTGCACGTCGATGAAATTCAGTGGAGTTTCAACGACGCCAATTCGAGTTCCCTGATAACCATTCCAGGAAATGACCGCTTCAAGTATGTGGTCATGCCCATGCGCATCTGAATCCGGAAGTAGACAAGAGTTTCACGTGGAACCAATCAATGAGCAATGAAAACAGCCCGCTGGGCGAAACGCCCGCCTATGGCGAGTCAAGCATCCAGATTCTCGAAGGCCTGGAAGCTGTACGCAAACGCCCGGGCATGTATATCGGCGATACCTCGGATGGTACGGGTCTGCATCACCTGGTATTCGAAGTTGTGGACAACTCGATCGACGAAGCGCTGGCTGGGTATTGTGACGATATCGTCGTGACAATTCACACTGACAACTCGATCAGTGTGACCGACAACGGCCGCGGCATCCCGACCGGCATCAAGATGGACGACAAGCACAAGCCCAGACGTACCGCTGCCGAGATCGCCCTGACCGAACTGCATGCCGGCGGCAAGTTCAACCAGAATTCCTACAAGGTATCGGGTGGCCTGCACGGCGTTGGCGTTTCCTGCGTAAATGCGCTGTCGAAGTGGTTGCGCCTGACCATCCGTCGCGACGGCAAGAAGAACTTCATGGAATTCTGCCGTGGTCATGCCGTTGACCGCATCACGGAAGATAGGGATGGCATTGCCGTCTCGCCACTCAAGGTTCTCGGCGATACGGAAAAGCGCGGGACCGAGGTGCATTTCCTTGCTGACGACGAAATCTTTGAACATATTGAATTTCACTACGAAATTCTCGCCAAGCGCCTGCGCGAATTGTCATTTCTGAACAACGGGGTCCGTATCCGGCTGATCGACCAGCGCACCGGAAAAGAGGAGGATTTTGCGTTTGCCGGTGGGGTCAAGAGTTTCGTCGAGTACATAAACCGGACCAAGACGGTTCTGCACCCGAATGTCTTCTACTCGGCCGGCGAAGCCAAGGTCGGCGATACCGGGGTCACCATCGGTGTCGAAGTGGCGATGCAGTGGAACGACTCCTATCAGGAGCAGGTTCTCTGTTTCACCAACAACATCCCGCAGTCGGATGGCGGCACGCACCTTACCGGTTTGCGCATGGCGATGACACGCGTCATCAACAAGTACATCGACGAAAACGAGATTGCCAAGAAGGCCAAGGTCGAGATTGCCGGCGACGACATGCGGGAGGGACTGGCGTGCGTGCTCTCGGTGAAGATGCCTGATCCGAAATTTGCTTCGCAGACAAAGATGAAGCTGGTCTCGTCGGAAGCGCGGCCGGCAGTTGAAGAAGTGGTTGCCCAGAAACTTGCGGACTTCCTGCTCGAACGGCCGGCTGATGCCAAGGTGATCACGGGCAAGATCGTCGAGGCCTCGCGGGCTCGTGAAGCAGCACGTCGCGCACGCGAGATGACACGGCGCAAGGGCGTCCTCGATGGTGTCGGACTACCCGGAAAGCTGGCCGATTGCCAGGAAAAGGACCCGGCGCTTTGCGAAATGTACATTGTCGAGGGTGATTCCGCGGGCGGCTCAGCCAAGCAGGGTCGCGACCGCAAGTTCCAGGCAATCCTGCCGCTACGCGGCAAGGTTCTGAATGTCGAGAAGGCGCGTTTCGACAAGCTGATCTCGAGCGACCAGATCGTCACGCTGATCACGGCCCTCGGTACCGGCATTGGCAAGGACGAGTTCAAGATCGAGAAGCTGCGTTACCACCGCATCATCATCATGACCGATGCGGACGTGGATGGCGCACATATCCGGACACTGCTGCTGACACTGCTCTACCGGCAGATGCCGGAGCTGATCGAGCGCGGCTACGTGTATATCGCGCAGCCGCCGCTCTATAAGGTCAAGCACGGTAAGACCGAGCGTTATCTCAAGGATGACCAGGAATACCACCAATTCCTGCTGCGCATGGCAATGGATGAGGCAAGCCTGACCGCAAGCGCCGGGGCTGAGCCGATGACTGGCGCGGCGCTGGAAGAATTGGCGCGTTCATGGCTGCTGACCGAAGCGGTGATCGAACGCATCGCGCATCTCGTCGATCCCGAGGTGCTCAAGGCACTTGTCCAGCACAACCTGAAGCTGGATCTGGATTCCGAAGACGGGGCGAAGGCCAGTGCGGAACTGGTTGCCCGGCATGTTTCGGGCGCGATCCGCATCGTGCCGCGGTTTGACGATATCCAGGAAGTGTGGACATTGCGTGTCGAGAAGATCCACCACGGCAACCTCAAGGTCGGCCTTATCGACGATGACCTGCTGCTGTCGGGCGACTACCTGCAACTGCGGCGCACGGCGGAGACCCTTGCCGGCCTCTTCGGCCCGGGTGCCTTCATGGCACGTGGAGAAAAGAAGCAGGCCGTGAGCAATTTTGGTGACGCGATGAAGTGGCTGCTCGCGGATGTCGAGCGCGGCATCAGCAAGCAGCGCTACAAGGGCCTTGGCGAGATGAACCCGGAACAGTTGTGGGAAACCACCATGGATCCGAAGGTTCGACGCCTGCTGCGCGTGCAGATAGACGATGCCATCGCCGCTGACGAGATCTTTACCACCCTCATGGGAGAGTTGGTGGAGCCGCGCCGTGCCTTCATCGAATCCAATGCCTTGAATGCGCGAATTGATATATGATTTTCATACGAATGGCATTCATGATCGGGAGTCCAATATGACGACAATTGAAAGAGGTTTCCGGAATCTCGGCCACGCAGCATCCAGGGTCGCCATGATTTTGGCAATGACATGCGGTATTGCGGTTGCCGCGGATATTCCGCTGGTTGACGGGACGCACTGGGTGAAGTCAACCGAAGAGGTGAAAAAAGCTTATCTGGTTGGCGTGTCCAACGTCATTCAGCTTGAAGTGGCATACCAGGCCGACAATCCTACCCCCGAGGGTCGGAGTCTTGCGCCACGGGCAGCCAAAGGAATGACGGGGCAAACATTGAGCGGCGTGCTCGAGAGCCTGGACAAATGGTATGGCGCACATCCCGAGCAGTTGCAGCGTCCGGTGCTCGAGACCATCTGGTTCGAGATGGTCGTGCCTGGGCTCAAGACAAACAAGTGACGGAGGCTGGAGATGCTTAAGATCAAATTGGCTTTGACAACGGTTGCCGTGCTGGCGATGCTTGGTTGTACGAACATGACGGCGCAGCAACAGGGAACCGTAAGTGGCGCGGCAATCGGCGCTGCCGCAGGCGCCGGTATAGCGGCGATTTCGGGTGGGAGTGGGTGGACGGGTGCGGCGATCGGTGGTGTCGTTGGTGGAACGGTGGGCAACATCAAGGGCAAGCAACAACAGCAGTGAGACGTTTCATTGCTGATAGCGGCAACTGAAATGACGAAGGCCCCGTTCCGGGGCCTTCGCTTTTCTGGACAGCCTTGATCGTTGCTGTAATCGGAGCCGGCTCTCAGTTCAGATTCGCATCGACCACGTAGACCGCTCCGCCATAATTGGCCTGGAGAGCGTAACCCTTTTCACTGAGCTGGTAGACAGTGATGTACGGATTGGCCGAAATCTGTACGGCCGTGGTCCCGACAGTCGTCGATGCCATCAGATCGCCGCCTCCCTTGTCGCTGACCTTGAACTGGTCAAGCGCCTCCCGCGACTTGAAGACGAAGATCTGATAGAGCTCCTGGTAACCCAGGCCCGGCCCGGTTCCGGCCCGCATCGATTGCATGAAGGTGGGCTTTTTGGTCTTGTTGTCGAAAATCACGCCGGGGCCTCTGGCACCGACCAGCAGCACCGCATTGATGGCGGTTATATCGAAAACGCCGTAACCCGCCGCCTGTTCGATCTCCTTGCGCACGCCCGGGTTCTGGGCGTAGAGCCTGGCCAACGCCTTGTCCGCCATATTGAGGACCTTGTCCCGCTTCTCGGTGACCTGTTCCTGCGTCAGGTTTCCAGTTTGCGAAGTGGGGGAACTCTGGCAGGCACCGAGTATGCCGACAGCTGCGACGATGATCAGAGAGGTTTTCAGTTTCATTAGGGGATCCGAGTAAGGTTTGGGCGAAATATAGCAGCAAAGGCGGAGGACAAGCTCCGCATCGTGAAGATTCTTCATCAGTCGCTGAGGATCGACGTAAAGTGTCAATTGCTTTCTTGCATAAATTGCTACTATGCGAAAACTTCGGGTTCACTCTTCCAAGCTGCGGCTTGACAGGTGAATCGCGAGCACAAGCCATTCAGCACGGGAGATCGATCGGATGAAACTTTCAGTCAAGAAAACTGCAGCGATTTTAGCGACGACTTTTGTCAGCCTAGCCGCCCCGCTACCGGCCGTTGCCGAGGAGTCGGCGGAGGGGTGGAAGTTCTCGCTGATGCCCTATCTCTGGCTGCCGACTATCAAGACCAACCTGGACCTTGGCCCTGTGGCCGCTTCCCTTCTGGAAAGCGAGATATCCGTCGCGCCGAACGAATGGCTGCGGGATCTGAAAATGGCAGCTCTTGTTGCCGGGGAAGCGCGATACGGGAACTGGTTGGTGGGGACTGATTTCGTCTACATGCATTTGGGGGATACCGCGAGCAAGATCAAAGTGAAAAACTTTGGCCCCGGCCCGGTCCAGACTTTTCTGAACGCCGACGCCGATTC
>CAWEMU010000050.1:0-19395 GCA_963810175.1 uncultured beta proteobacterium | reverse complement strand
ACTGAGGGGGGTCGGTTTTTGAGCGGAAATACCCGTTGACCGCAGGTGTCGCTCATCGGAAACCTCTGGTTGCAGCGAGTCGGCAACTGCGGCAGAATGCATCGCAAGTGCATTACAAAGGAAGCCTGATGAAAACCTCCACTTTCCCGCCTTTGCGCGCCACGCCCGAACTGAGACAAGCCGCCGAACAAATCCTGCAGGAAGGGGAGACACTTTCGAGTTTTGTCGAACAAGCGATTCGGGAAAGCATAGTACGGCGTCAAAACCAGCAGGCGTTCATCGCACGCGGCCTGCGCTCGCGCGATGAGGCGCGCCAGACCGGAAAATACATCAGCGCCGATGCGGTGATCGGCCGACTGGAAGAAATGCTGGCGTCCGCCAAGGGCGGCAAGTGACCTATCAGGTTCGGTTTACGGAGGATGCCGAAACCGATCTGGTCAGACTCTACGAATTCATCCTGACCAAGGACCAAAGCGACTGGTCACTGGCCAGCCGAGCACTCGAATCCATAAAGAACGCCATCCAGGGCTTGGCGTTTTCCCCATTCAGCTACCGGAAGGCGACCGCCGACAACCCTTTTCTCCGTGAACTGGTCATTCCGTTCGGGGCTTCCGGGTACGTTGCCTTGTTCGAAATAGACGATGATCAAACCGTCACCATCCTTGCTGTTCGGCATCAACTGGAAGAGGACTATCACTGAGGGTGTCGCCGGGGCGGGGCACGGAAGGCGGTTGCTTATTGCTTACGCAGAATCCAGGTTCGACAACCTGCCAGCCGAATTTCTGGCCAAACTGAAAGCCGAGGTGGAACGTGGATAAGGAAATGGAACAGTTTCAGAACGATCTGCTGGCATCCGTTCGCCAGATGAAAGCTGGCAAGGCGGCACGGGTAACTGCCATAGAGGTTTCGGCCGCAACCGAGGCGCGCAACCGTGTTGGCATGTCGCCAAGCGAGTTCGCCAAATTGCTCGGCGTTTCAGTACGTACATTGCAGGATTGGGAGCAGGGGCGGCGGGAGCCTTCCGGTGCTGCGAAAACCTTGCTGCGCATTGCGTCGCAGAACCCGGAGGCAGTCAAGGCAGCGGCCTGAGTGAGAGCCGTGGCCTGTCCCTTTTTTACTCAGAAAATGGCGACACGTATTCGATGTTCGTTGTTGGCGACATCTTCCGAAACGTGTTCGAATTACCTCGATTTTGCGACACTCGATCAGGAGACCAGCGAATCGCGGCCCGGCTTCCTCATGCGCAGCCACGAAAACAGCCGCAACGCTGTGGCCGGCTAGAGCCTGGAAGACAATCCTTCCCCGTCACTCGTGATCGCATAGACCATGTCGCCGACGAACCGCCTGAACGACTCGTTCTCCACGAACTGCTTGTAAACCTGCGTGTCGTCCTTGAGCAGGAGCTGCATCACCTTCCCCAGCGCCTGGTCGTGGGCCATGCGCGCGGTGTGCGGGGTGTTCTCCCTGGCGTTCTGGTAGGCCGCGTCGGCGGCGACCTTGGGGGCGATGTCTTCCAGGATCCGCTTGGCGACCCGGTCGGCGTCGGCGAACAGCGTGCCGAAGTGCTCGTTGAAGGTCTTGAGGATATTGCTCAGGCGGTCGAGCTCGGGCTGCGGCTTGTGCCCGCCGACCTCGGTGGGGATCGGATCGATCTCGGCATCCTCGTCCGCCAGCACGATTTTCATCACCGCCTTCTTCTCGACGCGGTAGCTGTCCATGTCGATCGCTTCGAGGATGCCCTTCGCCAGGTCTTCCTCCTTCGGCGCCGGCAGTTTGGGCGTGAGCAGGTTCAGGAAAATCGAAGCCTTCTCCCACTCGGCGTTGTTGTGCGGGATCACCGCAGCGAGGAAGTCGTAGGTCCGGCAGAAAACCTTGGCCTTGCCCTTGAATTCCACCTGCTGATCCTCGTCGAGCCTTTCCTTGTAGACCGCGACGCAGACATCGAGTATCGGGTCCAGCGTGTCCCGGTCGGCGCCGGCGAGGAAGAGTTCGACCACCTGCCGCACCTGCTCGGGTGAATAGACCTGCGCGTTGTCGAGCGCCGCCTTCAGGTCGTGCAGCTTGTTCGGGTCGGTTTCCTCGGCGAGCAGCGTCGTCCGGTAGTAATCCTGGAAGGCGAAGGTGATCGCCTCGCTGTTGTTGCGGAAGTCGAGCACGAAGCAGTCATGCTTCTGCGGATGGGCGCGGTTGAGGCGCGACAGCGTCTGCACCGCCTTGATCCCGGCCAGTGGCTTGTCCACGTACATCGTGTGCAGCAGCGGCTCGTCGTAGCCGGTCTGGAACTTGTCGGCGCAGATCAGGAAGCGGTACGGGTCGCTCTGAATCTTGTCGGCGATGTCGCGGCTGGAAAATGCCGTGATCTCGTTGCTCTTCGCCGACACTTTCTCCTGACCAAGTACCAGACCCAGCCGGGTCGCAAAGGCGCTGACCATGTGAATGGCCGTTTCGCCGCCGTTGCCGGAACCGCGCACGGTTTTGCCGTCAACCGCGATGGTGCCACTCAGATTCGGGATGATGCGGCTCACCCACCGGCGGAAGCAGCTTTCGAACTGCTTCGGGTCGAGCAGGCGGAAGACCCGCAGAAAGGTGTCTTCCGAAGGAACGCCGTTCTTGAGCACCAGAAACTGGCGTAGCCAGCCGGTATGCGCACGCGGACCAGGCGGCCACGTCTTCAATCGTGTCGCAGTCAGAAAGCGCCGCCCCTATCGTCATCACCAACAATTCCAGGAAGTCATGCCGGGTGCCATTGCTCGGCTGGCGCGGGTCGTCCACATCGCTCAACATCTCCATCAAGACCATTCCTCTCGTCATCTTTTGCGCTGCCCAAAAAGCAAGAGTAAACAGGGATTTCTTGAGGGTTTACAAGTGCTTGTCATAAGTCATTGAGGGTAAACGAGTTTTTGTGAGCGGCTATGTCAAATCAATCTATGATGTTCGAGTGCGGAGACCCTGGGCGTCGATCCCACCGTCTTCGAGCAGCGGCACCTGCTCGGTATCGCGCAGGTCGGCGTCGGGCTCGTACTCGACGATCGCCGGCTTGCCCGCGACGCTGGCCTCGAACAAGCCACGCAGCGGGTCGGCCGTGGTCTTGCCCGGCTTGTGCACCCTGGCGATGACCGGCGGCGCCGTCTCGACGCGCCAGCTCACGGCCCTGAGAATCAGTTTCAGATCGGCGGCCGACGGTTTGCGCCCCGCCGCCTTGAGCGCCTCGCCGACACGGTCGCGAAAGTCGTTGTGATCCTCGTGGACCGCGTCGCCCAGCGCCGCGCGCAGGGTCGTGGCGGTTTCGACCAGGCGGCCGTCGCGTTCCCAGGTCCTGGGGTCCAGCAGCTTCTTTTTCTTCTTCTCGGGCAGGCCCTTGCGGGCACCGGCGCCCGCCTCGTCGTCGCTGCCTTCTTCACCGCTCGTCGTCGTCACCGCCCCACTCGTCCAGCCGCTGCTCGAGCGCCGCTGCGATGCGGGCGAAGTCGGTGAACAAGTCGTCGCCGAACTCGTCGTAGAGCGTGGCGCGCAGTTCCTCGTCACCGGAGGCGAAACGCAGCGTCTCGATGGCCTTGAGCGACAGCCGGCTGTGCAGCCGCAGCGGACGCTCGACCGTGACCTTCCAGTAACCGAACGCGGCGTTGGGGAAGATCTTCGATTCGGGCGTTTCCGCGAAATCGAGGAAGGTCCGGGCGATGCGCTCGATGTCCTCGGGTGCGAGCTCGCAATTCTTCTTGCCGAGGTTCTTGCGCAGCGGCCTGAACCACTGGCTGGCGTCGATCAGTTGCACCTTGCCCTTGCGCTGGGCCGGCTTCCGGTTCGACAGCACCCAGACGTAGGTGGCGATGCCGGTGTTGTAGAAGAGGTTGAGCGGCAGCGCGACGATGGCTTCGAGCCAGTCGTTCTCGATCAGCCAGCGGCGGATGTTGCTCTCGCCCTGGCCGGCGTCGCCGGTGAATAGCGAACTGCCGTTATGGACTTCGGCGATCCGGCTGCCGAGCGCCGAGCGATGGTTCATCTTCGACGCCATGTTGGCGAGGAAGAGCATCTGCCCGTCGCTGGAGCGCGTGACCAGCGACAATTCCTCGCCCGCGTGCATGACCTTGAAGCGCGGGTCGCGCATGCCGTCCTTGCCGCCCATCGCTTCGAGATCCTTCTTCCAGCCCTTGCCGTAGGGCGGGTTGGCGATCATGAAGTCGAACTCCATCGCCGGGAAGGCGTCGTGCGAGAGCGTGGACCATTCGGCGCCACCGACGATGTGGTCGGCGCTCTCGCCCTCGCCCTTGAGCAGCATGTCGGCCTTGCAGACGGCGTAGGTCTCGGGATTGATCTCCTGCCCGTAGAGCAGCGCCTTGATCTGCTGGTTGCGTTTCGCGGCAATCGCCGCCAGCGTCTCCTCGGCGACGGTGAGCATGCCGCCGGTGCCGCAGGCGCAGTCGTAGAGCAGATAGGTGCCGGACTTGAGCCCGGCCTCGATCGGCAGGAAGACGAGGTTCGCCATCAGCCGCACGGCGTCGCGCGGGGTCCAGTGCTCCCCGGCCTCTTCGTTGTTTTCTTCGTTGAACTTGCGCACCAGTTCCTCGAAGACGGTGCCCATCGAGTGGTTGTCGATGCCGGCGGGCGACAGGTCGATCTCGGGATCGAGGAACTTGTTGATCAGCGTGCCGAGTGCGTCGGCCTTCGACAGCGTCGAGATCTGGTTGCGGAATTTGAAGTTCTCAAGGATGTCCTGGACGTTGGGCGAGAAACCGTTCAGGTAGTCCTCGAAGTCGGCGAGCAACTGCTGCTGACTGCCGCGGGACTTGAGGTCGCGCAGCATGAAGCGCGAAGTGTTGTAGAAGTCCTGGCCGGCCGCGGCGTTGAGCGCGGCGCGCTGCTCGGTGATATGCGCGTCGTCGAGCATCTGCCGGGTGGCGAGCACCGCCTCCTTGCTCGGTTCGAGCACCGCATCCATGCGCCGGATGACGAACATCGGCAGGATCACGTCGGGATACTTGCCGCGCTTGAACAGGTCGCGCAGCACATCGTCGGCGATGCCCCAGATGAAGGAGACGATCTTGTTGTGTGTTGCTTGGTCCACGGCGCCGTGTGCCCCCTCTGGTTTTTCGGGATGTGTTTCCGTTCTTTGAGTTGCAATTGTAAACGACGGGCTCTCCTGAACAGCTATCCGTCATGAGAAGAAAGGTCGCCGCACCGAATCAGAAACTATCCTTCTGAAACGGGAGTTTGGCTGGCAACAGCCAATTGGCTGCGTTGCTCGCAGTGACAGCAATCACCCGCCGAATACGGTCAGCCAAGGTAGAGTTGTTTGGCCTGATTCGTGGAAACAGGGCAAGATAGTCAAAGGGGCGCTACGGTCGAACGGGCTTGCTGCGGTCCACTCCGGGAATCGGCCAAAAATGACGTTGCGTCTCTGGCCGCAGCTCCCAACAACATTTCCACATTCCCTGAATTGCAGGCATGGCGTCGGCTCCTTCCATTTTTTCCACGCAGAACACCGCATCGGCCCTGGCGTTGTCGCGGCAATTGCTCCTCGTGGTCGCCCTGAGCTGGAATAGTTGCTCCGCGCAATTGCAGCGTTTTGAACGGGCGCGTATCGATGGTGATTGGCAGTCTGTCGGAGCGGCGATTGCGGTGAGCCTGGGCAAGTCCGGGCTGGCGTGGGGGCGGGGGTTGCATCCGCAGGTTGGTGGGGTGGGGCCGGAGAAGCGGGAGGGCGATGGCCGCGCGCCGGCGGGGATTTTCGCGATCACCGCACTGTTTGGTTATGCCGACGCCGGACACCCCTTTCGCCCGTGCGGCGAAGCTGCCTTACCTGTGCGCTACCCGCGATCTCAAGTGCATCGACGACCCGGCTTCGGCGCATTACAACCGGATCGTCGATCAATCTGCCATGGCGCAGCCGGATTGGACGTCGTGCGAGGACATGTTGCGCAGCGACCAGCGTTATGCTGTGGGGGCGGTGGTCGGGCACAACTGCGCGCCAGCGGTTCCGGGGGCGGGGTCGTGCATCTTCCTGCATGTGTGGGAGGCGCCGGGCGTGCCGACGGCGGGGTGTACGGCGATGGCGCTGGCGGACATGACCGAGGTCGCCGGCTGGCTGGATGGCGCGGCAGCGCCGCTGCTGGTGCAGTTGCCGCAGGCGGAATACGAGCGCCGGCGTGCGGACTGGGGCTTGCCGGTGTTCGCCCCGTAAACGATTGAGCGCTTGGCACTGAGCCGGGCGACAAGCCGTCACGGTGACAGTTGCCGGTGGCGCCGATAGACTGACGGCCTTTCAGCCATTTCATCGTCAACCCGTGCTCAACATCATCTGGGTCGCCTTCATCCTGGTCGGCTTCGTCGCGGCGCTGGTCCAGTTGCTGCAGGGCGACCTGGCCATCTTCACGCGCGTGCTGACCGGGCTGTTCGATACGGCCAGGACCGGCTTCGACATTTCGCTCGGCCTGGTCGGCGTCATGAGCCTGTGGCTGGGGATCATGAAGATCGGCGAGCGGGGCGGGCTGATCCAGCTGTTCGGCGCGCGTGGTGGCGCCGTTCTTCCGCCGCGTCTTTCCCGACATTCCGCGCCGGCCATCCGGCGAGCGGCAGCATCGTGATGAACTTCAGCGCCAACATGCTCGGCCTCGACAACGCGGCGACGCCGCTGGGCCTGAAGGCGATGCGCGAGCTGCAGGAAATCAACCCGCACAAGGACACCGCCAGCAACCCGATGATCATGTTCCTGGTGCTCAACACGGCCGGCATCACGCTGATCCCGACCTCGGTGATCGCCATCCGCCAGAGCATCGCGCTCAAGCAGGGGCTGGTCGGCTTCAACGCCGCCGACATCTTTTTGCCGACGCTGCTCGGCACCTTCGTCTCCTTCTGTGCCGGGCTGGTGGCGGTCGCGATCTGGCAACGCATCAACCTGTTCTGCAGGCCGGTGCTGGCCTTCTTCGCGCGGCTTCGCGGCGCTCATGGGCGGGCTGTATTTCTGGCTGGCCGGCATGCCGCCGGACGCAGATGGCGCAGATGATCGGCCTGCTCGGCAGCGGGCTGATCGTGTCGATCATCGTGCTTTTCGTCGCCGTCGCGGCGTGGCGCGGCATCGATGTCTACGAGAGCTTCGTCGAGGGCGCCAAGGAGGGCTTCGGCGTTGCCGTGCAGATCATTCCCTACCTGATCGCCATGCTGGTGGCGATCTCGGTGTTCCGCACCACCGGCTGCATGGACTACGTGATCGGCGGCATCCGCAGCGTCGTGCTGGCGCTGGGACTGAACGACGATTTCGTGCCGGCGCTGCCGGTCGGTCTGATGAAGACGCTGTGCGGTAGCGGCGCGCGCGGGCTGATGGTCGACGTGATGACGACCTACGGCGTCGATTCCTTCCAGGGCAAGCTGGCGGCGATCATCCAGGGCTCGACGGAGACGACTTTCTACGTGCTGGCCGTCTATTTCGGCAGCGTCAATATCACCAAGACCCGCTACGCCGTGGCCGGCGGCCTGATCGCCGACGCGGTCGGGCTGGTCGGGGCGATCCTGATCGGCTACGCCTTCTATCACTGAAAACGATGGGCCTGTTGCGACCATGAAATCAACACCCCAAGGGTACTTCCTGCGGGGCGCGGCTGGCCCTAGGGTCAACCGGCAAAAATGGGCGAAAATCGCGGTTTGCCTTCGCTTCCTGCCCAAGTGCCCACCCTCGTCCTCTTCAACAAGCCCTACGGCGTCCTCAGCCAGTTCACCGCGGAAGGGCAGCTGGCGGGCGCTCGCCGAATTCATTCCGCTCAAGGGCGTCTATGTCGCCGGCCGGCTCGATGCCGACAGCGAAGGCCTGCTGATCCTGACCGACGACGGCAAGCTGCAGGCGCAGATCGCCGACCCGAAGCACAAGCTGGAAAAGACCTACTGGGCGCAGGTCGAGGGCGTTCCCGACGAGGCGGCGCTCGACCGGTTGCGCGCCGGCATCAGGCTCCCCGACTTCACGGCGCAGCCGGCGAAGGTGCGCCGGATCGACGAACCCGCCGGGCTGTGGCCGCGCGACCCGCCGATCCGCTACCGGGCGGCGATCCCGACCTCGTGGCTGGAAATCCGTATTTCGGAAGGCAAGAACCGCCAGGTGCGACGGATGACGGCGGCCATCGGTTATCCTGTGCTCCGCCTGATCCGCGCCGCGATCGGGGCGGCGACGCTGGATGGACTGGCGCCGGGGGCGTGGCGGAAGATCGACGGCAGCGTCAAGGATTTGCAAGGGAGTCTTGATGAATAGGAAAACATGGGGCGCGCTCGTCGGCCTGCTGCTTGCGGCAGCGTCATGGGCGCAGGATTCGATGCCGGTGATGGAACTTTCCGCCGGCATGCATCGCATCGAGGCGGAAGTCGCCGCCAACGACCAGAACCGCCAGGTCGGGCTGATGAACCGCCGGGTCATGCCGCCGCAGCGCGGCATGCTCTTCGTCTTCAGCCGCGAGAACATGCACTGCATGTGGATGCGCAACACTTTCATCCCGCTGTCGGTCGCCTTCATGGATGCCGACGGCGTCATCATCAACATCGAGGACATGCAGCCGCAGACCGAGAGCAACCACTGCGCCCGCAAGCCGGCGCGCTATGCGCTGGAGATGAACCAGGGCTGGTTCGCCCAGCGCGGCATCAAGCCGGGGACGCGGCTGGGCGGCATCGACAGGGCGCCGCGGCCGCAATAATGACATCCCGCAAATGGCGTTCCCGGCTTGCTGGTGGCGGGCCGGATCCGGTACTGCGTTCGTGGCTGACCGAATCGGGTTCGCTGACGGCACGCTGCCAGCGCGCGTGTCGCGACTTTCGCGTGCGCCTTCTCGACTATGGCAAGGAACTGCCGCAGGCTGACGAAATGCCGCGCCGCCGCCTGGCCCGGGTGCGCGAGGTCGTTCTCGAATGCGACGGGGTGCCGGTGATTTTTGCCCATACCGTGCTGTCGACCGCAACCAGGGGCCGTCTGACCCGCTGGCTGGCGCGCCTCGGCAATCGCTCGCTGGGTTCGCTGCTCTTCTCGTATCCCGGGTTCAGGCGCGGCGCGATCGAGTACCGGCGGCTCGATGCCCGCCATCCGCTCTATCAGCGTGCCGCGGCCCTCGGGGCGACCGGGCCCTGCCTCTGGGCGCGGCGCTCGGTGCACCGGCTGGGCGCACAGCAGGTGCTGGTGACCGAAGTCTTTCTGCCGGCAATCACGAACCTGGAGTAGCGACCGGGCCGCGGCCCGGTGTCGATCGCTCCGCTGCGGATCAGAACCGCGTTCCGGCGGCGTGCATCATCACCAGGGCGCCCTCTGCGCCAGCCAGGTATCGAGCGCTTCCGGCAGTTCGTGGATCAGCAGCTCATGGCGGCCGGCAATCCAGCCGTGAACCGGTCCGGCGGTGCGGCCTTCCAGGGTCTGTTCGACGAGTGTCCGGGCGGTGACCTGATCGTTGATCAGCCCGAGTTCGTCCTGAAGCTGGGTGAGAGCCAGCAGGTTGGGCCGCAGGCGCTTGGGCGGGAGCAGGGGGGCGAAGAACTCGATGGCGTAGCGCAGCTTCTTGAAGCAGATGCGCATGCGGTGGCGTTCCTCGGGCGTCAACTCGGCCACGCGTTCGGCGAGCACGCGGGCCTGGCGGTCGCGGCTGCGCAGGCGCTTGCGCGCAAACTTCGTCAGGTTCAGCGCCTGCTGATCCTGCAACGCGAAGACAGCGGCGGTGAATTCGACGATCAGGCGCGAATAGTCCGGCAGCCCGACCAAGTGTGCCGAGGCAGCGCGCGCCCGCTTGGCGCGACGCATCCCCTCGGCCAGCAGGCGGCGGGCGTTGCGGTCGGTCGGGAAGTCGGCAAGGATCGGCGGCAGCGTCTCGCTGACGAAGACGTCCCAGTTTCGCGTTTCGCCCAGCGCGCTGCCCAGGGTCTGCCAGGCGAGGTTGTAGGCGGCGACGAAATCGGGTGGCAGCACCGGCGCGAAGAGCTTGATCGCCGAGCGTAGCCGGCGCAGCGCGACGCGGGCCTGATGGACATATTCCGGATCCTCGCTTCCGGACACCAGGCCGCTCTCGTTACGCTGGAATTGCTCGAGGCAACCCAGGGCGATCGCGCGGAAGGCCTCGACCGGGGACATTGCGGCGCCGAGAATCGCAGCCTTGGCGCGGAACGGCTTTTCCTGCGTGTTTTTGAACAGGGCGTAGCCGCGCTCGGCCTTGCTGGCGATGGCGGGACGCAGATCCAGCGTTTCCTGCAACTGGTGGGTGATGGCGAACAGGTCGGCGACGTCGCCGCTGATCAGTTCGAGTTCGATTTCGCAGATCGGCGTCGCGCGTCCGTCGCTCTCGATCTTGCCGCGGTCCAGCACCAGCTCGATCAGCGACTTCCCGAACGGCACGCGCCAGGTCATGCGGCGGAAGTCGGTGGTGAATATCGCCTGCAGCCTTGGCCGGGCCTCGTCAAGGGCGGCCTTGAATTCCGGCGCGTCGACATGGCTGAAGTCGAACTGTCCGGGTCTGGCCGGAGTCTCCCACTCGTTGCGCAGGGCCAGGCCGCCGCTGACCGTGGCCGCCGACTTGACGGTGAGCAGCCACTGCCAGCCTTTCTTGCGGAAGCGCAGGGCGATCCGGCGCGCGTTCAAGTCCAGCGCCGGGGTGTCGTAATAGGTATTCAGCAGGTGCTGGCCTTGCGGCTTGATGCCGGCCAGCAGCGGGTGCGCGGGAAGCCGCCGTGCCGTCTGCGCGGTCAGCTGAAGCTTGAGTTCGATTTCAGTTGCCATGGATGTGCCGGATGAATGAAGTATTGATCTGCGAATTATGTCCGCCAGGTGCTGCTGCCGAACCGGCATCGCAAATCCAGCAGGCTCAGAATTTACAGAACCAGTGTTTCACCAATGTGACAAAGCGTCATCAATTGTGCAACTTTATCAATGAGCTGTGCCAACTATTTAACGTTGGGTGGGGTGGCCTGTCGCTATAATCCGCCAAACTTTCAGTTGGCAACCACCCATGAGAACCCGAAGGATCCTGTCCGCCCTGCTGCTTGCAGCCTTTCCGCTGATCGGGCTGGCGGCCGAGGCCGCTGCGCCGGAAGGCGACGCGAACTTCGCGCGCCTGCGTCAAGTCGCCCAGAAGGCGATCGTCAATAACCCCGAAGTGAATGCCAAGTACCACAACTTCAGGGCTTCGGTCGAGGAGGTCGGCGTCGCCTTTGGCGGCTACCTGCCGCGCGTCGATGTGGTGGCCGGGGCCGGCCGCGAGTACATCAAGGAGCCGGTGTTCAGCGGCTCGAAGGTTTACAACGAGGGTTACTACAATCGCACGGGCTGGCTGGTCAGCCTCAACCAGATGCTGTTCGACGGCTTCGCCACGCGCAACGAAGTCAAGCGCCTGAACAAGGCCCAACTGGTGCGCTACTACGAACTCCTCGACGCAATCGACAATGTCGCCCTCGAAGCCGGCCGCGCCTACCTCGACGTGCTGCGCTACCGCTTCCTCGTCGATCTTGCCGAAGACAACTACGTGCAGCACCGCGCCACGTTCGAACAACTGCTGCGCCGCACCCAGTCGGGTGTCGGCCGCCGCGTCGATCTCGAGCAGGCAGCCAGCCGCCTGGCGCTGGCCGAAGTCAACCTGACCACCGAGACGGCCAACCTGCACGACGTCACCGCGCGTTACCAGCGCATCATCAACGAGGCGCCGCCGCGCGTCGCCTTCCCGCCGGCGCTGATCGGCCGGGCGATGCCGGCCACCCAGAAGGCGGCGCTCGAAAGGATGTTCAAGGAGAACCCGGCCGTGCTCGCCGCCCAGGAGAACATCGAGGCCGCCGAACACGACATCGCCGTGCGCCGCGCCGCCTACTCGCCCCGCCTTGACTTCCGGGCGCGCGCCGACAATTCCGAGAACACGCTGAACGTCATCGGCGATCGCATCAACAACGTGGCCGAGGTGGTGCTGACCTACAACCTTTTCAACGGCGGCTCGGACCGCGCCCGCGAACGGCAGTACATGGAGCGCCGCAACCTCGCCGTCGATCTGCGCGACAAGGCCTGCCGCGACACGCGGCAGACGCTTTCGATCGCCTTCAACGACGTCCAGCGCCTGCGCGAGCAGGTGTCCTTCCTCAACGTTCAGGTCGGCCTCGTGGAAAAGACCCGCGACGCCTACCGCGACCAGTTCAACGTCGGCCAGCGCACCCTGCTCGATCTGCTCGATACCGAGAACGAACTGCTCTCCGCCAGGCGCGCGGCGATCAACGCCGACACCGACCTGACCCTGGCCTATGTCCGCACCTACGCGGGCATGGGCGTCCTCAGCGACGTGCTCGGTCTCAAGCGGCCCGACCTCGAAGTGCCCGATCCGCAAGATCTGTCTACCGTCGCGGCCAGCGAATCCTGCATTGCCGAGCCGGTCAAGGCCACCGCCATCGACCGCGATGCCCTCAATGCGCGGGCCCTCGCCCTGCTCGACAGCAACCGCACCGCCTTCGTGCCGTCGGCCCCGTACGTCGTGACGCCGCCAGCCGCGCCGATCCCGCAGACCGGCCTGGATACTTCGAGCGGCCCGCAGGCCGAGGTGGCCGACCAGGTCAAGGTGTGGGCGGCGCTCGTCGCGCGCAAGGACTTTGCCGGGTACGAGAAGTTCTACGCACCTGACTTTACGCCGGATGGCGGCATCAGCCGCGGCGAGTGGGCGACGCGCCAGAAGGCGCGCTTCGCGCAGGCCGGCAAGGTTCCGGTCGGCGTGCAGAACCTGAAGGTTCGCGTCAACGGACTCGACCGGGCGACGGCGGAATTCAGCCAGGACTACAACGACAACCTGGACCGCGAGGCCACCCGCAAGACGCTCGACTTTGTCAAGGTCGGCACCGGCTGGCTGATCAGCCGTGAAAATTCGGCGCCGGCGGTCAAGAAATGAAAAAGCCGATGATGAATACCTTACGCCTGATGACGCCCGGACTTTCCGCGGTAACGCTGCTGCTCGCAGCCTTCCTGTCGGCGGCCAGCCCGGCGGCGGCGCAGGCCGACAAGGATCTCGGCCCGACGCTGGGCCGGATCGCCGAGGAACGGGTGATCAACCTCGGGCATCGCGAAGCCGCCATGCCCTTCTCCTATGTCATTCCCGACCCGGAAGTCATCGGACGCGACACCTATGCCGGGTACTCCTGGGATATCTGCCTGAAAATCGTCGACGCCCTGGAAAAAAGGGTCGGCCGGAAGATCGAGGTGCGGCCGGTGACGATGCCGGCCAATACGCGGATCATGATGGTCAAGGTCGGCATCGCCGACATCGAATGCGGGTCGAGCACCAACAACGTTGCCCGCCAGAAGCTGGTGGCGTTCAGCAATACCTTCTACGTCGCTGACGTCAGGATCATGGTCAGGAAGGACAAGGGCATCCGCTCGCTTGGCGACCTCAATGGCAGGCGCGTGGTCACCACGCTGGGCACGACCGCCGACCGCCTGATCAAGCAGCAGGCCTTTGCCCGCAACCTGAGCATCGACTACGTGATCGGGCGCAACTACGCCGAGTCGATGGCTTTGATGAACGCGGGCAAGGCCGATGTCTTCGTCGGCGATGACGCGATCATCGCCGCGGAACGCGCGGGGTCTCCGCTCAGGGACAAACTCGCATTCCTCGACGAAACCCTGTCCACCGAGCCCTACGGACTGATGCTGCCGCGGGACGATCCGCAGTTCAAGAAGTTCGTCGATGAAGTGCTGGTCGATCTGATGAAGAGCGGCGAACTGGCCAGGCTTTACGACAAGTGGTTCATGAACCCGATTCCGCCCAATGGCATCAACCTGCAGATGCCGATGTCGGAAAAGCTCAAGGCGGCGATCGCCAACCCTAACGACAAGCCGGTGAACTGAGGGCAGCGGCAGAATGACAAAAGGCCATGCAGAAGTGCATGGCCTTTTGTCTTGGGAGCGGCCGGTTCAGGCGCCGAGTGCGGGGTTCAGGGTGTAGGTGCCGGTCAGGCTGGCCTCGGCGAGGACATGGCCGGCGATCGCGGTGCGCACTTCCGGGCCGCCGAACTTGCCGGCGAGCGGCAGGTGCTCGACGTCCAGCGCATAGACCGTGAATACGTAGTGGTGAATGATCTCGTCGTTCCATGGCGGGCAGGGGCCGTCGTAGCCGTGATAGTCGCCGCGCATGTCGTTGTCGCCGGCGAACCAGTCGGTGTAGTTGTTGATGCCCTGGCGGGCGCCGTGGGCGGCCTGCGGGCCGGGCTTGCCGCGCGGCGTCACGTCGTCCGAGAATTCGCCCTCGTTTACGGCGTTGACCGCAGCAGGCAGGTCGATCAGCACCCAGTGGAAGAAATCGACGCGCGGCAGCGAGGCGGGAACGCTGCGCCCTTCCTGATTGACGTCGTCGCCCTTGCTCGGCACGTCGGGGTCGTGGCAAATGATGGCGAACGAGCGGGTGCCGGCGGGGACGTCGGACCATGCCAGCTGCGGGTTGAGGTTCTTGCCGAGGCAGACGTGATGATCGGCGTCGGGAATGCAGAAGGCGAAGGCGCCCGGGATTTTCTGCCCGTCGGCAAAGCTGGTGCTGGTCAGTTTCATCGAATCATTCTCCTCCGGTTAGGCGGCGCGGCGCTTGAAGTCGTTCAGGCGAAAGCCGAGAACCCATAGTGTAGCGAAATAGGCGATTACGCCAAGCCCCACCAGCACTCCGAGGCGGATCAGGCGTTCGGACAGCCGATAAGCGAGCCAGGCGGCGTCGCTGCCGCTGGCCAGCCACAGTGCGCCGCCCATGACGACGAGCGCAGCCAGCAACTTGAGCGAGAAGGCCGTCCACCCGGGCTGCGGATGGAAGACGTCGTGCCGGCGCAGGCCACGATAGAGCAGCGCGGCGTTGAGGCAGGCGGCCAGCCCGATCGACAGCGCCAGCCCGGCATGTTGCAGCCAGCCGATGAAGGCGAGGTTCATCGCCTGCGTGGCGACGAGCGAGATCAGCGCGATCTTGACCGGCGTCCTGACGTTCTGGCGGGCGTAGAAGCCGGGCGCCAGTACCTTGACCAGGATCAGCCCGACCAGGCCGATGCTGTAGGCGACCAGCGCCTGGCGGGTCTGGAAAACATCGTCGCCGGTGAACGCGCCATGGTGGAACAGCGTCGCGATCAGCGGCACGGCGAGCACGGCGAGGGCAAGGGCGGCCGGCGCGGCGAGCAGCAGGGTCAGGCGCAAGCCCCAGTCGAGCAGCTTCGAGTATTCGAGATGGTTGGCGCTGGCGTGGTACTTCGAGAGCGAGGGCAGCAGGATGGTGCCGAGCGCGACGCCGAGCATGCCGGAGGGGAATTCCATCAGGCGGTCGGCGTAATAGAGCCAGGAGACGCTGCCGTTCTTGAGGAAGGAGGCGAAGATGGTGTTGATCAGCAGGCTGATCTGCGACACCGAAACACCGAGCAGCGCCGGCCCCATCAGGGTCAGGATGCGGCGTACGCCGGGATCCTGCCAGGCGGCGCGCCAGTTCAGCGAGGGGCGCGGCAGCATGGCGATGCGGCGCAGCGCCGGGATCTGGATCGCCAGTTGCAGCATGCCGCCGAGGAAGACCGCCCAGGCCAGCGCGAGAACGGGCGGGTCGAAATACGGCACGGCAAACAGCGCCATGGCGATGAAGGCGACATTGAGCAGCACCGGCGTGAAGGCGGGCAGCGCGAAGCGGCTCATGGTGTTGAGGATGCCGCCGGCAAGGGCGACCAGCGACATGAAGAAGATGTAGGGAAAGGTGATGCGGGTCAGCTGTACGGTCAAATCGAACTTGCCGGCGTCGGCGGCGAAGCCCGGCGCCGATATCCAGACCAGCACCGGCGCCGTGGCGACGCCGATGGCGGTGACGGCGAACAGAACCAGAGCGAGGATGCTGGTTACATGGTCGATCAGCAGCAGCGTCTCCTGGTCGCCGCGCTTGTTCTTGTATTCGCCGAGAATGGGCACGAAGGCCTGCGAAAAGGCGCCCTCGGCGAACATCCGGCGCAGCAGGTTGGGCAGCTTGAAGGCGACGAAGAAGGCATCCGTCGCCAGGCCGGCACCGAAGGTACGGGCGATGACGAAATCGCGGACGAAACCGAGAATTCGCGAGAGCAGCGTCATGCTGCTAACCGTCGCCAGGGCGCGGAGAAGATTCATGGATTGCCGGCGTTGCCTGAAAGCGCGTGCGAAAGATATAATTGTACGCTGTGCCGCTGCAGTAGCTCAGTTGGTAGAGCAACTGATTCGTAATCAGTAGGTCGGAGGTTCGATTCCTCTCTGCAGCACCACCTGAATTTCTCCTGTCTCTTGTTGAAGTCCCGGAATGCAGTCATTCTTGACGCTCCGGGATTTTTTTCGTCCGCAAATTGCAAAGTGGTGGTTGTGCACCGGGCGATATGCGGGTAAGGTTTCGTGCACCGGGACAGGATCAGGAAATGAGCAAGAACTACGAAGCAAACCAGCCCGCCCGCAGCGACATCGATGCGCTTGCCGTGCCGCTGGTCATCGAATTCGGGACGGCGTGGTGCGGTTACTGCATGGCGGCGCAGCCGCTGATCGAAAGCGCCTTGAACGAATATCCGGCGCTCCGCCATCTCAAGGTCGAGGACGGGCCGGGACGTCCATTGGGCCGTTCGTTTCGCGTCAAGCTGTGGCCGACGTTGATCTTCATGGCCCATGGCCGGGAGGTGGCGCGTGTGGTCCGGCCGGGAAGTGTCGGGGAAATCAGCAGTGCGCTGCGCCAGATCGCCGATCCCTGAGCATGCTCCGCGGCAGGCGTGCTGTGGAGGGCTGAATTTCGTGGCGCGGCGAGGTTCTGATGTCTGATGGCCAGTTGATCACGCTCTCGCGCGCGGCGCGCCTGATCGGCGTCATCCGCGGCGAGCTGCAAAAGAAGATACAGCAGGGCGATCTGCATGCCTTCGACGGCATGGTCAGCATCGACGACCTGTTGCTGGCCTACCCCAGGGCGCAGCTGGAGGACGATGTCGAATACCGGCGCGTGTCGCAGATCAAGGAAAAGGCCTTCGGCAAGCGCATTTACGAGCGGGCGATGCCGGATGTGGACACCCTGGCGGCGCGGGTAACGGAGTTGAGCAAGGAACTGGCGATCAGCCAAAGCCAGGTCAGGCAGTTCAGGCACTGCTGGATCGCCTTCAACGACAAGCTGAAGCAAATCGGCGAGCAAGCGGAAGACGATGCGCAGGGCGCGCTCAAGGGACTGATCGACTGGCTGGGAGACGAAGCGATGGCGACGCAGGAACCGGATTACGCCAACCCGCTGGCGGTGCGCGACAACCTGCTGCGCATCATGGCGGCGCATGTCACGGTGCTGCCGAGCGGGCACGATTTCTTCATCGACGGCCCGGATACGCTGCTCGAAGGCGCGTTGCGCTCCGGCGTGCCGCTCAACTATGGGTGCAGCGGCGGCAACTGCGGCCTGTGCAAGGCGAAAATCGTCGCCGGGCAGGTCAAGAAGACGCGCCACCATGATTACGTCCTGAGCGAGTCGGAGAAGGCCCAGGGCTATGTGCTCCTGTGCTCGAATACCGCCGTCACCGACGTCGAGGTCGAGGCACCGGTGGCGGGCGGGGTGCAGGACATTCCCTACCAGGAGATCGCCGCCAAGGTGAAGTCGGTCGACCTGCTCAACCAGGAGATGGCGCTGCTGCACCTGCAGACGCCGCGCTCGACGAGGTTGCGCTTTCTCGCCGGGCAGTCGGTGACGCTCAGGGTGGGCGATGCCTTCACGGCCGGGCTGCCGGTCGCCAGTTGCCCGTGCGACGACCGCAATATCCTGTTCCATGTGCGGCGCATGCCGGGCAAGCTGTTCGCGGACTACGTCTTCGACCGGTTGAAGCCCGGTGAGGTCGTCGCCATCGAAGGCCCCGAGGGCGAGTTCGTCCTGCAGGAAAAGATCACGCGGCCGCTGTACTTCTTCGCCTTCGACACCGGCTTCGCGCCGGTCAAGAGCCTGATCGAGCACGCCATGTCGCTGGAGCCCGAGGAGACGATCAATCTTTACTGGATCGGCTCCGGCGAGAGCAGCATCTACCTGCCCAACGTCCCCCGCGCCTGGGCGGATGCGCTGGACAACTTCCGCTACACCCGGCTGGTCGCCGGGCACGACCTGTCGAACCTGACACAACTGCGCGAGGCTGCCCTGCGGACCATGCTCGAGGGAATCATCAACGCGCATCCGGAGGTCGCCGACGGCGACCTCTATATCGCCGGGCCGGAGGCGGCGAGCCGGGTTGCCGAGAACTTCTTCCTCGGCCTCGGCCTGCCCAAGACGCGCGTCTTCCTGGCCTTCAGCTGATTGCAGTGCCCCGGGGCCAGCCCGGGCAAGGCTCACCTGGCCTGCCACTTCATCGTCGCCACCGAGCCGCCGACGATGCCGGCGACGGCGATGAACGAACCCAGGGCGAGGGTCGAGACGCCGGTGAGGCCCTGGCCGACGGTACAGCCCATGGCAGTGACGCCGCCGAAGCCCATCAGCACGCCGCCCGTCAGCTGGTTGCGCAGGTCCTCGAACGAGGCGAATCCTTCCCAGTGGAACTGGCGCGAGGTGATGGCATGGAGAAGCGAGCCGAGGACGACACCGAGGATGGTGGCGATGCCGAAGGTCACGCGCAGCGACTTGTCGGTCCATAGCATCAGCATTTCGAGGCTGTAGGCCGTCGGTGCGACGAAGCTGAGCGATTCGATGGTCCGCGAGTTGGTCGCGAAATAGGTCATTTCCAGCGTCTCCGGATTCTCGGCAAAGCCGATATGGCCGGTCAGGTACCAGCCGGCGGTGACCAGCAGGCCGATGATCGTGCCGCCGATCCACTGCTCGGGGCTGGCGCGGAAGCGGGCGTCCTTGAACACGAAGACCAGCAGGCCGGCAACCACGACGCCGGCGGTGGCGAGCAATGCCGATTTCGCCGGCATGCCGGCGAGCCGGGCCAGCAGGTCGGCGAGGCTCTGGCTCTGCATGCCCATGCTCGAGAGGTCGATGGCCACGGGGTCGAGATAGCTGGAACGGAGCTGGCCGAACAGGCCCTTGAGCGTCATGTAGGCCGAGATGGCGAGGAAGACGAGGACGACCAGCGAGCGTACGCTGCCGCCGCCGAATCGCAGCAGGTTCTTGTTGGCGCAGCCGCCGGCGATGGTCATGCCGATGCCGAACAGCGTGCCGCCGAGCAGCAGCGACAACCAGGGCAACACCGGGCGCTGGTAGACCGACTTGGTCAGGTTGACCAGGTCGAGATAGGAAAGCAGGTTGGTGCCGGCCATGGCCACGGCAATCGCCAGCAGCCACATGCGCATGCGGCCCCAGTGTTCCATGTTGACCACGTCGGAAATCGCCCCCATGGTGCAGAAATTGGTCCTCGCGGCAACGAAGCCGAGAACCAGCGCCAGACCGAAGCCACCCCAGACGACCCGGGCTGCCAGAATTGCAGATTCGTCCATGTCACCCCCTTTTGCAG
>CAWEMU010000049.1:0-9696 GCA_963810175.1 uncultured beta proteobacterium | reverse complement strand
CGATCAGATCGCCGGCGGCCAGCCCGTTGACGATTTCCACCTGCGCCGCGCGGCGCACGCCGAGCCTGACCCGGGTGGCGACCGCCTTGCCGTTGACGACCTTGAAGACCGTCGGCTGCGCGCCGGGAACGATCGCCTGCTCGGGCACCATCAGTACATTCCTGCGTTCGCCGAAGATCAGACGGACACGGACGAACATGCCGGGACGCAATTTCCCGGAAGCGTTGTCGAGCCGCGCGC
The DNA here is from genome assembly GCA_963810175.1 of uncultured beta proteobacterium. Lineage (GTDB taxonomy): Bacteria > Pseudomonadota > Gammaproteobacteria > Burkholderiales > Rhodocyclaceae > Azonexus. The sequence goes on along the minus strand of CAWEMU010000049.1, from coordinate 9,456 downwards.
GGCTGGAAATCGCCCGACCGTTCTGGTCGACCATCGGGTCAACGGCATCGAGCACCGCCTTGAATTGCTCGCCCGGCAGCGCGTCGGTGCTGACTTCGACCACCTGGCCCTTGACGACGCGGCCGAGGTAGGTTTCCGGCAACTTGAAATCGACGCGCAACGTGCCGATGTCCTCGATATTGATCAACTCCTGGGCTTCCTTGACGTAATCACCGACGCTGATGTTGCGCAGGCCGACCATGCCGGTGAACGGCGCCTTGATCCGCATCCGGCCGACCTTGGCTTCGGCCAATTGGACTGCAGCCTCCTGCACCTTCAGCGCGGCCGCGGAGTTGTCGAGGGCCTGCTGGCTGACGAATTTCCGTTCCAGCAGATCCTGGTTGCGCTTGTTGTTGTTCTGCGCCAGCGCCAGATTCGCCCGCGCCTGCTGCAGTTCCGCTTCCTGCACCGCGGCATCGAGCGTCGACCAGCAGCGAACCCTTGTTGACCATCGCGCCATCGCGGAAATTGATCGCGGCAATGCGTCCCGCGAGTTTCCGCGCGCATGACGACCGATTCGTTCGATTTCAGGTTGCCGACGGCGCTCGCCTCGTCGGAAAAGTCTGCCGCTGCGATCTTCGCCACCTCGACGGCGATCGCGAAACCGCCCGCCGGGCCGGCCGGCGCTTTGCTCCCGGCGCCATTCGCCCCAGCCTCGGGAGCGGCAGCCGGCGCCCGATTCGCGGTATAGGCGTAATAGCCGAGGCCGAGCAGGCCGGCCAGCGCCAGGATAAGGATTCCCAGTCGTCTGTTCTTGTTCATGTCACGCACCGCTTTCAATACTGACCGAGAAGTCAGTAACGGCCGCCATTGTATCCGAGAGACTGCAGGCCGGGAAATGTTTCCGGCTAATGCGTCGCATCGAGCTGAGCCGGCGACGCCGGGGTCAGCGATTTCCGGAGCAAGCCCGGACCGGGCTCCGGCTCATCCGACGCGAACGCCGCTTGGCACGAATGATCGTTGCGGTCGCTGGCTTTCAGCGGCGCCACACGCACCAGCACCACACCGGCGCGGATCATGTCGAGATACTCGGCGACACCCCGGGAAACGTCGATGATGCGTTGCCGGTGCCTGCCATGCATGCGGTCATTGACCTGGACGATGGCGCACCGGCTGTTGTCGAGCCGGCGCACGGCGACCCAGCTGCCGAGCGGAAAGCGGTTGCTGGCGCCGGTGAATCCGCGCGCGTCGAAGCGTCTCACCGGTCGCCGTGCGCCGGCCGTGGAAATCTCCCCCGTAATAGCTGGCCGAACCATGCAGTCCCGTCAACTGCGATTCGACAATCTCGGCCGTGCCGATCTCGGAGGAAGGCGCAGGTACCGGTGGCTTTGCGCCTTTCTTGCTCACGTGCTTGCGGGCGGCAACTTTTTTCGTCGGCGCCGATTTCTGGGCGGACTTGTCCGCCGCCCACAGCAACCCGGGCAGATACGCCAGAATCAGGCCGCAAACCAGCGCAACGGCCTGGCGCAGGAACTCAGGCCACGACGGTCTGCGCTTCGTCACCCTGCCGCGCCCGTATCCTGCCGATGCGATAGACGGCTTCGCCGGCTGCCTTCAGTTCCACCATCGCATGCTCGGCATCAGCCGCAGCCACCACGATGACCATGCCGATCCCGCAGTTGAAGACGCGGTGCATCTCGTTCTCGGCGACGTTGCCTTCGGCCTGCAGCCAGTCGAACAGCTTCGGCCGCGGCCAGGCGGCCTTTTCCAGTTCGGCGACGGTGCGGTCCGGCAACACGCGCGGCACGTTTTCGAGCAGGCCGCCGCCGGTGATGTGGGCCATGCCCTTCACATCGACCTTGCGCATCAGTTGCAGCACCGGCCTGACGTAGATTCGGGTCGGCGTCATCACGACATCGGCGAGCGTGCGTTCGCCATCGAAGGGAGCATTCAGGTCCGGCCGCGAACGCTCGATGATCTTGCGCACCAGCGAATAGCCGTTGGAGTGGGCGCCGCTGGAGGCCAGCCCCAGCACGACATCGCCCGGTTTGATGGTCGAGCCGTCGATGATCTTGGACTTTTCGACCACGCCGACGGCAAAGCCGGCCAGATCGTATTCGCCATCCGGATACATGCCGGGCATTTCGGCGGTTTCGCCGCCGATCAGCGCGCAACCGGCCAGCTCGCAGCCCCTGGCGATGCCGCCGACGACCGCAGCGGCGGTATCGACGTGCAGCTTGCCGCAGGCAAAGTAATCGAGGAAGAACAGCGGCTCGGCACCCTGCACCAGAATGTCATTGACGCTCATGGCCACCAGGTCGCTGCCCCACCGTATCGTGACGATCCAGTTCGAAAGCCAGGCGCAGCTTGGTACCGACGCCGTCGGTGCCGGAAACCAGCACCGGCTCCCGGTAGCGCTTCGGCACTTCGAACAGCGCCCCGAAACCACCGATGCCACCGAGCACGCCCTCGCGCATGGTTTTCCTGGCCAGCGGCTTGATGCGGTCGACGAGGGCCTCGCCGGCATCGATATCGACACCGGCATCCCGGTAGGAAAGGGGCGTAATCTGGGTCATGGCGGCAGGCTGTTGCGGTCAACGGTGGAAAGATGCCGAATCTTACCGCAAGCCGGACGCCGCCGCCCGGCAAAACCGGCGGGATCGGCGGCGGCGATCCCGCTGCCTCGCGATTCAACATGAAATGAGCGCTCCGTGTCGATGTCCTTCATCGACCGCCGGGCACCCTTCGTTCGTCAGCGACATGTCGCCACTGCTGCAAAGATCCGGAACTGGCTTCTGATTCGACGGCGCCAAGTCCCGGCACAAGGGCGGTCAGCGGCTCCGCCTCGGTGCCTGGAGAAACAGGGCGATGCACACGGGATTCCCCGGCCCGGAGATTTCCGTAAAGGGCAGCGAAACGATGCCACCCTTGAACAAAGACCCTACTGGGAACGCGCTTGATTTTCCCTCGCGGGTAAGCCATAGTGGCTGCATCTCAAATTCCAAGGGTCACAGTCCGCATGTCCGCTACCCGAACCCTCCGCTCCAGCGACGCCAGCGCAGCGCTGCCGGTCGTCGTCCGCGTAGTCGTAGGCGTCGTAACACACGCGCCGTCGCGGGTCAGGATAAGCTCGGAAAAGCAGATTTCCCAAAACCCCCGCCGGCGCAAACCGGCGGGGGTTTTTCTTTGCAGCCCGCCGGTCCGGCCAACCACCGCAAGGAGAATCTCAATGACCGAAACACTCAATGGCGCCCAGGATCACCGTGCGTCTGCTCGAACGCCAGGGCATCCGCATCGTGACCGGCTATCCCGGCGGCGCCATCCTGCCGATCTACGATGCCCTTGGCCAATCGACGACGATCCGCCACGTGCTCGCCCGCCACGAGCAGGGCGCCGGCTTCATCGCCCAGGGCATGGCCCGCGTCACCGGCGAGGCCGCCGTCTGCATGGCCTCCTCCGGCCCCGGCGCGACCAACCTGCTGACCGCCATCGCCGATGCCAAGCTCGATTCGATCCCGCTGGTCGCCATCACCGGCCAGGTGCCGAGGGCGATGATCGGCACCGACGCCTTCCAGGAAGTCGACACCTACGGCCTGACCATCCCGATCACCAAGCACAACTTCCTCGTCTCCTCGGCCGAGGAACTGCTCGAGGTCATTCCGCGCGCCTTCGCGCATCGCCGCCTCGGGCCGCCCCGGCCCGGTGCTGATCGACATTCCCAAGGACGTGCAGACACAGGCCGATCGAGGTCGCCGACTGGCCTGCGCCGGGCGGCCGCCAGACTGCCGCCGCCGGCCGGACCACGCAGCGATCGCCGCGGCGGCGGCGATGATCAACGCCGCCGCGACGCCCGCTGCTCTACCTCGGCGGCGGCGTCGTGCACTCGGGCGCCGCCGCTGCCGCGGTCGACCTCGCCGAAAAGGCCGGTTTGCCGACCGTGATGACCCTGATGGCCCTCGGCGCGATGCCGGTCGACCACCCGCTGTCGCTCGGCATGCTCGGCATGCACGGCGCCCGCTACTGCAACCTGGCGCTCGACGAGTGCGACCTGCTGATCGCCGTCGGCGCCCGCTTCGACGATCGCGCCACCGGCAAGGTCGCCGCCTTCTGCCCGAACGCGCAGATCATCCACATCGACATCGACCCCGCCGAGCTCGACAAGATCAAGACCGCCCATGTCGGCATCGCCGCCGATGTCGGCGAAGCGCTCGCGCAGTTGCTGCCGCTGCTGGCCGAAAACCCCCGCGACCGCCTGGCTGGCGCGCATCGACAGGCTGAAGGCCGAGTTCCCGCTGGCGCATGCCCGACGTGCGACGACCCGCGCTCGCACTTCGGCCTGATCCGCACCATCGCCGCCTGCCTCGACGACGAGGCGACCATCGCCACCGACGTCGGCCAGCACCAGATGTGGGTGGCGCAGGCCTACCCGCTGCGCCGCCCGCGCCAGTGGCTGACCTCCGGCGGGCTCGGCACGATGGGCTTCGGCCTGCCGGCCGCGATCGGCGCCGCCCTGGCCGAGCCGCAGCGCACCGTGGTCTGCTTCACCGGCGACGGCATCGATCCTGATGAACATCCAGGAACTCGCCACCGCCGCCGAGGAGAACGTCAACGTCAAGATCGTGCTGATGAACAACGCCACGCTCGGCCTGGTGCACCAGCAGCAGACGCTGTTCTACGGCGAGCGCCTGTTCGCCTCGAAATTCAAGGCCATGCCCGATTTCGTCCGCGCCGCGATGGCGCTTCGGCATTGCCGCGGTCGACCTCGACCAGGCGGCCGATCCCCGCGCCGCGCTGATGGAGGCCATTGCCCGCCCCGGCCCCTGCCTGATCCATGCCAGCATCGACGCCGAGCAGAAGGTCTATCCCATGGTGCCGCCCGGCGCCGCCAACCGCGACATGATCGGAGCCTGACATGAATGCCGTGAACCAAGACGAACGCCAAGCTCTCTCCCGCGCGCGTGCTGGAAATCGACGTCAACAACCATCCCGGCGTGATGTCCCACGTCGTCGGCCTGTTCGCCCGGCGCGCCTGCAATGTCGAGGGCATCCTCTGCCTGCCGATCGGCGACGGGCAGCTCAGCCGGATCTGGCTGCTGCTCAACGAGGACGCGCGCCTGCCGCAGATGGTCAAGCAGGTCGACAAGCTCGAGGACGTCATCGCGGTGCGCCGGCACAATGCCGACCACGCCGTATTCAGCCAACTGGAGGAGTTCTTCCGTCCGCTGAGCGCGCTCAGATCAAATCGGCGGGCAGCGGCGTCCGGCTATACTCGCAGCCTGTCCGCAACCCTGCCCACCGCCATGTCCGACCGCCTTCCCGCCTGGCAGCCCCAGGCCGACTATTCCGACATCCTTCACGACGCCGCCGAAGGCATCGCCCGGATCACCATCAACCGTCCGGAACGGCGCAATGCCTTCCGCCCGGAGACGGTCAAGCAGTTGATCGACGCCTTCCACCGCGCCCACCACGACAACGCCATCGGTGCCATCATCCTGACCGGCGCCGGCAACGAGGCCTTCTGCTCGGGCGGCGACCAGACGGTCCGTGGCGACGAGGGCTACATCGACGAGGGCGGCACGCCGCACCTCAATGTCCTCGACCTGCAGATGCAGATCCGCCGCTGCCCGAAGCCGGTGGTGGCGATGGTCGCCGGCTACGCCATCGGCGGCGGCCACGTGCTGCATCTGGTCTGCGACCTGACCATCGCCGCCGACAACGCGCGCTTCGGCCAGACCGGGCCGCGCGTCGGCAGTTTCGATGCCGGTCTCGGCGCCGGCCTGATGGCGCGCACCATCGGCCTGAAGCGGGCCAAGGAAATCTGGCTGCTTTGCCGCCAGTACGATGCCGCCACCGCCCTTGACTGGGGACTGGTCAATGCCGTCGTGCCGGTTGACCGTCTTGAAGCGGAGACGGTCGAACTGGTGCCGCCAGATGCTGGAACTGTCACCGATGGCGCTGCGCATGATCAAGGCCGGCTTCAACGCCGACACCGACGGCCTGGCCGGCATCCAGGAATTGGCCGGCAACGCCACCGGCCTTTTTTACATGAGCGAGGAAGGCCAGGAAGGCCGCAACGCCTGGCTCGAACGCCGCCCGCCGAATTTCGCCAAGTACCGCAAGCGCCCGTGAATATCGTCGCGGCGGACTGGCTGCCCTATTGCCTGCCGCTCAGGCGCCCCTGGCAGACCAGCCAGGGCAGCCTGTCGGAACGGCGCGGCAGCCTGCTCCGCCTGCGCACGGCCGATGGGCTGACCGGCTGGGGCGACTGCGCCCCGCTGCCGGAGTTCGGCATCGACGAGGCGGCGGCGCGCGATCTGGCCGAGGAGTGCGCGCTGCTCGATCTTGCCGCCCAACGCGCCGGATTGCCGCTCGGCTGCTGGTTGGCCGGGAAACAGCCTGCACAGTCTGTCGCGGTCAACGCCGTTTTGGGGGCAATTTCCACGGTGACGCCGGAGGCCATGCAGATTTCGCTGACGGCCGGCTATCGCGTTCTCAAGATCAAGGTCGGTACCCGCCCGCTGGGGGACGAGATCGATGATCTGCAACAGATCTGCGCCGCCCTGCCCGCCGGTGTTGGTCTGCGCCTCGACGCCAATGGCGCGTGGGATGAGGCGGACGCCCGGCGCTTTCTCGCAGCCTGCCGGCCGTTGCCGATCGAGGGCATCGAAGAACCGGTGCGCGGCCCGGATGCCGCCACCCTGCGCCGACTGCAGGCAACGGTCCCCTTCCCGCTGGCCATCGACGAATCGCTCCACCTGGTCGACCGCGACTTCTGGCTTTCGCCGCCCGTCCGCCGCCTTGTCATCAAGCCGGCGCGCGTCGGCGGCCTGCTGGCCAGCATCGAACTCGGCCTGAGCGCCCGGGCGGCTGGCGTCGAGTGCATCGTAACCTCCAGTCTGGAAAGCGCCTGCGGCTTGACCGCCTGCGCCCATCTTGCCGCAGCCATCGCCCCGGATTCCTGTCACGGCCTCGCCACGGCCGACTGGCTGGCGAGCGACACCGGCGATGCGCCGGCCATCGTCGGCGGCCGGATGTTGCTGCCGCAGACCCCGGGTCTCGGATTCCCGGATATCCGGGGCCGCTGATCCTTTTCCTGCCGTGCATGGGGACAACCGGCACGCAGGGGCTGGATGACCTAAACCACCGGTGACCGGGATGGCGGTTACAAGTCCTTACCACTGGTTACAGCTTCCGGCTCCCGCCTTGTCTAAGATTCGAATGTGCCCTTGAGGAATGATGCAATGAATCGAGCCAGGTTTGTCGCAACCGCTCTCGCCGCTGCGGCGATATCGTTGAGCGGGTGCGTCGTCGCACCTGTCGGCCAGCCGGTGTACGTCGAGCCGGTCATGATGGCTCCGCCACCCCCGCGAGTCGAGTATTTCGGCCCTCCACCAATGGCCGGGTATGTCTGGATTTCGGGTGCCTGGCACTGGCGCGGCGGGCGCTATGAATGGGGCCCGGGCTATTGGGCGCCGCCGCGTCACGGACAGAGATGGGTTCCCTACCGGTGGGAACGGGACGGGAAACACTGGCGGCAGCACGGCGGATACTGGGATCGGCACTGAGCCGATGCGCGCCTGCCTGCTCACTTCCCTGCTCGTTCTCCAGTGCACCGGCTGTGCGGTGGTTGCCGTGGCTGACGCGGCGGTAACGGTCGTTGCGACGACCGTGAAAGTAGGTGCGACGGTCGTCGAGACCACGGTCAACGTCGCTGCGGCAGGCGTGAACGCCGTGGTCGGAAGTTCCGACGAAAAGAAGCAGTGAATCCGAAACGGACTTCAGTCGACACGTTCGCCGGGTTGCCAGGCAGATCGCCGGCCAAGGGGTCTGTCGCGAGCATCGCCGGCACCTGACGGACAAAGGCGCTCAACCGGCATGAGCGCTTCGGGCAATCCGGGTACATACTGTCGCCGTAGCCAAAGGAGGCAATCATGCGCAAATTCGTTGTCCCATTCATCGCGGCGCTGGCTCTGCTGGCGCTCCCCGCCCATGCCGACCGCGGGTACTATGGCCGTGGCGGCAACGGGTATCACGGCGGGGGTGGTGTCTCGCCGTGGGCCGGCCTGGCAGTTTTCGGCGCCCTTGCCGGCCTGGCGATCATCGCCGAGAGCAGCAGGCCTGTTTATGTCGATCCGTACAATGCCGGGCCGGCCTATGCGCCGCAGGGGGTCTATATCGAAGGTCAGCCCGAAGCTGGTGTGCCTCCGGCCAATCCCGCCGGCGCCTGGTACTACTGCGGATCGAGCGCCATGTACTACCCGTATACCAAGGCGTGTCCCGAAGGCTGGCAAGCAGTTCCCGCGCACCCGTATTGAGCGCGACGGCGCTATCAACAAGACGACAGCGGCGACCCGTGCGGTCAAGCAGCCCTGAACATACTGTCGTCAGCACTGATCCATGAAGACCCTGCTCATCGTCTATCACTCGATGACCGGCGGCACCTTGCAGATGGCGCAGGCGGCCATGGCGGGAACGGTGGCTGAGCCAGCGCTCAACGCACGCTTGCTCCATGCCCCCGATGCCAGCCCGGACGATGTTCTGGCTGCCGACGGCTACATCTTCGCGACGCCGGAGAACCTCGGTTCCATGTCCGGCCTGCTCAAGGATTTCTTCGACCGGACCTACTATGCCGCCCTCGACCGGGTGAATGGACGGCCTTATGCGACCCTGATCTGTGCCGGCAGCGACGGCAGCGGCGCCGCCCGGCAGATCGCCCGCATCGCGACCGGCTGGCGCCTGAAACCCGTCGCCGAACCCCTGATCGTCTGCACCCACGCGCAAACCCCCGAGGCCATCCTGCAACCCAAGATCATCGCCGCCCCGGAACTCGCCCTGTGCGCCGAACTCGGTGCCGCGCTGGCAACCGGCCTCGCGCTCGGCGTGTTCTAGGGGCGCTCATCCAAGCGGAAGAGTGTCCTTCAGCCCGTTCACCAGACCAGCGTGAATCGGTACTCCTCCCGGCTTGGGCCGCGATCCGTTACGCGTACGACAGCGGTGAAGTTGTTTGCGCTGTCCGGCTGTTGGATCAACTCGATGGTGCCGCGCCCTTCCATCTTCGTGATCTGCACGCCTCCGTTGCGCTTGGGCAGAACTCCGTCGAAACGGTAGCGCGCGCACTGCAGGCTGCGGCCTGCTTTGACGACGACCCTGACCGAGCGATGGCGGATGTGGAGATCGACGGTGCCGTCGACATCGCCGCGCCAGTAAAGACTGCCTTGCTGCTGTCCGGGCGCCGGAGTTGCGGCCCCGACCTCCTCGGCACCGGCTGGCAACGTGACGACGGCGGCGGACAGACAGATCATGGTGGCTGAGACAAATCGGGCAAACGACTTCATGGGGTACTCCGTGCTGAAAGGAATATCGAGAATACGTCACGGTAAACGGCCTGTCCATCGCGCAGCCATCGCTTGACCGCTGCCGGCCCTTCTGCCCGCCGGAGTGACGAACACAACCGGTCAGTCTCCCCGGTCATTCCCG
>CAWEMU010000048.1:0-135349 GCA_963810175.1 uncultured beta proteobacterium | reverse complement strand
GATGATCATGAAAAAGTGTTTCTGGGTGGCTGCACTTGCAGCGACAACCCTTTCAGGCGTTGCCCACGCGCAATACCCGATCATGGATCGTGTCGCCAGCAAGGTGATCGAGAAGTACCAGACCGCGTCGTGCCAGCAGTTGTGGCAGGAGAAGGCGCAAGGCCAGGGCCAGCCGAAGCCGGAGATGGAACAACGCGCCATCCAGGCTCTGCAGCAGGATCCGCAGATGCGTCAGGCCTTCTTCAACCAGGTTGCTGCGCCCATCGTCACCAAGATGTTCGAATGCGGGATGATTCCATGAACACTGTGACCAGCCATTTCCTTCGCAGGTCCGGCATCGCCATTGCCCTGAGCCTGCTGGCGGTGACCGGCGCCAGCGCACAGACCGCGCCATCCGGTGCCAAGCCGGCCAAGCCGGCCGTCAAGAAACAGGCGGCGCCGGTTGACAAGCCGGCCCTCGAGGCGCGCGCGGTCGACCTGCTCAAGGCGACCAGTGCGAGGCTGGCGGCGGCCAAGGCGATGTCCTTCACCGCCACCGTCAGCTACGAGCATCCCAGCCGGCTCGGCCCGCCCCTGGTGTTCACGTCGCGCTACGACGTCGTGATGCAGCGCCCGGAAAAGCTGCGGGTCATCAATCTGGGCGACGGCCCCGCTTCCGAGTTCTATCTCGACGGCAAGACGATGGTCGCCTTCGCGCCGGCCGAGAACCTGGTTGCCATCGCCGAGGCGCCGCCGACCCTCGAAGCGGCGCTGAAGATGGCGTTCGACAAGGCGGCGATTTACTTCCCGTTCACCGACCTGCTGCTTCCCGACCCGTTTGCCGCGATCGCCGACGGCACCAAGCTCGCCTTCTACGTTGGCCCGTCCGGACTGGTCGGCGGGGTCAAGACCGATATGGTTGCCTGGGCCAACGACGACGTCTTCATGCAGATGTGGGTGGGTGCCGACGACAAGCTGCCGCGCCGCATCCGCGCCGTCTTCCGTGCCGACCCACTGCGCCTGCGCCACGACATGGAACTCTCCAACTGGCAGCTCGACCCGGCGATCGCCGGCGAGACTTTCGGCACGGCCAAGGCGAAGGATGCCCGGCGTATCGATTTCGCCCATCCGGCCGCAAATCCGCCGCCGGGCGTCAAGCCGGTCGCGAAGTCGCCCAAGCCGGCAAGCAAGTCCCAATGAACACGGAGGTGAAAATGAACAAGTCGCTTATCGGCATCTCGATCCTTCTCTCCGGCGCCCTGTGTTCGTCGCAGGCCTTGGCATGGGCCAGCGCCAACCGCTTCGGCGGTTCGACTGCGCACGTTCCCGGCGCCACCGAGCACACCAACCGCTACGGCGGGAGTCGGAGCACGCCTATGGCGAGGGCACCGAGCACACCAACGCCTACGGTGGCAGCACTGCCCACGCCTGGGGTGGCGGCACCGAGCATACCAATACCTACGGCGGCACTACTTACGGTGCTGCCGGCTACGGTGCCGCACATACCTATCCGGGCGGGGCGACCGCATACCGTCCGCCGGCCTACCCGGCATAACCGATCTATCATCCACCGGTCGCGGTACCGGCCTATGCGGCGGGCTGCTACGGTTGCGCCGCGGCGGCTGGCGCGGTAGTCGGTGTGGCGGCCGGAGCCGCCGTGGCTTCGGCCAATACGGCAGCGGCGACATCGAACGCCTACGCCGCCGGCGTTGCTGCAGGCGCCGCCAGCGCACCAGTGGGCTACGCAATGGGCGTCAACTACGCAGCGCTGCCGCCTGGGGCGTCGCCCGCGAACGTTGCGGGCGTTTCGTATTACATCGTCGGCAATACGTGGTTCAAGCCGATGTACGGCGCCAACGGGGTCTATTACCGTGTGGTGCCAACTCCCTGAGAGGGAGGCCGATCCCGCTTCCCGGAGCGGGAGCAATCCAGCAACCTGAAAGTTAATTTGGAGGATGAAACCATGAGAGCTTCAGCATTTACCCTGTCGGTTGCAATTGCGGCCATTACTTTTGCATCCGGTGCCTACGCGGTGGAGTGCGCAGATGGCGTCCGTCGCGCAGGGTGCGAGACAGCGAGAGGCGCTGTGGAGGTCCGCAAGCCGGTTGAGCCGGTTCCGGCGCGCGGGGTTGAAGTGGCTCCCGCTCGGGGGGTTGAAGTGGCCCCTGCTAGGGAAGTTCCCGCAGCGCGTGAGGCCGAGGTGCGTGTGACACCCGAGTGTCGCATGGTTGACGGCGGCGCGTCTGTCGTTGAGCCGGGCGTCGCCTCGGCAAGCCGACCCCGTAGACCGGTGCCGGGCGCCGCTGCATTTCCTGTCCAGTCGGCCGACCGGGCCGGATGGCCAGGGGTCAGCGGTGGCCGGGGCTGGTTCACTTCCATTGCCGGGAAAGGAGTGAGCCATTAGCCCGCTCAATGTTTCGATCATCACGTTTCTTGTCGTTGTCGCGGGCGGGTTTGCCGGGAGGCTGATCCGCGCCCGCCTGCCGGGCCATCACCTGGATTCCAGCACGACCGACACGATCAAGATGGGCATCGGTTTCCTGGCGACGCTGGCGGCGCTCGTCATGGGGTTGCTGGTCTCTTCGGCGAAGGCTTCCTTCGACGCCAAGGGTGAGATGATCCGCAACGTCGCCGTCCAGATATTGCAGCTCGACGGCAATCTCCGGCGGCTTGGCCCGCCGGGCCAACCGCTTAGGGAGCAAGTGCTGCAACTGGTGTCCGCCCAGGTGGCGCGGATGGGCGGCGGCCAGGAGCCGCTCTCGCACATGCCGCAGGTCGGTCGGTCCGGCGGCAGTGGTATCGTGGATATCCAGCATGCGCTCGCCAGGATCGGTGCAAGCGATCCGGCGTTGAGCGGCACGGTCGACAAGGCAGCGCAGCAGGTCGAGCAACTGGAGCAATTCCGCTATCTCGCGATCGCCAGCGCTGGCAGTTCGATCACCGTGCCGTTGCTCGTTGTCATGCTCTTGTGGCTGTCGGGGATCGCGGCCGGATGGAACGTGATCGGCTCACCCAACCGCACGGTCCTCGGGGTCACGATCGTGTGCGCATTGTCGATGGCGTGCGCGATATTCCTGATCCTCGAGATGGATTCCCCGTTCGGTGGTCTCCTCCATGTCTCGCTGGAACCGCTGCAGGCGGCGCTGGCGCAGTTGAAGCAGTGAGCTGACCGTTGGCCTGGCGCGTGGTCGAGGTCGTGCCGACCATCCTCGAGGCGGCGTGCATCAAGGCGCCGGAGATGGTGGCCAACTCCCGGTGGTTTCGCGGGGCCTTTTCTTGGTTTCATCTCAGGAGATGAAGCATGCGCGTCGTCCTGCAACGGGTTCGCGAGGCCTCTGTTGTCGTGCAGGGGAACTTGAGTCACGGGCCCCTTCGCCTTCGGGGCGCGGTCGACGGCCATAATTCCGCAAGAATTGGCCGTGGCTTGCTGGTGCTCGCCGGTTTCGAGGAGACGGACGGTGACGGCGATCTCGCCTGGATGGTCGGGAAGATCGTCAGGATGCGCTTGTTCGCCGATGATGCGGGGGTGATGAACCGCAGTATTCAGGAAGTTGGCGGAGAGATTCTTGCGGTTTCCCAGTTCACGCTGTACGCATCGGTGAAAAAGGGCAACCGGCCGTCCTGGAGCAGGGCGGCGCGCGGCGAGATTTCGCAGCCGATGTTCCAGCGATTTGTCGCGAAACTGGGTCAGGAGCTCGGCAAGCCGGTGGCAACCGGAGTGTTCGGCGCCGACATGCACGTCAGTCTGGTGAATGACGGGCCGGTAACGGTGTTCGTCGATTCAAGGGCCCCGGAGTAAGCGAGCGATCGCTCCGGATTGGATGTCGGCGTTTCATGGACGTGCCGGGGAATCAGTCGGCGACGACGATGACAGGCCGGTTGCTGTAGAACTCGTGGCGCTTGTCGAGCAACGGAATCGTCGTTCCCTTGAGCCGGTTTTCGTGGAGCAAGGCCAGGTCCACATCGGCGACGACGATCTGTTCCTCGTTGATGACGCCTTCGGCGGCGATCCCGTCACGCGCGAAGTGGAAGTCCGAAGGCGTGATGATCGATGCCTGGCCGTAGTGCAGACGCAGTCCGGCGACCGGCAGATTGCCCACGGTGCTGGTCATCGCGACATAGATCTGATTCTCGATGGCGCGGGCGTGGCAACAGTAGCGGACGCGCAGGAAGCCCTGACGGTCGTCGGTGCATGAGGGCACGAAGACTATTTCGGCGCCTTCCTCGGCGGCGCGCCGCGCCAGTTCCGGGAATTCGATGTCGTAGCAGATCAGGATGGCGATCTTGCCGTGCGGGGTCTGGAAGACGTTGAGCACGTCGCCATGATCGCTGTTCCACTTCTCCTTCTCCCAGCGTGTGCGGTGAATCTTGTCCTGAAGGTGCACGGCACCGCCCGGTGTGAACAGGAAGGCGGTGTTGAGCAGTTGGCCGTCGCGGATGTTCGGGTGCGTCCCGCCGATCAGATAGTAGCCGTGGCGCACGGCATGCGCGCGAAGCAGTTCGATATAGGGCGTCGTGTATTCGGACAGTCCGCGCACGGCGCTGGGCACATCGTCATTGTCCATGAAGGACAGCAGTTGCGTGGTGAATAACTCCGGAAGCAGGACGAACTGCGGGCAGTAATCGGCGGCGGCGTTGAGGACGAAATCGACCTGTCGGGCAAAGCCGTCCCAGTCCTCGATATGGCGCAACTGGTACTGGATGGAAGCGATGCGAACCTTCATGGAAAATCCTTTCCTGGCAGTTGTGTAGGCCGCGACGGATCATATTCGCGGTTGAGCCAGACGATCAGGCTGGCGTTGCCCAGCGACTCCTGATCCGCCGGCAAGTATCCGTGGAGGATGCCGCAATAGTCGAAACCTTCGTCGAGTTGAAAACGCAGTACCGGATCGTGGAACTCGCCCCAGATGACGCGCTTGGCGTATTCCCCGGGCGTCATCCTGGTGGCGTGCCGGGCGTAACCGGCCAGACGACCGCCGGCGATGATGCGCCTGAGGTTCATTGCTCGGCACAGGTTCCGCCGCGCCTCGTAGAGCGCGTGGCCGATGCCGTGGCCGCGCTCGTCGGGACTGACGCACACTTCCGCGCCATAGAGGGTGTGGCCGAAGTCAGGGTTGTGGGTGTCGAAATTCCCGTCGTTGGTAATGCTGGCCCAGGTGTGGCGCAATCCGTAGTGCTCCCAGACGACGACCAGCGAAACGGCGATTCCGACCAGTCGCTCATCGAGAACCGCGGCGAACTGGCCGCGCGGGAAAATTTCCAGCAGGTTTGCGAACTGGTCCGCGCGGAAAGGCGGAATCGTCGGATAGACGCGGCTCTGCAGGGCAATGGCTGAATCGACATCGCCGGGGATAAGGTTACGAATGGTTAGCATAGGAGCCGAAGGATGCCGGCGTCGCCGGGTTTGATGAATAAACGCGAATCGGAGTTTACTGCGCGTCGTAGCAGTACGCACGTCAAAATTAAGGCAGGCCGGGATCCGCATCGAGGCTGGTCCCGGGTCTGCTTTCTATGGCACGACGGTGACGGCCGGCCGTTTCCCGGCGAACTCCAGCCGCTGGTTCATCGCCTCGGTGGCGAATACCTGCCCGTCGCGGTCAACGCGCAAAACGAGACCGATTTCCATCTTCTTCGCCATTTCACGCCAGCCGTCGGGGCCGGCGATGAAGATCGGCTTGGAGGCGGCATCCGATAGCGTCCCCGCCTTGGCGCCGGCCGGAATCAGCACGGTGACCGCCTGGGTGTGGTCGACCGGATAGCCGGTCCGCGGGTCGAGCAGGTGCGGGTAGCGCTTGCCGTCCACCTCGAAAAAGCGCTGATAGTCGCCGGATGTGCCGATCGCCTCGCCGTCGGCGAGTTCGACCGTGGCCATCGGGCCGGGCTGGCGCGGGTGCTGGATGCCGACCCGCCATTTCCGGCCTTGTTTGCTGCCCAGCGCCATGACGTTGCCGCCGATGTTGATCAGCGCATTGTCGATGCCCTGGCTGCGCAGGATGTTGGCGGCCCGGTCGAGCGCGACGCCTTTCAGGTAGCCGCCGAAGTCGAGGGCGACCCGGGGGTTGCGACTGCTGATCGTCCGGCCGGCGACGGTGATGTCGGCGATGCTCGGCCTTGCCGCCAGCCAGGCATCGATATCGGCCGCTGGCGGAAGCTCGGCCTTGAATTCGTCGGCGTGAAAGCCCCACAGCCTCACCAGCTGGCCGATGCCGGGATCGAACAGGTGTTCGCCCTGTGTGCGACAATGCCTGGGCTTCGCGGACCAGTTCGGCCAGTTCCGTACCGGCCTGGTGCGGTCAACCGGAATTGATGGCCTTATTCAAGGCGGTCAGCTCCGATTCCTGCCAGGCGTGATAGGCGCGATGCAGCCGGTCGAACTCGCGCAGGACACTGGCGATGGCCGTTCGCCCTCGTTCATGGTCGGCGCTGACAACGAGTACCTCGACCCGCGTGCCGAAGACGTAACCCTGTTGTTCCTGCAAGGGCGTGCGGCCGCAGGCGACCACGAGCAGCACGCAGGCGAGAATCAGGAAATGGCGCATTCCCGCTCGAGGGCAGCGACGAAGGCCGCCGCCGAGTCGAAGCCGGTCTGCTGCCGGATTTCGACCATGCAGGTCGGGCTGGTGACGTTGATTTCGGTGAGGTGGTCGCCGATGACGTCGATGCCGACCAGCAGCAGACCGCGATCGAACAGGATCGGGCCGAGTGTTTCGGCGATCTCACGGTCACGTGCCGTCAGCGCCTGTGCGACGCCGGTGCCGCCGACCGCGAGATTGCCCCGCGTTTCCCCGGCCTTCGGAATGCGTGCCAGACAGTAAGGTACCGGCTGCCCGGCAATGAGCAGGATGCGCTTGTCGCCGGCGACGATTTCCGGGAGAAAACGTTGGGCCATGATGGTCCGCGCGCCGTCGCGGGTCAGCGTCTCGATGATCACGTTGCGGTTCGGGTCAGCGTGCCGGACCCGGAATATCTGGCTGCCACCCATGCCGTCGAGCGGCTTGAGGATCACGTCCTGGAGTTCGTCGATGAACTGCTGCAACTGCTCGACGTCGCGGGAGATCAGCGTCTCCGGCGCAAATTGCGGGAATTCGGCGATCGCCACTTTCTCCGAATGGTCGCGCAACGCGCGCGGCCGGTTGAAGACGCGGACGCCGGCGGCCTCGGCGCGTTCGAGCAGCCAGGTGGCGGTCAGGTACTCGTTGTCGAAGGGTGGATCCCTGCGCATGACGACGGCGTCGAAATCGGTGAGCGGTATCCGGTCGCGGCCGATCTCGCGGAACCAGTCGTGATTATCCGGCTGCATGTGCAATTGCGCGGCCATGCCGAAGACGCCGCCTGGCTCTGCGGATTCAGGCCGACGCCAGCCGAGGGTTGCGCAGTCGATGGCGAAGACCGCGTGGCCACGGTTCGCGGCGGCGCGCATCATGGCGATCGACGAGTCCTTGTAGGCCTTCAGGCCCGGGAGCGGATCGAGGACAAAGGCAAGGTTCAGGGGGCGGCGCCCGGGCTCGGGAAGTTCGTCACTCACGGTCGTACTCGCTGCCGGCGTCCGCGGACGTGCGTTCTAGTTCGAGGGCGGCGGCAAGGCAGGCAAGGCGACCGACCACGCCATAGGCGTAGAAACGGTTCGGCGGCGAATCCGGGTTGCCGGATGCGTAATCCGGGAGGTTGCAGCCGGTTGTGAAAGCCAGCGGCTCGAAGTGCATGCCTGGTGCATTGAGGTTCTCGTCCTTGCCACGGCCGGTATGCACGCGGTAGAAACCGCCGACCACGTAGCGGTCGATCATGTAGATGACCGGCTCGGCCACTGCCTCATTCAGTGTTTCGAAGGAATGCACGCCTTCCTGGATGATGACCTCGCTGACTTCCAGTCCTTCCTTGCCGACGCTCATCTTGTTGCGCTGCTTGCGGTTCAGCGCGATGACCTCGTCGGCGTTGCGCACCGTCATCACGCCCATGCCATAGGTACCGGCATCGGCCTTGACGACGACGTAGGGCGTCTCGGCGATTTCGTATTCGCGGTACTTTTCGCGCACCAGATCGAGTACGGCGGTGACGTTTGCAGCCAGACACTCCTCGCCCTGCCGCTCGTGGAAATTGATGCTGCGGCAGACGGAAAAGGCCGGATTGATGCGCCACGGGTCGATGCCGACATCCCTGGCGAAGTTGCTGGCAACTTCGTCATAGGCGGCAAAATGATTGGACTTGCGGCGCACGGCCCAGCCGGCATTGAGCGGTGGGAGGATGAACTGCTCGTTCAGGTTGCGCAGGATTTCCGGGATTCCCGCGGAGAGATCGTTGTTGAGCAGGATGGCGCAGGGGTCGAAGCCGTCGAGCCCGAGCCGGTATTGCGAGCGGACCAGCGGTTCGAGCAGCAGGCTCTGGCCGTTGGCGAGTTGCACCGGCGTCGGTCCGGTGATGTCGGGGAGCAGCGAGCCGAGCCTGACGTTCAGGCCGGTCTGGCGCAGGATGGCGGCGATCTGGGCGACGTTCTGCAGGTAGTACTGGTTGCGCGTGTGGTTTTCGGGAATCAGCAGCAGATTGCGCGCATCCGGGCAGATCTTTTCGATTGCCACCATCGCCGCGTGCACGCAGAGCGGCAGGAAGGCCGGGTTGAGGTTGTTGAAGCCGCCGGGGAAGAGGTTGGTGTCCACCGGCGCCAGCTTGAAGCCGGAGTTGCGCAAGTCGCACGACGAATAGAAGGGCGGCGTATGCTCCTGCCAGTGCCCGCGCAGCCAGTGCTCGATCTGCGTGCTGCCGTCGAGGAAACGGCGCTCGAGTTCGAGCAGGGGGCCGGTGAGGGCGGTGGTGAGGTGTGGAACCATGGGCTGTCTCGGTGCCTGCGAGGCGTGTAATTGTGGCGGTGAATGTTACACCGCAGAGGACAATTACGGGGTGTCCATTCACGGTCAACCCCTTGAAAGCAGGTAAAATTCGGCCCTTCGTCCTACATCCATCCAGCAGATCGGAATCGCCGTGCTTGTCGCCGCCAACATCACCATGCAGTTCGGGGTCAAACCCCTGTTCGAGAACGTCAATGTCAAGTTCGGCGAGGGCTACCGCTATGGACTGATCGGCGCCAACGGGGCGGGCAAGTCGACCTTCATGAAGATCCTGTGCGGCGCGCTGGAGCCGTCGGCGGGCAACGTCTCGAAGGAGAAGCACGAGCGCATGGCCTATCTGCGCCAGGACCAGTTCGCCTACGAGGACGCGCGCGTTCTTGACGTCGTCCTGATGGGCCACGAGGAAATGTGGGCGTGCATGAGCGAGAAGGATGCGATCTACGCCAACCCGGAGGCGTCCGAAGACGATTACATGCACGCCGCCGAGCTCGAAGCCAGGTTCGCCGAATACGACGGCTATACCGCTGAGTCACGCGCCGGCGAACTCCTGATGGGGGTCGGCATTCCGATCGACCAGCACAACGGTCCGATGCGCGAAGTCGCGCCGGGCTGGAAGCTGCGCGTCCTGCTGTGTCAGGCGCTGTTCGCCAATCCGGACATCCTGCTGCTCGACGAGCCGACCAACAACCTCGACATCAACACGATCCGCTGGCTGGAGGATGTGCTGAACAATCGCGAGTTGACGATGATCATCATCTCGCACGACCGCCACTTCCTGAACCAGGTCTGCACCCACATGGCCGACCTCGATTACGGGAAGATCACCGTCTACCCGGGAAATTACGACGACTTCATGGAAGCGTTCGACGCAGGCGCGCGAACGCCAGTCGAGTGCCAATGCGAAGGCCAAGGAACGCATCGCCGAACTGCAGACCTTCGTCCGCCGCTTCTCGGCCAACGCCTCCAAGGCCAAGCAGGCGACGAGCCGCCTCAAGCTGATCGACAAGCTGAAGCCGGAGGACGTCAAGCCATCGTCCCGCCAGTATCCGTGGATACGCTTCGACTACGACGACAGGGACAAGCTGCACCGCCAGGCGGTCGAGGTCGAAAAGGTCTCCTTCGCCTACGAGGGAGCGCCGCGCAAGATCTTCAACAATCTCGGCTTCACGATCAACGCCGGCGAAAAGGTGGCGATCATCGGTGAGAACGGGGTCGGCAAGACGACGCTGCTGCGCCTCCTGATGGGCGAGCTGCAGCCGCAGTTCGGGACTATCAAGTGGGCGGAGAAGGCCAAACCCGGCTACTACTCGCAGGATCACTCGGCGCTGTTCAAGTCCGAAGTCAGTCTTACGGAGTGGATTTCAGGTTACGTTCGCGCCGGTGGTTACGAGGGCGGCGATGTCGAGACGCTGATCCGCGGCACGCTGGGGCGTCTGTTGTTCTCGGGCGACGAGGTCAAGAAGCCGGTCAACGTGATTTCCGGTGGCGAGCAGGGGCGCATGCTGTTCGGCAAGCTGATGCTTCTCCATTCGAACGTGCTGATCATGGACGAGCCGACCAATCACCTCGACATGGAATCGATCGAATCGCTGAATACCGGGCTCGAGAAATTTCCCGGCACGCTGGTCTTTGTCTCGCACGACCGGGAGTTCGTCTCCTCGCTGGCGACGCGTGTCTTCGAGGTCAGGGGTGACGGCTCGATCATCGACTATCTGGGCGGGTATGAAGACTATCTGGCCAGCCTGGGGGTCAACTGACTACTGCGGCATGCCGCCGGCGGCGAGGGTGCGGATCAGCCGCACGCAATCCACGTCCGACTGGTGGTAGGCCGACTTGACGTATTCGATGTAGGCGCGGTCTTCGGAATCGGACCCGCTGGCCAGCGTCGTCCGGTAGGCAAAGCGCAGGAAGAGGAAAGCCGGTTCAGGCTCCTCGATCGTGATCGTCAGGCTGCCGCCGGGGTGGGCGGATGACGGCTCGATTTCGAAGCGAACCCATTGTGCTTCGGCCAGCGTGACTCGGTCCTGAATCACTGCGGGGCCGAAATCGAGCTGGCGCAGCAGCACGTCGGCATGGCGTTCGATGATGACGCACGACTCCAGCCCGGGCAGGAAGGGGAGCGGGTCTTCGACACGGTGGATCAGACCCCGCCAGACCTGTTGGCGGCTGAGCGGGGGAACCAGCGGATTTTCGGGATCGTTGATCTGGATGAGGTGCTCGAATTTCATGGGTCAATGTTAACATCGGCGTCATGCTACTAGAACGAATCCTCCAGAAGCATGGATTCGGCACCCGCAAGGAATGCCGCACGCTCTGCCGGGACGGGCGGGTCGCGGTCAATGGACAGCCCTGTGAGCTGCCCCTGGCCGACATCGATTGCGCCGGGCTGCTGCTCACCGTCGATGGTGTCGACTGGCCCTACGCCGAGTTTGCCACGCTGATGCTGCACAAGCCGGCCGGCTACGAGTGCTCGCGCAAGCCGCTGCATCACCCGGGCGTCCTCTCGCTGTTGCCGCTGCCCGTTCGTCAGCGTGGTGTCCAGCCCATCGGGCGGCTCGACGAGGACACCACCGGGCTGCTGCTGATCACCGACGATGGCCAGCTCAACCACATGCTGTCCTCGGCGCGGCGCAAGGTGCCGAAGGTCTATCTGGTGACGACGAGGCACGCGGTCGATCAGGAGCAGATGAAGCGGCTGTTGGGCGGGGTTCTTCTCAATGACGAGCCCGAGCCGGTCGCCGCTGCCGATTGCGAAATCGTCGGGGCGAGGGAACTGCGCCTGACGCTGACCAGTGGCAAGTACCATCAGGTCAAGCGCATGGTCGCCGCAGCGGGAAACCGCGTCGAGGCGCTGCATCGCGAGGCTGTGGGCGGGCTTTTCCTGCCTGACGACCTGCAGCCGGGCCAATGGCGGTGGCTTGCCGTGGTCGACCTGGAAAAACTTGGAAAATCGGGATGACCCTGACGGAAATGCGCTATGTCGTCGCGCTCGCGCGCGAGCGCCACTTCGGCCGGGCGGCGGAGACCTGTCATGTCAGCCAGCCGACCCTGTCCGTGGCTCTGAAGAAGGTCGAGGGGCAACTCGGCGCCGCCTTGTTCGAGCGGACTGCTTCGGATGTCCGGATCACCGGACTCGGCGAGCGCATCGTCGCGCAGGCCCGGCGGGTACTGGAGGAGGCGGTGCGCCTGGAGGAGATTGCAGGGGCAACGGGGGATCCGATGAGCGGGCAGTTGCGTGTCGGCATCATCTACACGATCGCGCCCTATCTGCTGCCGCAACTGATTCCGGCATTGCACCGGCAGGCACCGAAGATGCCGCTGTTCCTCAAGGAGGATTTCACCGCCAGCCTGATTCCGGCGCTGAAGGCCGGCGAACTGGACGTTATCGTCATCGCCTTGCCGTTCACCGAACCCGGGCTGGTGGCGCAGCCGGTCTATACGGAGCCGTTCCGTGTCGTCGTTCCAGCGGGACATCCCTGGGTGCAGCGGCGGGAGATCGCGGCGGACGAACTGGATGGGCAGAATCTGCTGCTTCTCGGCCAGGGCAACTGCTTTCGCGACCAGGTCCTTGAGTCGTGCCCGCGCTTGACCGGACCCGATGCGCTCGAGCATTCGCTGGAGGGCGGCTCGCTGGAAACGATCCGCTACATGGTGGCGAGCGGTGCTGGCGTGGCGGTGATGCCGAGCACGGCCGCCGATCCGCTGGTCAACAAGGAACCGCTGGTCAAGGTGCTGCCATTTTCAGGAGAGCAGCCTTCGCGAACGGTCGGGCTCGTCTGGCGGGTGACTTTTCCGCGGCCGCAGGCGATCGACGCCGTCCGCGCTGCTCTGTTGTCCTGCCAGTTACCGGGAGCGACAGCCGTCCGTTGAGGTTTCACGTGGAACGGTCAGGAAACCGCCCCGGCGACCGCTGATTACTCGGGGGATGAATCAGGTGGCCGCCTTCTTAACCGCGGGTTTCTTGACTGGCGCCTTCTTCTCGAACTCGAAGCCGACCTTGCCGTCCTGAACGACGAGGTAGGCCGAGAACTTGCGGCGGGTGCGGTTGGAAATGAACCCCTTCAGCAGATCGGTCCTGCCCTCGACCAGCAGCTTCTTCATCTGGTCGGAATCGATCGGTTGCTGCAGGATGATCTTGCCCGAGCGGAAGTCGCAGGTCCTGGCCGTCCCGACCGACTTCTCGCAGACATAGGCGGCGCCATGTTCGAAGACGTTCGAGGCGCATTTCGGGCACTTGCCCAGGCTCTGTTCCGCCGGGAAGTCGATTGTTTCGGCTTCGTCGTGCTCGCCCGCTGCGGGCTGGCCGAAGTCGAATTCGGGCTCCATCTTGTCGTTCAGCTTGATGGCGGCGGCAAAGGCACGGCCCATCCTGTTGCGGAATCCGGTTAGCGGGCCGATCTGCTTTTCGGTGATCAGCGTATCGATCTCAGCCGGCTCGAACTGGCGACCGGCAACGATTTTCCACAGCGAGTAATCACAACCGCCACACTGGAATTTCTTGTAGGTTTCACGGATCTGGCCACCACACCGGGGGCAAGGCACCTTGAGGACGCCGAAGTCGCCGGGAATGGTATCGCTGTCGAAGGTCTTGGCGCGCTCGACGATGTGCCGGGTCATTTCGGCGATCTCGCGCATGAACTCCTTGCGGGTGAATTCCCCCTTTTCGATGCGCCCGAGCTTCCATTCCCAGTCGCCGGTCAGTTCCGGCTGGGTCAGTTCGTTGATGCCGAGACCGGTGAGGAGGGTCATCAGCGAGAAGGCCTTGGCGGTCGGGATCAACTCACGGCCCTCGCGGTGCATGTACTGCTCGCCGATCAGGTTTTCGATGATCTGGGCGCGGGTGGCAGGCGTGCCGAGGCCGCGGCCGGCCATCGCCGCCTTGAGTTCTTCGTCGTCGACCATCTTGCCGGCACCTTCCATGGCGGAAAGCAGGGTGGCTTCCGAGTAGCGGGGCGGCGGCTTGGTTTCGTTGGCCTTGACGCTGACGTCTTCGGTTTTGACCTTTTCGCCGGCGTTGACCGCAACCAGGTTGCCCTCGCTGCCTTCCTGGCCTTCCTTGCCGTGAACGGCGAGCCAGCCGGGGTTGACCAGCACCTTGCCCTCGGTCTTGAAGGGATGGCCTTCGACACGGGTGATGCGGGTGGTGACCAGGTATTCGGCAGCCGGGAAGAAGACCGAAAGGAAGCGCCGGACGACGAAGTCGTAGAGCTTCTGTTCGAGTTCATTCAGGTGCCTGGGCGCCTGCGGCGTCGGGATGATGGCGAAGTGGTCGCTGATCTTGGCGTTGTTGAAGATGCGCTTGTTCGGCAACACCCAGTTGCGTGCCAGGATCTGGTGGGCGAAGGGCGAATAGCGGGCGAGCAGTACCTCGTCGTGGCCCTTGCCGGCGCCTTCACCGGTCAGCACCGACAGGGTCGCCTTCACGGTGGCGAGGTAGTCTTCCGGCAGGCAGCGCGAATCGGTACGTGGGTAGGTGAGTACCTTGTGCTTTTCGTAAAGGGCTTGCGCCAGCGACAGCGTGGTCTTGGCCGAGAAGCCGAAGCGGGCGTTCGCTTCGCGCTGCAGGCTCGTCAAATCGAAAAGCAGCGGCGAGAGCCGGGTTTCCGGCTTGGCTTCCTCAGTGACGATGCCGGGCTTGCCGAGCGTCGCGGCACGGATGGCCTCGGCCTTGTTCTGTTCCCACAGACGATCGGCGCGGGCGTGCTCGTCGTCTTCCTTGCCCTTGTAACCCTCGTCGAACCATTTGCCGGCATAGGTGCCGGCCTTGGCGACGAACTCGGCCTCGACTTCCCAATAGGAGCGCGGCTTGAACTCGCGGATCCTCTTTTCGCGCTCGACGACGATGGCCAGCGTCGGCGTCTGGACGCGGCCGACGGTGGTCAGGTGGAAGCCGCCGGTCTTCGAGTTGAAGGCGGTCATCGCCCGCGTGCCGTTGATGCCGACCAGCCAGTCGGATTCGGAGCGGCAGACGGCGGCGTCGCCCAGCCCCTGCATTTCCTGGCCGTTGCGCAGGCGGGCGAAACCGTCGCGGATGGCGCCCTGGGTCATCGACTGCAGCCACAGGCGCTGCACCGGCTTGTCCGACTTGGTGTGCTGGGCGATGTAATTGAAGATCAGCTCGCCCTCGCGCCCGGCGTCGCAGGCATTGATCAGGCCGCTGACATCCTTGCGCTTGATCAGCTTGCTGAGCAGCTTCAGTCGCGACGCGGTCTTCTCGATGGGCGACAGGGCGAAGTGGGGCGGGATCACCGGCAGGTGGGAGAACGACCACTTGCCGCGCTTGACCTCGAACTCTTCCGGGCAGGCAAGTTCCAGCAAGTGGCCGATGGCCGAGGAGAGCACGTGCGAATCGCTCTCGAAATAGTCGTCGTGCTTGGTGAACCCGCCCAGCGCCTTGGCGATGTCGGCGGCAACGGAGGGTTTTTCGGCAATGATCAGCTTTTTTGTCATGTACTTGGCCTGTTGGATGCCGGCGCATGATAAGTGCCTAGTGCGCGGCTTGGCAAGACGTCTCTATCTATGGGGTCAGGCGAGGCGCTGGTAGCGGTTGCCGGGAAGGGTGGCGATCAGGCCATCGAGTTCCAGCGTCAGCAGTTCGCCCAGCAACAGGTCGGCGCTGATTCCGGTACGGTCCACGATGTCGTCCAGCGCGCAGGGGTCGTAACCGAGCGCCTTGAGGATGACACTGTTGCCGGCCGTGTCCGCGACCTCGGGAACGCCGGGAGACTCGGGATGGCTGCCGAGTTCCTCCAGAATGTCCTGGGCCGTTTCAACCAGCTTGGCCCCCTGCTTGATCAGCCTGTGACAGCCGCGGGCGACCGGGGAATGGATGGACCCGGGAATCGCAAAGACTTCGCGCCCCTGTTCGGCTGCAAGCCGGGCGGTAATCAGCGAGCCGCTTTCCAGTGCAGCCTCGACAACCAGCACGCCCCGGGCCAGGCCGGAGATGATGCGGTTGCGGCGCGGAAAGTTGGCGGCGATGGCGGGCGTGCCGAGCGGGAATTCGGATACGATGGTCCCATGCTCCGCAATAGCCATTGCAAGTTCCTTGTTGCGCGCGGGGTAGACGCGGTCGGCGCCAGTGCCGATGACGGCAATCGTCGCACCTTTGGCGGCGAGGGCGCCACGATGGGCGGCGGCGTCGATGCCGAGGGCAAGACCGCTGATGATGCCGAGACCCTTGGCGGCAAGCGCCCTGGCAAAAGTCTCGGCCGTCTGCAGACCTTGGGGCGTTGCGTTGCGGCTGCCGACGATGGCGAGCCCGCGGTTCTGGAGCAGGGCGGGATTGCCACGAACATAGAGGATGCTCGGTGGATCGGGAATTTCCAGCAAGGACTGCGGATAGGCCGTGTCAGCCAGGGTCAGGAGGCACTGGCCAGGCTGGCTGGCCCAGGCGAGGCTGCGGTCAACGGCCTCGGCAGGGTCAAAATCGAAGAGGACGTCGGCGTGGTTGCCGATGACGCCGCGCACCGCCAGTCGCCCGGCGGCAAATATGGCCCCGGGTAAACCGAAAGCGGCGAGAAGCTTGCGCTGCGTCTCGCCGCCGATACCGGGAGCCAGGGTCAGCCGCAACCAGGCGGCCAACCCCTCCTGGTCGATCACGGGTTCCGTGCGAAGTCGCCTATGGTCACGGGCTTGGATGACTCGAGGACGAGCGCGTAGGAGACCCCGTTGAAGACGCGGAAGACGAACACCAGCGCATAACGCTCTTCCGGAATCGGCTGTTCGACACGTTGCATCGTGTCCTGGTCGATCGCCAGGGAAATACGATTGCGGAACAGGGCGAGAACATGGCCGATTTCAAGCCCGTCGTTCCTGCCGCGGTTGAGCGTGACAATCGAGGCCTTGCCACCTTCGTTGACCCCGCCATAGATCGTCATGACCCTTGCCGCAACCTGGTGATCCGGGCGATGCGGGACATAGTTTACGATATTGGCGGGCGGCGCCGGCAACAGGCGGTCGCCGCGCATGATTTCCTCCTTGGCCACGGTGATCTCGAGAACCGCCGGTTCTCCAGGTTGCACCAGGTTGGCACTGCCGAGGAAGAAGGCTTCATAGCCGATGACGTTGCCGGTATCCGGATCGGTAAGCGGCTTGCCGGGGCGGAAAACGTTCCAGCGCATCACGCTGGCGTCGGGAATCCCCGTGGCGAAGGCCGGATCGCCATTGCCCATCATGCCGCGGTATTCAGGTCCGGCGACGATGCGCGGCCCGCCATCGAGCTGCCCCTCCTCGACGACGAGGGGCTGGGACAGGAAGGGTTCGATCTGGTTGGGCGGGATGCTCGGGATCGCGGTTTGCGACGGGTCGGAATAGATCTGCGGTTGAAGCTTGGTCGTCCCGATGCGGGACGACTTGACCGGCTTGCCGAGGCGCAGGCGCGGGGTCTTGCCCGACCGATCCAGGTAGACCACCTGTCCGGGATAGATCAGGTGCGGATTCTTGATCTCCTCACGGTTCATGTTCCAGATTTCGGGCCAGCGCCACGGCTCCTTGAGGAACATGCCGGAGATTCCCCATAGCGTATCGCCGCGCACGACGACGTGGCGGTCTGGGGGGTTATCGACGAGCTTAAGGGGCTCGGCGGCCGATGCACAAACGGCCATCACGGCCAGGATGAGCGCGGATATAATGCGTACCATAGTCGTAGCCTCACATGCCGACGGAACACGGTGCTGCTTGCATGGTCTGATCCACGACAGGCAAACCGGTTCCATATCTCTGGAATTGCTTGAGATTCTGCACGTAATAACTTAAGCGAGCAAGCTTTTTTCGGTATTTCCCATGGCTCTACTACCCATTTTGCGTTTTCCCGATCCGCGCCTGAAGAAGATTGCGGCGCCGGTGGCCCAGATAGATGATTCGGTTCGCAGGTTGATCGCCGACATGGCCGAAACCATGTACGAGGCCCCAGGCATCGGCTTGGCGGCAACACAGGTCGATGTTCACAAGCAGATTGTCGTCATCGACGTTTCGGAAGGCAGGAACGAACTGCTTGCCCTGATCAATCCGCGCATCAATGACCTTCAGGGGCAGCAGGAGGGCGAGGAGGGCTGCCTGTCGGTACCCGGGATCTATGAAAAGGTCGAACGCGCCGAGCGGGTGACCGTTCATTACCAGGACGGCGAGGGCCAGCATCAGACCCTGGTTGCCGAGGGCCTGCTCGCCGTGTGCATCCAGCATGAACTGGACCACCTGAATGGCAAGGTCTTCGTCGATCACCTGTCACAGTTGAAACAGACACGCATCCGGAACAGGCTCGCCAAGCAGGCCCGCGTCACCGCATGAGGGTGGTCTTCGCCGGGACTCCCGATTTTGCCGCACTGGCAATGCAGGCGATCGTGGTGGCGGGGCATGAGGTGCGTCTGGTCCTCACCCAGCCAGACCGGCCGGCGGGGCGCGGCATGACCCTGCAGCCTTCGGCCGTCAAGCGGCTGGCGGTGGAGCGTGGCATCGAGGTGTTTCAGCCGCTGACATTGAAGGATGCAGCGGCGCAGGCAAGAATCGCAGCCGAACTGCCGGACGTCATGGTGGTCGCCGCCTACGGCCTCATCTTGCCGCAGGCCGTGCTCGACACTCCGCGCTTCGGCTGCATCAATATCCATGCCTCGCTGTTGCCGCGCTGGCGCGGGGCGGCGCCGATCCAGCGCGCGCTGCTCGCCGGCGATCGTGAGACCGGTGTCTGCATCATGCAGATGGAGTCGGGTCTCGATACCGGGCCGGTGCTGCTGCGAGGCATCTGCGCGATCGAGCCTGGCGACACGAGCGCAACGCTGCACGACCGTCTGGCCGACCTCGGCGCGCGGCTGGTGGTCGAGGCGCTGGCCGGACTGCCCATGCCGGCCACCGCGCAAGCCACCGAGGGGGTCACCTACGCAGTGAAGCTCGGCAAGGCGGAGGCGCTTATCGACTGGTCGAAGAGTGCGCAGGATCTGGATCGCCATATCCGTGCCTTCAATCCGTTTCCCGGAGCCCAGGCCCGGCTCGGCGGCCAGACCGTCAAGCTGTGGCATGCCGTGCCGGTTGGCGGTTCGGGTGAAAAAGGGCGGATATTGAGCGTCAACCGCAACAGCATCGTCGTTGCCTGCGGCGAAGGGGCTCTGGCGGTCAGTGAATTGCAGAAGGCGGGAGGCAAGCGCCTGGCGGTCCGTGAATTTCTTGCCGGTCATGCGCTCAAGGCGGGCGACCGATTCGACGTGGCGGCTTGAAATCGGCTGCGGCGCCAATATCTATCGGCTGACACGACTGTTTCAAGGAGGTTTCACGATGTTCAACTGGGTCAAGACAGCGATGCTGATGGCCGCGATCATGGCGCTGTTCGGCGTGGTCGGCGGCATGATCGGCGGCGAATCGGGCATGCTGCTGGCGCTCGTCTTCGGCGGTGCGATGAATGTCTTCTCCTACTGGTTCTCGGACAAGATGGTGTTGAAAATGTACAACGCCCGTGAAGTCGACGAGACCAGCGCGCCCCAGTTTTACGGGATGGTGCGCGAACTGGCGCAGCGGGCCGGCCTGCCGATGCCGCGGGTGTATCTGATCAACGAGGATCAGCCGAATGCCTTCGCCACCGGCCGCAATCCGGAACATGCGGCCGTTGCGGCGACGACCGGCATCCTGCAACTGTTGTCGGCGCGCGAACTGCGTGGTGTCATGGCCCACGAACTGGCGCACGTGGCGCATCGCGACATCCTGATTTCGACGGTTTCGGCGACGATGGCCGGCGCCATTTCGGCGCTCGCGAATTTCGCGATGTTCTTCGGCGGGCGCGGCGAGGACGGGCGTCCAAGCAACCCGCTGGCGAGCATCGCCGTTGCCCTGTTGGCGCCGCTGGCCGCCAGCCTGATCCAGATGGCGATCTCGCGTGCCCGCGAGTACGAAGCCGACCGCGGTGGCGCGGAAGTCAGCGGCGACCCGCATGCCCTGGCCGATGCGCTGGCCAAGATCCAGATGTATGCCGAGGGCCGGATACCGATGGCGCCGGCCGAGGCGCATCCGGAAACGGCGCAGATGATGATCCTCAACCCGCTTTCAGGCGGCGGGATCAGCGGCCTGTTTTCGACGCACCCGCCGACCGGGGAAAGGATTGCCCGCCTGCGGGCGATGGCGCGCTAGGCCCGGGGAGGCGCCTGCAGGCAGCCCCGCGCGACCTCTTTCGTTTCGAGCCGCCCCGGGGCGAAGGCTGCGATGACGTCGGCGAACAGCGCGTGGGCGCGGTCGCTGTTGTCGGCACTGAAGTTGCATACGTAGACGTCGAGCGTGACGCCGGCGATTTCCGGCCAGGTATGGACCGCCAGGTGCGATTCGGCCAGGACGACGGTGCCGGTGACGCCCGCCGGGTTGCCCGCCGCATCATGGAAAGCGTGGAAGAGGCGACCGACGACCGTCAGCCCGTGATTCGAGCATGCCGCCGCACAAAACGCTTCGAGTTGCGGGGCGGCGAACAGGAAGTCGGCCGGGCAGCGGCAGTCAAGGAGGTCGGCGATCAGGTGCAGGCCATTCATGGTGCGATTCTATTGCGTTTCACGTGAAACGCGAGCGCTGATGCTCGCTTCGAGCAGACGTCCGAGCCGGTAGCCGGCGTTGACGATGCGCCGTTCCGCGATGGCGTGCGCCCGCCGGTTGAAGTCTTCGGTGATGATGGGCAGGAGGCTGCCGACGGCATCCGGGTAGGCCGACGCCAGCAGGCGGTGGCTCTCGTCCCGCCACAAGGCAACGGCGCCCTGGCGTGGCGCGGGATATTCCGCGATCAGGCGTCGCGCCTTGTCTTCGAGCTTCTGGCCGCGCAGCCAGGGCGGGCCGGGCAAGTCGTCCCAGTAGATGTGCAGGCTGGAAAAGGGGAGGCGCTTGTTGAACGGGTTTTCGATCTCGACCGCGGTTCCGCCCTCGTCATCGGCGCGACCGGCGTGCAGTGGCTGGTGGATGTCCGCGACCAGATGCACCAGCCAGGGGAGGGCATGGGAAATCTCGTCATTTTTCGCTGTCGACCGCAACAGGCGGCCGAGGCGCTCGATCTGCCGGTCCGCCTCCCCCCTTGCGGGTTTTCCCTGATCGTCGACATCGACGTAGTGCCAGCTCCTGTGGCGCGCACTATCGGAAAAGCCGGGAAGCGGCGGGGTGGGGTCGCTTTCCCCCTCATCGTGAAAGCGTGGATCGTTGCGGATGTCATCGGGCCAGGTCGCCGCTTCGGCGAAAATCTTCGCGGGCTCGGCTGAACGTGCCTTCTTGACCCAGCGCTCATGGTCGGGATGGCGGCCAAGAGCCTGCGCAACGAAATCGCGGCTGGCGGGCGAGAGCTGCTGCCAGGCGATAGCCGCCACCAGCCGGTGACCGGCAGCGTTCCACGCCGCGGCCAGGGGTGAAAAGAGCAGGAAAAGCAGGGCGATGAGGTACGGACGCATCGCGCCATTATGCCGCGTGCGATAATTGCAGCCTATGTCCGAACTGCCCGCAACTTCCCTGGCCTTTGCCTTCGTCCAAGCAGCCCGCATCGATTCCGCCGTGTTCGCGGGGCAGAGTCTCGCCGACGGCCTGCTGGCGCGCGTCGATAGCGTCGTGCGCCCGGCGGTGCAGGACCTAGTCTATGGCAGCCTGCGCTGTTATGGACGCGGTGATTTCTTCCTGAGCCGCCTTCTGGCCAGTCCGCTGGCGGCCGAGGAGGTCCGGGCTCTGCTGCTGGTGGCGATCTATCGACTCGAAACCCGGCCGGACGCGGCGCATACGGTGGTCGATCAGGCCGTCGCGGCAGCCGGCGAACTGGCTGAAGGGCGCTTTCGCGGGCTGGTCAATGGCGTCCTGCGCAATTTCCTGCGGCAGCAGGAAGCATTGGGTGCTGCTGGTTGCGGGCGATGCCGTAGCGCAGGCGCAGCATCCGGGCTGGTGGCTCGCGCGTCTTCAGAAGGCCTGGCCCGGCGATTGGCAGGCCATTGTTGCCGCCGGCAATGCGCCGCCGCCGATGGCCTTGCGGGTCAATCGCCGGCGCACTACGCGTGATGAATACCTGGCACGGCTGGCGGCGGAAGGGATCGTCGCCACGCCGGTTGGCGAAGTGGGGCTCGCGCTCGTTAAGCCGGTCCCCGTCGAGCGGCTGCCCGGGTTCGCGGCCGGTCTGGTTTCGGTACAGGACCCCGGGGCGCAACTGGCTGCGACGTTGCTCGACCCGTTGCCCGGAAGCCGTGTCCTCGATGCCTGTGCCGCGCCAGGCGGGAAGACGGCGCATCTGCTGGAGCGGGCCGAACTCGACCTGCTGGCGCTCGACGTGAAGTCTTCGCGCTGCCGGCGCATCGCGGAGAACCTCACCCGGCTCGGCCTGCATGCCTCGCTCCAGGCCGCCGACTGTGCGCGACTCGATACATGGTGGGATGGCCGTCCGTTCGACGCGGTTCTCGCCGATGTCGCCTGTACCGCCAGCGGTGTCGTGCGCCGCAACCCGGACAGCAAGTGGTTGCGCCGCGAGGCCGACATCGCGAGCTTCGCCGCCGCCCAGTCGCGTATTCTCGATGCACTGTGGCGGGTAGTGCGGCGCGGGGGTAAACTGCTTTATGTGACCTGCTCCGTTTTTCCCGAGGAGAACGGCGAGCAGATCAAGCGCTTTGTTGCCAACCGTCCGGACGCCCGCCGCGCCCACGAGGAACAGATTCTGCCTGCAGCAGCCCATGATGGCTTTTACTATTGCCTCCTCGAAAAGCATGCTTGAGCGATTCCGGACCTGGCTGGTCGCCGTTCTCGCCATGCTGCCGGTGCTCGTGCTGGCGGCCGAGATCGAGATCGCCAATCCGCAGATCACGGCGAGCGAAGACGGCTTCGTCGTCTCCGCGGATTTCAGCTTCGAGCTGAACGAGCGCCTTGAAGAGGCCGTAACCAAGGGTGTCGTTCTCTACTTCGTGACCGAGTTCGAGATGACACGGCCGCGCTGGTACTGGCTGGACGAGAAGGTAGTCAGTCGAAATCAGACCCATCGCCTGTCGTTCCATGCGCTGACGCGCCAGTATCGCTTGTCAAAGGGCGGCCTCCATCAGTCCTTCGATACCCTGTCGGAGGCGTTGGGTGTTCTCTCGCGCCTGCGCAACTGGGGGGTGATCGACGGGCGGGCCGAGAAACCCGTTGTCCAGGCCGGAGACACCTACATGGCGGCATTGCGCATGCGCCTCGACATCAACCAGTTGCCGCGCCCCTTCCAGATTTCCGCGCTCGGCAACAAGGACTGGAGTCTGGCATCCGAATGGAAAGTCTGGCAGGCGACCCTGCCGGTGGAGGCCAGGTGAAGCGCCTCCTGGCCGCGGGCGGGGCCCTGGCCGCAGCGCTGGGCGCCATTCTCTGGTTCCTCCTGCTCGATGTTTACGGCGGCCGACACCGCCATCTTCACGCGTCACTACCCGCTGCTGATCGGTCTCAACGTCGTCCTTGCGCTCGCCATGGTCGGGCTGGTCAGCTGGCAGCTGCGGTCCTTGTGGCGCGATTACCGTGCCCAGGTATTCGGGGCCCGGCTGAAGTTGCGGCTGATGATGATGTTCGGAATCATCGCCGTGCTGCCGGGAGCGCTCGTCTATGGTGTATCGGTCCAGTTCGTGACGCGCTCGATCGAGAGCTGGTTCGACGTCCGGGTCGAAAAGGCGCTGGAGTCGGGCCTGCGTCTCGGCCGCTCGGCGCTCGATTCGCTGCTGGTGGATCTTACCGACAAGGCCCGTGGCATGGCCAACGAGCTGTCGGATCTCAGGGAGTCTGGCCGTCGTTCGGCGCTGTTGCGTTTGCGCGAGCAGCGGGGGGTGCAATCGGCGGCGCTGTTTTCGGTCGGCGGGCAATTGCTTTCCAGCGCCAGCAGCGAGATCAGCGCGCCGTTGCCCGACCTGCCGACCCAGACCCAGCTCAAGCAGGCACGCAGCACGCAGGCCGTCACCGCTGTTGACGGCGAGGGCGGACGGCTCAGTCTGCGCGTGCTGGTGCCGGTTGCGGCACAGAGCGTGTTCGAGGAACCGCGCATCCTGCAGGTGATCCAGCCGGTTCCGCCGTCGCTTGCCTATGACGCCGACGCGGTCGAGGGGGTGTACCGCGATTATCAGGAGTTGCAGCTTGCGCGCCAGGGGCTGACGCGGATTTATGCCCTGACACTGACGTTGACCGTACTCGTTGCCCTGTTCGGCGCCTTTGCGCTGGCGTTCGTCATGACGCGTCGCCTGTCCGCGCCGCTGTCGATTCTCGCCGAAGGTACGCAGGCGGTGGCCCAGGGCGACTTTTCGCCGCGCCAGGCGGTGTATAGCCGTGACGAGCTCGGCATCCTGACCCAGTCCTTCAATCGCATGACGCGCCAGCTCGACGATGCACGCCGCGAAACCGAGCGCCACCGCGCGGAACTGGAGTCGGCACGCGGCTACCTGGAATCGATCCTCGCCAATCTGTCGGCCGGTGTTCTGGTCTTCGATCGGCATTCCGTGTTGCGGACGGTGAACGAGGGCGCGCGCAACACACTGGCCGACGATTTCACGGGCCTGATCCACGAGGAGATCGCCCAGTGGCCGCGGCAGAAGGAGTTCGGCAAGTTCATTTGTGACAATTTCGCCCGGGTCAAGGATGTCGAATGGCAGGCCCAGGTGGAACTCGAACGGGCGAACGGGATGCCGCAGATGCTGCTGTTGCGCGGCTCGCGTCTGCCGGAAGCGAGTGGCGGTGGCGAGGTGGTGGTCTTCGACGACGTGACGCGCATCGTCGCCGCGCAGCGCAGTGCTGCCTGGGGCGAGGTGGCGCGCCGGCTGGCGCACGAGATCAAGAATCCGCTGACCCCGATCCAGCTTTCCGCCGAGCGCCTGCAGTTCAAGCTGGCCGGCAAGCTGATGAATGGCGACAAGGACATGCTGGCGCGCGGCACGCAAACGATCATCAACCAGGTACAGGCGATGAAGCGTATGGTTGACGATTTCCGCGACTATGCCCGCCTGCCGGCACCGGAGGTTGCCGCCCTCGATCTCAACGCGCTGATCAGCGAGGTGCTGGGCCTCTACGAGAGTTCGTCGGCGGTCATCGAAGCCAGTTTTGCCGGGGAGTTGCCCGAAGTGCTCGGGGACTCGACGCAGTTGCGGCAGATCATCCACAATCTCTTGCGCAATTCGGAGGATGCCCTCGAAGGGCGTCATGGAATCATCAAAGTCGTCACCGAGCGCGCCGGGCGCCACGCGCGGCTGCTCATATCGGACAACGGTCCAGGGTTTCCGGTCGAGCTGTTGCCGCGCATATTCGAGCCCTACGTCACCACCAAGGCCCGCGGTACCGGTCTGGGACTGCCCATCGTCAGGAAGATTGTTGACGAACATCAGGGCACCATCGAAATCAGCAATGCACCGGAGGGTGGTGCGCGGATCGACATCCGCCTGCCCCTGGTGAAGGAGGGAGGCAAACATGTCAATCATTCTGGTAGTTGACGACGAGGTCGGGATCCGCGAACTGCTGTCGGAGATCCTGATCGACGAGGGCTACGATGTCCGGCTGGCCGAGCACGCCACCGCGGCGCGGCGGGTACGCGGCGAGCTGCGCCCCGACCTTGTGCTGCTCGATATCTGGATGCCCGATACGGACGGCATCTCGCTGCTCAAGGAGTGGCACGCCGCCGGCCATCTCAACATGCCGGTCGTGATGATGTCCGGGCACGGAACCATCGACACGGCGGTCGAGGCCACCCGCTTCGGCGCCTTCGATTTTCTCGAAAAGCCCATTGCCTTGCAGAAGTTGCTGGCGACGGTGCAGAAGGCTATCAAGCACGACAATCTGTCACAGCGTCCGCCGCTGACCCTTGAGGTGTTCGCGCGCTCGTCCATGGTCAAGGAATTCAGGCGGCGGCTGGAACAGGCGGCGGCCAAGACGCCGCTGCTGTTGCTCAAGGGGGCGACGGGCGGAATGGCGGAAATCTGCGCCCGGACCTTGCAGGCGGCACGCTCGCCCTGGCTTGATCTGTCCGGGCTGAGCAGCGCCTTGACCACCGAAATGCTCGAAAAGGTCAGCGGCGGCACGCTCTTCGTCCCCGACCTGGCGGCACTCGGCAAGATGCAGCAGATGAATCTGGCGTTCGCGGTTGACCGTCTGGAACGCATGAATTTGCGGCTGATCGCAGCCACTGCCACGCCGCTGGCGACACTGGCCGAAGCGGGCTGGGACAGCAAGTTGCTGACGCGGCTCGGCGACATCTGGGTCGCCATGCCGTCGCTGGTCGGGCATGGCGACGAGTTGCCGGAAATTGCCGGTTTGCTCCTGACCAACTTTGTCGAGCGCGGGGAGGTGCAGCCGCGGCGCTTCTCGACCGGCGCCCTCAATGCCCTGCGCAGCGTGTCCTGGAGCAGTGTGACTGAAGCGCACTGGAACGAGCTCTTCGCCCTGGTGCGCAATCTGGCGCTGACGGCGCTTGACGAGGAAATCTCCGCGGATGACGTCAGTCGCGTGGCGCCGCGGGAAGAGGAGGGAAATCAGGAGCTGGCCTCGCTGCTGCCACTGCTTGATCAGCCGTTGCGCGAGGCGCGCGATGCCTTCGAGAAACTCTATTTCGAACACCATCTCCGGCTCGAAGCTGGCAACATGACCAAGCTGGCCGAGCGTTCGGGACTGGAGCGAACCCATCTCTACCGCAAGCTCAAGCAACTGGATGTCAGGCTCGGCAAGCGCGGAGACGAATAAGAAGGCGACAATTCCGGGAACAGGACAGGGGGGAATCATGAAAATCATCATTCTTGGCGCGGGCCAGGTCGGCGCGAGTGTTGCCGAAGGCCTCGTTTCGGAAAAGAACGACATAACGATGGTCGATTACGACGGCGAGCGTCTCGCCCAGTTGCAGGATCGTTTCGACCTGCGCACGGTGGTCGGCAACGCGGCGGCGCCTTCGGTGCTGCGCAGCGCCGGTGCCGAGGATGCCGACCTGCTGATCGCCGTGACCCAGAGCGACCAGGCCAATCTGGTCGCCTGCAAGCTGGCGCATACCGTCTTCAACGTGCCGACGCGTCTCGCGCGCCTGCGCTCCCTCGACTTTCTGGATGATGCCGAGCTGCTTTCGACCGCGAACTTTGCCGTGGACTTCGCGCTTTGCCCGGAGCAGGTGATTACGGACTATATCGGGCGCCTGATCGAATTCCCCGAAGCGCTGCAGGTTCTCACCTTTGCCTCCGGGCGTGTCAGCCTCGTTGCCGTGCGTGCCTTCGAGGGCGGCGCGCTGATCGGCAAGCCGATCAAGGATCTGCGCAAGCTCCTGCCGCTGGAGATGGATGCCCGGATTGCGGCAATCTTCCGCCGCGATCAGCCCGTGGTGCCGGAAGGTGGCACGGTTGTCGAGGCCGGGGACGAGGTTTTCGTCCTTGCCGCTGCCGAATATATCCGCCCTGTAATGCATCAGTTGCGGCGGATGGTTACCCCGGTGCGGCGGATCATGATCGCCGGCGGCGGCAATATCGGCTTGCGCGTGGCCAAGTCACTGGAAAAGCGCTACGACGTCAAGGTCATCGACAATAACCCGCAGCGCGCCGAACTGATTGCCGGCGAGCTGCACAAGACACTGGTCCTGCTCGGCGACGCGACGGACGAGGACCTGCTGGTTCAGGAAAACATTTCCGACATGGACCTCTTCATTGCCGTGACCAACGACGAGGAGGACAACATCATGTCGGGGAGTCTGGCCAAGCGCCTGGGCTGCAAGCGTGTGGTGGCGCTGATCAACCGTCGCGCCTACGCCGAGATGATCGAGGGCGGGCCGATCGATATCGGGATTTCCCCGGCTCACGTCTCGATCGGCAGCTTGCTGGCCTATGTCCGGCAGGGCGACGTCGCCGAAGTGCATTCGCTGCGCCGCGGC
The DNA here is from genome assembly GCA_963810175.1 of uncultured beta proteobacterium. Taxonomy (GTDB): domain Bacteria; phylum Pseudomonadota; class Gammaproteobacteria; order Burkholderiales; family Rhodocyclaceae; genus Azonexus. Next base: position 107,713 of record CAWEMU010000048.1, on the reverse strand, counting down.
GCAGCGGAGGCTCTGGAGATCGTCGCGCATGGCGACGCCAAGACCTCCAAGGTGGTCGGCAAGCGGATCGATCAGATCGACTGGCCGCCCGGGGTGACGGTGGCGGCGCTGGTGCGCAACCTCGACAAGATCGTGACTGTCGGCCAGAGCGAAAACTGGACTGCGGTCACGCAAAAAGGCGAGGTGGTGATTCCGCACCACGATACGGTCATCAAGTCGGACGATCATGTGATCGTCTTCTGCATTCAAAAGACGGCGGTCAGGAAGGTCGAGAAGCTGTTCCAGGTCGGCTTCCATTTCTTCTGAGAGGCTGACCATGACCCGCTTTGCTGCCGTTTACCGCGCGCTGGGCATGATCATCATGCTTTTCGGGATGACCATGCTGGCGCCGCTGAGTCTTTCCTACTTCACCGATGACGGCGCCCAGACGGCCTATGACGAGGGCTTCGCGCTGACCATGCTGTGCGGCGCCTTCCTTTGGGTTCGTTACCGCAAATGCACACGCGAACTGAGCATCCGCGACGGCTTCCTGATGGTGGTCCTGGTGTGGACGAGTCTTGCCGCTTTCGCGACCATTCCGTTGATGCTCCACCTCGGCATCAGCTTCACCGATGCCTATTTCGAGACCATGTCCGGCCTGACGACGACCGGTTCGACGGTCCTTTCCAATCTCGACACGCTGCCGATGTCGATCAACCTCTGGCGCCACCAGCTGGTATGGGTCGGCGGCATGGGCCTGATCGTGCTGGCCATCGCCATCCTGCCTCTGCTCGGTATCGGCGGCCGGCAGATGTTCAAGGCCGAGACGCCGGGGCCGATGAAGGACTCCAAGATGACGCCGCGCATCGCCGAAACGGCGAAGGGCCTGTGGCTGGTCTATCTCGGCGTCACGATTGCCTGCGTGCTTGGCTATCGCTGGGCCGGAATGACCTGGTTCGACGCGGTCTGCCACATGTTTTCGACGATGGGGCTGGGCGGCTTCTCGACGCATGACGCCAGTTTCGGCTTTTTCGATTCGCCGGAGATCGAGTTCGTCTCCATTGTCTTCATGCTGATTGCCGGCATGAACTTCGGGACGCTGTTCCTTGCGGTTCATGGCCGCTCGCTGCGCCCCTACCTGATCGATCCCGAGGCCGGCTGGTTCATCGGTGTCTGCCTCGTGAGCATTGTGGGGGTGGCAATCTACATCTGGGAATGGGAGGTCTATGCCGAGTTCGCGGACGCGCTGCGGTATTCGGCGTTCAACGTGGTGTCGATCGCGACGACGACCGGCTATGCCAGCACCGACTACGCGCTGTGGCCGATCTTTGCGCCGCTCTGGATGCTCTTCCTGTCGAGTTTCGCGACCAGCGCCGGCTCGACCGGCGGCGGTATCAAGATGATGCGTGCCCTGCTGCTTTACAAGCAGGTCTATCGGGAACTGGTGCGCGCGATGCACCCGAATGCCGTGTACAACGTCCGCATCGGCGGACACGTCGCGCCGCAGCCCATCCTGTTCGCGGTGCTTGCCTTCGGCTTCATGTACATGGTCAGTATCGTTTCGATGACGCTGATTCTGTCCTTCACCGGCCTCGATATCATCTCCGCCTTCACGGCGGTGGTTGCCAGCATCAACAACACGGGCCCCGGCCTCGGGGTCGTCGGGCCGTCGACGACCTACGAGGTCCTGACCGATTTCCAGACCTGGGTGTGCACCTTCGCCATGCTGCTCGGTCGTCTCGAGATTTTCACCTGCTCGTCGTCCTGACGCCGGCGTTCTGGCGTCAGTGACCGGGAGGGCGGAAAGGCGGATAATTCCGTCTTTCCGATTTTCCGGCGGAGTCCTCCGTGAGCCGACCCAAGAACGACACTTTCCTGCGCGCCCTGCTCAAGGAGCCGACCGAATACACGCCGCTTTGGCTGATGCGCCAGGCCGGGCGTTATCTGCCGGAATACTGCGAAACGCGCAAGCGTGCCGGCAACTTCCTGAACCTGTGCAAGACGCCGTCGCTGGCCTGTGAAGTCACGCTGCAACCGCTCGCCCGCTACGATCTCGACGCGGCCATCCTGTTTTCCGACATTCTGACCGTACCCGACGCGATGGGGCTTGGCCTCTATTTCGAGGAGGGCGAGGGCCCGCGGTTCGAGCGGCCGCTGCGCGAGGAATGGGAGATCAATGACCTGACCGCTCCCGATCCCTATGACCATCTGCGCTACGTGATGGATGGCGTTTCCGAGATCCGTCGCGCGCTGGCCAACTCGGTGCCGCTGATCGGCTTCTCCGGCAGCCCGTACACGCTCGCCTGCTACATGGTCGAGGGGCAGGGTTCGAGCGACTTCCGGCATATCAAGGGCATGCTCTACAGCCGCCCGGACCTCCTGCATCGCATCCTGTCGGTCACCGCCGATTCGGTGACGTCCTACCTCAATGCCCAGATCGACAGCGGTGCCCAGGCGGTGATGATCTTCGATACCTGGGGTGGCTCGCTTTCGGCCGCAGCCTATCCTGAATTCTCGCTGCACTACATGGAGCGCATCGTCGCCGGGCTGAAGAAGGAAAAGGACGGTCAGCGCGTCCCGAGCATCGTGTTTACGAAGAATGGCGGCCTGTGGCTGGAAAGAATCGCCGCCATCGGCTGTGACGCCGTCGGCCTCGACTGGACCATCGATATCGGCGAGGCCCGCCGCCGCGTCGGCGACAAGGTCTGCCTGCAGGGCAACCTTGATCCGAACGTCCTGTTCGCCGCTCCGGAAGTCATTTCCACCGAGGCGAAGAAGGTCCTCGACGCCTTCGGACACGCCAATACCGGTCACGTTTTCAATCTCGGCCATGGAATTTCCCAATACACACCGCCGGAGAGCGTCACCGCCCTGGTCGAAGCGGTGCATTCCCATAGCCGGTCATTGCGCGCCTAGCGCCGCTGGCCGAGACTGCAACGATTTACTTATGCACAGAGTACGCATTTTCCAGCCGACTTTTGCGGAAATGGCTTGACATCCGCAAATTTTCGTAACTTATTGAATTGATGCAATTAGTTATATTGCCCGTTTTTTCAGCAAGGCACGAAAATCCTTAAGATTTCGCTACTTAGCGCGATCATCCAAAAGCAATCCACAGAGTTATCCACAGGTTTGCCGGGCGAGACACCAGTCCCGGATTGCCAACGGGTTTATCGAGCACTCCGGGAAGCCGGCCATGCCAGTCCTTCGCGTCGCACTTGACCTGCCGCTGCATCGGCTGTTCGACTATGTAGCTGAGTCGGCATCGCCTGCCGATGTCGGGTGCCTGGTTCGCGTGCCTTTCGCGAAGGGGGAACGGGTCGGCGTCATAGTGGAGGTCGTCGATGCCAGCGCCTGGCCGCTGGCGCAGTTGAAGATGGCGGGCGATATCCTGCGCGATCTGCCGCCGCTTCCCGGCGATTTTCTCGCGCTCTGCGAGTTCGCCAGCGCTTACTATCAGGCTGCTTTTGGCGAAGTGCTGTTGCAGGCGCTTCCCGCCGGGCTCAAGCGGATCGCCCGGCCGGCCCGGCGCAGCGGGCGGACCGCGAATCCGCCGGAACGGACCGCGCCCGCCCCGGAACTGACCGCGGAGCAGTCCGCCGTCCTCGGCGCCATCGACCTGCAGGCCGGATTTTCCGCGCATCTCCTATACGGAGTGACCGGCAGCGGCAAAACCGAAGTGTATCTGCGCCTGATCGAGCGGACACTGGCAACCGGCGAGCAGGTCCTGCTGCTGGTGCCCGAAATCAATCTGACGCCGCAGCTCGAGGGAAGGGTCCGGGCGCGCTTCCCGGAAAGGGTTGTCGTTTCGCTGCACAGCGAGCTGGCCGAAGCCGCACGCGAGCGCAACTGGCGGGCCGCATTCGCCGGCGAGGCCGACATCGTTCTCGGTACGCGACTGGCGATCTTCACGCCGATGCCGCGGCTTGGCCTGATCGTGGTCGACGAGGAGCATGACTCCTCGTTCAAGCAGCAGGATGGCATGCGCTATTCGGCGCGCGACGTTGCGGTCTTTCGCGCGCACCAGCGGGGCATTCCGATCCTGCTTGGCTCGGCAACACCGTCGCTGGAATCCTGGGCCAATGCCCAGGGTCGGCGATACGGTCTGCTGACACTGCACGAGCGAGCCAATCCGGAAGCGAAGCTGCCGGTGGTCCACCTGCTCGACAGCCGGAAGATCGTCTTGCACGATGGCGTCAGCGAACCGCTGATCGCCGCGATCAGCTCACGGCTGGAGCGCGGCGAGCAGAGTCTGGTCTTCCTCAATCGTCGCGGCTATGCGCCGGTGCTGGCTTGTGCCGCGTGCGGCTGGGTGTCGCGCTGCCGGCGCTGCGCGGCGAATCTCGTCCTGCACCTGGCTGACCGGCGCTTGCGCTGCCATCACTGCGGGTTCGAAACCCGCGTGCCGAAAGCGTGCCCGACCTGCGGCAATCAGGACATCCATCCCTTCGGGCGCGGCACGCAGCGGCTTGAAGTGTGGTTGCAGGAGCATTTCCCGGAGGCGCGCATCCTGCGCGTGGACCGCGACTCGGTCAAGAGCCGCAAGCAGTGGGAGACGATGCTCGAACGCATCCACGGCGGCGATGCCGATATTCTCGTCGGCACGCAGATGCTGGCCAAGGGCCACGACTTTCCGAAGCTGACCCTGGTCGGCGTGCTCGGTGCCGACGCCGCCCTGTTCGCCGCAGACTGGCGCGCGCCCGAACGACTGTTTGCCCAGTTGATGCAGGTGGCGGGGCGGGCAGGGCGTGCCGAACTGAAGGGGGAAGTGCTGATCCAGACCCAGTACCCCGATCACCCCCTCTATGCGGCGCTGGTCGCCCACGATTACCCCGGTTTCGCCGCTGCGCTCCTGCGCGAGCGCGAGCAGGCGGGCTTCCCGCCCTACGCCTTCCAGGCCATGTTGCGCGCCGAGGCGCCGGAGATGTCGGCGGCGATCGCCTTCCTGACCACCGCCTGCGCCTTGCCGGTCGTGCGTGATCACGGCGGCGTCGTCCTTTACGATCCGGTTCCGATGAAGCTCTCGCGGCTGGCCAACCTCGAGCGCGGCCAGTTGCTCGCCGAGTCACACTCGCGTCCGGCGCTGCAGGCCTTCCTGCCGCGCTGGCGGGAAGCCATCGAAGGCATCAAGGTTCCGTCAAAACTGCGCTGGCACCTTGAGGTCGATCCGCTGGAGTTCTGAAGCCGTAGCTCAGCTTTGCTTCCGCGAGATCACCAGCCAGGCGAACGCAAGACCCTGGCCGGTGAGCAGGGTCAGGAATGCCGCGCGGTAAGCAGCCGCGGCACCCCAATCGCCGGCCTGGAGCAGGTCAACCAGAACCCCGAAACCCCATTGCAGCCCGAATGCGCCGGCGAAGGCGAGCAGGTTGAGGGCGGTGTTGGCGCGTCCCGACAAGGTCGGCGGAAATGCCTGGGAGACGAGCGAATAAGCGATGTTCGACAGTGAAAAGCAGGCGCCGAGCATGGGCCACAGCAGGTCGCCGCCGAAGGTCGGAAAAAGCGCCAATGACCCGAGCCCTGCAATCGCCGCCGCCATGGCCGCCAGGTAGACGTTTTCGAGCTTGATCCCGCGCCGCACCAGTCCCGTGGCGAAAAAGCCCATGAACAGGAAGCCGGCCAGCATGGCGCCGCTGATCCAGGTCAGCCGGGCGGCGATGGCGGCGCTGCCCATGTGCTCGATGACGTTCATCCAGCGCGAGGCCCACAGCCCCTGGACCGCCATGAATCCGCCGGTCACCCAGAAAGCCAGCGGCCCATAGCGCCAGAAATGGCGGCTGCCGAATATCTGGCGGACGCCGCGCAACTGCTCGGCGACGCCGGCCCCTTTATCGGCGATGGGCTTGTCGGGGACGAAACCCCAGAGCGCTGCGGCAACCAGCACCGTAACTACGGCAAGGGCGAGGAGGATCTCGCGCCAGCCGGCAATGCCGAGGGCCATTTCCAGGGGCTTGGCGGCGGCCAGTGCGCCAAGTCCGCCGGAGGCCATAATCCAGCCGGTCAGCGATGCCTGGCGTTCGGGCGGAAACCACTGCGAGAAGGCTTTGAACGAAGCCATGAGGCAGGCCGAGACGCCGAGGCCGATCAGCGCGCGTCCGATGGCCAATCCGTGGAGCGAATCGGACATGGCGAAGACGCTTGCCCCGGCAGCGGCGATGAGCAGCAGCGCAGCCTCGACCCGCCGTGGGCCGAAGCGGTCGAGCAGTATGCCGAGCGGCAACTGGGCGGCGCCGAAGGCGAGGAAGTAGGTGCTGGTCAGCAGCCCGAGCGCGTTGTCGCCGAGACCGAGGTCGCGCGCCAGAACCGGGCCGATGACGGCGTTCGCCGTCCGGTAAACATAGGACAGAAAATAGCCGGCAGCGAAGGGAAGAAACAGGCGCATCCACAACTGGCGGGAGTCGGTCGTCATCAATCCCGCTCCGGTTTCACGTGGAACGCAGGCAGCGGGGATGGCCGCGCAGCGTGCCTTTCCAGCCAGTCAGAACGTTCAACGATCTTGCGCTGCCAGCCCGTGGCGATACCGGGTGTGGCCGCGAGCTGGCGCAGCGCCAGCGGCGGCGGGCGGTGCGAATGCCAGAGCTGCAGCGCTTGCGCCAGGCTGAGCCTGTCATCCCCGGGCTCGACAATATCGAGCGTATCGCCCGGGGCAACGACGCCCGGCAGCAGCACGCGGAAATACCAGCCGGCTAGATGGTGTTCGGCGATGTACGCCGCCATGCCGTTAACCCCGAAGCGCGCATCGATCTTCCAGCACGGGCTGCGTGGCTGGCAGAGTTGCAGCCGGGCCTCACCCAACCTGAACACGTCACCGATGCGAACCTGCGACTCATCGAGCGTCGGACTCGAGATGTTCTCGCCGAGGCTGCCGGGCTTCAGCCGGCTGGCGGCCTCCGGAAACGCTTGCGCAAGACGCCCATAGTGAACCGCCGGATAAAGATGCACGGCCTTGTCCGGACCGCCATGGACACGGCGGTCGGCCTGCTCGTCGCCGGCGAAGCCCTGGCTGCCGAGATGCAGGGAGGCGCCGACCGGGTACTTGAACATGCCGGTCGGCCGGCCGCTTTCAGGCAACAGGGTGATGGAACCGATGAAGAGGGAAACATTGCTCATGGTGGCGAGATTGTGCCATCAATCCCACAGCCACGCGGCACCACGCACCCCCGAGGAATCCCCATGTGCCGGCGGTACGATCTGCGTGCGAAAAACGTCGGAAAAGACATGTGGACCGCAACAGGCCGGCAGATTGCGATAGAGGCGTCCAAGGTTTGACAGCCCGCCGCCGAGCACGATCACCTGCGGGTCGAGCACATTGACGATGCCGGCGAGTGCCCTTCCCAGGCGTGCTTCATAGCGTTGCAGGGTGGCCTCGCAAGCGGGATCGCCGCCAGCGGCACGGGCGTCGATCTCAGCCGGCGAAAGATTGTCGGCGGCATGCAGCGCGTGGTCGCGCACCAGCGCCGGGCCGCTGAGGTAGGTTTCGATGCAACCGCTGCGGCCGCAATAGCACCGCGGCAGCGGGAGATCGCCAGGGCCGGGCAGCGGGAGAGGATTGTGGCCCCATTCGCCGGCGATGGCATTGGCGCCGCTCAGGACATGGCCGCGAACGACGATTCCGCCACCGACCCCGGTCCCGAGAATGACGCCGAAGACAACCTCGGCCTGCCGGCCGGCGCCGTCGCTGGCTTCGGAGAGCGCGAAACAGTTGGCATCGTTGGCCAGGCGAACCCCGCGTTGCAGGAGCGCTTCGAGGTCGGTGCGCAGCGGCTGGCCGATCAGACAGGTCGAGTTGGCGTTCTTGATCAGTCCGCTGGCCGGCGATTCGGCCCCGGGAATGCCGACACCCACAGTTCCCCGCTCGCCCAGTTCGCTCTCGACCGCCACGACCAGACCGGCGACGGCGTTCAGGGTTCCCGCATAGTCGCCCTGCGGCGTCGCAACACGCCGGCGCAATCGTTCGTTGCCATCGGGCCCGAGCGCGATGACCTCGATCTTGGTGCCGCCGAGGTCGATGCCGATCCGCAGCGAGTTCATGCGTGAACCGCCACGCACCCCGGCGTCGCTGGCATGAGTTCACCATGCCCTGTCGCCGGTGGATTGGCGTTAATATATGAAGCCATGTCCGTCGCTCCCTCGGGCCATTCTGCATGAAGCGTCGGCCGTCTGACAACCTGAAGCACGGACAATGCGAAGGAGTTACCATGTTGGTCACATTCATATCGAGCGAAACCGGCGAATTGATGATGTTCGCGGACATGGCCGGTGCCCTGTTGCGGGCAGTCGGCAAGGAAACGACGAAGACCGGCACCTTTACCCGCGATGAAATGCTGCCCGCCGCCCAGCTGTTGCGCGCGGCCGTGGCGCGCGGCGAGGCCGCCGGCAGCCCGGCGGGCGAATCCGACGAAGCGGGGGAGGAACCGGTTACCCTTGGCCCGCGTGCCTGGCCGTCTGATCGACATGCTGGAGCGCAGCAGCAAGGGTGGCGCGAAGGCCAATATCGTCTGGAAAGCGGCGGCCGATTTCTGACCCGCGGCGTTGTTGCACCGGCCGTGACTCGGCCTTACCTGCGGGTGCCGGCCTTCTTGCGCCAGCGGGCCGCATCGGCCGCCGTCGGTTCGGCGAACTTGCCGCCGCCGGCATTGGCCATATGTACGACACCACGCGCCACCTCGAGGTCGGTCAGCGCCGGGTTGCCGCCCATCGCAGGCATCTTGCGGATACCGCGCAGAGCCGCCGGAACGAGATCGTCCAACCCTTCGCGAACCAGTTTTCCCCAGCGCTTGCGGTCGCCCAGGCGCGGCGCACCGAGTTTGCCGCTGCCGTGGCATTCGCTGCAGACGGCCTCGTAAACTTCGGCACCGGTCTTCTCCTGGGCGAGCGCCGGCAGCGCAAGGCTGGCGAGTAATACGGGAAGGCTGGTGGAACGAAAGCGCATGATGATGATTCCCGGGAATCGGAAGCGGATACCCATTTTAATGCGATAGTTTGTGCATGAACGTTTCACTTGCGATGATTCTGGCCTGTTTTTGGGCGTCGACCGCGACCGCAGGGAGTGCAGGGCCAACCGCCGCCGCGCCGCCGCGTGTGGCTGTCGATGTCGGCCATACGCTCGCCGAACCCGGGGCGACCAGCGCGCGCGGGCGCAGCGAGCTAGCGTTTAACCGGGAACTTGCCGTGGTGCTGGCGGCGGCGCTGCGGGCCGAAAAAATCAGCGTGCAGGAGGTCAATTTCGACGGCACCATCGGCAGCCTTGCCGAACGGCCGGCGCAGGCGCGCGCCAGCGATTTCTTCATCGCGGTTCACCACGACTCGATTGCCGCCGAGTATCTGGGATTTTGGGATTGGGATGGCGAGGAGGCGAGTTACACGACGCTGAAACGCGGCTTCGGGATTTTCGTTTCGCGGCGCAATCCGGATCTCGCCGGCAGCCTGCGTTGCGCCTCGGCGATGGGTGCCATGCTGCGCCGTGCCGGCTTTGTGCCGACGCCGTGGCATGCGCGCAAGCACCAGCCGGCCGATGCCGACAACGGCGTCTGGTATTACGACAATCTCGTGGTCCTGCACAAATCAACGTTCCCGGCCGTGCTGTTCGAGGCCGGTGTCATCAAGCATCGCGAGGAGGAACTGGAGTTGCTCGACCCTGGCCGTCAGGCGCGCATGGCCGACGCCCTGGCGACCGGCATCGCCGCCTGCCTGATGGTCAGAGGAAGATCGGCTCGGGAGTGAGGTTGACCGCGAACTTTTCGCGCACCGCCGCCTGTACCGCCGCCATCGTGCGCCGCACGTCGGCACCCGTAGCGCCGCCGCGATTGACCAGCACCAGTGCCTGCTTTTCGTACATGCCGACCGGCCCGAGGTTCCTGCCCTTCCAGCCCGCCTGCTCGATCAGCCAGCCGGCCGCCAGCTTGACACGGCCATCGGGCTGCGGGTGATGAGGCAGGTTGGGGTGTCGGGAAAGCAAGTTGTCGGCCGAGCTTCGGTCGACCACCGGGTTGTGGAAGAAACTTCCGGCGTTCGGCACGACTGCCGGATCGGGCAGCTTGCGCTGGCGGATGCTGATGATCGCCGATGCGATGTCCTGCGGCGTTGGCGAAGCGACTCTCCGGGCTGCCAGTTCCTGAGTGACATCATCATAGCGGGTGTTCGGCTGCCAGCGCTTGGGCAGCCGGAACAGCACCGAGGTGATCGCCATCCGCCCACTCAAATGCCAGCCTTCCTGCTTGAATACGCTGTCGCGATAGGCAAAACGACAATCCTTGCGGTTGACCGTCAAGAAGCACCGTTTCTCGAAATCCCAGGCGTTCAGCGAATGCACGTACTCGCCGACCTCCAGTCCGTAGGCGCCGATATTCTGAATCGGTGCCGCGCCGACCCGGCCGGGAATCAGGCTCAGGTTCTCCAGTCCCGGCCAGCCCTGGGCCAGCGTCCACTGCACGAAATCATGCCAGTTCTCTCCGGCGCCGGCCGCGATATACCAAGCGTCGGCATCGTCGCTGAGCAGTTGCCGGCCGGCGATGGCCATATGCACGACGAGGCCGTCGAAGTCGCCGGTCACGACCAGGTTGCTGCCGCCGCCGAGGACGAAGCGGCGTCCGCTTGGGTTGCTGGCCGCCGCCAGTTCGGCGGCGGTGCCGATCCTGACGTAGTACGCCGCCCGCCCGGGCAGGGCCAGGGTGTTCAGCGGGGCGAGGTCGATGCCGGAAAGGGGCGACACGGGCGACTTCAGCGGATCACCAGGTGGTCGCGTTCGCGCCGAACCGGCATGGCGAAAGCGAAGCGGTCGGCGTCGGCCGCGATGTCGAGGTCGGCAACCGGGAGGTTGGGGGAGGTACCGGCGGCGAAGCGCCGGCCGAAGTCCGAGTCGCGCACACGGCGCGCGAAATGTCCGGCTTCGGCCGGGTCGCCGCGCAGCAGTGCCTCGATGTAGTCGGCGCAGGCGACGTCCTCGTCCCCGTCGCGGTCGACCCATTCGCCGGTGATCACGAAGCAGACCTCGCTTGCCCCGGCGGTGCGGATCGCGTCGGCCGTCGCCCGGGCACAGACCAGGCTGGCCGCGAACAGGCGTCGCGCGTCGCGGAAACGCTGCAGGCCGCGTACGCCGGCCGCCGTGCTGAGCACCAGCCGGTCGCCGGCGAGTTTCGCGGCAAGGAGTTGGGCCGGCGAATTCCCGAACTCGAAGCCTTCGACCGGCTCGCCGCCGCCGACCGCCCCGGCCGTGCGCGAGCGCGCCATGCGCTTGGCGAGCGCCTGTGCCGCGGCGATGCCCTCGACCGGGTAGATCGCTACCGCACCCCGGTCGAGGGCCACCGCCGCCGTGGTAAACGAGCGCAGGGTATCGATGACGACCACCGTGTCATGCACTTCCGGCAGGTTCTGCAGGCGGTTCAGGAACAGGCGGGAGAACCTCATCGCGGGGTGGGTTCAGAGCAGCGGCGCCAGCCAGCGCTCGGCGTCCCTGATGGCCATGCCCTTGCGCGCGGCCCAGTCTTCCAGTTGGTCGCGGCCGATCTTCGGAATGGCGAAGTAGCTTGCCGCCGGGTGGCCGATGTAGAAGCCGGAGACTGCCGCCGCCGGGGTCATCGCACAGGATTCGGTGAGGCCCATGCCGATGGCCGGGGCGTCGAGCAGCGCGAACAGGTCGCGCTTGGCGGTGTGGTCCGGGCAGGCCGGGTAGCCGGGTGCCGGGCGGATGCCGGTGTATCTCTCGGCGATCAGCGCGTTGCTGTCGAGCTGTTCGCCGGCGGCATAGCCCCAGTAGCGGGTGCGCACTTCGCGGTGCAGCCATTCGGCAGCGGCTTCGGCGAGGCGGTCGGCCAGTGACTTGAGCATGATCGCCGAGTAGTCGTCGTTGGCCGCCTCGAATTCGGCGACACGCTCGTCGATGCCGAGGCCGGCAGTGACGGCGAAGGCGCCGGCGTAATCCTGCTCGCCGACGAAATCGGCCAGCGCCGTATTGAAGCGGCCTTGCGGCTGCTTGATCTGCTGGCGCAGGCCGACCCAGCGGGTGGCCTCGGTGGTACGCGATTCATCGGTGTAAAGCACGATGTCTTCGTTCTCGCCCTTGGCCGGGTAGAGACCGAACACGGCTTTGGCGGTCAGCCAGTTTTCGGCGACGATTTTCGCCAGCATCGCCCTGGCGTCGGCAAACAGCTGGCGGGCGGCTTCGCCGACGGTTTCGTTCGTCCAGGATGGCCGGGTAGCGGCCGGCCAGATCCCAGGTCTGGAAGAAAGGTGACCAGTCGATGTAGGGCACCAGTTCGGCGAGCGGGATGGTCAGTTCGTGGCGGCCGGGTTGGGCCGGCCTGGTCGGCGTGTAGGCTTCGTTCCACGTGAAACGGTTGGCGCGGGCATCTTGCAGCGTCACCATCGTGGGGCCTCTGCGGCCGGCGTGTTCGGCGCGCACGGCTTCGTATTCGGTGACGATTTCGGCCATGTAGCCGTCGCGCTGGTCGGCGGACAGAAGCTTCGTCGCCACGCCGACGGCGCGCGAGGCGTCCGGCACGTAGACGACGGCGCCATCTGTGTTGGGGGCGATCTTTATCGCGGTGTGGGCGCGGCTGGTCGTCGCACCGCCGATCAGCAGCGGCTGCTTCATCTTCAGGCGCTGCATCTCGCTGGCAACGTGGGCCATTTCCTCGAGCGACGGGGTGATCAGGCCGGAGAGGCCGATGATGTTGACGCGGTGCTCGAGCGCCGCCTTCAGGATGTTGTCGCAGCTGACCATGACGCCGAGGTCAACGACGTCGTAGCCGTTGCAGCCGAGGACGACGCCGACGATGTTCTTGCCGATGTCGTGCACGTCGCCCTTGACCGTCGCCATCAGGATCTTGCCCTTGCTGCCCAGCCCGGTGCGGGTCTTTTCCGCTTCGATGTAGGGCAGCAGGTGGGCGACCGCCTGCTTCATGACGCGCGCCGATTTGACCACCTGCGGCAGGAACATCTTGCCGGCGCCGAACAGGTCGCCGACCACGTTCATGCCGTTCATCAGCGGGCCTTCGATGACGGAAAGCGGCGGCTTGCCTTCAGCCTCCAACTGGGCGCGGACTTCCTCGGTATCGGCGACGACGAAGTCGGTGATGCCCTTGATCAGCGCATGTTCGAGGCGCTTTTCGACCGAGGCTTCGCGCCACGACAGATCCGGGCCAGCGTCCTTGGCCTTGCCTTCCTTGACGGTCTGGGCGAAATCGACCAGCGCTTCGCCGGCTTCCGGATTGCGGTTGAGCACCACATCCTCGACCTTCTCGCGCAGCGTTGGCTCCAGGTCGTCGTAGACGCCGAGCATGCCGGCATTGACGATGCCCATGGTCATGCCGGCCTTGATGGCATGGTAGAGGAAGACGGTGTGGATCGCCTCGCGCACGGCATCGTTGCCGCGGAAGCTGAAGGAGACGTTGGAAACGCCGCCGGAAATATGGGCGTGCGGCAGGTTCTGCTTGATCCAGCGCACCGATTCGATGAAATCGACGGCGTAGTTGTCGTGCTCCGGAATGCCGGTGGCGATGGCGAAGATGTTCGGGTCGAAGATGATGTCTTCGGCCGGGAAGCCGATGCTCAGCAACAGGTCGTAGGCGCGCTTGCAGATCTCGGTCTTGCGCGCAAAGGTGTCGGCCTGGCCCTTCTCGTCGAAGGCCATGACGATGACCGCGGCGCCGTAGCGGCGGGCCAGCCGGGCCTGCTCGATGAACTTGGCCTCGCCTTCCTTCATCGAGATCGAATTGACGATGCCCTTGCCCTGGATGCACTTGAGGCCGGCCTCGATGACTTCCCATTTCGACGAGTCGATCATGATCGGCACGCGCGAAATGTCCGGCTCGGAGGCGATCAGCTTGAGGAAGCGATCCATCGCGGCGAGCGAATCGAGCATCGCCTCGTCCATGTTGATGTCGATGACCTGGGCGCCGTTCTCGACCTGCTGGCGGGCGACCGCCAGCGCGTCGTCGAAGCGTCCTTCGAGGATCATCCGGGCGAAAGCCTTGGAGCCGGTGACGTTGGTGCGTTCGCCGACGTTCACGAACAGCGAATCGGCGCCGACGTTGAAGGGTTCGAGGCCCGAGAGACGCAGCTTCTTCTCGATTTTCGGCACTTTTCGCGGGTCGACCGCAGCAACCCGCTCGGCGATGGCCTTGATGTGCTCGGGCGAGGTGCCGCAGCAGCCGCCGACGATATTGACGATGCCGGTCCTGGCCCAGCTTTCGATTTCATCGGCCAGCATGTCGGCGGTTTCGTCGTAGCCGCCGAAGGCGTTGGGCAGGCCGGCGTTCGGGTGGGCGGAGACGTAGCAGTCGCAGACGCGCGACAGTTCCTCGACGTACTGGCGCAGTTCCTTGGCGCCGAGCGCGCAGTTCAGGCCGAAGCTCAGGGGCTGGATGTGGTTCAGCGAATTCCAGAAGGCCTCGGCGGTCTGCCCGGACAGCGTGCGGCCGGAGGCGTCGGTGATCGTGCCGGAAATCATTACCGGCCAGCGCCGGCCGGTGCGTTCGAAGAAGGTTTCGATGGCGAACAGCGCGGCCTTGGCGTTCAGCGTGTCGAACACCGTTTCGACGAGCAGGATGTCGGCGCCGCCCTCGACGAGGCCGGTGATCGCCTCGACATAATTGCCGACCAGTTCGTCGAAAGTGACGTTGCGGTAACCGGGGTCGTTGACGTCCGGCGAGATCGACGCGGTGCGGCTGGTCGGCCCGAGAACGCCGGCGACGAAGCGCGGCTTGGCCGGGTTGGCGGCGCTGAATTCGTCGCACAGGACGCGGGCGAGGCGGGCGCCCTCGAAATTCAGTTCATGGACCAGCGGCTCGAGCTTGTAGTCGGCCTGCGAAACGGCAGTCGAATTGAAGGTGCACGTCTCGAGGATGTCGGCGCCGGCTTCCAGGTAGTCGCGGTGGATGCCGCCGATGACGTCGGGGCGGGTCAGGACCAGCAGGTCGTTGTTGCCCTTGAGGTCATGCGGGTGATCGGCGAAACGCTCACCGCGATAATCCCCTTCCTGCAAACCGTGGCGCTGGATCATCGTGCCCATCGCGCCGTCGAGGACGAGAAGACGTCGGGCGAGGAGAGCGGAAAGTTCTGAAGTGCGGTCGGGTTGCATCGGGAATTTCCGTTGGCGGGAAAAACCGGAATTATATCAAGGAGCTGCGCTCAGCCCCGGATCTCGACGCGTTTGCCGGCCTTCTTGACGAGACCGCTTCCGGTATCGAAATAGACATTGAACCAGGTCAGCTCGTTGTGCGGCATGCCCTCGATATGCCACTCCCAGACTTCCTCGCGCAGGTTGTCGAAGACCATCTTGTTGGCAGGCTTCCCGAGGAGGCGGCGAATCTGGTCGCGGGTCATCCCCTCGCGGGCCTTGGCATAATTGCTTTCGTTCAGGACCTGCTCGAGCTTCCGGACGACCTGATCGGCGCCCAGGGTAATCATGTAGCAATGAACGCCTGCCGGCTGCCGGGTGTATTCCCAGGTCACGGTGCCGTCCTCATTCCGGAACTCGAAGCCGGGGTTGCCCATCTTGGCGCGCACCTCGACCCCCGTGGTTATGCCCGGCTTGATCTCCGGCAGGATGACGATGTCACATGCCGGCAGAATGGCGGCGGTAATCGCCGCGAGCGCAGCCGAAATCCAGTTGGTCTTCTTCATGCGGCCAGAGTTTACCCTCTTCCCGCCCTGGCTTCATAATATCGGCGACTTCATATTCACGGAAAACCCAATGCAGAACCTTGATCCGGTTGCCGCCTACAATTTCTTGCAAGCCAATCCCGAGGCCTTGCTGGTCGATTGCCGTACCGAGGTCGAGTACATGTGTGTCGGTCATCCGAAAGGCGCCGAACACATCGCCTGGCAGGAGTCGCCGGACTGGGAGATCGATCCGCATTTCGCGGACAAGGTCCGGCATCTCCTCGTGGGCGACATGTCGCGACCGGTCTTGCTCATCTGCCGCAGCGGAATTCGCTCACGCGATGCCGGGGAAGCGCTTGAAACCGCGGGTTTCATCAACGTGATCAACGTCAGCGAAGGCTTCGAAGGCCCGCTCGACGACAACTATCATCGCGGGACGCTCGGTGGCTGGCGCTTCCACGGGCTACCCTGGCAGCAGAATTGAGCGTCGGTAGAGCAGGGCGGAGACGGATCCGAGGACGAGGAACCCGGTCATCGCGAGCGCGAGGCTCAGCGTCGATCCCCAGACCGCGGGGGCGATCGCTGCCGCGACCAGGCTGTTGAACCCGGACTGCATGAATGTCTGACACGAAGCGGCCATCCCCCGGTTGTCGGGGAAGGGGTCGAGGGCGAACAGCGTCAGGTTGGGCATGGCCAGCGACATGCCCAGCGTGTACAGGAACAGGGGCGCGACGCTCCACGGCAGGCTGGCCGGCAGGACAAGATTCAGGCCGACATTGAAAAGAGCGGCGGCCGCCATGACGCCGTGTCCCAGTTTCACCGTCGCCCCCGGTGAGCGCCTTCCGGCGAGCCGTCCGGCAAGCCCTGAACCCAGCATCAAACCCCCCATGGCCGGGCCGAAGAGCCACAGGAAGCTGGTCTCCGAGACGCCGAGGTGGTTCATCAGAAATACCGGCGCCGACAGCACGTAGACAAAGAAGCCGGCGAAATTCAGCGACAGTGCGCCGCTGGCGAACAGGAACGGCGGCGACGTCAGCACGTTCCAGTAGGCCCTGCCGAGGTATGCCGGGTGGAGCGACTGGCGCTTTTCCGGCGGCAATGTCTCCGGCAGCAGTTTCCAGCAGGCGATCCAGAGTGTTGCGGTTGACAGCACGAGAAAGGCAAAAACCGAACGCCAGCCGAACCAGGTCTGCAACCAACCGCCGATCACCGGGGCGATCGCCGGGGCCAGCGCGAACATCATCGTGATCTGCGCAATCAGGCGTTGCGCCGGGGGCCCGTCGAAAAGATCGCGTACTATCGCGCGGGTGACCACCATGCCGGCGCCGGCGGTCATTCCCTGCAGCCCCCGCCACAACCAGAGCTGCTCGATCGAGGTGGCGAAGGCACAGCCGGCCGAGGCCGCGCCGAACAGCGCAAGGGCAACGAGAATCACGCGGCGACGGCCGAAGCGGTCGGACAGCGCGCCATGCCACAGCGTCATCACGGCAAAGGCCAGCAGGTAGACCGAGAGCGTCTGCTGGACCTCGATGGGTGTCGCGCTCAGGCTCTGACCGATGTCGTGAAACGAGGGCAGGTAGGTGTCGATCGAGAACGGACCGAGCGCCGCCATGCTGGCCAGCAGAAGGGCAATGGCGCGGGTGGAACGCCCCTGTTCAGCCACCGGACAGGCGCCGGTACTGGATCGCCTCGGCCAAATGTGGGGCACGAATAGAAGCGCTGCCCGCGAGATCGGCGATGGTCCGGGCGACCTTGAGAATGCGGTGCCAGGCGCGCGCCGACAGGTCCAGCTGGACGCTCGCCTGCCGGAGCAGCCGGGTGCCGGCTTCATCCGGCTGGCAGAGGGTATCGACCTCCTTCGCCGTCAGGCGCGCATTCGCCTTGCCTTGGCGCTCCCGCTGCCTTGCCAGTGCCGCTTCGACCCGGCTGCGCACGGTGGCCGATGACTCGCCGTCACCCGTGCCGCCGAGGGCATCGACCGGCACCGCCGGAACCTCGATCAGCAGGTCGATCCGGTCGAGGAAAGGACCGGAAAGCTTGCCGCGATAGCGGGCGATCTGGTCCGGGGTACAGCGGCATTTACCGTTGCTGTGCCCGCTGAAACCGCAGGGGCACGGGTTCATTGCCGCGACGAGCTGGAATTCCGCCGGAAATCTGGCATGCCGGGCGGCGCGGGCGATGTGGATATGCCCGGATTCGAGTGGCTCGCGCAGGGTTTCCAGCACCTTGCGGTCGAACTCGGGCAACTCGTCGAGAAAGAGCACCCCCTGGTGGGCCAGACTGATTTCACCCGGGCGCGGCGGGTTGCCGCCGCCGACCAGGGCAACGGCCGACGCGGTGTGATGCGGCTGGCGATAGGGGCGAACACCGAAGGCTTCGGGCCGGAACTGCCCGACCAGCGAAAGAACCGCGGCCGAGGCTTTGGCCGATTCGCCATCCAGCATCGGCATCAGCCCCGGCAGGCGGGCGGCGAGCATCGATTTTCCCGACCCCGGCGGGCCGACCATCAGCAGCGAATGGCCGCCGGCGGCGGCGACTTCCAGCGCCCGCTTGGCCTGACTCTGGCCGCGAACCTCGTTGAGGTCGGGGATTATCGGCTGATTCTCGCTGTCAACCGGAGCCGGTCCGGGCAACATGGCCCGGCCGCAAATGTGAGCGCACACTTCGAGCAGGGAGCGCGCGGCAAGGATGTTTCCCGAACCGATCAGCGCCGCTTCACGGGCGCTTTCTTCAGGCAGGATGAAGGTCTTGCCGTTGCCGGCGGTCTGCAAGGCCATGGCCAGTGCTCCCCGGACCGGGCGCAGCCCACCCGACAGCGAGAGTTCGCCGGCGAATTCGCAGTCGTTCAGCGCTGATGCGGGGATCTGGCCGCTGGCAGCGAGTATTCCGAGGGCGATCGGCAGGTCGAAGCGGCCCGATTCCTTGGGCAGGTCAGCCGGGGCGAGGTTGACCGTGATGCGCTTGCTCGGGAAGTCGAAGCCGGAATTGACGATCGCGGCGCGCACGCGGTCGCGCGCTTCCTTGACCTCGGTATCCGGCAGGCCGACCAGCGTGAAGGTCGGCAAGCCGCTCGCCAGATGAACTTCCACCGTCACCGGTGGCGCACTCAGACCATCGAGCCCGCGGCTGTGAGCGATGGCGAGCGCCATCGTGGCTTACTGTGGCGACCGCGCTTTTTCCAGCGCCTCGACGCGCGCTTCGAGTTCCTTCAGTCTCTCGCGGGTGCGCGCCAGCACCTGCGACTGGATATCGAATTCCTCGCGGGTGACGACGTCAAGCTTGGCGAGCAGGCCGCTGACTGCCGCCCTGGCATTCTTCTCGAGATCCCTGGCCGGCGAATTGGCGAGCAGGGCGTTCATCTTGTTGCCGATTTCTTCAAGTGTTTTCGGGTCGAGCATGGCAGTCCTCCGTGTCGGAAAAGTGTAACACAGCACCCGCTCGTTGATTCCGGAGGCCCTGCCTGTCCGTGGTGCGCCGGCCATTCAGCGCGCACCAGATTGGTGCTTCTGGCGGTGATTTCGGGCGCCGACAGGCAAAAATCCCTTGATATTCATCAAAAAGGAATTCTGGCACGGGTCGTGCTAATGCTGTACTGCACAAATTCCCTTTCACTTTCACAGCAGGAGAAACATTATGAACAAGTCTCTGATCGCCCTTGCTCTGGCCGGCGCCTTTGCTCTTCCCGCCTTTGCCCAGACGGCTTCGTCGGAACGCGGCGAGGCACCGTCGGCTGAAGCGGAAGCCACTCCGCACACCTTTACCGGCAACATGGCCGTTGCAACCGATTACCGCTTCCGCGGCATTTCCCAGACTTTTGGCAAGCCGGCAATCCAGGGTGGCGTCGATTACCTCCACGAGAGCGGCATCTATGTCGGCAACTGGAACTCCAATGTGAACGCAGGCGACCGGTTTTCCCGGTGGCAGCGTCGAAATGGACTTCTACGGCGGCTGGAAGAAATCGTTTGACGACTTCGGCGTCGATATCGGGGTCTTTACTACTACTATCCCGGAACCGGTACCGGTTTCTACTCGCCATGCAATTTCAAGAACGTCATCCCGTCGTGTGCCACCGGTCGTGTGGACAACACAGAGATCTACCTCGGCCTGAGCTGGAAGACTCTTTCGTTCAAGTGGTCGCATGCGCTGTCCGATTACTTCAGCATCCCTGACACCTCGGGCACCAACTACTTCGACCTGTCCGGCAGCTACGACCTCGGCGATGGCTGGGGCATCAATGCCCATGTCGGCTACACCGATTTGCGCGATTTCCAGAGCCCAACCGGCAACGACGGCAAGTACACCGACTGGAAGATTCGGCGTGACGAAGGACATCAGCGGCTGGGTCATCGGTCTGGCCTATGTCGACACCAATGCGAAGGGCTCGGCCTGTGGGTGATCCCTGACCGCTACGTCAACAGCTCAACGGGAAAGAGCTTGACGCCGGCAAGGCGATTGCTGTCCTCTCGGTCTCCAAGACCTTCTGATCCAGCTTCCATGACTTCCCCGCCAGTGACTTGCCTGACGCTGGCGGGGGAAACGGCAACTTCAATTTTTTCGGGGAACTACTCATGAAATTCGTAACCGCCATCATCAAGCCGTTCAAGCTTGACGAAGTGCGTGAGGCGCTGTCCGCCATCGGCGTGCAGGGTGTCACGGTCACTGAAGTGAAAGGTTTCGGCCGGCAGAAAGGGCACACCGAGTTGTACCGGGGTGCCGAATATGTCGTCGATTTCCTGCCCAAGGTGAAGGTCGAGGCCGCTGTAAAGAGCGAGCAGATCGACCAGGTCATCGAAGCAATCGAAAAGTCCGCCAGCACCGGCAAGATCGGTGACGGCAAGATCTTCGTCTTCGACCTCGAACAAGTCATTCGCATCCGTACCGGTGAATCCGGTATCGATGCCCTGTAAGGAGCGAATCATGAAACGCCTATTTGCTTTGCTGGCACTGGTCGGCGCCGTCGCCCTCGGCGCGCCGGCCTGGGCCGATGACAAGGCTGCTCACGCCGGCAGCAACGGTCGCCACGGCAAGCGCCGCGGCTCCCGCCGTCGCTACCGATGCGGCTGCACCGGCTGCTACCCCGATCCCGCCCAACAAGGGTGACAACGCCTGGGTGATGATGAGCGCCGCCTTGGTCATTTTGATGTCGATCCCCGGCCTCGCATTGTTCTATGGCGGCCTGGTCCGCACAAAGAACATGCTCTCGGTGCTGATGCAGGTCTTCGTCATCTTCTCGCTGATCACGGTCCTGTGGGTGGTGTACGGCTACTCGGCGGCGTTCACCGAGGGTAACGCGTTCGTCGGCACGCTGGACAAGCTGTTCCTGAAGGGCATCACGGTGGATTCCGTGGCTGCCACTTTCACCAAGGGCGTGAACATCTCCGAACTGGCCTACGTGATCTTCCAGGGCGCTTTTGCAGCCATCACCTGCGGCCTGATCGTCGGGGCCCTCGCCGAGCGTGCCAAATTCGCCGCCATCCTGGTGTTCATGGTCATCTGGTTCACGCTGTCCTACATCCCGATGGCGCACATGGTGTGGTACTGGGCTGGTCCGGACGCCTACATCGACGCAGCGGCCGGTGAAGCCGCCGGCAACACCGCCGGCTTCCTGTTCCAGAAAGGCGCGCTCGACTTCGCCGGCGGCACCGTGGTGCATATCAATGCCGCGATGGCTGGTCTGGTCGGCGCCTACATGATCGGCAAGCGTAGCGGTCTCGGCAACGTCGCGATGGCCCCGCACAGCCTGACCTTCACGATGATCGGCGCCTCCCTGCTGTGGTTTGGCTGGTTCGGGTTCAACGCCGGCTCCGCGCTTGAAGCTTCCGGTGGTGCCGCCCTGGCCATGGTCAACACCTGGCTGGCGACGGCTTGTGCTGTCATGTCCTGGATGTTTGCCGAATGGATCTTCAAGGGCAAGCCCTCGATGCTGGGCGCCGCTTCCGGTGCAGTCGCCGGTCTCGTGGCGATCACTCCGGCAGCCGGCTTCGTCGGTGTCATGGGCGCGATCGTGATCGGCCTGCTGGCTGGCATCCTCTGCCTGTGGGGCGTCAATGGCCTGAAGAAGATGCTGGGCGCGGATGACTCGCTCGATGTCTTCGGTGTCCATGGCGTCGGCGGCATTCTCGGCGCCATCCTGACCGGCGTCTTCGTCGATCCGGCTCTTGGCGGGACGGGCGTCTATGACTACGTGGCCAACAAGGTCGGCGACTTCGACATGGCCACTCAGGTGATCAGCCAGTTGTGGGGTGTCGGCACCGTCATCGTCTGGTCCGGCGTGGTTTCGGTGGTTGCCTACAAGCTGGTGGATATCGTCATCGGTCTGCGGGTGCCGGAAGAGGAAGAGCGCGAAGGCCTCGACCTGACCTCGCATGGCGAAAGCGCCTATCACCACTAAGCAACGAATCCCTGATGTCTCTCTCCCTTCTGGGCACCTTCGGGTGCCCATTTTTTGTCGGAAATCCGGTAAACCGGTAGCCAGATCCACTCGTCCTCGATGACCGCCTGTGTCATCATGACGGCCCCAACCCGTCTGAGCTTTCAGCAAAATCTCACATTGCATTGGAACACCGGAAAATGAAAGTGAATAAACCCAGCGTGCGCGTCGGCGCCCTCTTTCTCGTGGCGGCAAGCAGCGCCGGTGCCGCGCTCGCCCAAACGTCTCCTTCCAGCGTAGCCGACTGCCGCGGCATCACGGCGAGCATGGAACGCCTGGCCTGCTACGACGCCGTCAGCGGACGCGCCGGAGATGCGCCCAAGGGAGCTGCGGGCGCACCGGCAGCCGCTACTGCAGCATCCACCTCATCCGTGGAAACGAAGCGCGCGGACAGCGATGTCGTGGCGCGCCCGACAACGACATCGATGATCGATACGGCGTGGGGTTTCGATCCGGCCTCGCCACCATACGACATCCGCTTCTACAACGCGAACTACCTGCTCTTCGGCCGTTATTCCGACAACGTCAACAATTCGCCGTTCTCGCCCCTGGTTCAGGCTAGCGGGCGTGAGCAACTGGACCTCAACAGCACCGAGGCGAAATTTCAGATCAGCTTCAAGGCGCGCGTGTGGACCAGCGACGACCGGCGCTGGGGGCTGTGGGCCGCCTACACCCAGCAGAGCCAGTGGCAGTTGTACAACGGCGACACGTCACGCCCGTTCCGCGACAACAACTACATGCCCGAGCTGTTCGTGAGTTACCGGCCGGATGTCGATCTCGGTGGCGGCTTCAACTGGAAGCTCCTGAATGTGGGCTACAACCACCAGTCCAACGGCCGCTCCGATCTTGTCGCCAACGGCACCAACAACGGACTGTCCCGGAGCTGGGACAGGCTCTTCGCCGAGTTCGGCGTCGAGCGCGAAGACCTCGCGCTGTTTGGCACGGTCTGGTATCGCCTGCCGGAAAGCTCGACCAAGGATGACAATCCGGACATCACTGACTACTACGGCTATGGCAAGCTCAGCGCGCTCTACCGCTGGCGCGGCAACACATTCTCGGGCTCGGTCCGCGGCAACCTGAGGACCGGCAAGGGCGCCGTCGAGGCCGGCTGGTTCTCGCCGCCCCTCCTTGGCCCCCTGCGCGGTTATGTGCAGGTCTTCTCGGGCTACGGTGAAAGCCTGATCGACTACAACTGGAACCAGACGACGATTGGCGTCGGTGTCGCATTGAGCGACGGGCTCTAGGCACGCCCCGACGACCGCGGCGGCGGTGCGCGGGCGGACTACCGGTTTTCAGGCAAGGGATGGATGCAGTTTCGTCCGGCTGCCTTGGCGTGATAGAGCGCGTCGTCGGCGTGCCCGGCGGCGATGTCGAGGGCGTCTTCGCCCGGCTGGCAGTAGGCGATGCCGATGCTGACCGAGAGCCTGCAGCGGCCGCGATGACTGCGCACGATGATCTTGTTCACTTCTGACCGGATGCGCTCCGCGACGAGGTGGGCGCCCGCGGACGAGGTGTCCGGCAACAGCAGGCGGAACTCGTCGCCGCCCGCCCGCGCGAAGATGTCCTGTTCGCGCAGGTTCTCGTGGACTACGGAGACGAACTGCTTGAGTGCGTTATCACCGGCGGCGTGGCCCAGGCTGTCATTGATGCCCTTGAAGTGATCGATGTCGATCACGACCAGCGCCAGTTCGCCACCGTTTCGGGCCTGGCGCGACACCTCGTGGCGGGCGAGTTCGTAGAAGGTGCGCAGATTGTAGACACCGGTCAGGAAATCGGTCGCGGCGAGCACTTCCAGACGGCGCTCGAGCGCCTTGCGTTCGGAAATGTCGAGTATCGCGCCGACGATGCCGTCCGGCTCCCCGGAAGGATCGCGGAAGACTGCCTTGTGGAAGATCACGTCATGAAGACTGCCGTCGGCGTGACGGACCTGCGATTCATAGGACTGCGTTCCGCCCTGGGCCAGTTGTTCGGTATCCGCCCGGTCGTAGATGCGCGCCAGATCCTCGGGGGCGACGTCGA
Source organism: uncultured beta proteobacterium (assembly GCA_963810175.1). Taxonomy (GTDB): domain Bacteria; phylum Pseudomonadota; class Gammaproteobacteria; order Burkholderiales; family Rhodocyclaceae; genus Azonexus. Next base: position 83,685 of record CAWEMU010000048.1, on the reverse strand, counting down.
AGACGGTCTTGCCGACGATTTCGCCGGCCGAAAGGCCGAGGTATTCCGCGAACGCCTTGTTGCTGGCCGTGTAGCGCCGGTTGCGATCCTTGATGAAGATGGGGATCGGCAGGGTATTCAGGCTGCCTGCAGGCTTAGCCCGTGCGCCAGTGCGGAGGGGGCGCCAGCGGTTCCGCCATCGGTGTGCGGGGATGGTGTTCAAGGCGGGTGAGCGCCAGTTCGATGCGCTCGAGATCGTCCATCGCGCAGCAGTCGGCCGCACCGCCCTGAACGACGCGAAGCGCCAGTGTCGGGCTCCAGGGATCGAGCAGGACGATGTGCGGGAATCCGCTCGGGCACATCGGATGAAAGCGCTGCTGCCACTCTGCATAGGCTTGCTCCCTGTCGATCGCGACGAGGACGGCCAGCGCCGTGTCGGCCCGTTCTCCCCGTTCACCGAAACGCGGGTTGGGGATGACGACAATGAGGCCAGGCAACGCAGGCTCGGGGCGCGCGCTCTCTGATGCGCAAGTCGAGAAGGAAGAGTCGGCGGTTAGGGTTGCAGGACGTCCGGCATGGGTTCACTCCAGATTTGACTGGCTTCATTCTGCGATCCAGTGGCCGGCCACGACAGGAAATATTCCGCACTTTCGCGGGAACATTCGGGCTGATTTCCCTCCGCCGTGAAATATGTCGCGGATTGCCACGAACGGGAACACACTCTGGCTCAACGCCCGGGACACTTCCCGCTGCCTGTTGATTCTCGCGGAAAAGGGAGGTCACTGCGGCGCGCTGGCAAGAGCATCTGACGCCCCGGGCCGACTGGGTGGATCGCGGCCTTGGGGTGCAGAAGCTAGCGGAAGACGATGGTCTTGTTGCCATGCACCAGCACCCGGTCCTCCAGGTGGTAGCGCAGGCCGCGCGCCAGAACGGTCTTCTCGATGTCCTTGCCGTAACGGACCATGTCGTCCGGGGAGTCGGAATGGTCGATGCGGATGACGTCCTGCTCGATGATCGGGCCGGCGTCCAGTTCGCTGGTCACGTAGTGACAGGTCGCGCCGATCAGCTTGACGCCCCGCTCGTAGGCCTGGTGGTAGGGTCTGGCGCCGGCGAAGCTGGGCAGGAAGGAGTGGTGAATGTTGATGATCCTGCCGGACAGCGCAGCGCACAATTCCGGCGAGAGTATCTGCATGTAACGGGCGAGGACCATCGAATCGCCGCGCACGTCGTCGAAGATGCGCTGGATCTCGGCGTCGGCAGCCTTCTTGTTGTCTCCGGAAACCGGAACATGGAGGAACGGAATGCCATGCCACTCGACAAAGCCGCGAAACGTGTCGTGGTTCGAAATGACGCAGGGAATCTCGATGTCGAGTTCTCTGGCCTGCCAGCGCGCCAGCAGGTCATAAAGACAGTGTTCCTGCTTTGAAACCAGCACCACCACACGGCGCTTGACAGCGCTGTCGTTGATCTGCCATTGCATTTGCAGCGGTTCGGCAACCTCGGTCCGGAACCGTTCACGGAACTCGGCGAGCAGGAAGGGCAGCGTATCGGCCTTGATCTCGATGCGCATGAAATAGCGGCCGGTCAGAGCATCGGCGTGGAAGCTTGATTCGAGAATCCAGCCGCCCTTGCCGGCGATGAAGCCGGAAACCCTGGCGATGATGCCCACCTGGTCCGGGCAGGAGGCGGAGAGAGTGAAGAAGCGGTCGCGATGCATGTTTGTCGAGTCAGGCGATCCTTGCGAATGCCTTGTCGATCTCGGCGCGCAGTTCGTCATAGTTCAGCGTGACGGGGAACTGCGGAAACTCGCGGATGACGTTCTCCGGCGGGTGGAACAGGATGCCGCCGTGCGCCTCGCCGAGCATCGCCGTGTCGTTGTAGGAATCGCCGGCGGCGACGATGGTGAAGTTGAGTTCCTTGAAGCGCCTGACCGCCTCGCGCTTCTGGTCCGGCATGCGCAACTGGTAGGCGACCAGCATGCCGTCCTTGTCGGCCTGCAGCGAATGGCAGAACAGCGTCGGCCAGCCGAGCTGGCGCATCAGCGGGTGGGCGAATTCGTAGAAGGTGTCGGAGAGGATGACGACCTGATAATCCTCGCGCAGCCTGTCGAGGAAGGCGCGTGCGCCGTCCATCGGCCCCATTTCGGCGATCACCCTCTGGATGTCCGGCAGGCCGAGCTTGTGCTCGCGCAGGATGTTCAGCCGGTAGGTCATCAGCTTGTCGTAATCCGGCTCGTCGCGCGTCGTTCGCTTGAGTTCGGGAATGCCCGTGCGTTTGGAGAACTCGATCCAGATTTCGGGGACGAGGACTCCTTCGAGGTCCAGGCAGACGATTTGCATGGTCGGGCTCCCAGCGGGCGGATTCGGAAAGGCGCGATTCTAACTTATGAGGGGTGGTTTTCGGCCTGTTTTGGGCGTTGACCGCAGCAAGCCCATCGCCCCGTGCGGTGGGGGCGCTAACGCCGCAGATACGACAGTTCTCTCGGCAGCAACACGTTGTTGCCGAAGGCATCCTCGCCGTAGCCATGCCTGGCCAAGGCGTTAACGTCGGCCAGCACACGTTTGTCTCCGATGAAGGTGACGGTGAGGTCGGTGCGGATGTCGATCTGTCCGGTGGCCTGCAAGCCGGCGATCTCGGCCACGGTGTTTTCGAGGACGCCGCCCTCGCGGTGGCCGATCTGGTCCGAGAGCTGGAGCGGCTGGCGGTAGACGACGATCTTTCCCTCCCCGGCAAGACGATGAACGATAGCCAGCACGGCGCCTTCTATGGCCACGGCGTCAAGGGGGCCGGCCCGGTCGGGATGGACGCGGGCGATTTCCGCCGCCAGCCAGCGCCGCTTGCGGGCATTGATGGTCTCGTTGGCGCGGAACAGATCAAGCGGGAAACCCGCGTCGAACAGCTTGCCGTCCAGATCCATCCGCACCTCGCTGCCGTAATGCGCGACGATGCGCGCCACCAGGTTGGACGGGCGGACGTGAAAACCCCGGTAACAGGGCACCGGCACCTCGAGGCGCCCTGGCTCGGCATAACGGCGCAGGATGCCCTGGCTGAGGCGCTGGCCTCCGGCCAGATAGTCGCTGGAAAAAGCCATGGCGTAGCCGAACAGGGTTGCCATGGTGGCGTCGGTATCCACCACCGGTCGCTCGCTCAGCACGGTGTCGCCGGTTTCAGGACTGACGTGCCGTTCGTAGTAGTGGGCCAGGTCGGTGGCCATGCCGAGCAGGTGATAGATGACGCTGGCGTGACCGCGCAAGGTGGGCAGATCGGGGTCCGAGGTCTCGATCGAGGTTCCGGCAACGTGAGTGTCGTAGAGGGATTGCAGGTTATGGAAGCGGAAGGCAAGCTGGCGCAGGCGTTCCTCACTGACCGGGTCCGGGAAGCAGGCCGCATAGTCAGCCGGCGCGACCCGGGCTGCGGCGAGCACCAGATCGCTTTCGGCAGCCAGGTTGAGGAACTCCGTGGCCAGGTGGGCAACGGTGGTGGTGGTATCGCCGGTGGTGCGGTCGTCGCGATTGCGGACGAGGCGCCCCGGCGGCAAAAGCTCGGCAAAATCCTCGGGCGACGGGGCGATGTCCTCGATCTCGATGCCCAGCAGTTGGGCTTCCTCCAGCAGGCCGGCGGCGACGTCCGCCACGACGCCGCCAACGAGGTGCAAGTGTTCGCCGGTCGCGGCCGGAAAATCGGTGGCGATCGGCTGCAGCCGGTAGGCCCCCAGGCGACGCTGCACATGGGCCAGCGCCTGGCCGATGCGGGCGAAGTTCCTGAGGGTCGCCGTCAGGGCACGGAACCGGCTCCAGCGGCGGTTATGGCTGGCGCCATACTCGTCCAGCAGCGCTTCCATCTTTCCCGATTCCAGCAGCAGGCGACCACTGAGTGGTCGCGTCAGCGCCAGTTCGCCGCCGCCCGTGGCGGTCAAGCGGCGGGCGAGTTCAAGCAGGGGCCGGCTGCGCGCGCGAACCAGGTCGTGAAACTGCTCGTCATCGATCGGTCGCTCTGCCGCCTGGCTGGCGGCGAACTTGTCAGCGGTCGCGTCGTCCATGATGTTTTCTTTTCCCCCGTTCCGGCCCCGGGCTGTGGACCGAAGGTCGAACATTCTCCGGCTTTCCGGCCACCTGACAAGCGGGATCGGTCGGAACGCGAAGGATCCAAAGGGGTGAGCAAGCTGTTGTCCGGCAGGCTGAAAGCACCAGGCGAAAGTCAGCGCGCCCCTGCCTGTTGGCTCATGCGGTTGTAGAGTACTTCGCGGACATATCCCGTTTGACCGATCACGACTGACTATTCCGGGAACCATGAGCGGCGGCAATTTGCCGCAAGCTGGCCCATGACAAAGATATGGTCAGTTTCCGGCCTGGGTCGCCACTTGGGGTTCCTGGCGCTGAGCCCCGCCTTTGACTACCATCTCCTGGCGGACAAAAAGAGTACAGTTGCCCAAAGGGAGTAAACAAGGGTTCGTACGATGAAGACCCTGTATCACTGCATGAGCGCGCGTTCCTTCCGGCCCCTGTGGACGCTGGAGGAAATGCGCCTGCCGTATGAGCTGAAAATGCTTCCGTTCCCGCCGCGGGCCTTGGCCGGCGAATACCTTGCGCTGAATCCTCTGGGCACGGTCCCGGCATTTGTCGATGGTGCGACAAAGATGACCGAGTCGGCCGCGATCTGCCAGTATCTGGTGAGCCGCTACGGGCCGACGCCGTTGAACGTTGAGTCCGGCGACGCGGCTTACGGCGCCTTCCTGAATTATCTGCACTTCGGTGAAGCGACTCTGACCTTTCCGCAAACGCTGATCCTGCGCTACGGCCGCTTCGAGCCCGAGGTGCGCCGTCAGCCGCAGGTTGCCGAAGACTATACGAAGTGGTTCCTGGCGCGCCTGAAGACGCTCGAGCCGCTGCTCGCCACGCATGAATTCCTGTGCGCCGGCCGCTTCACCGCGGCTGACATTTCGGTGGGTTATGCGCTCCTGCTTGCCGAGCATCTGGGATTGCGGGCCCGCTTTTCGCCGGCGGTACTCGACTACTGGCAACGGCTGCGCTGCCGCGAGGGATTCTCGCGGGCGCTGCGGGCGCAGACGAAAGCGGCGCAGGAGCAGGGTGTCTCCCTGGTGCCGGCACCGGATACGGAACCGCCAGGCTGATCGTGCCATGTGGCGGGCCTGCATCCGCCATCCGCCTTCAATCGACGGCGGGCAGTGCTTCCAGGGCCTCGTGCACCTCCAGCCAGCGCATCTCCGCCGCATCGATCTGCTCTCCGAGCAGTGCAGCCTGGCGGTGCATTTCCTCGCTCTTTTGACGGTCGACCGTGGCATAGAAGTCCGGATCGGCGAAGCGGGCTTCCAGCGCTGACTTTTCCTCGTTCCATTTGGCGAGTTTGCGCTCCAGTTGTTCAATCTCTTTCACCAGCGGTCGCCGTTGCGCCAACAAGGCTTGCCGGCTGGCCCTGGTGTCGGCGCGTTGTTGCAGGCGACCGCTCTTTTCGGCGGCGACGTCCGGTTCCGGCACCTTCTCGGCGTTGCGCCGGGCCGCAAGCCAGGCGGCGTAGTCGTCGAGGTCGCCGTCGAAGGTGGTCACCTTGCCGTCGGCGACGAGGAGCAGGTCGTCGCTGCAGGTGCGCAGCAGGTGACGGTCGTGCGAAACCACCACCATGCCGCCTTCGTAGTCCTGAAGCGCGAAGGTCAGAGCTTCGCGCATCTCGAGGTCGAGGTGGTTGGTCGGTTCGTCGAGCAGCAGCAGGTTGGGTCGGGTGCGGATCAGCAGGGCCAGCGCCAGCCGTGATTTCTCGCCGCCGGAAAAGGGTCCGACCGGTCGGGTGGCCATGTCGCCGCGGAAATCGAAGCCGCCGAGGTAGTCGCGGAATTCCTGCTCCGGGGTCGTCGGCTCGAGGCGGATCAGATGCTGCAATGGCGACTCGTCGGGGCGCAGTTGCTCGAGCTGGTGCTGGGCAAAGTAGCCGATGTTCAGTGCCCGCGCTTCGTTGCGCTCGCCGGTGGTTTGAGCGATGGCGCCGGCCAGCAGCTTGACCAGCGTCGATTTGCCGGCGCCGTTGCGGCCGAGCAGACCGATCCGGCAGCCGGGGCGCAGGGTCAGCGTGACGTCTTGCAGGATGTTGCGGTCAACGTAGCCGGCAGCCGCTTTTTCGATGGTCAGCAGCGGGTCGGGCAGCGCGTTCGGCTGGCGGAAGGAGAAATGGAAGGGCGAATCGACGTGGGCCGCGGCGACCGTTTCCATGCGTTCGAGCATCTTGATCCGGCTTTGCGCCTGGCGCGCCTTGGTGGCCTTGGCGCGGAAGCGTTCGATGAAGCTGTTGAGGTGGGCGATTTCGCGCTGCTGGGCTTCGAAGGCCGATTGCTGGTTGGCGAGGCGGGCGGCGCGGGCACGTTCGTAGTCCGAATAGCCGCCGCTGGTCAGCGCCAAACGCTGGTTTTCGATGGACAGGATCTGGCCGACGACGGCGTCGAGGAAATCGCGGTCATGCGAAATCAGCAGCAGGGTCGCCGGCGTCGTCCGCAGCCAGCCTTCCAGCCAGAGCACGGCATCGAGATCGAGGTGGTTGGTCGGTTCGTCGAGCAGCAGCAGATCGGCGCGGCAGGAGAGTGCGCGCGCCAGATTGAGGCGCACCCGCCAGCCGCCGGAGAACTCCGACACCGGGCGCCGGAAGTCGGCGTCGGCAAAGCCGAGCCCGTGCAGCACCTCGGCAACGCGCGCCTTGGCCGAATAGCCGTCGATCTCGCCATAGCGGGCGTGCAGATGGCCGATCGCCTCGCCGTCACCGGCAGCCTCGGCGGCCGCCAGTTCGCGCTCGACCCGGCGCAGTTCGACGTCGCCGTCGAGGACGAAGTCGATCGCCGGGTCGGGCAGGGCGGGGGTTTCCTGGGCGACGCGGGCGATGCGCCAGGAAGCCGGCAGTTCGACGTCGCCGGATTCTGCGTGCAGTTCGTTGGCGAGCAGCGCGAACAGGCTGGACTTTCCGCTGCCGTTGGCGCCGACGACCCCGACCTTCCAGCCGGCATGGAGCTGAACCGAGGCGCCGATGACCAGCGGGCGGCCGACGCGGGCGAAGGTGACGTGGCGGAGGGCGATCATGAGGCGGCCGATTATAGCGGGGTGCTGCTAAAATCAGCGCACCTGATCACCCTTCATCATGGTCGTTCCGTTATGCCCCGAGGCCGCTTTTCCCCCGTTCCATCGTTGAAAACCGTCTGCCTGCTTGTCGGCGGGCTGTTGGCTGGTGTTGCCTGGAGCGCCGACCAGGCGCCGGCGACCGCGCAGGAGGCCGACTGGGAGCAGCGCCTCGGCCGCGCCACCGAATTGCAGCGTTCCGCCGCGGCGCGCAAGGCGGCGGCCGAGAAACTCCTGGAGGAGCAATCGGCAGGCTGCTACCGGAAGTTCCTGGTTAACCGTTGCCTGGACGAAGCCCAGGGCGAATACCTCGAGGCCTTCAAGGACGCCCGGCGCCTGGCCAACGAGGGCAAGGCGATCGAGCGCCAGGTCAAGAAGGAACAGTTCAGCGCGCGCGAGGCCAAGTGGGCGGCGGAAATACCCACGCGTGAGGCCGATTTGCGGGCGCGCGAGACCGAGACCGCAGCGACGCGCGCGGAAGCCGAGGCGGCCGAGGCGGCCACGCGCGCAAGCAAGGCGCGCAAGGCCGAGGAGGGGGCTCGGCGCAAGGCCGAGGATGCCGAACGCCTGCGCCGGAAGCAGGCCGACCATGAGGCGCGGGTCGCCGCCCAGGTCGAAAAGACGAATGCCAAGGCGGCGGCGAGCGCGCCCGCGAAACCCTGAACGTCAGCCAGTCGCGCTGGCGATCCGCTCGATCAGCTTTCGGATCGGCGCCGGTACGCCGGCATTTGCGGCTGCTCCCAGCGGCACCCAGGTCAGCCCCGGTTCGCCGGCGCCAGGCTGGGGTGGGACGAGACAGAACACCGGGTCGAGCGTCAGCCGGAAATGGGTGAAGGCATGCCTGACCGGTGGCAGAGGCTGCAGGCGCCCGGCGACGAGTCCGAGGCGTGCGAGTACGGCCGCCTCTTCACCCTCGGGCGGAACCAGCAGCCCGCCCCACAGTCCGCTCGGCGGGCGGCGCTCGAGCAGCAGGCGCTGGCCGTCGCTGATCAGCACGAAGGTGGCGCGGCGCTCGGGCAGTTTCACCCGCGGGCGCGGCGTCGGCAATTCGCCCTGGCGTCCTTCGAGCCGCGCCCGGCACGACGCCCCCAGCGGACAGTCGCCACAGCGTGGACGGCTACGCACGCACACCGTGGCGCCGAGGTCCATCAGGCCCTGCGTGTAGGCTTCGACAGCGCTTTCCGGCAACAGGCGCTCGGCGAGGATCCACAATTCACGATCCACCGCCGTCAGGCCGGGAAAGCCTTCCACGCCGAAGTGCCGACAGAGGACGCGCTTCACGTTGCCGTCGAGAATGGCGGCGCGACTTCCGAAGGCGAAGACGGCAATCGCCGCCGCCGTCGACCGGCCGATGCCGGGCAGGGCACTCAGCTCGGCGATGGATTCAGGGAATTTTCCGGCGTGGACCGCGACAATCTGCCGTGCGCAGCGATGCAGGTTGCGCCCCCGGGCGTAGTAGCCGAGGCCGGCCCAGTGCTCGCTGACGACATCGGGCGACGCGTCCGCGAGCGCCTGAAGGGTCGGAAAGCGTGCCAGGAAGCGCTGGAAGTACGGAATCACCGTGGCGACCTGGGTCTGCTGCAACATGATTTCGGAAAGCCAGATCCGGTACGGGTCGCGCGTGTTCTGCCACGGCAGGTCGTGGCGCCCGGCGGTTCTCTGCCAGGCGACCAGGCGGTCGGCAAAATCGGGAACGGCGGACAAATCAGCCTCGACGCGCGGATGCGGAGCACGGATAATAGGACGTTTTTCCGCTGGCACACTTGATGATCGAGAATGACGATGGTAGCCGCGCCTTGCGCAACGCCCTGGGACGCTTCGCGACCGGGGTGACCGTCGTCACGGCGGTCGATCCGGACGGGCATCCGATCGGGCTGACGGTCAATTCGTTTTCGGCGGTGTCGCTGAATCCGCCGCTGGTGCTCTGGTGCCTCGACAATACCTCGCACAACCTCGCCGCCTTTCGCCGCGCCGGCCACCATGCCATCAATGTTCTGGCGGCCGGCCAGCTCGATCTCTCCAACCGCTTCGCCACGTGGCCGGTCGACCGCTTCGCCGGATTGCACTGGCATCCCGGCGCCGGCGGGGCGCCGCTGCTGCCGGGCTGCTGCGCCAGTTTCGAAGTCGCCAACGAAGCCACCCATCCCGCCGGCGACCACACCATCTTCGTCGGCCGTGTCGAAAGATTCAGCGAGGCGTCCGGAATGGCGCCGCTTCTGTTCCACGCGGGACAGTATCGCGCGTTGATCGAGGATTGAACAGAACGGCCGCTGCGCTTAGAATGCAGCCTCCAGCCCAAGAGCGGGCGTCGTATAATGGTAATACCCAAGCTTCCCAAGCTTGTGCCGTGAGTTCGATTCTCATCGCCCGCTCCACATTTCCCCTATCGCATGTCTCGCTGCCCTGCCAAGGTTCGCTGCTCTTGCCGACCATGGCGCCGGGAATGACGCGGCGGATTGACGCGAGACTGCCGGCAGGCATCCACGCGCCGCCTGTTTCCCGGCCCGAATTCCCATTAGAATCTCGTTCGGCGGGCCGTACCCTGTGCTTGCATGAGAGGTGGTGAGGGCCTTGTTCGACATTTCCGGCTGGTTCGTTCCATTGGCGCAGCGCCTGCTCTATGCCTGGGTGCGCACGACGGTATTCGCCGAGGCGGCCGCGGACATCGATCCGGCACGACCTGTCTGCTACGTCCTGGAGGACCGCCATCTGTCGAACCTGCTGGTCCTTTTCGAAGAATCCCGGCGCGCCGGTCTGCCGCCGGCCGAGGCACCTTTCGCGCTCGGCAGCGTCAGGGCGAAGCGCTCGCTGTTCTTCCTCAACCGGCGTCACCAGGGTTCCGTGCCGGGAGCGTCCCGCCTGCTGGTCGATCAGCTGCGGGCGGTGGTGGCCGAACCGACACTCGATGTGCAGCTGGTGCCGGTGGTTGTGCTCTGGGGTCGCAGCCCCGACAAGCAGGAGTCCATCCTCAAGGCGCTGCTCGCCGAGACATGGCGCTCGCCGGGCCGGCTGCGCCAGTTTCTTGCGGTGCTGCTGCACGGACGGCAGACGCTGGTGCGCTTCAACCGGCCACTGTCGTTGCGCGAACTGGTCCATCGCGGGGCCACCCCGCTCGACGTCGCGGCGGCCCAGCGCAAGGTGTCGCGCGTGCTGCGCGTGCACTTCCGTCGGCAACGGCAAATGGCCATCGGTCCGGACCTTTCGCATCGCAATACCCAGGTCGAGGTCTTGCTGGCCAGCGAGCCGGTGCGCGCGGCAATTGCCGCCGAGGCCTCGCGCCTCGGCGTTTCCGGTGACGTGGCGCGCGGCCGGGCACAAAAATTCGCGCTCGAGATCGCTTCCGACTATTCCTATGGCACGGTGCGTGCCATGGAACTGTTCCTGAGCTGGCTCTGGGAACATATCTACGACGGCATCGAGGCACACAACTTCGAAGCGCTGACGGACATCGCGCCAGGCAACGGAATCGTCTATGTGCCATGCCACCGCAGCCATGTCGACTATCTGCTGCTCTCGTACCTGATTCACCGCCATGGTCTGACACCGCCCCATATCGCCGCCGGCGAAAACCTCGACATGCCGCTGGTCGGTTCGCTGCTACGCCGTGGCGGCGCCTTTTTCCTGCGGCGCAGCTTCAAGGGCGAACCGCTCTATGCGGCGGTGTTCGACGAGTATCTGCACCTGATGCTGGCGCGCGGCTTTCCGATCGAGTATTTCATCGAGGGTGGACGCAGCCGCACCGGCCGCACGCTGGCACCGAAGGCCGGGATCCTCGGCATGACCATCCGCAGCTTCGTCCGCAGCCACAGCCGGCCACTGGTTTTCGTCCCGGTCTATATCGGCTACGAGACGGCTGATCGAGGGGCAGACCTATGTGCGCGAGCTGTCCGGGCGCCCGAAGCAGGGAGAATCACTGTGGACCCTGCTGGCGAGCGTGCGCAGCATTCGCCGCATCTATGGCAAGGTGCATGTGAACTTCGGCGATCCATTGCCCCTGGCCGGATTCCTCGACGGGCAGCGCGCCGACTGGCGTGCGGCGCGCGACGAAGCGAACGGCGAATGGCTGCGCGTGGCGACGCGCGAGGCGGCCAGCGAACTCGCCACGCGGATCAACGCGGCGGCGGTGCTCAATCCGGTCAGCCTGGTCGCGCTGGCGTTGCTGGCGACGCCGCGTTGCACCGCCGATGCGCTCGGCCTGCGGCGAATGATCGCGCACTTTCAGGCGCTGGATGCGGCAGCGCCCTATTCGCCACGACGCATCGCCTGCGTTCTCGATCCGGTACAGGTCGTTGCGCATGCCGAGCGACTCGGCATCGTCGAGCAGGTTCCGCATCCGTTCGGCAACCTGGTCCGCGTCGTCGACGCGCAGGTCAAGCAGCTTCCGTATTTCCGCAACAACGTCCTGCACCTGTTCGCGGTCCCGGCGCTGATCGCCTGCCTGCTCGGCAACAACCGCCGACTCGACGTGCAGCGGCTGACCGACGCCATTGTCGGCATCTATGGCGTGCTGCGCTCGGCTCTCTTCCTGCGCTGGTCGGAAGACGAGCTGTTGAGCGAAATCCAGCGCACCATCGGTATCTTCGCCGGGCGCGGCCTGCTGCGTCGTGCCGAAATCGACGGCTGGCTGCTGGCGCCGGAAGCGAACAGTCAGGAGTTTCCCGAATTGCAGATGATCGGCGAGACGCTGCGACCGATGCTGGGCCGCCATTTCCTGGCACTGGCGCTGTTGCAGCAGCGCGGGTCGGGCAAGCTGACGCGCGCGGTGCTGGAGAAGGACTGCGTGCTGCTTGCGCAGCGCCTGGCGCTCCTCCATGGCTTCGGCGAGACCGAGACCGCCGACAAGTCGGATTTCGCCAGTCTCGTTGCCAGCCTGCTCGATGCCGAACTGCTCGACGAAGACCAGGAGGGCATGCTGCGCTTCGATGAACATCTGCTGCAGCCGTTCAACCTACGCCGAGCTGGTATTGCCCGCAGATGCCCGCCAGTCGATCCGGCGGATCGCCGAGCAGCCAGCCGCCTGAGGCCGGTTGCGGTCGACCCGCTGGCTAGGCCAGAAAGCGCACGGCCAGCCCGAGGCCGGCACAGGCGGCGATGACGTGGATCACGTTGGCCTTGAAGCGGAACAGCGCCACGGCAGCACCGAGTGCGATGACAGCCGCGACGAAATCGGGACCGCCTGAAAATCCGGTTGGCCACAGCACAGGGTAGCCGAAGAAGACCGCCAGGTTGGCGATGACGCCGACGACCGCGGCCGTGATGGCAGTCAGCGGCGCGGTGAACTTGAGATCGCCGTGCGTGCTCTCGACCAGCGGCCCGCCGGCGAAGATGAACAGGAATGAGGGCAGGAAGGTGAACCAGGTGACCACCGCGGCCGCCAGCACGCCGGCGAGAAGGAGGGCATCGGGCCCGAAAGGCGCCTTGCCCCAGGCGCCGACAAAGCCGACGAAGGCAACGATCATGATCAGCGGCCCCGGCGTCGATTCACCCAGTGCCAGACCGTCCATCATCTGCGAACTGCTCAGCCAGCCGAAGTCCTTGACGGCGCCCTGATACATGTAGGGCAGCACCGCATAGGCGCCGCCGAAGCTGAGCAGCGCCGCCTTGGTGAAGAACCAGCCCATCTGTGTCAGGGTGTGATCCCAGCCGAGGAATGCGGCAAGCAGGCCCATCGGCACTGCCCACAACGCGACGCCGATGGTTGCAACCTCAAGGAGGCGCCGGGCGGTGAAACGGGCGTGGGCGGGAGTCGGGGTATCGTCGTCGACTATCGCCGGCCCGGCGGATGCTGCCGTGCTGCCATGCGCACCGCCGGCGGCAAAGCGACCGGGAGCGAGGCGGCCGCCAATGACACCGACCAGGGCGGCAGCAAGAACGATGGCCGGGAATGGCACGTCGAAGGCGAAGATGGCGACGAAGGCCGCCGCGGCGATCGCCCACAGGACGCCGTTGCGCAGCGTGCGGCTGCCGATGCGATGGGCGGCGTGGACGACGATGGCGGCGACGGCTGGCTTGATGCCGTAGAACAGGCCGGCGACCAGGGGTGTCTGGCCAAAGGTCATGTACAGCCAGGAGAGCGCGATGAGGATGAGCAGCGAGGGCAGCACGAACAGCCCGCCGGCGATGATGCCGCCGCGCGTGCGATGCAGCAGCCAGCCGAGATAGGTGGCCAGTTGCTGCGCTTCGGGGCCGGGGAGCAGCATGCAGTAGTTGAGGGCATGCAGGAAGCGCCGCTCGGAAATCCAGCGCCGCTTCTCGACCAGCTCGTCATGCATCATTGCGATTTGCCCGGCCGGTCCGCCGAAGCTGATGAAGCCCAGTTTCAGCCAGAAGCGCATGGCTTCGAGGAGGGTTGGGGCACGGGGGGAAGTGGTCAAGATTCAATCCAGCAGTTTGCGCTGATCGAGAAATTTCTCGAGGATCTCGAGGCGGGAAATCGGGTCTTCGAGTTCCAGCAGCTTCTGCTTGGCCAGGTTCTGCACCGGCAGGATTTCGGTGATGCGGTAGCCGACCCACTCCGCGTCGTCGTAGTGGTGCGGCTCGGGAATGCGGGCGGGACCCATGTCGCCGGCGATTCTCCGCAGCAGTGGCAGCAGGCGCCGACGTTCAACGGGAAAGGGCAGCGGACCGTCGTTGGGGATGATTTCGACTCCGGCCCGCCACAGGTTGTCGGGACCGACTGCCTTGTCGACGATGCGGAAGCGTTGTTCGCCGCGCGTCGTCACCTGCAGCAGGCCCAGTTGCTCCATCTCCCAGTCGGTGATGCGGGCCAGCGTGCCGACCGGATGCGGTTCGGCGATGCCGCCCGCCTCCTCGCCGGCGACGATCAGGCAGACGCCGAAGGGGCGCTCCTCCTTCATGCAGGCGGCGGCCATGTCGAGATAGCGCTGCTCGAAGATCCTGAGCGGCAGCACGCCGCCAGGAAAGAGCACGGCATTGAGCGGAAACAGCGGAATCTCCATCCGCCGAGAAGCGCGGTCATCCTGCCGGCCTGCGAAGCCCAGCCAGCCCATCATTCGCCCCAGCGCCGCATCAGCGCGTGCGGGACGGCAAGCTGGTCGAGGACCCGGGCGACGACGAAGTTGACCACGTCCGCCACGGTTTGCGGGTGGTGGTAGAAACCCGGGCTGGGCGGCAGGATGACGGCGCCGGCCCGGGCCAGGCGCAGCATGTTCTCGAGATGGATGGCCGAAAGCGGTGTTTCCCGGGGAACCAGGATCAGCTTGCGGCCTTCCTTGAGGACCACGTCGGCGGCGCGCTCGATCAGGTTGTCGGCCAGCCCGTGGGCGATGGCGGCCAGCGTGCCCATCGAGCAGGGGCAGACGACCATCGCGTCCGGCGGGTTGGACCCGGAGGCGACCGGGGCGAACCATTCCTCGCGCCCGAAAACGGCCAGTTTTTCCGGGTCGACCGCGGGATACCGGGTGAGCAGGGCGGCCTTGGCCTCGGCCGGGCGCGTCGGCAATTCGAGGTCCATTTCCTGACGGGCGACGATCTGTGCCGCCTGTGAGTACAGCAGCTGCACGTTACAGCCGGCGGCAAGCAGACACTCCAGCAGGCGCAGGCCGTAGGGCATGCCGGAGGCGCCGGTCAGGGCGAGGCAGATCGTCTTGTTCATCGGACAGGTTCCGCAGCAGGGATTTCCGCCAGCAGTCTAGCCGCAATCAGCCCGTTGATGGTGCCGAACACCAGCGCGGCGGCGGCGAAGACCGGGGTCAGCAGAAAGACGCCGTTGTGCGGGATCAGCCACAGGCGGGCGAGCAGCAACTGGCCGCCGATGTGGGCGAAGGCGGCGAGGATGCTCAGGCTGACCGGCCCGAACCAGCGTCCTGGCAGATGGCGGGCGAGGCCGAGCGTGAGCAGGCTGAATGTCGTCCCGGTCAGCGCAAGGAAGAAGCCGGGGGCGAGAAAATAGCCGAGCAGCAGGCTGCCGGCGAGCACGCGCAACCCGCTGACCCAGACGGCCGTCGCCCAGCCGTAACGAACCAGCACGACCAGCGTGACGATGTTGGCGAGGCCAGGCTTGACCCCGGGCAGCGGGCTGGGGATTGCCGCATCGACCAGCGAGAGGGCGACCGCCGCGGTGGCCAGCCAGGCGACGCGGCGGTCCTCGGCGGTGACGGTCAGTTCAGTAACTGAGGCTGTCATAGGCTTTGGTGCGCCCGGCGATCTGGACGCTGACGTGGTTGGGTGCGCAGATGGCGATTTCGCCGGGGCGTGCCAGCCAGCCCTGGCGCACGCAATACTGGCGCGGCCCGGGGTCGGCGACGACGCGGGCGCGCCCCGGCTCGATGGCCACCAGCGTGGCGCCGAGCGGGCCGGGGACCGTGACTTCGCGACGGCTGCCGAGATCGATCTCGGCGAAGATCCGGCCGTCCTGGCGGATGATCGCGCGCTCGGCAAAGCCACCCTGCCAGAGAAAGGGAAGGGTGAAGGCGACCACCGCCGCGCCGGCGGCGATGACCAGCCAGTCGCCGGGCCGCAGGTAGGCGAGCCAGCGCATCAGCCGCCGGCCAGCGTGCGGTGACGGATCAGGACGCGGGCCTGGTCGTCGAACTTCCGACCGAGCCATTCCGCGAAGTAAACCGAACGGTGCTGGCCACCGGTGCAGCCGATGGCGACGGTCAGGTAGTTGCGGTTGTCGCGGACGTAGGCAGGCAGCCAGGTGGCGATGAAGCGGGCGATGTCGTCGCGCATGCGGATGACCTCGGGTTCGTCCTCGAGGAAATCGATGACCGCCCGGTCCTTGCCGGTCAGCGGGCGCAGTTCGGCGTCGTAGTGCGGGTTGGGCAGGCAGCGCACGTCGAAGACGAGATCGGCATCGAGTGGAATGCCATGCTTGAAGCCGAATGACTCGAACATCAGGGTCAGTCCGTGCCCCGGCTCGTCGTCGATGAACTGGCGAATCCATTCGCGCAGCGCGTTGGCCTTGAGCCCGCTGGTATCGATGCGGTGGCCGAGTGTCGAGATCGGCGCGAGCAATTCGCGCTCGGCGCGGATGGCTTCGGCCAGGGTCTCCCCGTCGGCGGCACGTGGATGGCGCCGCCGCGATTCGGAATAGCGTTTGAGCAGGGTCTCGTCGTCGGCATGGAGGAAGAGGAAGTTCTGTTGCGTTCCCTCCTCCTCCAGCATGCGCAGCTTGTGCGGGAGCAGTTCGATACCAATCCCCGAACGTGCGTCGATCGCCACCGCCACCTTGCTGATTCCCTCCTCCTTGAGCATGCGGACGAGAACCGTGAGCATGATCACCGGCAGATTGTCCACGCAGTAATACCCGGCATCTTCGAGAAGATGCAGGGCGACGGACTTGCCCGACCCGGAGAGGCCGCTGATGAGAACGAGTTGCATAACGCGGAGCATAATGAAGGCGGCGTCAACAAGCAACCCGCGGCATAATGGGCGGTAAACAAGGAGACGATCATGCGCGCGACCATTCCTCTTCCTGAACTGCCTTTTCTGGCCGAATTGACGGCGCTGCGCCGCGACATCCACGCCCACCCCGAACTGGCCTTCGACGAGAACCGCACCGCTGAAGTGGTGGCCCGCGAGCTCGAGCGCTACGGGCTCGAGGTTTATCGCGGTATCGCCCGGACCGGGGTCGTCGGCGTCCTGCGCGCCGGGACGTCGCGGCGGATGATCGGCCTGCGCGCCGACATGGATGCCCTGCCGCTGGCCGAGATGAACGAGTTTCCGCACCACTCGCGCTACCAGGGAAAGATGCACGCCTGCGGCCATGACGGGCATACCGCGATCCTTCTCGGCGCGGCGCGCCATCTCGCCGCCTATCCGGATTTCGACGGCGCCGTCGCGTTCATCTTCCAGCCGGCCGAGGAATCGGAAGGCGGCGCTGCGGTCATGATCGAGGACGGACTGTTCGAACTCTTCCCGGTCGAGGCGGTGTTCGGCCTGCACAACTGGCCGGGCATTCCGGTCGGCGAGATGGCGGTGATGCCCGGGCCGGTGATGGCCGGCACCTGCGCCTTCGAGATCAGCGTGCGCGGCCATGGCTGCCATGCGGCGATGCCGCACCAGGGCGTCGACTCGATCGTCGCCGGCGCGCAACTGGTGCAGGCCCTGCAGACCGTGGTCAGCCGCACGCTGCACCCGTGCGATTCGGCGGTGGTCAGCGTCACCCAGTTCCATGGCGGCGAGGCGTGGAACATCATTCCCGAGGAAGTCGTCCTGCGCGGCACCATCCGCAGCTTCAAGCCCGAGGTCCAGGAAGCCGTCGAGCGTGCTGTCGAGCGCCTGTGCAGCGGCGTCGCGTCGGCGAACGGGGCGCAGATCGGCGTTCATTTCGACCATCGCTACCCGCCCACGGTCAACAGCGTGGCGGAGACCGAATTCTGCCGCGGCGTCGCCGCCGAAGTGCTGGGGAGCGAGCGAGTGCTCACTGATGTGCTGCCCGTCGATGGGCGCCGAGGACTTCGCCTACATGCTGCGCGAGAAGCCGGGATGCTACGTGTGGCTGGGCAATGGTCC
The DNA here is from genome assembly GCA_963810175.1 of uncultured beta proteobacterium. Lineage (GTDB taxonomy): Bacteria > Pseudomonadota > Gammaproteobacteria > Burkholderiales > Rhodocyclaceae > Azonexus. The sequence goes on along the minus strand of CAWEMU010000048.1, from coordinate 66,115 downwards.
GGGGACCGGCGGCTGCACGCTGCACAATCCGCATTACGATTTCAACGACGAGATTCTGGCGCCAGGGATTGCCTACTGGACACGACTGGTCCAGCGCGCCCTGCCTGCCGCTTAACCCGCCACCAGGAAGCCGTCCTCGCGGCGCAGGGCATCGACCAGCAGCAGTTCGCGCTCGATGCGCTCGACAAGCTGATCTTCCGGCAGGTTCAGGTAGCGGATGTTGATGCTGACGGCGAAAGGCAGGCCAAGCACGAATTCCGGAAAGTCTTCGGCCGGCAGCCGGTGTCTTTCCAGCATGGCAAATGAAACCAGAACCTTGATGGCATGCCATGCCAGTTTGTCGATGTCGGCGGCGAAGCTGTCAACGCGCCGGAAGGCCCGCGCGAAAGCGGCGTCAACCCCGGCGAAAGGGCTGCCGTGTCCGGGAATGACGATATCGATCGGCAGGCGCGAGAGCATTTCGAGGGTGGCGCGCGTGATGGCTATGCCATCGGCCTCGCCGAGGAGCTCGGAGAAAATCACGCCGAAGCCGTTTTCCCAGAGCGCGTCGCCCGAGATCAGGATACGCCGCTCCGGGTTGTAGAAAGCCAGCGCCTCCATATCGTGTCCGGGAACGGCGAGGGCCTGCCAGTTGAGGTCGCCCAGCGAAATTTCATCGCCGGCGCGGATCAGGCTGTCGTGCTGGAAGCGCGCCGCCTGCTGGCCCAGCGGCGAGAGGAGGAGGGCGTTTTCGTCCCACTCGGCGATGGTGGCGTGGAGGCCGGCCGGGACGATGATCTCGCAGCCGAATCTCGCTTGCAGCGCCGCGTTGCCGCCGATATGGTCGGAGTGCGAGTGCGTGTTTATGAGCCTTTTCAGGCGTCGACCGCGCACGGCATGGGCGACCAGCTCGACGGTCTGGGCAGCGTGCGTGACGTAGCCGCTATCGACCACCGCAGCATCGCCGCCATCGAAGGAAACGATGCTGTTGGCCGACAGCCAGCCGCGCTCGATAACGAGCAGCGACTCCGGGAGCTGAACACTCATTCCGGGTTGTCCGGGTCGCTGGTTGTCGGTCGCGGGAACTTCATCAAGGGGACGACCTCGCTAACGATCTCCGGGGTGGCGAGTGGCGGCCGCCCGCAGCCGAGGCAGTAGCCGGAATCGGGGTCGGCCATGCAGATGCCGACGCAGAGGTATTGATCCTCGCTATCCATGCCGGTCGCAGTCGCAGCGCAAGTCGCCTTCCCAGGGGTCGTGTTCCTGCCGGCGTCTGGCGACGGCGGCGAGGATGCTCAGGCGGCGGGAATCGTCGGTCGAGGACCATAGAGCGATCTCGTCGATCGTCCGGAAGCAGCCCGAACACAGGCCGGTGTGTTCGTCCATCTTGCAGACGTTGATGCACGGCGAGGCGATCATCAGATGATCATGTAGCGGCGGCGCTGGTCCTGCACGAGGTCTACGGCCGCCTGCGCCTCGTCCCGACGGATGCGGGCGAGCATCGCCATGTAGTTGCGCTTGTCGCGGCCGCGAAATTCGGAAAATTTCAGCGTATGCAGATTGACGTCGTCGCCGGCCTGCTCGCTGACGACGCCGAGACGGTCAACGGTTATGCTGACCGGCGACAGGCCGAGGGAGGCTTCGGGTTCGCGCAGATAATCGGCAAGCGCCGCCAGCAACTGGTCGGGCATCAGGGACGCGGCCTTTTCCCGCAGCCGCGCATCCAGCTCGGCGAGATGCCGCGTGTGCGTCGCGAATTCCGGCCCCGGCGACTTGCCGCGCAAAACGGTCAGGTGCGCGCGCTGCATCGAGACATCGGCGCGCAATCCGTCGCGCTCGCTGCGCAGCGTCTCGACATGATCATGGAAGGTGTGCAGCAGGCTTTCCAGTCCCCGGCAACGCAGGTTTTCCAGCGTGACTTCGAGGTTGCAATGCGGCTCGACGAGCGTCTGGTCGCAAAAATAGACAACGACCTGCGGCACATCGCCTTGCAGCACGTCACCCTGCTGGCCGATGCCGAGCTGCTTCTTCTGCTGGCGGCGGGCGGCGAACAGCGCGAAGAAATACTCGCTTTCCCAGCACTGGGGTTCCGCCAGAAAGTCGCGGACCGCCTGACTGCGTCCGAGCATCTGGTCGATGTCGTCGGCCGTGGCGAACAGCGCATGCACCAGCGGATCGCCGGAGAAGGCCTGACGATCGATGTCGATCGGGCCGGGCAGCGCCGCGATCAGACCCTCGCAGTAGCCCAGCACGTGCTCGACGGCGGGCGCGAGTTCACGCTCGAAACCGGAGGACGACTTGAGCAACGGATCGACGATTTCGCCGACCCGCTCGAGCGCCTTCCGTCACCTTGGGCGTGGGCGCGGGCGTCGGCTTCAGGAAATCGGCGATGGAGGAAATCAGGCTCATTGGGCAGTCCCCGCGCAGATTGCCCGGCCGGCCTTGGCGCCGTTCGGGCGGTTGATGGCACTGGAAATCCAGTCGCCGATGGTTGCCAGTGTAGCGAGATCGATGCCGGTTTCAATCCCCAGCCCATGCATCAGATAGACAACATCCTCGGTCGCCACGTTCCCCGAGGCGCCTTTGGCATACGGGCAGCCGCCCAGCCCGGCGATCGAACTGTCGAACGTCGCCATGCCCAGTTGCAGCGAGGCGTAGATGTTGGCGATCGCCATGCCGTAGGTGTCGTGGTAGTGGCCGGCCAGTTTCGCGATCGGTACCGACGCGGCGCAGGCCTCGATCATGCGGGCGATGCTGGCCGGCGTGCCGACGCCGATGGTGTCGCCGAGCGACACCTCGTAGCAGCCCATGTCGAACAGTGATTTCGCCACGCCGGCCGCCTGCCGCGGGTCGATGGCGCCCTCGTAGGGGCAGCCGACGACGCAGGAAACATATCCGCGCACCGGGATTTCCAGCGCGCTAGCCGCCGAAAGGATCGGCTCGAAACGCTTCAGGCTCTCGGCAATCGAGCAGTTGATGTTCTTCTTCGAGAAGCTCTCCGAAGCCGCGCCGAAGATGGCGACCTCGGTCGCCCCGGCCTGCAGCGCGGCATCGAAGCCCTGCAAATTGGGCGTCAAAACCGGGTAGACCGCAGCAGGGTGCTTGCGGATGCCCTGCATCACCGCCGTGTTGTCGCCCATCTGCGGCACCCATTTCGGCGACACGAACGAAGTCGCCTCGATGACGCGCAGCCCGGCATCGGCCAGCCGCTCGATCAGTTCGATCTTGGTCGCGGTCGCGACGACCTGCTTCTCGTTCTGCAGCCCGTCACGCGGGCCGACTTCGACGATTTTGACTTTGGAGGGGAGAGGCATGGGGGGACTTTAGATTTCACGGAGGCATATTCATAACGGTGCGAGTTTCAGGGGAGGTGATTGACTGATAGCGACCCTCAGCGGAAGTAGCCGGCTTTGGGAAGCGGACTCTCAGGGACGATTTGGCTTAACTGCGCTGTAAGGCGTCTGGCGGAGCTCAAGGCTAGGCTTTGAGATTGCGGGACAGAATCTACTTTGCCTCATACAGTTCTGTCGTACAATTCACGCATAATGGCTTGAAATATCGGGCACGTATAGTTATTTCCCATACATTCACGCATTCAGGCCAAGGCGCACCGGTTAGAATGCTCTGGACCCGGTGCCAGAACATGCCATAATCGATATCGACCGCTGGAATTGTTTCACAAATTGTTTCCTCGGCCTTTCTTGGTATCTGGGTCGTTAGCCCGAATCTTGGTGCCCCAATCCAGATGTTTCCTCGCTTCTCTTATCCATTGCCACTGACGCAACGGTGACTTGGTCTTCCTCTCGCGCGTAAACTGCTCACGTTTCTTCAATTTGCCCAGCGGCAATCACAATAAATGCCACATGATGTGATTCCATCTTGAGGGTATCCGCGCTTCGCACAAACTTCGCCTCAGGTTTATGCCTACGCAAGACATCCTCGGCGCTTCAAGGACTTGCTGCGGAGTGAATCCCTTGAATTGCCGTAGTTGCCCCTCGACGTCCAACACTAATTGCTTCGGATCCGGGGGATTGACCTTTGGTAGCGATGGACAGCCAGCCAATGTGAACAACATGACAGCTACGCAGCCACGAGGGCAGTTCGCTGTTTGTTCTGAAATGAGTTTCCCATCACCGCAATGCCGAAAAGTGTTTACACGGATACCGAGGTCCGTACAACGATTGAAATTGATGACGTTGCGAAATGTTGTTCCAAGCTTGAGCCATTCATTTGCTTGCAAGCAAAGAGCAAAAGGGGCCAGGTTCAGACTTTTCGCTCCTCCGAAGCCGCGCCGAAGACGGCGACCTCGCTGGCGCCGGCTTGCAGCGCTGCATCGAAGCCCTGCAAATTGGGCGTCAAAACCGGGTAGACCGCAGCAGGGTGCCTGATGATGCCCTCCATCACCGCTGCGTTGTCGGCCATCTGCCGCACCCACTTCGGCGAGACGAACGAAGTCGCCTCGATGACGCGCAGACCCGCATCAGCCAGGCGCTCGATCAGTTCGATCTTGGTTTCGGTCGGGACGACTGCTTCTTCGTTCTGCAGCCCGTCGCGCGGGCCGACTTCGACGATCTTGACTTGGGAAGGCATCATGGGCGGGAGCGGCTCCCTAGCGCGCCGGAGCGCAAAATTCCGGCATGGCGTCCTGGCAGGTTCCCAAACAATTCACTGTGCCATTCGAATCAACCGCGGCTCCGCCGCCCGGTTGCGACGAGCACTTTACCTGTCCCTCGTCGTCGGTGGCGCAATAGCCCACACCGCACTTGACGACACCATATCGATCTCTGATCGCGCCACCGCCCGCCTTGGCACAGAACACCATGCCGTATTGATCCGACGCGCACTGCCCCTCTCCGCACACCACGTTTCCATGCTGGTCCTTGATGCAATCCCCGGCATTGACCTCGGTGCCGATCACCGCCGCCAGAATCAACAAGCAACGAACTGCGAGACGATTTTTCACGTGTTTTCCTTTCATTTCGAAGTGCAAAAAGCTGATGTACCGGAGATCGCAGAATCCGCCCCCCGCGATGTAGACAAGGCCAAAGGGGCCCAAGTGCGGAGCAATTTCTTCTGCGCGCAGTCCAGTCTGGCCGATCAACCGACCTGTCCCGATTTTCATCCTTGGCATTCCTGTTGGCTGACTATGAGAGGTCGATCAGCTCTTCCTCGTCTGAAGATACGGCCATAAGCCACCCCGATCGCTTCGCCGGGCCGTACCGGGTCGATCATTTCGGAAAGGGCTCCCTTGAATTCACCAACCTGGCTTGTTTGCATGGTGAGTCCTTGATGCGGTTTCAGGTTGTTTGATAGCTGGTTGCCCGAACACATCGTGTCAAGCTTCAACCATCTCCCTCGAACTCGACCAGCGCCGCGCCGTCGCCGACCTGTTCGCCAGCCGCATAGCAGAAGGCCTTGACGGTGCCGGCGGCGGGGGCGGTGATGGTGTGTTCCATCTTCATCGCTTCGAGGATCAGCAGCGGCGCGCCTTTTTCCACCTTCTGGCCGGGCTGGGCGAGCAGGGCGACGACCTTGCCCGGCATCGGCGCGGTCAGGCCGCCGCCGTGAGCGCCGCCGGCCTCGACGAGGTGCAACGGGTCGTCGCGCAGGAGTGAGTAGGTACTCCCCTGCAAAAAGACGCTTCTCTTGTCGTCGACCGTGCCCCGCAGGAAATCCCCTTGAGGGACGACGACGCTGGCGATCAGTCGGCGGTCGTCGAATTCGACGGCGATGCGGTCGCCTTCGAGCTTGCGGCCGCGCGCGAGGGCAGTCCGGCCGTTGATGGTGATCTGCCACTGGTCGCGCTGATAGCGGACCTGTGCTTCGACCAGACTCTCGCCATCGCGGAAGCCGATGATGCGGGCAGCCGAGAGGTTCATCCGCCAGCCGTCACGCGCGTGCCAGGGCGACCAGGGGTCACCGCTGCTCTTCGCGGCCAGCCCGGCCTTGTGCTGTTCCCAGAGGAGTTCGCCGACGGTGGCGACGAGCAGCGCGTCGTACGGCACGGCCTGGGTCGCCGGGAAGAGGAAGGTCTTCTGGCGTTCGATCAGCCCGGTATCGAGATCGGCGCCGGCGAAAGCCGGGCAGGCGACGAGGCGCGACAGGAAATCGATGTTGGTGGTCACGCCGGCCACCTGATAATCGGCCAGCGCCTTGCGCATGCGCGCCAGCGCCGCGTCGCGGTGCTCGTCCCAGACGATCAGCTTGGCGATCATCGGGTCATAGAAGGGCGTGATTTCGTCGCCTTCCTCGACGCCGGTATCGACGCGGACGTTCAGGCTCTCGGCCGGGGCACGGAGACGGATCAGCTTGCCGGTCGACGGCAGGAAGCCCTTGCCGGCATCCTCGGCGTAGATACGGGCTTCCAGCGCATGGCCGCGAATCTGCAACTGTTCCTGCGCCAGCGGCAGCGGCTGGCCGGCGGCGACGCGCAACTGCCATTCGACGAGGTCCTGGCCGGTGATCATTTCGGTGACCGGGTGCTCGACCTGCAGGCGGGTATTCATCTCCATGAAATAGAACGAGCCGTCCTGGTTGGCGATGAACTCGACCGTGCCGGCGCCGACGTAACCGACGGCCTTGGCGGCGGCGACGGCGGCCTCGCCCATCTGGCGGCGGCGCTCGGGCGTCATGCCGGGGGCGGGCGCTTCTTCCAGCACCTTCTGGTGGCGGCGCTGCACCGAGCAGTCGCGCTCGAAGAGATAGACGCAGTTGCCCTGCGTGTCGGCGAAGACCTGAATCTCGATGTGGCGCGGATTGGTGACGTACTTCTCGATCAGCACGTGCTCGTTGCCGAAACTGGAAATCGCCTCGCGCTTGCAGGAAGCGAGGGCGTCGGGGAAATCCTCGCTGCTGTTCGACCAGACGCATGCCCTTGCCGCCGCCGCCGGCCGCCGCCTTGATCAGCACCGGGTAACCGATGGCGTCGGCTTCCCGGTGCAGCAGGGCCGGCGTCTGGTCGTCGCCGTGATAGCCCGGCGTCAGCGGCACGCTGGCGTTGCCCATCAGTTTCTTGGCCTCCGACTTGGAACCCATGGCGCGGATCGCCGAGGCCGGCGGGCCGATGAAGGCGATTCCGTTGGCGGCCAGCGCCTCGGCAAAGTCGGCATTCTCGGAGAGGAAGCCGTAGCCGGGGTGCACCGCCTGGGCGCCGGTGCGCCGGCACGCCTCGACGATCTTCTCGGCGACCAGATAGGATTCACGCGCCGCAGCCGGGCCGAGCAGCACGGCCTCGTCGGCGAGGCGGACATGGCGGGCGTTGGCGTCGGCGTCGGAATAGACAGCGACGGTGCGGATACCCATGCGGCGGGCGGTCTTGATGACGCGGCAGGCTATTTCTCCGCGGTTGGCAATGAGGACCTTGGTGAACATGCTCAATCCCCGATCCAGTTCGGTTGGCGCTTGTCGAGGAAGGCGGCGATGCCTTCCTGCGCCTCCGGTGTGGCGCGCAGGTGGGCGATTCGGTGGGCGGTTTCCTCGACCAGAATGTCGTTGATCGGCTGATTGTTGACGGCCCGGATCAGGCTCTTCGCGGCTGCCTGCGACAGCGGACCACCCTGCAGCAGCGCGCCGACAATCTCCTGGACCTTGGTGTCGAGTTGCTCAGGCTCGACCGCTTCATGGACGAGGCCGATTTCGCGGGCGCGGGCGGCATCGATGCGCTCGGCCGACTGGAAGTAGCGGTAGGCCTGGCGGGCGCCGATGGCGCGCAGCACGTAGGGCGAAATGGCTGACGGGATGATGCCGAACCTGACTTCGGATGTGGCGAAGACGGCCTTCGTGGACGCGACGGCGATGTCGCACGCGGCCGCCAGCCCCATCCCGCCGCCGAGCGCCGCGCCTTGCACGCGGGCGATGGTCGGCTTCCTCATCTCGGCGAGCGCTCGCAGCATTCTGGCCAGGGCGCGGGCGTCGTCGAGGTTGTCGTCGATGCCGTTCTCGGCGGCGCGCTTCATCCAGTTGAGGTCGGCGCCGGCCGAGAAACTCTTGCCGCGGCCGGCGAGGATGACGACGCGGACATCGTCATCGTCATCGAGCGCCTTGCAGGCGGCGGTCAGTTCGGCGATCAGGTCTTGGTCGAAGGCGTTGTGCAGGTCGGGCCGGTTCATCCAGATCGTGGCGACCGGGCCGTCCAGTTCGATTTCCAGGTGCATGAACATGTCTCGCTCCCTCTATTGTTGGTGTTGGCGGATCAGCTCGGCCATCGGGTCGCCGGCTTTGTCGAGCGCGGCGATCAGGCTGGCCTGGTTGGCGGCCGGCTGGTTCTGGCTGACTTTCCACTTGCCGAGCAGGCGGGTGATGTCGATTTCGATGCCGACGATGGCGCCGAGCATCTTTTCGATGTAATCGGGCGGCGCATCGGTAACAGCCCAGGGCTGCGGCAAGGCTGCTTCATGGGCTGCGGTCAACGCCGAGATTTGGGCAGAAATCCAGGCCGGGTCGTCGATCACCCGCAGGCGGCCCCAGGCATGGACCGCGGTGTAGTTCCAGGTCGGCACCACCTTGCCGTGCTCGGCCTTGGTCGCGTAGCCGGACGGGCTGATATAGCTTTCGTGACCCTGGAAAATCACCAGTACTTCGCCCGCCACCTGGCCGTCTTTCCACAGCGGATTGGCGCGGGCGACGTGGCCCTGCAGCTTGCCGTCGGCCAGCAGCAGGGGAATGTGGTTGGCGTTCAGGCCATCCGGGCCGTCGCTGACCAGCGTGGCCAGCGGATGGGCACGCATCAGGGCGTGCATCTCGGCGACATCGGTTTCCGCAAAGTGCTTGGGCAGGTACATGGCCTTACATCCGGAAAATGCCGAACTTCGTTTCTTCGGCCGGGGCGTTCATCGCGGCGGACAGGCCGAGGCCGAGGACGCGGCGGGTGTCGGCCGGGTCGATGATGCCGTCGTCCCACAGGCGCGCGCTGGCGTAATAGGGGTGGCCCTGCGTCTCGTACTGTTCGCGGATCGGCGCCTTGAAGGCCGCTTCTTCCTCGGCGCTCCAGGTCTTGCCGGCGGCTTCGATGCCGTCGCGCTTGACGGTGGCCAGCACGCTCGCCGCCTGTTCGCCGCCCATCACCGAAATTCTGGCGTTCGGCCACATCCACAGGAAGCGGGGGCTGTAGGCACGACCGCACATGCCATAGTTGCCGGCGCCGAAGCTGCCGCCGATGACGACGGTGAATTTCGGCACCCGGGCGGTGGCGACGGCGGTGACCATCTTCGCACCGTCGCGGGCGATGCCGCCGTTTTCGTACTTGCGGCCGACCATGAAGCCGGTGATGTTCTGCAGGAAGACCAGTGGAATGCCGCGCTGGGCGCAGAGTTCGATGAAGTGGGCGCCCTTGAGCGCCGATTCGCTGAACAGGATGCCGTTGTTGGCGACGATGCCGACCGGGTAGCCGTGGATGCGGGCGAAGCCGCACACCAGCGTCGTGCCGTAGCGCGCCTTGAATTCGTCGAAGCCCGAGCCGTCGGCGATGCGGGCGATGATCTCGCGGACGTCGAAGGGCTTCTTGGCGTCGCTCGGGATGACGCCGTAAAGTTCCTCGGACGGATAGAGCGGCGCGACCGGCGCGGTCAACGTCAGCGGCGGGGCCTTTTTCCAGTTCAGATCCTTGACCAGGCGGCGGGCGATGGCGAGCGCATGCGCGTCGTTTTCGGCGAGATGGTCGACGACGCCGGAGATTCGGGTATGGACATCGGCGCCGCCGAGGTCTTCGGCGCTGACCACTTCGCCGGTCGCCGCCTTGACCAGCGGCGGGCCGCCGAGAAAGATGGTGCCCTGGTTCTTGACGATGATCGACTCGTCGCACATCGCCGGCACGTAGGCGCCGCCGGCGGTGCACGAACCCATGACGGCGGCGATCTGCGGGATGCCCCTCGCCGAAAGGTTGGCCTGATTGAAGAAGATGCGGCCGAAATGTTCCTTGTCCGGGAAGACTTCATCCTGCATTGGCAGGAAGGCGCCACCGGAATCGACCAGATAGACGCAGGGCAGGCGGTTTTCGAGGGCGATTTCCTGTGCGCGCAGATGCTTCTTGACCGTCAGCGGGTAGTAGGTGCCACCCTTGACGGTGGCATCGTTGGCGACGACCATGCACTCGACGCCGCTGACACGGCCGATGCCGGCGATCATCGAGGCGGCCGGAACGTCGCCGCCGTACATGTCAAAGGCTGCGAACTGGCCGATCTCGAGGAAGGGCGTGCCCGGGTCGAGCAGGCCATTGACGCGCTCGCGTGGCAACAGCTTGCCGCGCGCCAGGTGCTTCTGGCGTGCCGCTTCCGGGCCGCCGAGGGCGATCTTCTCCACTTTTTCATGGAGGTCGGCGACCACCGCCTGCATGGCTGCCGCATTGGCCTGGAACTCGGCGCTGCGCGGGTTCAGTTGGGTTTTCAGGATGCTCATGTCGCCTCGCTGTTGTTGTCGCGTTACGTGTCCTACAGTTGCTGCGCTTCCTTCAGCCATTTGCTGACCGGCTCCGGCCGGTAAGCGGCCATCGCCGCGAGCAGGCTCTCGATATCTTCTGCCGCCAGCGCCATCGCCCGGTTCTCCTTGCGCAGGAAGCCTTCCGCGACGGCGCGCTCGAAGAGGGCGAGCAGCGGGTCGTAGAAGCCATTGACGTTGAGCAGGCCCATCGGCTTGACGTGGAACCCGAGCTGGCCCCAGGTCAGGATCTCGCAGAACTCCTCGAAGGTGCCGAAGCCGCCGGGCAGCGCGATGAAGCCGTCGGCAAGCTCGGCCATGCGCGCCTTGCGTGTGTGCATCGAGTCGACGACCTCGAGGCGGGTGAGGCCCCGGTGATCGACGACGCGCCCAGCCACCTCCTTGCCGATCAGCGCCTCGGGTATGACGCCGATGACCGTGCCGCCGGCGCCCAGGCAAGCGTCGGCGATGATCCCCATGAGGCCGACGTTGCCGCCGCCGTAGACCAGTTCGATGCACCGTTCGGCCAGCAGACGGCCCAGGGCTTCCGCGTCGGCACGATAGCGCGGATCGTGGCCGGCGTTGGAGCCGCAGAAGACACAGATGCGTTTCATGGCCGTCTCAGAATCCCCCGGTTTCCAGCCACTTTTCGATCTGTGGCAGGCGGTCGGCGCCGAAGAAGGGCTCGCCGTCGATCATCACATGCGGCGAACCGAAGACGCCGATGGCCAGTGCTTTGTCGACTTCGTCTTTCAGCCGGTCCTTGATTTCCTGGCTTTGCAGCGCGGCTTCGAGGCTGCTGCGGTCGACGCCCAGATTTGCGGCAATTTCGAGCACGACTTCCGGCGCCGAGATGTCGCGATCGTCGACGTACAGCGCACGAAAGGCGGCGTGGGCAAAGCGCCGGGCCAGCGCGCAGTCCTGGCCGTGCAGCCAGTAGTAGGCGCGGGCGGCATTCTGCGTCGCCAGCGGAAAGCGGGTCGGATGGCGGTAAGGGATACCCATGAAGCGGGCCGAGCGCGCGAAGTCGAGCAGCGAATAGGCAGCCTTGGCGGGGTTCTGCAAAGTCAGCGGCGCGCTGCCGGTGGCCTTGAAGACGACGCCGAGCAGGATCGGATGCCAGCGCACCTTGCGCCCATGTCTTGCGGCGACGGCGTCGATCCTCTCGCTCAGCAGGTAGCCGTAGGGGCTGGAAAAGTCGAACCAGAAGTCGATGGGATCGGACATTCATGTCTCCCTATGCAGCCACCGCGCGGCCGATGACCAGCCGCTGGATGTCGTTGGCGCCTTCGTAGATCTGGCAGACGCGCACGTCGCGGTAGATGCGCTCGACCGGGAAGTCGCTGACGTAGCCGTAGCCGCCGTGAATCTGGATGGCGTCGGAGCAGACCTTTTCGGCCATTTCGGACGCGAACATCTTGGCCATCGAGGCTTCCTTCAGGCAGGGCCGGCCGGCATCCTTCAGCGTCGCGGCGCGCCAGACCATCAGGCGGGCGGCGTCGAGCTGGGTGGCCATGTCGGCGAGGCGGAAATTGACGCGCCTGGTGCTCGATGATCGGCACGCCGAAGGTGACGCGCTCCTTGGCGTAGCGCACGGCCGCCTCGAAAGCGGCGCGCGCCATGCCGACCGACTGGGCGGCGATGCCGATGCGGCCGGCTTCGAGATTGGACAGCGCGATGCGGTAGCCGTCGCCCTCCTGGCCGAGCAGGGCCGAGGCCGGCACGCGGCAGTTCTCGAAGAGGATCTGCGCGGTGTCGGAGGCGTGCTGGCCCATCTTTTCCTCGATGCGGGCGACGATGTAGCCGGGCGTCGCGGTCGGCACCAGGAAGCAGGAAATGCCCTTCTTGCCGGCGGCCTTGTCGGTGACCGCGAAGACGATCGCGACATCGGCGTACTTGCCGGTGGTGATGAACTGCTTGACGCCGTTGAGCACGAAATGGTCGCCGTCGCGGTCGGCGCGGGTGGTGATCGCCGAGGCGTCGGAGCCGGTGTGCGGCTCGGTCAGGCAGAAACAGCCGAGCACTGTCGCCCCGCGCCAGCGGCTTGAGCCAGGTTTCCTTCTGCTCGTCGCTGCCGTACTTCATCGTGATGCCGCAGGCCAGCGAGTTCTGGACGCTGACGATGGTCGACGTGGCGCCGTCACCGGCGGCGATTTCCTCGAGGGTCAGGACCAGCGACATGTAGTCCATGCCGGCGCCGTCCCATTCCTCGGGCACGACCATGCCCAGAGCGCCGAGCGCGCCGAGTTCCTTCAGGGCTTCGGCCGGGAAGGTGTGGTGCGGTCCCATTCGCCGGCGAAGGGGGCCAGGCGCTCCTGCGCGAAGGCGCGCATCGAGTCGCGGATCATTTCCTGTTCCTGGGTAAGGATCATGCTGTTTTCTCCGAAAGGTTGGCGGTCATCCAGACGCCGGCGATGACCAGCAGGCCACCGCGAGCACGGACAGCCCGAGGCGTTCGTCGAGCAGGACGGCAGCCTGCAGGACGGCGAACACCGGGACGAGGTTGACGAAGGCGGACGCCCTGGCGGCGCCGAGGCGCTTGACGCCGTCGGCAAACCAGGTGAAGGCGAGGGCGGTGCCGCCGACCGCCAGGAAGACGACGCTGGTCCACACCCGCCATGACCAGGCGGCGATGTCGCTGCCACCCTGCAGCAGGGCCGTGGTTCCGATCAGCACGGCGCCGATGAGACTGGCCCACAGGGTCGCTGCCAGCGGGGAAAGCGTTTTCGTCGCGCGCCGGCCGATGAAGGTATAGGCCGTCCAGCACATGACGCAGCCGAGAATGAGCCACTCGCCGATGCCGACCGCACCGTGCAGCAGAGCCAGCGGATTGCCGTTGCCGATGACCGTCAGGCAGCCCGCCATGGCGATGGCGACGCCGGCCAGCTTGAGCGCGTTCATCCGTTCCCTGCCGAGAAACCATGCGGCCAGCACGACGACGACCGGGGTCAGCGCGACGACCAGCGCGCCGCGCCCGGCACTGATGTGCTTGAGGCCGTAAAAGAAACACAGGGCATAGAGGAAGATCCCGGTCATCGCCAGGCCGCTGACGATTCCCCATTCGCTGCCGGTTTGCGGACGCGGGATGCGCCCCTCGGTCGCCAGCGCAAAGCCGGCCAGCACCATCCCGGCGAGCAGGAAGCGGATGGCCGGCACGGCCAGCGGCGCAGTCAGTTCCTGCGCCACGACCCGGCCCGCGATCCAGGTTCCGCCCCACATGAACATGGCGCCGATCAGCTTGAGGTAGGTAATCGACCCGACCGGCTGCGGCACTTACAGCATTTCCACCGCGAGCGCCGTCGCTTCGCCGCCGCCGATGCACAGGCTGGCGACGCCGCGTTTGCCGCCGGTCTTCCGCAGCGCGCCGAGCAGGGTCACCAGAATGCGGGCGCCGGATGCGCCGATCGGGTGGCCCAGCGCACAGGCGCCGCCGTGGATGTTGACCTTCTCGGCCGGCAGCTTGAGGTCGTGCAGGGCGGCCATCGTGACGACGGCGAAGGCCTCGTTGATTTCGTAGAGGTCGACGCCTTCCGCGGTCCACCCGGTTTTTGCGAACAGTTTCTGCATGGCGCCGACCGGGGCGGTCGGGAACAGCGCCGGCGCATGAGCGTGGGTGGTGTGGGCGACGATGCGGGCGATCGCTGCCAGCCCCAGCTTTTCGGCGTGCGAAGCGCGCATCAGCACCATGGCGGCGGCGCCATCGGAGATCGACGACGAATTCGCCGGGGTCACGGTGCCATCCTTGCGGAAAGCCGGCTTCAGGGTCGGGATCTTTTCGATGTTGACCGCGAACGGGCCTTCGTCGCGATCGATCACGGCGTCGCCCTTGCGCCCGGCAACCGTGACCGGGGCGATCTCCCAGGCGAAGCTGCCATCGTCGCTGGCCTGCTTGGCGCGGTTGGTCGAACGGATGGCGAATTCATCCTGCGCGGCGCGGCTGAAGTTGTAGTTGCCGGCGCAATCCTCGGCGAAGGTGCCCATCAGCCGCCCGCGGTTCTCCGGCGAGTAGGCGTCCTCCAGTCCGTCCATGAACATGTGGTCGATGATCTGGCCGTGGCCGAGGCGATAGCCTCCGCGCGCCTTGGGCAGCAGGTAGGGGGCGTTGGTCATCGATTCCATGCCGCCGACCACCGTGATGCCGGAGGAACCGGCGAGAATGCCATCGTGACCGACCATGGTGGCTTTCATGCCGGAGCCGCAGACCTTGCTGACCATGGCGCAGCCGGTCAACAGCGGCAGGCCGGCAAGCAGGGCCGCCTGACGAGCCGGCGCCTGGCCGACACCTGCCGGCAGGACACAGCCGAAGACCACTTCTTCGACCAGCGCAGGATCGATCCCGGCGCGCCCGACGGCGGCCCTGATGGCGACGGCGCCCAGTTGCGGCGCGCTCAGGCTGCCGAAGACGCCCTGAAAACTCCCCATCGGGGTACGGGCAGCGGAGACAATAACAATAGGATCGGTCATGACGGGCTCTCTGGCAATTATTCGGAATATGGAGATGGGGCGTCTCGGCGCAGGCTAACTTCGCGCAGCGAACGTTAAGGCGCGCAGCGCCGGCCGGAGGCAAAACTCCCCATCGGGGTACGGGCAGCGGAGACGATAACGATCGGGTCATTCATGGCGGGTTCTCCTTGATGAGAGGCAGGTCAGGCTTCCAGCGCCTTCAGCGCGGCGTCGTAGCGCGATTGCAGATCCTCGGGGCGATGCACGGTGATGCCGAGGTCGTGCATCAACCCGTCCTCGAGGCCGTAGATCCAGCCATGGACGGTAAGTGGCTGCTCACGTCGCCAGGCATCCTGGACGACGTAGGTCTGGCAGACATTGATCACCTGTTCGAGGACGTTCAGTTCGCACAGGCGGTCGTGGCGCTTTTCCGGCGGCAGGCGGTCGACGTTCCCCGCGTGCTTGGCATGAACGTCCTGGACGTGGCGCAGCCAGATGTTGACCAGCCCGATGCGTTCCTTTTTCAGCGCGGCGCCGACGCCGCCACAGCCGTAGTGGCCGACGACCATGATGTGCTTGACCTTGAGCGCCTCGACAGCGAACTGGATGACCGACAGGCAGTTGAGATCGGTATGGACGACGACGTTGGCGACGTTGCGATGGACGAAGACCTCGCCGGGAAGCAGGCCGACAATTTCATTGGCGGGTACGCGCGAATCGGAACAGCCGATCCACAGGAGCTGCGGGGTTTGCAGTTTGGCCAGCTTGTTGAAGTAATCGGGATCGACTTCCTGCATCTTGCGCGCCCAGGCACGGTTGAAGTCGAAGAGGTGCGAGAGGTTCTCGCTGCGCATTTCGTCTTCCGTCCAGTTCTCCAGATCGAGGGAGAGGAACATCGTGCCTTCGACTGGCGTCTTGTAGTACGCCGGCGCTTCGGTGAAGCCGAGTTCGCGGTAGAGTTTGACGGCCATCCGCATGCTGGGCAGGGTGTCGATCAGCAGGCGGCGATAGCCGACGGCCTTGGCGGCCTTGATGGCTTCCAGAGCCAGCGCCCGGCCGACGCCCTTGCCGCGGAATTCCGGATCGACATAGAGGCGTTTCATCTCGCAGGTGCCTTCCGAATCCGGCAAGGGGCGGATTCCGACGCAACCCGCCGGTCAACCGGAAAATTCCGCAAAAAACAGCCGGCCCTGCGGTTCCGCATAGCTGCCGGGCAGGAACGCCATTTCCTGTTCGAAATTCTGGAAAGACAGGTTGACGCCCAGCCAGGCCGCGAAATTGCGGAAATACTGGCGGACCTGTTCCAGGGCTTCAGTGTCGTGGGCAGTAAGGGTGCGGATCGAGATCATGGTCGTGCCTGGGAAAATTGGAGGGACCCCCATTCTAGCGTGTCCCCCTCTGGCGGCCTTTCGGCTTTCCCGGAAGCCTATTTCGTCTCCGCCATCAGTTCGCGACCGATGAGCATACGACGGATTTCCGAGGTGCCGGCGCCGATTTCGTACAGCTTGGCATCGCGCCACAGGCGGCCGGTCGGGTATTCGTTGGTGTAGCCGACGCCGCCGAGCGCCTGGATCGCCTCGCCGGCCATCCATGTCGCTTTTTCGGCGGAGTAGAGGATGGCGCCGGCGGCGTCCTTGCGCAGGGTGCGCGCATGGTCGCCCGCGTCGCAGGCGCGGCCGACGGCATAGACGTAGGCGCGGGTGGCCTGCCAAGTCGAGTACATGTCGGCGATCTTGCCCTGCATCAGCTGGAACTCGCCGATCGCCTGGCCGAACTGCTTGCGTTCGTGGATGAAGGGCACGGTGACGTCCATGCACGCCGCCATGATGCCGAGCGGCCCGCCGCACAGCACGGCGCGCTCGTAGTCGAGGCCGGACATCAGGACCCGGGCGCCGTTGCCGACGCCACCGAGCACGTTCTCTTCCGGGACTTCGCAGTCGTCGAAGAACAGCGGGAAGGTATTGGAACCGCGCATCCCAAGCTTGTCGAGGTGGGTGCCACAGGTGAAACCCGGCATTCCCTTCTCGACGATGAAGGCAGTCATGCCCCGCGGCCCCGCATCCGGATCGGTCTTGGCGTAAACAACCAGCGTGTCGGCATCGCCGCCGTTGGTGATCCACATCTTGGAGCCGTTCAGGACGTAGCGGTCGCCCTTCTTCTCGGCTTTCAGCTTCATCGAAATGACATCGGAACCGGCATTCGCCTCGGACATGGCGAGAGCGCCGACATGATCGCCGGAAATCAGTTTGGGCAGGAACCTCCGGCGCTGCGCCTCCGAGCCGTTGCGGCGGATCTGGTTGACGCAAAGGTTGGAGTGGGCACCGTAGGAGAGGCCGACGGACGCCGAGGCGCGCGAGATCTCTTCCATGGCGACGATGTGCGCCAGATAGCCCATGTTGGTGCCGCCGTATTCCTCGCCGGCGGTCATGCCGAGGAGGCCCATGTGGCCGAATTTCTTCCAGAGGTCGGCCGGGAACTCGTTGACGCGGTCGATTTCGCCGGCGCGCGGAGCGATTTCGGCGTCGGCAAAGGCCTGCACCGCTTCGCGCAGCAGGTTGATGTCTTCGCCGAGGCCGAAGTCGAGGCTCGGAATGTTCATGGTCTTTCTCCCTGGAGTTTCTCGGATTTGCCGTGCATGACCATGATGGTCTGCTGCATCAGCGCACATTGTGTTTCCTGGCCGTCCTTGACGGCAAATACTTCGCTCTGGGTGACGATCAGCGTGCGTCCAGCCCGGATCACCCTGCCGCGGGCAACCAGGTGGTCGCCATCGGCCGGCGCCATCAGATTCATCTTGTATTCGACGGTGAGCACCGAGGCCGCGGCCGGCACCATGGTCATCGCCGCGTAGCCCGCCGCCGAATCGGCGATCATGCCGACCACGCCGCCATGCACGAAGCCGTGCTGCTGCTCGACGCCGGACCAGTGCGGGAGATGGATCTCGGTACGACCGTGTGCGACCACCGGCATGGTCGCGCGGATCAGGGTCATCGCATGCTGCAGCGCAAAGCTGGCGAGGACACGTTCGGCGAAGTGGGGGTCGGAGACGCGGGTCATGGCGACATTGTATTCACGTTGAACGTAAACGTCAACATCCAGGCCGCTATCGCTCATCGGGAATTCCGGCGCAGCAACTCCTGCTCGCATTGCCGCTCGAACTGCAAGATGTCCGCCAGCATCGCTTCGATGTCCTCGCGCTGCTGTTCGAGTGCCTCGCGTCTTTTGGACATGACACGCAGGCACTCGATCAACTGGGGGGTTTCATCCTCGGTACCCGAGTACATGCCGATCAGGTCCTTGATCTCGGCCAGCGACAGTCCGAGCCGCTTGCCGCGCAGGGCCATCTTGAGGCGGGCGCGGTCGCGGCGGGTGAACACGCGGTTGCGGCCTTCCCGTTCCGGAGCGAGGATGCCCTGGTCCTCCCAGAAGCGGATCGTGCGCGGGGTGATGCCAAACTCGCGGGCGAGGTCGGAAATGGCGAATCTGGCGGTCGTCTGGGCCAATTGGGGTTCCTCGATTCAGGGGACCAAGTAGATCAGAACCAGGGTGTTTTATCAATCGCGGCGGCGCGCAAGGCGGGCGGTTCCGGATGCCGCCCGGCACCTGCGGTCAACTCCCGGCGGATGGCCTGTCAGCCGGTAATCTTGCGCTTGACCGCACGCGTCACCATGCGCAGGCGCTGGGCCAGCGGGAAGCGCTTGAAGTTGGTCTTGACGGCGCCCAGGGTGAAGGCCGTGCGTTTCGAGTAATCCATGATCAGGTCCACGATTACCGGTCGGCCGCCTGCGGCAATCTCGCGGGCGCGGGCGATGGCTTCGGAGACCTCGGCGTTCGCCGCCACCCTGATGTATTCGGCGCCGGTGGCGATGGCGACGCCGCTGAAGTCGATCGCCCCCAATGCCGTGCACGGCTTGCGATTGAAGGGTATTTCCTGGGCTTGGGCGATCTGCGACAACTCGCCGTCGTGAAATACGAAATAGATCAGGCCGAGCCCCAGTCGCGTCGCCGAGACGATTTCCATGCAGGTCATGGTGAACGCCCCGTCGCCGACGATGGCGAAAACCTCGCGGTCGGGGTTGGCCAGCTTGGCGCCGATGGCGGCCGGCACCGCGTAGCCCATGCAGTTGAAATCGGTCGGGACGATCAGACCCTTCGCTTGCCGTACCGGAAACAGTTCGGCGGTCAGGTAGGTGTGGTTGCCGTCGTCGACCACGGCGATGACGTCGTCGGGGACGGCCGCGCGCAGCGCATTGAAGAAGACGGCGGGATTGACCCTGGCGCCGCTGTCGTGGCGCAGCCACTCCGCGTTGTAGTCACGCTTGTCGTGCTGGATGCGGGCATGCAGTCCGGTATCCGTGGCGCGGGCGGCGCCGATTTTCTGCAGCTCCGCAAGGAGCGCATCGAGGACCGCTGCGGAATCGCCTTCGAGCGCCACGGCCGCCGGGTAGTTCGCGCTGAACACCATCGGGTTGATGTCAACATGAATCAGATTTTCCGGCACGCGTACGCCAAAGCTGCCGGTGGCGATTTCCGCGAAGCGGGTGCCGATGGCGAGCAGGCAATCGCAATCGGCGAACGCATTGCGCGCAGCGGGCACTGCCGAGGCGCCGAAGGAAAAGCCCGTGTGCAGCGGATGCGCGGCGGAGAACGCCGAGAGTCCCTGCAAAGTCGTCGCCACCGGCGCTTGCAGGAACTCGGCGATGGCCCGCGTCTGCGCGACGGCATCGCGCGCTCCCCAGCCGACGAACATGCCCGGATGTCTGGCTCCGAGCAGCATTTCGGCGGCGCGCCGGACATCGCCGGCAGTCGCCCGTTGCGGCTTGGCGATGACCGGGGGGCTGGACAATTCGCCGACCTCACCCGGAAACATCTGCAGGTTGACCGGAATCTCGACGAAGACCGGGCCCGGCTCTCCGGAATGAGCGATTTCCCAGGCCTTGAACAGGGTCGGAGCGATCTCCGCGTGCGTGGTGACGAGAAAGGTTGCCTTGGTCAGCGGCCTGAGGAAGGCATGCTGATCGAGTTCGTGAAGCTGGTAGCGCTTGTCGAGGTCGGTGCGGATGCCGCCACAGATGATCAGCATCGGAACCCCGTCGAGGAATGCTTCGCCGATGCCGCTGGCGGCGTGGGTGACCCCGGCGGCGGGAACGATGACGAGGGTGCCGGTCTGCTCCGAGGTGCGGCTGACGCCGTCGGCCATGAACGATGCCCCGCCTTCGTGGGTCACGAGCACCGGCGTGATCTGCCGGGAACTGTTGAGTTCGTCATACAGTTCGGTGTTGTGCACCCCGGGAATGCCGAAGGTGTATCTGATGCCGAGGGCTTCGAGGGCTCGCACCGCGATCCAGGCGCCGGTCCGTCTCATGTTGAATGCTCCAGATTTTCAGGTAGTCGATGCCGCGGCCTGGCCGGCGATCCGGCCGCCGAGGATGCAGCCGCCGAGGAAGCTGCCCTCCAGCGCCCGCAGGCCGTGCATGCCGCCGCCGCCGAATCCGGCCGCTTCGCCTGCGGCGTACAGTCCGGCTATCGGCTGGCCGGCGTGATCGAGCACGCGGCTTTCCAGATCGGTCTGGATGCCGCCAAGGCTCTTGCGGCTGATGATGAACTCGCGGATGGCGATCAGCGGGCCGGCCTGCGGATCGAGGATCTTCTGGAACTTGCAGGTGCGCAGGCGATCGCCTTTCCAGCGCCGCACACAGGCGATGCGCCGCAACTGCTCGTCGTTATGGAAGGTCGGCCCGCGATCGATCTGGGCATCATAGCTTTCGGCTGCCCGCCGCATGGCGTCGAGACTGACCGCGTCGTCGCCCTGGAGAGCGTTCATCCTGTCTGCCAGTTCCGCGAGATTGCGGCCGACAACGAAGTCTTTGCAGTTGCCGATCATCTCTTCATAGAGCCAGCGATTGCCGAACAGCATGTCGCGCAGGAAGGCGAACATCTTCTTGTCGCGCACCGACGGGTTGAACTCGGCGCCGGAAACCGCGAGTTCCTTGAGCGCGATGCGCCGGTTCAGCAGTTGCCAGGAGTATTGCCTTTCCTGGGCGCATACCCGGGCCACCAGGTCGCGGGTGTCGAAGCCTGTCACCAGCGGCATCGGACCGATGCGCCGGCCGCGCCAGTCGAGCCACAGGGCCGAGCGCGGTGGCACCAGCGACAACCCGTGCCCCGGTTTGCGCGGCCTCGGATGACGCACGCCGGCGGCGTAGTTCCACATTGCGTCGAGGTGCGTGAGCCTGCCGCCTGCCGCGCCCACGGCATCGTGCAACAGGCCGTCCGCATAGCGGTGCGAGCCGTTGAGGATGACCGGCGGCGGGGAACCCCAGTCGCGATGCCAGTGCTGCCGAACCCGCTCGATGTCGCCGTTGAACCCGCCGGCCGCGACGATCACGGCACCGGCATCGAATTCGAAGGGCTGCCCGTCGTCTTCGCCGACACCGTGGCAACCGGTGACCCTCCCACCCGAGGTCAGCAGGCCTTCGACGCGGTGGGCGAACCGGATCTCCAGTCTCGTACGTCGTGGATGGTTCCGCAGCTGGTCGCCCAGACGCAGCGCAAGCTCGTGTCCGGTACCCCAGACGATGTGGAAGCGCGGGACCGAATTGCCCGGCTGGAACTGGCCGCGTTCCACCCAGTGCGGGACGGGGACGAAGCGGATCCCGCGCCGGCGCAGCCATCCGCCGACATCGTCATGGCAACGATGCACGTACGCTTCGGCCCAGGCGCAGGGCCAGCGATCGTTGGCGTCGAGTTCGCCAAAGGCATGCCAGTCGGCCAGCGCCAGCTCGGGCGTGTCGCGGATTCCGGCATGGCGCTGCTCCGGGGTTCCGACGAGAAAGATGCCGCCAAAGCTCTCCTTCGCCAGGCCGCCGAAATTGTCGGCCGTGTCGCGCTCCAGCAACAACACTTGGCGCCCGGCGTCCAGCAACTCCAGCGCAGCGCAGATACCCGCTATCCCGCCGCCGATGACGATCACTTCGCTCACGGTGACATGCCTCCTCTCCGGCAACAGTCTATCCTGAATTCGTGGCGCCCCCAATTCCGCTCTGAGCGTGCCCGGCAAGCCTGGCGATGGTTGCCGTCTCGACACGCTCCGGCATGGATATCCGAACGCCCGGGGAGATCGCGTTGGCGCACCGCCGCCCGTCCCGGCGAGCACATGGCTGCCGCCGAGAGCCGGCGCAATTGCCTGGATCATCGGCAATTCCGGCCCGCAGACCCGGCCTCACTTGGGTGGCGCCGGGGCTCTGTGGTAAGTTAGGAGTCCTCAGCGCCAAGGTTCTCCCATGCCCCTGCATTATCCCCATGCACACCCGCCCGCCGCCGGCGAGAAGATCGAAGTGGCGCCGGGTGTCTTCTGGCTGCGCATGCCGCTGCCGTTCCAGCTCGATCACATCAACCTCTGGCTGCTGCGCGACGGTGACGGGTGGACGATCGTCAACACCGGTTTCGCGACCGATGGCGTGCGCGCTGTCTGGCTGCAGGTTCTGGCGGGACTGGACGCCCCGGTGCGGCGGCTGATCGTCACCCATTTTCATCCTGACCACCTGGGGCTGGCGTCGTGGCTGATGAACGAGACCGGTGCGCAACTGTGGATGACGACCGGCGAGTTCCTGACCGCTCATGCCGTCTGGAACGAAGTCGGCGGGCATGGCGCGCGTTTCATGGTCGAGCAGTTCCGCCAGCACGGGCTGGAGGGCGAGCGGCTGGCCAGGTTCGACAAGCGCGGTTCGGGGTATCGCATCGCGGTGCCCGGATTGCCCGAGTACTACCACCGCCTGAAAGCCGGCGACGCTGTCGCGGTCAACGGCAGAAAATGGCGTATTTTGGTCGGCTACGGGCATTCGCCGGAGCATATGGCGCTTTACTGCAGCGGAGCTCGGCGTGGTAATTTCTGGCGATATGCTTTTGCCAAAAATTTCCACGAATATCAGTGTATTCGCGGCGACGCCGGAAGCCGATTCATTGGGGTGGTTTCTGGAATCGCTGGGACAACTGGCTCGGGAAATCCCGGAAGAGACCCTGGTTTTACCTTCGCACGGACTCCCGTTCACGGGGGTGCAGGCGCGGGTGGAGGAATTGCGCGCACACCATGAAGACCGGTTGCGCGCACTTGAGGAGGCTTGTGAAAATGTGCCGCAGAGCGCAGCCGGGTTGCTCGACACCCTGTTTCAGCGAGCACTCGATACGCATCAAACGATGTTCGGAATGGGCGAAGCGATCGCCCACCTGAATTACCTTCGACAAGCTGGCCGGCTGTCATGCACTACCGACGCCGACGGTGTAATTCGATTCTTGCGGTTCCAGCATTGACCGGCCGCGCACTGAGAGAGGGAGTTTGAGTATGTCGCAGCAAACCGTCGATAAGGCAGGCAATCTGCCCGATCCGGCTGAAATGGCCAAGACCTATGCCGAAGTCGCCCAGCGCGCTTCGCGCCTGCTTACCCAGTTCATGGAAAAGAAGGCCAAGGAAGGTGCTTCCGCTCCATCCGACGAGCTTGGGGTGGCCAAGGCGTTCATGGATCTTTCATCGCGCCTGATGGCCAATCCGTACAAGCTGGCCCAGACGCAGATGAACATGATGTGGGATTATTTCTCGCTGTGGCAGAACACCACGATGAAGATGATGGGCATTCCCGTCGGGTCACCGGTCGCCGCGCCGCGAAAGGGTGACAACCGCTTCAAGGACGAGGAATGGGAGCAGCATTTCCTCTTCGACTTCGTCAAGCAGTCCTACCTGATCACTGCCCGCCACCTGCATGACACTGTTGCCAGCGCCGAAGGACTCGACGAAGCGACCCAGTTGAAGGTCAACTTCTTCACGCGTCAGTATATCGATGCCCTGTCGCCGTCCAATTTCGCCCTGACCAACCCGGAAGTCTTCCGCGAAACCGTCAAGAGTCATGGCCAGAACCTGATCAAGGGCCTCAACAATCTGCTGAAAGATGTGACCGACGACGGTCAGTTGCGCATTCGCATGACCGACACCTCGGCCTTCGAAATGGGCAAGAACGTCGCCACGACGCCGGGCAAGGTGATCTTCCAGAACGAGCTGTTCCAGTTGATCCAGTTCGACCCCGCGACTCCTGACCAGTACAAGAGGCCGTTCCTGATCGTCCCGCCGTGGATCAACAAGTACTATATCCTCGACCTGCGCGAGAAGAACTCGATGATCAAGTGGGCAACCGACCAGGGCCGTACCACCTTTGTCATCTCCTGGGTCAACCCCGACGAGAAGCTGGCCGCCAAGTCCTTCGAGGACTACCTGATCGAGGGCTCGATGGAAGCCATCAGTCAGGTCTGCGCCCAGACTGGCGAGGACAGCGTCGATATGGCCGGCTACTGCCTGGGCGGCACGCTGGTCATGACGACGCTGGCGTACATGGCTGCCAAGAAGGACAAGCGCGGCAATTCCGGCACCTTCTTCACGACCATGCTCGATTTCTCCGAGCCGGGCGAACTGCGGGTCTTCCTCGACGAGGCCACCGTTGCCGGACTCGAGAAAAAGATGTTCGCGCGCGGCTACCACGACGGCGGCATGATGGCCGGCACCTTCAACATGTTGCGCGCCAACGACCTGATCTGGTCCTTCGTCGTCAACAACTACCTGCTGGGCAAGGATCCGTTCCCCTTCGACCTGCTCTTCTGGAATTCCGATTCGACCCGGTTGCCGGCGGCGATGCACAGCTACTACCTGCGCAACATGTATCTCGAGAACAATCTGGTCAAGCCCGGCCACCTGACACTGGGCGGCGTCAAGATCGATCTGCGCAAGGTCAAGGCCCCGTGCTACTTCATCTCGACGGTGGAAGATCACATTGCGCCGTGGAAGAGCACCTACATGGGTGCCCGCCTGCCGACCGGCGCCACCAAGTTCGTCCTCGGCGGCTCCGGCCACATCGCCGGCATCGTCAACCCGCCGGTGGCCAACAAGTATGGCTTCTGGACCAATGACGCGACTGACGGCAACCTGCCGGAAGATCCTCAGGACTTCCTCGCCGGCGCGACGCAGAATCCCGGCTCCTGGTGGACGCACTGGAATGAATGGCTGACCAGCCTGCCGGGTGGCAGCGCCAAGGTCAAGGCGCGCAACGCCGAAGATGGCCCGCTCGCGGTCATCGAGCCCGCGCCTGGCTCCTACGTCAAGTTCCGTCTGGATGCCCAGAAGACGAAAAAGAAGTAAATCGACCGCTCGCGGTCGAACGACGGGAGGCTGCGGCCTCCCGTTTTTTTGTGAACTTTCGCCGCGCCGCCTGTCCAACTCCAACAATGGAAAGGAGGTGCACCATGTTGACGAGCGAGTATCCCGTCGTCTCGGTCCACATTCCCCCCATCCTGCGCCCCCTTGCCGAAGGCCGCGACGAAATCATGGCCAGCGGCGAGACCATCGGCGAGGTTCTGGAGGCGGTGGGTCATGAGTATCCGGCCTTGGCCGAATCGTTGCTTTGTGCCGACGGCAGCCTGGCCGATGGCCTGGCGGTCTATCTCGGCGGCGTCGTGCTGCATGGCCGAGAAAGCCTGACGATGCCGGTCGATCAGGAGGAAGTGGTCAGCATCGTTGCCGTCGCCAACCCGAGTTGTCGAACCGGCCTGGTCCACACGGGAACTGCCGGGCACGCCGCAACGGGCGAAGAAGACGAGGCCGTGATCTCCGTGGGCAACTGAAAATTGCCCGGATTTTGCGGTTGACCGCGACGGCGGTGAGATTTCCCTTGCCTGGCCCGGCGACGAGAAATCAGCGCGACGGCAGCGGCAGGCGCGGCAACTCGGGCCACTCGACGGCATCGAGCATATTCTTGACGAACAGTCCGAGTTCGGTATCGCCGGTAATTTCCAGTTCGCGGTTGAAGAACAGCGTGTCGGGGTCTTCCTGGCGTGCGAGCAACTGCAGAAACGCCGAGAGGTTGGCCGCGAAGGCCAGGTCGGGTTCGCGATCGGCGCGAAAGACCGGGCGGAACAGGCCGTCGCGATAGGTGTACGAAGCTTCGCCGCCGCTATCGACGACACGAACCCGGAACAGCTTCCCTTCAAGCGCGGCCAATTGGTCTGCCGGCAGCAATTTCATCTTCAATGCGGCATTGAGGCCGGTGGTCAGCACAATGGCGTGCGGCCATTGCGGCAGTCTTTGAACGACGTT
The DNA here is from genome assembly GCA_963810175.1 of uncultured beta proteobacterium. Lineage (GTDB taxonomy): Bacteria > Pseudomonadota > Gammaproteobacteria > Burkholderiales > Rhodocyclaceae > Azonexus. The sequence continues at coordinate 40,149 of CAWEMU010000048.1, read as the reverse complement.
TGCGACAAATCCGGGCAACCGGAATTTCGGGATGGTGAAAACCTGGTTCATGCTCATGCTCCCGGATGCTCGAGTGCCCGCGCGTGGCGCTGAATAATGCCGGCCTCGCCGAACCAGTAGCCATCGACGAGGCCGCTGACATTCCAGCCGCTGGTCATCGGCCCTGACCGGTTCGCCGCGCCGGGCCCCATCGAAAGCGGCGACGATCTCGCCGAAATGCGTCTTCTGCGGGCTGATGCGAATGATGTCGATGCCCATCGCCAGCATGTCCGGAATCTCGTGCAGCAGGTTGTAGCTCTGTGCCGACATGGTCTGGATGCCGTTGATGGTCAGGAAATCCTGCCCGTCGCGAGTCTTGAGCAGCAGACCATCGCCGTGGTCGAGGCACTTGAACTGGCAGTCGTCCTTGTTCAGCTCATAGTGGCGGGCGGTGAAACAGCGCGCCGAGAAGGCGAGGGGAATCCTGCCGAAGACGAAGACCTCGGTCTCGACTCCCGGCGGCCTGCTCCGGTGCAAGGTCTCGACCAGATGCCGGTTCGCCTCGAGTGGTGGCACCCAGCGCCGCAGTCCGAAGCGCGTGTAGGTGGCCAGCGTCGATTCGTTATAGATATTGAGGTGCGGCCCGGCAACGAAATCCTGCCCGTGGACCAGGTTGACCGCACCGAGGTCGTTGGCTTCGATCGTGCAGCCGGCCTCGTCGATCAGGCGGCGCAACGCCTTGAGGTCGCTCTCCGATTCGAGCAGGGCCTGCGCGGAGACGACAACTTCCTTGCCGGCGTCGCTGAGGTCGCGGGCGAGGCCGATCCAGTCGGACGTGCGCAACTGCTGGCGGCGCGAGCAGACCACCTCGCCGACGTAGATGATGTCGAGCGCCGGGTTCTCCGCCATTTCGGCATAGAACTCGAGCACTTCGGCCTTCGGCCAGAACCAGAGGAGGGGTCCGAGAGAAAGTTTCATGGAGGACCCTTCAGCGCCACGGCCGGTTGTAGGCGCCCAGCGTCGCCTGGCTGCCTTCGGAAACCTTGGCCAGGTCGGCCTGCCAGGCCGGTTTCACCTGGAATCGCTCCAGTCCGCCGGCGAGCGAATCAAGCGCCGCGCGCAGGGTGCGGGTGACCTGCGCGACATAGGCCGGGCTGCGCTGGCGGCCTTCGACCTTGATCGCGCGCACCCCGATCCTGACGATATCGGGAAGGATGGCGATGACGTTCAGGCTGACCGGCTCCTCCAGCGCGTAATAGGTATCGCCCTCGACTTCGAAGCGGCCCTTGCACAGCGTCGGATAGCCGGCCGGCTCGTCGTCGGCGAAACGGTCGATCAGGATGCCGTTGAGCCGGGTTTCCATCGCCCCCGGCTGCTTGTCCCACTTGACGTACTTGGCCGGCGAGCAGGCGCCGACGGTGTTGGGCGATTCGCCGCAGGCGTAGGACGAGAGCCAGCAGCGGCCCTCGTTCATCACGCACAGGCTGCCGAAGCCGAAGACCTCGATCTCGACGCTGGTGTTGGCGATGACATGCTCGACCTGGGCCAGCGTCAGCACCCGTGGCAGGACGGCACGACGGATGCCGAACTCGCGCTGGCAGAAGTTGATGGCCTCGTAGCTGGTCGCCGAGCCCTGCACCGAGAGATGCAGGCGCTGCTGCGGATGGCGGCGGCGGGCGTAGTCGAGCAGGCCGATGTCGGCGAGGATGATGGCGTCGGCGCCGAGTTCAACGGCGGCATCGACCGCCCCTTGCCATTCGCCGACGCGCCCCGGCTGCGGGAAGGTGTTGATCGCCAGCAGCACTTCACGGCCCTTGCCGTGGGCGTAACGGATACCCTCGGCCATGGTCTTCGAATCGAAATTCAGGCCGGCGAAATTGCGGGCGTTGGTGTCGTTCCTGAATCCGAGATAGACGGCGTCGGCGCCGTTGTCCACGGCCGCCTTGAGTGCCGGCAGGCTGCCGGCCGGGCAGATCAGATCGGGCAAGGTCGTCATGGCTCTGCTGGCGGTACGCTAAACGGTCAAGTATAGCTGGCGGCTTCCGGCCCGCCATTGATTCGGGTCAAACGACGGGCAGTTTGTTTCCCGCCGCTAGCGGATGACGATGGTCGGCCGGGAGCCGAGTGTGAGGCGGATCTTCTCGGCGACCCGGTCGGCGTCGGCGCGGCTGGCGTAGGGACCGAGTTGGAGGCGATGGATGCCGCCGCCGGCGTACACGCGCATCGGCTCGGTCAGCCAGTCCAGTTCGCGGGCCAAGTGATTTTTTAGACTGTCGGCGTTGTCGGCGCTGGCGAAGGCGCCGAGTTGCAGATAGACGCCTTTCGGCGGGACGCTGTCGCTGCCCATGCCGACCATCGCAGCCGTCTGGACCGATCGTTCCTCGAGCGCCATGCGCCTGGCCAGCATCTCGATCTCATCCAACTTCCGCCGGGGCCGGCGGGGCGGCGGCGTTACCTGCGCATAGGTGGTGGTGGTTGGTTCACCCGGAATGATCGCCTCGACGTTGACCTGGCCGCTGCCGCCGTTGATCAGGCCAAGCTTGTAGGCGGCGGTGTAGGAGAGGTCGATCACGCGGTCGGCATGAAACGGCCCGCGATCGGTGACGCGGACGATGACCGACCTCCCGCCCTGGACGCTGGTGACGCGGACGTAGGAAGGAAGCGCCAGCGTTGGGTGGGCGGCGGTCATCGCGAACATGTCGTAGGGTTCGCCGATCGAAGTTTTCTGACCGTGGAACTTCTTGCCGTACCAGGACGCGATGCCGCGCACCTTGTAGGGTTTGACGGCAGTGTTCGGGATGTATTCCTTGCCGAGAACGACATAGGGCCGGGTCGCCGGCTTGTGCATCGGCTCCCAGCGCGGCTGGGCGTCGGGAATGTCGTCGAGGCCATCCGGGATGTCTTCGGCCGGGCCGTCGTCCTTGTAGAAGCCGCCCCCCTTCTTGAGCACGGCGGTCGGCTTCCTGGTCGGCGTCTTCGAAATCTGGCCTTTTTGTCCGTCAACCGCGACATCCTTCGTCGCGGATCCGCAGGCCGCCACCAGCAGCGCGGCGAGCGCGCCGATGATCAGGCGGCGGCTCATTTCTTGACCAGCATGCGGTGCGACTGGATCGACATCAGAATGCCGATGCCGAGTGAACAGGGTGACCAGCGCCGTGCCGCCGTAACTCATGAACGGCAGCGGAACGCCGACGACCGGCAGGATGCCGCTGACCATGCCCATGTTGATGAAGGCATAGGTGAAGAAGCCGAGCGTGATCGCGCCGGCCAGCAGGCGCGAGAACATCGTCGGGGCGGCCATCGCGATCATCATGCCGCGACCGATGAGCAGGGTGTAAAGGAAGACCAGCAAGGCATTGCCGAGCAGTCCCCACTCCTCCGAATAGACGGCAAAAATGAAGTCGGTGTGCTTTTCCGGAATGAATTCGAGATGGGTCTGCGTGCCGTTGAGATAGCCCTTGCCGAACGGGCCGCCCGAGCCGATCGCGATGGTCAACTGGATGATGTGGTAGCCGGCGCCGAGCGGGTCGGTCGTCGGATCGATCAGGGTCAGGATGCGCTTGCGCTGGTAGTTGTGCATCATGCTCCAGAGCAGCGGCGCGGCGGCGGCGCCGGCAGCGATCAGGCCGATGATGACCTTCCACGGCAAGCCGGCGAAGAAGATCACGAAAAAGCCGGCGCCACCGACCAGCAATGCCGTGCCGAGGTCCGGCTGCTTGGCGATCAGGCCGAAGGGCACCACCAGCAGGACAGCGGCGCCCAGGAAATGGCGGGCACGCAGCGTGGCCTCGTACTTGTGGAAGTACCAGGCGAGCATCAGCGGCATCGCGATCTTCATGATCTCCGACGGCTGGATGCGCGTGAAGCCCAGCGGCAGCCAGCGCTTGGCGCCATTGACCTTGATTCCGAACAGGAAGACGGCAACCAGCAGAAGCAGCCCGATGACGTAGAGCGGCAAGGCGAAACGCATCAGCTTCTGCGGCGGCAGGCGCGCGACGAGCCACATGACGACCATGGCCACACCCATGTTGCCGGCCTGCGACAACAGGCGATTGTTGCCGTCGAAGGTGGCCGAATGGATGGTGGCCAGGCCGACCGCCATGATCGACAGGGTGATCAGCAGCAGCGGAAAGTCGATCGGGGCGATCAGCCCGTGCCAGCCGCGTTTCAGGGTTCCGGCGACGTCAATCATTCTCCGCTGTCCACTTCCACTTCCACTTCCGCTTCCACTGCCGCCGGATCTTCCTTGGCAGCGCCCGCCGGCAGCTTGCCCAGCAGATAGTAGTCGAGAACCATGCGGGCGATCGGCGCTGCAGACTGGGCGCCGAAACCGCCGTTTTCGACCAGCACGGCGAGCGCGATCGTCGGTTTTTCGGCCGGGGCGAAGGCGATGAACAGGGCGTGGTCGCGCAGTTCCTTCTTGATCGCCGAGGCCTTGTAGTCAGCGCCCTTCAACGAGAAGACCTGCGCCGTCCCGGTCTTGCCCGCCGCCGAGTAGGGCGCGCCGGCAAAGGCCCGGGAGCCGGTGCCTTCCTTGTTCACGCCGACCATTGCCCGGCGGATGACCTCCACATTCTGCGGCTTGAGCTTCAGGTCGCGGATTGGCTGCGGTTCGACCGGGCGTTCTTCGCCGGTCCTGGTGTCGATGATGTTGCGTACCAGGTGCGGTCGGAACATCACGCCATTGTTGGCGATGACGGCCGTGGCCTGGGCCAGCTGAATCGGCGTGTAGGCGTTATAGCCCTGGCCGATGCCGATCGAAATGGTCTCGCCGGCATACCACTTCTGCTGCTCGGGCTTCTTGAAGCGCTGTCTTTTCCATTCCTGTGACGGCAGCACGCCTTTGGATTCTCCCGAATCATCGCGGCCGAGATCCACGCCGGTACGCTGGCCCAGACCGAGCGAGCCCATGAATTTGGCGATATTGTCGATCCCCATGTCGTTGGCGAGCATGTAGTAGTAGGTATCGCAGGACTGGACGATGGACTTGTACATGTCCACGCTGCCATGCCCGCCCTTCTTGTCGTCGCGGAAGGTGTGGTTCCCGAAGTTGAAAAAGCCGGGATCGCTGATCGCCTGACTGGGGGTGCGCTTGCCCATTTCCAGCGCTGCCAGCGCCATGAAAGGCTTGAAAGTCGACCCCGGGGGGTAGGCGCCGTTGATCGCCCGGTTGACCATCGGCTTGCTCGGATGTTCGTTCAGTTCCTTCCAGTTGTCGATTGTAATGCCGTTGACGAACAGGTTGGGATCGTAGGTCGGGTTGGAAACCAGCGCCAGGATGCCGCCGGTGGCCGGGTCGATGGCGACCAGCGCCCCCTTGCGGTCGCCGAAGGCCTGCTCGGTGATTTCCTGCAGCCTGGCGTCCAGGGTCAACTGAAGGTTGTTGCCGGAAACCGGCGGGATGCGCTTCAGGCTGCGCAGCGCCCGGCCGCCGGAATCGATCTCGACCTCCTCGTAGCCGGTCTCGCCATGCAGATCGAACTCGTAGTGTTGCTCGAGGCCGGTCTTGCCTATGTGGTCGGTGCCCTTGTAGTTCGCCTGCTGTTCGGATTCCTCGATCCACTTGAGGTCGCGGTCGGTTATGCGCCCGATGTACCCGATCGCGTGCGAACCGATGGGTCCGAGTGGGTACTGGCGAAAGAGCCGAGCCCTGACCTCGACACCGGGGAAGCGGTAGCGCTGGGCGGCAAAACTTGCGACTTCGGTATCGGTCAGGCGGGTGCGAATCGGGACCGACTCGAAATTCTTGGCCTCGTCGAGCAGGCGCTTGAAGCGCTTGCGGTCCTTGGGCTGGATATCGATCATCTCGCTCAGCGCGTCGATCGTTGCTTCGAGGTCGCCTGCCAGGGAGGGTGTGATTTCCAGCGTATAGGCCGAGTAGTTGCGCGCCAGAACGACACCGTTGCGGTCGGTGATGACCCCACGATTCGGAACGATGGGAATCAGCGCGATCCGGTTGTCTTCGGCACGGGTGCGGTAGAAATCGTGTTGCAGGACCTGGAGCCAGACGAAGCGCCCGATCAGCGTGCCAAAGGCGAGGAGCACGACGAGCACGGCAATCCCGAGCCGGAAGCGGAAGCGGTCGAGGTCGCTCTCGGAGTTGTGGAAATCGCCCATGGCCCGGAATTCCGTCAGATCGGCCGATCCGGATTCTGCTCGACTGGCTGGTACTGCGGCAGAAGCAGGACAAAGGTCAGCGGAGTCCAGAGCAGGCTGGCGACCAGGGGGCCGATGAAATAACTCCAGCCCGGAAAGTCTCCACCCACCGCGAGGCGCATCAGCGCCTGGACTATCTGGGTCATGAGCAGCAAGGGCAGAACCTGCAACGCCTGCTGGGCGAGGGGAAACCAGAGCAGGCGCCGGGACAGCGAGGACGCGGCGAAGGCGAGGAGCACGTAGGCAAAGCAGTGCTGGCCGAGTACCGATCCGTCGGCGACATCCATCAGCAGGCCGAGAATGAACGCCCAGCCCATGCCGACCCGGCGGAATTCGCGGACGCTCCAGAAGCAGAGGACCAACGCAACCCAGTCGGGCATCGCCGGCCAGTTGGCGGTCGGCAGGAAGTTGAGGAGCAGGGCGACGATCAGGCTGAGATAGATGAACCAGGGTCGAACCGGCAACAGGATGCGCGAGGAGGAAAAGGTCGGCTGCATCAGTTTCCTTTTGTCGGCGCGCTTCTTCTTCGGGCGCAGGCCGGGCTTGTCGCCGCCGTCGCCGCTGCGTCCCTTGGCCGCCGGCGGCGCCGGCGGCAGCGGCTGGCGCGGGTCGAGGATCATCACTTCGCCGAAATTCTCGACGCCGGCAATTGGCGCGGCGAGTATGCGGGCGAAGGAATAGGCGCCTTCGCGCTCGATGCCGACCACTTTGGCAACCGGGTAGCCCTGCAGATAGATACTGTCGAGGCCCGAGGTCACAAGCATGTCACCGACCTCGACGTCGGCATTGGCCGGCATGTAGCGCAGTTCGAGCTGGCCGGTCCCGAGGCCGAAAACGACCGAACGCTGACCGCTGCGCACGATCTGCACGGGCACCGCCTGATCCTTGTCGGTGATCAACGTGATCTCGGCCGAGAAGGGAAAGACGCGGGTGACCTGGCCGACGACACCGGCCTCGTCGATGGCCGGTTGACCGGCGACGATTCCCGATTGCTGGCCCTTGTCGACGATCACCTTGCGTGAGAACGGGTCGCGCGCGGTGTAGAGAATCTGGGCAACCTGCCCCTTGGCGTTCTCGCGTTCCTTGACCACCAGCAGCTTGCGCAGGCGTTCGTTCTCTGCTTCCAGTTGCTCCAGACGTAGCAGATTTGGCGCCGTCGTCAGCTTGGCATGGCGGAGTTCATCGTTTTCACGCTGCAGCAACTGCATGCCCTCCAGGTAATTGCGCGCGTAGTCGACCAGGCTGCCGGGCGTTTGCGCTACCCGTTGCACCGGGTCAACCACCAGCGCCACCGTCTGCCTGAGCAGATCGAGGCTGCGAACGCGCAAATCGACGACGAATACCGCCAGTGAAATCAGGACGTAAAAAGTCAGAAGGGCCAGCGGTGCTGGCCCTCGCTTGAAAAAAGGCGGCGGCGCGTGGTCGAGACCCGCCACGAATGGCGTCCCGCCTTACTCGGAGGCGAAGATCGAGCCGAGCTTGTCCATCTTTTCCAGCGCCAGGCCCGAACCACGGGCAACGCAGGTGAGTGGCTCGTCGGCGACGATGACGGGGAGGCCGGTTTCTTCCATCAGCAGGCGATCGAGGTCGCGCAGCAGGGCGCCGCCACCGGTCAGGACCATGCCGCGTTCGGCGATGTCGGAGCCAAGTTCGGGCGGGGTCTTCTCCAGCGCGGACTTTACGGCGGAGACGATCTGATTGAGCGGGTCGGTCAGCGCCTCGAGAATCTCGTTGGAGGAAATCGTGAACTTGCGCGGGATGCCTTCGGCCTTGTTGATGCCCGATACTTCCATTTCCTTGACCTCGGCGCCCGGGAAGGCGGAACCGATGTTCTTCTTGATCTTCTCGGCCGTGTTTTCGCCGATCATCATGCCGTAATTGCGGCTGATGTAGTTGATGATCGCTTCGTCGAGCTTGTCGCCGCCGACGCGCACCGATCCGGCATAGACCATGCCGCCGAGCGAGATGACGCCGACTTCGGTCGTGCCGCCGCCGATATCGACGACCAGCGAACCCGTGGCGTCGGAAACCGGCAGGCCGGCGCCGATCGCCGCAGCCATCGGTTCCTCGATCAGGTAGACCTGGCTGGCTCCGGCGCCGATCGCCGACTCGCGGATGGCGCGCCGTTCGACCTGGGTTGACCCGGAGGGCACGCAGATGATGATGCGCGGGCTCGGGCTGAACAGCCGCGAATCGTGCACCTTCTTGATGAACTGCTTGAGCATCTGCTCGGTGACGGTGAAGTCGGCGATCACGCCGTCCTTCATCGGGCGGATGACGGTGATGCTGCCGGGGGCCTTGCCAAGCATGTCCTTGGCTTCCTTGCCGACGGCCTGGATGGACTTCTTGGCGCTCGGGCCGCCTTCGAGGCGAATGGCGACGACCGACGGTTCGTCAAGGACAATGCCGCGGCCGCGCACATAGATGAGCGTGTTGGCCGTGCCGAGGTCGATGGCGAGATCGTTGGAGAAATACTTGGTGAGGAAACCGAACATCTGTGACTCCGCTGCTGGGGGTGCGGTAGGGAAAACTTTTATGATACCTTATAACGCTTTCCATTTTAAGACTTTGTGCACTGCAAAAAGTCTTTGCTTTCCATGTCGCTTACACTTGAACAGGTTCAGGGCATCGCCCATCTCGCCCGCATCGAGATCAGCGAATCCGAGGCCGTGACCACGCAGGGCCATCTCAACGGCATTTTCGGGTTGATCGAGCAGATGCAGGCGGTCGATACTCGCGGTGTCGAGCCGATGGCGCATGCCCAGGACCTGAGCCAGCGCCTGCGCGACGACACGGTGACCGAGGAAGATCGCCGCGCCGCCTTTCAGGCTGTCGCTCCGGAAATTGAAGCCGGGCTCTACCTGGTGCCGAAGGTCATCGAATGATCGACGCCAGCCTCAGGCAACTTTCACAGGCGCTGGCCGCGAAGCAGGTTTCCAGCGTCGAACTCACCCGGCTTTTCCTCGACCGCATCGAGCGCCTGAATCCGGCGCTGAACGCCTTTGTCACGGTCGACGCCGAAAAAAGCCTGAATTCCGCCCGCGCCGCCGATGCCCGCCTTGCCGGCGGTACCGGCGGCCCGCTGACTGGCATTCCCATCGCCCAGAAGGACATCTTCTGCGCCAAAGGCTGGCGCACGACCTGCGGGTCGCGGATGCTGGCCAATTTCGTCGCGCCCTACGACGCGACGGTGATCCGCAGGATGGAAGGCGAGGCCGGCCTGGTTTCGCTGGGCAAGACCAACATGGACGAATTCGCGATGGGCTCGTCCAACGAAACCTCTTTCTTCGGCCCGGTGCGCAACCCCTGGGATGGCGAGCGCGTGCCCGGTGGCTCGTCCGGCGGTTCGGCCGCCGCGGTGGCGGCCCGCCTGGCACCGGCGGCTACCGGCACCGATACCGGCGGTTCGATCCGCCAGCCGGCGGCGCTGTGCAACCTGACCGGTCTCAAGCCGACCTACGGCGTCGTCTCGCGCTACGGCATGATCGCCTTCGCTTCCTCGCTCGATCAGGGCGGCCCGATGGCGAAAGGTGCCGAGGATTGCGCGCTGCTGCTCAACGCCATGGCCGGGTTCGACGAGCGGGACTCGACCTCGCTCGATCGCCCGGCTGAGGACTACACCCGCGATCTGACCAGGCCGTTGTCCGGATTGCGCATCGGCCTGCCCAGGGAGTTCTTCGGCGAGGGCTGCGCCGCCGGGGTGATGACGGCGGTGCAGGCCGCGCTTGCCGAATACGAGAAACTCGGCGCGACGATGGTCGAAGTCTCGCTGCCCAACTCGCACCTGTCGGTGCCGGCCTATTACGTCATCGCGCCGGCCGAGGCCAGTTCCAACCTGTCGCGCTTCGACGGCGTGCGCTACGGGTATCGGGCGCCCGAGTACGGCGGCCTCGATGACATGTACAAGAAAAGCCGGGCGCAGGGCTTCGGTGACGAGGTCAAGCGCCGCATCCTGATCGGCACCTATGTGTTGTCCCACGGCTATTACGATGCGTACTACCTGCAGGCGCAGCGAATTCGCCGGCTGATCGCCGACGATTTCGTCGAGGCGTTCAAGGCCTGCGACGTGATCATGGGACCGACTTCGCCGTTGACCGCGTTCAAGCTGGGCGAGAAGGCCGCGGATCCGGTGCAGATGTACCTGTCCGACATCTACACCATCGCGGTCAACCTGGCGGGCCTGCCCGGCATGTCGATTCCCTGCGGTTTCGCCGACGGCTTGCCGGTCGGCCTGCAACTGATCGGCAACTACTTCGCCGAGGCGCGACTGCTCAACGTTGCTCATCGCTACCAGCAGGCAACGGACTGGCATCAGCGGCGGCCGGCTGGCGTCGAGTGACGCCGGTGCGGGTGGCATGGCTTCTTTCCGCGTTGCTTGCGGCCGGCTGCGCCGAGACGGGCAGGCAGGAAGAACCCGGCTTCGGCGACCGTACCCGGCGAGCCGAAAATCGAGTCACAACCGCTCAAGTACCTGAAGAACCGCAATATCAAGCCGCAGCCGACGCGAGCGCTCAATGTTCGCGCCAGGTGCGCCGGCAAGGATGGGATCGGGAACCCCACCCACCTCGACCTGATGGTCAAGGAAGCCGAGGTCAAGTCGTTTGCGGCCCAGGTGTCGATGAAGGATCACGGCACCTGCCGCTTCAATCTGCAGGATTTTGAGCAGACCGAGAAAATGCCGCAGCCACTGCTCATGCACAAGCGCGAATCCGGCTGTTCGGTACGCATGTGGGAGCAGGGGCCGAAGGTGATGGTCGCTTTCAACGGTTGCCAGAAGTCCTGCGAGGGCGATGCTTTCAGCTATCTCTGGCCGATCATGGTCGAGGCGAAGACAGGGCGTTGTAAATGAATGGAATGAAACGATGAATCAGTGGGAAGTGGTGATCGGCATCGAGACGCACGCACAACTGGCGACAGCTTCGAAGATTTTCTCCGGCGCGTTCGACGGCCTTCGGCGCGGCGCCCAACACGCAGGCTTGCGCGGTTGACCTCGCCTTGCCCGGCGTCTTGCCGGTGCTCAACCGGAAGGCGGTCGATTGCGCCATTCGTTTCGGGCTGGCGATTGACGGCGAGGTGGCACAGAGATCGGTGTTTGCGCGCAAGAACTACTTTTACCCGGATCTGCCCAAGGGCTACCAGATCAGCCAGTTTGAACTGCCGGTCGTCGTCGGCGGCAAGATCACGCTGCAAGTCGGCCAGGGCGAAAAGGTTTACGAGAAGGTCGTCCGCCTGACGCGCGCCCATCTCGAGGAAGATGCCGGGAAGTCGCTGCATGAGGACTTCCACGGCAAGTCCGGCATCGACCTCAACCGCGCCGGCACGCCGCTGCTGGAGATTGTTTCCGAACCGGACATGCGTTCTTCCGACGAGGCCGTCGCCTACGCCAAGGCGCTGCACGCGCTGGTGTGCTGGATCGGCATCTGTGACGGCAACATGCAGGAAGGCTCCTTCCGTTGCGATGCCAATGTTTCGGTACGGCCGAGGGGCCAGGCCGAATTCGGCACGCGGCGCGAGATCAAGAACCTGAATTCCTTCCGTTTTCTCAAGGAAGCCATCGACTACGAGGTGCAGTGGCAGATCAGCGAAATCGAGGAAGGGCGCGGGATCCAGCAGGCCACCGTGCTGTTCGACCCGGAGACCGGCGAGACGCGCATGATGCGGAGCAAGGAGGACGCCCACGACTACCGCTACTTTCCGGACCCCGACCTGCTGCCGCTGGTCATTTCCGCCGACTGGATCGCCCGGGTCAAGAGCGAACTCCCGGAACTGCCGGGGCAGATGCGTTAACGTTTCATCGACGACCTCGGACTGTCCGCCTACGATGCCACGACGCTGACCGCCAGCCAGGAAATGGCCGGTTATTTCGAGTCGACCGTGGCAGTCGCCGGCAAGGCCAATGCCAAGCCCTGCGCCAACTGGGTCATGGTCGATCTGGCAGCGCGCCTGAACAAGGACGCGAGGGAAATGACCGGTTCGCCGGTTTCGCCGGTTCAGCTGGCCGGACTGGTCCGGCGCATCGCCGACGGCACCATCTCCAACAACATCGCCAAGAAGGTATTCGAGGCATTGTGGAATGGTGAAGGCGCGACGGCCGACGAGATCATCGACAAGCAAGGCCTGAGGCAGATTACCGACAGCGGCGCCATCGAAGCCCTGGTCGATGAAGTGCTGGCGGCCAACGCGGCCAATGTCGCCGAATTCAGGGCGGGCAAGGAAAAGGCATTCAACGCGCTGGTCGGGCAGGTGATGAAGGCAGCCAAAGGCAAGGCCAACCCGCAGCAGGTCAACGACCTGCTGCGGCGAAAACTGGCGGGCTGATCAGCGCGTCTGCGGCGCCGCCGGCGAGGCAGGCGGGGAAGGCTTTGCGGGTGTGGCGGGTGCCGCCGACTGGCCGGTCAGTTCGGCATAGCGCTTGCGGTCCCCATCGTACTTGGCCTGGATGCTGGCCAAGTCCTTCCTCTTGACGTCAAGAAGTTCCTGCTGCGTCTTGATTTCGTGGTCGGCGTCGCGCAACCCCTTGGCCACGTCGGGAGGCAGGGACTTCTTCTTGTAGAACTCGGCCTCATCCTCGAACTTCTTGCGCTGCTTGCGCGCTGCAGCGATCTTTTCCTCGGCGCCCTTGATCGCGGCGCCCACATCCAGTTCGGCACGGGCCTGCGAGCGGTCGATATCCTGCGCGCTGGTATAGGTCTGGAGCAGGGCCTGGTCCTGGCGTCGCTGCTCCCGGGCGTGCTCCTCGAGTTCCCTCTTGCGCTGTGCCTCGGCGGCAGCCTCGGCCTTCTGCTGGGCGGTCAGCGGCGCCGGCTCTTCCCGGATCAGGTTACCCTTGGCGTCAAGGATGCTGTAGGCCTTGCCCCGGCAGCGCTCCGGGAAACTGTCACCGCAGATGCGCCCGCCTTCACAGCAGAACATCTTGCCGCTGGCCGGCCCTGCTGGCCGGGGCTGCCATGAGCCGGAAGGGCTGCGAACAGAACGATCGCGCTTGCCGCTAGTTTATTGACTGACACCATACTGCTCCCTGTAACGTTCGACGGCTGTCTTGTGTGACGAGAATTCCGGATGATATTCGAGATAGGCCATCAGGTCCCGTAAACCGGCGACGGCAATCACCGGAATGCCATAGTCGCGCTTGACTTCCTGGACTGCCGAGAGTTCTCCCTGCCCACGCTCCTGGCGGTCCAGCGCGATGAGCACGCCGGCCGGGGTGGCGCCGGCGGCGTGGATCAGGTCCACCGATTCGCGCACCGAGGTGCCCGCGGAAATCACGTCGTTGACGATCAGCACGCGGCCCGCGAGCGGCGCGCCGACGATGCTGCCGCCCTCGCCGTGATCCTTGGCTTCCTTGCGATTGTAGGCGAACGGGAAGTTCCGGCCGCGTTGCGCCAGCGCGACCGCGATGGCGGCGACCAGCGGGATGCCCTTGTAGGCCGGACCGAACAGCATATCGAAGTCGACGCCGCCGGCTTCGGCGGCTTTGGCGTAGAATTCCGCCAGCCGGCCAGCGACTGCCCGTCGTTGAACAGCCCGGCGTTGAAGAAATAGGGTGAAAGCCGCCCGGCCTTGGTCGTGAATTCGCCAAAGCGCAGAACCTTGCAGCCAAGTGCGAATTCAATGAATTCCTGACGAAAGTCCATCCTCTTCCATTCCCGCAAGCGCAAGCACCGCGGCGCGAAAAAAGCCCAATGTTACGCATCATCTCCCTGAATCTCAATGGTATCCGCAGCGCCTGGAGCAAGAATCTGCTCGCCTGGGTGGTCGCGCAGACGCCGGATATCGTCTGTCTCCAGGAACTCAAGGCACAGTTGCCGGACCTTGCCCCGGACATGCTGGCTCCGGATGGCATGCATGCTTTCTATCATGCGGCTGAAAAGAAGGGTTACAGCGGGGTCGGCATCTGGTCCCGGAAGAAGCCCGAGCGCGTGCTCGAGGGTTTCGGACATGGCGAGTTCGATGCCGAAGGGCGCTACATCCGCGCTGATTTCGGAAAGTTGTCGGTCATTTCGCTCTATCTGCCGTCAGGCTCGTCGTCGCCCGAGCGTCAGGAAGCCAAGTTCCGCTTTCTCGACGCCTTCCTCCCGCATCTTGCCGCCTTGCGTGCCGAGGGGCGCGAGATCGTCCTGTGTGGCGACTGGAACATCGCCCACAAGGAAATCGATCTGAAGAACTGGCGATCCAACCAGAAGAATTCCGGCTTCCTGCCCGAGGAGCGCGCCTGGATGACCCGGGTGTTCGACGACCATGGCTGGGTCGATGTCTATCGCCGTCTTCATCCCGAAGCATCCGGAGACGCCTATACCTGGTGGAGCAATCGCGGGCAGGCCTGGACGAAGAATGTCGGCTGGCGGATCGACTACCAGGTCGCGACGCCCGAACTCGCTGGCAGCGCGCGGCGGGCTGAAGTCTACAAGGGCGAACGCTTCTCCGATCACGCGCCGCTGCTGATTGATTACGATTGGACTTTGTGAATTGCTTTCGTCGCCCGAAGGGGATAATCTTCAATTGTGAATAACTGTTAACCGGGAGAATGAAAATGTCTGACGAAATGAGTGTTGCCAACAAGGAAAAGCTGGTCTCCGATCTGAAGGTCGTGGTATCCGATACCGAGGAACTGTTGCGCAGCACGGCTGGTGCTGCCGGTGAGAAGGCGGGTGAGTTGCGCGAGCGCATCGCCATCCGCCTGCGCGACGCCAAGGAACGGCTAGCCGATGCCGAAGCCGCGCTCCGCGACAGGACAAAGGCGGCCGCGCGCGCCACCGACGACTTCGTCCATGAGCGTCCGTGGCAGGCCATCGGCGTCGCCGCCGCTCTCGGGTTGGCTCTCGGTGTCCTGATCGGCCGCCGTTAAGGCCATGCCCGCCGGATCGCGAGGCGAAGCGAGCCGCGAAAGGTTGTTCGTTTCCCTGAAGAACCTGATCGTGACGTTGCTCGCGATCGGCAAGACGCGTGCGGAACTCCTCGTAACCGAGGTCGAGGAAGAAAAGCTCCGCCTCATGTCGCTGTGGGCCAAGGCGATCGGGGCGGCGTTCCTCCTTGCGGTCGGGCTGATCATGCTGGTCGCCTTCATCGCTCTCGTCTTCTGGGAGCAGCGCATTCTGGTCTTCGGGTTGGCGGCGGGACTTTTCCTGGTGACGGGGCTATTCCTTGCTTCTGCCCTGCGTCGCCAGGTTGCCCAGCCAAGCAGGCTGTTCCGCGCCAGTCTCGCCGAACTGGAAGCCGACATGGCGCAGTTGCGTGGCGTCACGGACAAGCAGTGAACGATCACGCGCATGAGCTGGCGATGCGCCAAGGAGAGTTGCGGGCGCGCATAGCGCTTCAGCGCACCGCGCTGGCGAGTCATTCGGGTGGTCTCGAACGTGTCCTGGGCGCTGCCGACAAGGCGCTGGCCGGTGTGGACTGGCTGAAGGCGCACCCGGAGGTGGTTGGCGTCACGGTTGCCGTTGTCGTCGTGGTCAGTCCGAGGCGCAGTTGGCGGTGGGGCAAGCGTGCGTTCTACGTCTGGCGTGGCTGGCAGACGGTACGGAATTCGCTGCTCGGAGCGCGTTGACCGCAACAGGCGTTGTTGCCGCCGGCCGGCGGCAATCAGGTCAAGCCGGGCCGGTTTCCCGTGCGTGCCACGGGGCGACCTTCAGCAGAAGGAGCATTCCCGGGATGGCCAGCACGGCGCACAGCCAGAAGAAGCTGGTCCACCCCAGCATTTCCACGAGCCAGCCGGCCGAGGCATTGATGAAGGTCCGCGGCACCGCCGCCAGGCTGGTAAACAGCGCCATCTGCGTCGCCGTGTAGGCGGGATGGGTGGAGCGGGCGATGAAGGCGACGAAGGCCGCCGTGCCCAGCCCGACACCGAGCGCTTCGAGTCCGATGACGAAGGCCAGCGCCAGGCGCTCGCCGGCGCCGATGCTGGCGTAATGGCCCTGCGCCGCCAGCCAGGCAAAGCCGAAGATCGACACCAGTTGCACGACGCCGAACAGCCACAGCGCCCGGTTGATCCCCAGCCTGACCATCCACAGTCCGCCGAGCAGGGCGCCGATCACCGCCGGCCACAGCCCCGCGTGCTTGGCGATCAGGCCGATGTCGGTCTTGGTGAAGCCCATGTCGAGGTAGAACGGGGTCGCCAGCGCGGTGCACAGGCTGTCGCCGAGCTTGTAGAGGAAGATGAAGGCGAGCACCAGGACGGCGCCGCGCCAGCCCTGGCGGCCGACGAATTCGTGGAAGGGTTCGGTGACCGCCTGGCGCAGGGTCTTGGGGGCGCCCTTGATCACCGGCTCGCTGACCAGCCAGGCCATGACCATGCCGGGAATCATGAAGGCGCCGGTGATCCAGAACACCTCGCTCCACGGCAGGCGGTCGGCGAGGATCAGCGACAGCGAGCCGGGAATCAGGCCGGCGATGCGGTAGGCGTTCACATGCACGGCATTGCCGAGGCCGAGTTCGTTGTCGGCCAGAATTTCCCTTCTGAAGGCGTCGACCGCGATGTCCTGCGTTCCCGAGAGGAAAGCAAGCAGCGCGGCGAGCCACAGGATGGGCCAGATGTTCTCCTTCGGGTCGAGGCCGCCGAGCGAGCCGATGGCGAACAGCAGCCCGACCTGCGTCAGCAGCATCCAGCCGCGCCGGCGCCCGAAACCGGGGATGCTGTAGCGGTCGAGCAGCGGCGACCAGAGGAACTTCCACGTATAGGGAAACTGGATCAGCGCGAAGAAGCCGATCGTCTTGAGATCGACGCCCTCGCTGCGCAGCCAGGCCGGCAGCAGATTGAGCAGCAGGTAGAGCGGCAGGCCCGAACTGAAGCCGGTGAAGACGCAGATCAGCATCTTCCGCGTCAGCAGGGCCGCGAGCCAGGCCGGCATCAGCGGCTCAGTGTCAGGCGGTAAACGGCCAGGCTGCCAAGAAAATTGACCTCGTTCTCGACCAGATTGCCTTCCTCGTCGAGGACGTGGCGCTCGCGGATGACCAGACCCATCCTGTCGCACAGATCCTCGAAGTCGAGCAGCGTGAAGAAGCGCACGTTGGGCGAGTCGTACCACTGGTAGGGGAGGTCTTCGGAAACCGGCATGCGGCCCTCGAGCACCGAGCGCAGGTTCTTCCAGTAGGCGAAGTTGGGGAAGGAGACGACGGCCTCGCGGCCGACCCGCAGCATCTCGCGCAGGATGCCCTCGGTGTGGCGCACGGTCTGCAGCGTGCGCGACAGCACGACATGGTCGAAGGCCTGGTCGGCGAATTCGTCGAGGCCCTTTTCCAGGTTGCCCTGGATGACGTTGATGCCGTTCTGGATCGCCGCGAGGACGGTGGCATCGTCGATCTCGACGCCCCAGCCATGCACGCCGCGCGTTTCGATCAGGTGCTTGAGCAGCGTGCCGTCGCCGCAGCCGAGGTCGAGCACGCGGTCGCCCGGTGCGATCCAGGCGGTGATGAGGTCGAAGTCGGCGCGGCCCAGGGTATGTGTCATAGCTTGATGTTCCGCAGGTAGGCGTCGATTACCCCGTGATAGTGCGCGTCGTCCATCAGGAAGGAGTCGTGGCCGAAATTGAGGCTGATTTCCGCGTACGAAACGTCGCGCCCGTTGGCGAGCAGGGCTGCCACCATCTCCTTCGAGCGCGCCGGCGAGAAGCGCCAGTCGGTGGAAAACGAAACGAACAGGAAGTTGGCCTTGCTGCGCGCCATGGTCGCCGTCAGGTTGCCGTTGTCCTCGCGCGCCGGGTCGAAGTAATCGAGCGCCTTGGTCATCAGCAGGTAGGTGTTGGCGTCGAAATGGCCGGCGAACTTGTCGCCCTGGTGGCGCAGGTAGGATTCGACCTCGAATTCGACGCCGAAACCGAAGGAGAAGGCTGAATTGCGCAATTCGCGGCCGAATTTCTCGCCCATCTGATCGTCGGAAAGATAGGTGATGTGGCCGAGCATGCGCGCCAGGCGCAGCCCGCGCACCGGCCGCGTGTTGTGCTCGTAGTAATTGCCGCCGTGAAAATCCGGGTCGGTCAGGATCGCCTGGCGGGCGACGTCGTTGAAGGCGATGTTCTGCGCCGACAGCTTGGGCGCGGCGGCGATGACGATGGCGTTGCGCACCCGCTCCGGGTAGGTGACGCTCCAGCGCAGCGCCTGCATGCCCCCGAGACTGCCGCCCATGACCACCGCCCAACTGTCGATGCCGAGCAGGTCGGCGAGACGCGCCTGGGCGTGCACCCAGTCGATGACCGCGACCATCGGGAAGTCGGCGCCCCAGGGCTTGCCGGTCGCCGGGTTGGGTGACGACGGCCCGGTTGACCCGTGACAGCCGCCAGGATTGTTCACGCCGACGACGAAGAACCGGTCGGTATCGAGCGGTTGACCGGGACCGACGATGTTGTCCCACCAGCCGACGTTGTCCGGCTGGCCGGCGTAGTGGCCGGCGACGTGATGGTGACCGGACAGCGCGTGGCAGACGAGGATCGCGTTCGATTTGGCGGCGTTCAGCGTCCCATAGGTTTCATAGACCAGATCGTAGGCGGGCAGTACCCCGCCGCTGCGCAGGTGCAGCGCTTGGTCGAAGTGGGCGCGTCGTGACTCGACGACGCCGACGGATTGTCCTGGCATGGTGTTCCTGAAAACGAAAAACCCGGTTGGCCAACAAACGCGAACCGGGCAGTTCCCGTTTTAGCTGAATTTGTAAAGCGCCCGCAAGCAGAGCTCAAATCGGCGCGGCTGGCTTGCCAGCGTGCTGCGGACGATACCTACCGGGGTGTGAAAAGTCAATCCGGGATCGGCTTCGCGGCTATGAGATGGGACCAAAGCCGGAATTGGAGGGGCCAATATCAGCGCCGGGCCGGGCTGGCCTGGTACGCACCCATGATTTCCACGAGTTGCGCGGTGATTTCATCGACGGGCGTCGCGAAGGCGAACTTCTTGATGAAAGCCCCATCCGGCCCGAGCAAAATCATGCCTGCGGAGTGGTTGACCGCGTAATTTTCGGAACCGGGCTCGCGCACCTTGGCGTAGCGAATCCTGAAATTGTCGGCGGCGCGGCGCACCAGCGCCGGCGAGCCGGTGAGGCCGAGAATGCGCGGGTCGAAGAATTCGGTGTAGGTCCGCAGCACCTTGCCGGTGTCGCGTTCCGGGTCGACCGTGATGAAGACCGGCTGCAGGCGGTCTGCCTGATCGCCGAGTTGCTTGAGGATGGCGGCCATCTCGACCAGCGTCGTCGGGCAGACGTCCGGGCAGTAGGTATAGCCGAAGGAGATCAGTTGAAAGCGCCCGCGGAAATCCTCGCTGGTGACCGAACGCCCGTTCGGGTCCTGCAACAGGTAGCGCGGGTTGATGCCGCGGGTCTCGCCCGCCAGCAGGTCATGTGCCGACTGCGCGGCGGCCGGGCTGCAGCAGAGCAGCGCGGCGAGCAGCAGGACCCCCAGCCGGATCATCGGGACGCCGGGAACGCGGCCTGCAGTGTCTTTTCCGCGTCGCCGAGCGCGGCATTGAACCCGGCGGTATCGGGGCAGGGCGCGCCCTTGCCCTGTTCGAGGTAGGCGGCATTGGTGGCACTCTCGAAGGCTTCGCCGTTGGCGCGGGTCTTCGGCGCGGTGGTGGTCACGGCATTGCGGGCGCGGCTGGCGATGGCCGGTTGCTCGCAGGCGAGCGCCATGCCGTTGATCCTGCCGATGGCCTCGATGGCGGCGGTACCCGGGTCGGCGGCATGCGCCGGGAAACCAGGCAAGGTCAGCAACGACGGCGAGGGCGGAAAGGATGAATTTCATGGGCTGTCTCCTGTCATCAGGCCACGGATTATAGCGAGCGGGCCGGGGAAGACCTTCTTGCAGATCAAATTGGCTCGGGAAAAGCGCGAGCCAGACGGCGCGTCAAGCCGGGGAGTTGGCGCCGCGCACCACCGGCAGCCCGAGTTGCTGCCATGACAGCATGCCGCCACGCAGGTTCGCGACGCGCGGAAACCCGGCCTGGCGCAGGATCACCGTGGCCTGGCCCGAACGCATCCCGGCGTGGCACACGGGGATCACCGGACGGTCCCTGGGGATCTCGTCCAGGCGGTCCTTGAGTTCATTCAACGGGACATGCTGCGCGTCCGCGATGCGGCCCAGTCGCTCGTCCAGTTCGTCAGGCTGGCGGACATCGAGAACGTGCACTGCGGCGAGATGTTCGGCGACCCACTCCGGGTCGATCTCGAGCAGTCCCGCGTAGCTCTGGCGCACCGGTCCCCAGTCGGCGGGGCGCGGCGCCCCGGCGTCATCGGGCTTGCCGGAGCGCAGGTTGGCAGGCACGGCGACGGCAATCTGCCTGGGGTGGGGAAGGTTCAGGTTCTCCATGAAGCCGACGAAGTCACGTTCGTCGGCCTGGCCGCCGATGCGCGGGTTGTGCGCCCGCTCCTCGCCGACCGAGGTGACGGTGCGGCCGCTGTAGTCGTGCCCGGGAAAGATCAGGCAGTCGTCCGGCAGGCTGAAGATCTGCCCGGTGATCGAGCGGAAGAGCGTGGCGGCATTGCCCTGCTGGAAATCGCAGCGGCCGGCGCCGCGGATCAGCAGGCAGTCGCCGGTGAAGGCCAGGCGATGGTCGTCGGTCACGTAGGTCAGGCAGCCGTCGGTGTGCCCGGGGGTGGCGCGCACTTCCAGGGCTCGCCTCCCGAAGGCCACGCGGTCGCCATGATCGAGCCGCAGATCGGCGCCCTGCAAGTCATCGCCGTAGCGCCTGGAAATCCCGATCTTGCAGCCGGTGGCCAGTCGCATCAGCCAGGCGCCGGTCACATGATCGGCATGGCAGTGCGTGTCGAGGGCGGCAACCAACTTGAGCCCGAGTTCCTCGACCAGTGCGCGGTCGCGCAAGTGCTGCTCGTAGACCGTGTCGATGATCACGGCCTCGCGGCTTTGCGGGTCGGCGAGCAGGTAGGTGTAGGTCGATGACGCCGCATCGAACAGTTGCCGGAAAATCAGGTCGCCGAACATGGGTGCCCTCCTTTAGCGCTCAATCCTTCAGCGGTCAATCTAGTTGAAGCGTGAGAGCGCCGCAAGCGGATTTCGGTCAGGGCGGTGTCAGTCGCGGAGCGGAAGGACACGGGCCTTCGCATGAAGAGCGATCAGCGGTCGTCGATATTCAGGATGTCGAGCAACAGCGGCAGCCCTTCGCTGATCGCCACCGGCCCCGGCGTCAGGATGATGGCCGACTTGATCTCGTGCAGCCGGCCGTTGACCACGGCAGGTACGGTTGACCAGCCGGGGCGGGCGGAAACGCGCTCGGGCCGGAAATGCTTGCCGCACCATGAGCCGATGATGATGTCCGGGGCGCGGGCGACGACTTCCAGCGGATCGGCGAGGATGCGGTCGCGGGCCATTGGCGAAGCGGCGCGGTCGGCGAAGATGTTCTCGCCGCCGGCGATCTCGATCAGCTCCGACACCCAGCGCACGGCGGTGATGTTGGGTTCGTCCCATTCCTCGAAATAGACGCGCGGCCGCCGTCCGCTGCGGGCGATGCGGGCGGCGGCGATGGTCCGGGCGTCTTCGATTTGCGCCTCAAGTTCGCGAACCATCTGCAGCGCGCGCGCCTCGGCGCCGACCAGGCGGCCGATGGTTTCGACCATGCCCAGCATGTCGTCGATGCTGCGCTGGTTGAAGGCATAGACCGGCACGCCGGCCTTGATCAGGTCGCGCGCGATGTCGGCCTGCAGGTCGGAAAAGGTCAGCACCAGATCGGGGCGGACGGCGAGAATCCTGTCGATGTCCCCGCTGGTGAAGGCATAAACCTTGGGTTTTTCCTTGCGCGCCGCGGGCGGGCGAACGGTATAGCCGGTGATGCCGGCGATGCGGTCCTGCTTCGCCGATGGCGTAGAGGACTTCGACGGTTTCGGTGGTCAGGCAGACGATGCGTTGCGGCAGGCGGCTCATTTCGGCCTCTCGCCGGGCGGCCGGCGGCTGCGGGCGATGTCGAGGTCGGCGCACAATTGCGCGGCGCCGTCGAGGATGCGCGGGGTGTGGCGCTGCATGATGTCCGGGTTGATGTGGAAGAGGTTGCCGCGGCTGACGGCGGTCATCCGCGTCCATTTGTTCCAGTCGTCCAGCCATTCCGGGCGGGCGTCGCCCATGCCGGTGGCGACGATGACCTCCGGATTGGCCGCGAGCACCGCCTCGACGCTGACCGTCGGCGACATCTGGTCGAGCTTGCCGAAGACGTTCTCGCCGCCGCACAGGCGGATGGCGTCGCTGATGATCTGCGGGCCGCCGACGGTCATCAGCGGCGCCTTCCAGATCTGGTAGAAGACGCGCACCGGCGGCTTGCCGGCGTTGCCATCGCGCAGCGCCGCCAGGCGCTGGCGGAAACGCTCGGCGGCGGGCCCGGCTATGGCCTCGGTACCGGCCAGTTGCCCGAAGCGCGCGAGTTGTGCTGCCACGTCTTCCATGCGGTTGGGCTGCGACGAATAGACAGTGAGACCGAGCGCCTTCAATTTCTCGACCTGCCCGGCAGGGTTGCCGGTTTCCCAGGCGATGACGAGATCGGGCCTGAGCGCGGCGACGGCCTCGAGGTCGATGCGGTCATAACTGCCGACCCGCCGCACCCTTTTTGCGGCCGGCGGATAGTCGCTGTAGTCGACTGTCCCGACCAGGCGGTCGCCGGCGCCGGCCGCGTAGAGGATTTCGGTGGCGTGCGGGGCGAGGGTGACGATGCGTTTGGCCGGCGCCTTGAGGCGAATTTCCTGGCCGCTGTCGTCCTTGAAGACGAGTTCGGCGTGGGCGCTGGCGAACAGGGCGAGTGTTGCGGTCAACGGCAAAAAACGGGCAAATTTCATGCGGCAGATGTTCATGCGGGTTTCCATGCGGCGAGGGCGGCCTCCAGGCGCCGCCAGTCAGTTTCGTTGCCAGGCAGGCCGAAGCGGAGTAGCGACCCGTGCTCGAAGTGGCAAACGAGAATGTCGTGGCGGGCGAGATGGCTGTGCAGTTCGGCCGCCTGCGGCGTATTCAATGAGGCGAACAGCGCCGTCGATCTGACCTCGCCAAACGGCGCGAGCAGGGCGTGCAGGCGATCTGTGGCCGCGGCGAGTTGCTGCCTGGCTTCAGCCTGCCAGGCGTCGTCGGCCAGCGCCGTCCGGGCGACGGCGCGCGACGGGCCGGGGATCGTTCGTGGTCCGCGCAGGCTTTTCAGGCGAGCGAGCAGGTCGGGGCTGGCGAGGAGGAAGGCGACCGGTGCCCCGGCGAGTCCGAAAAACTCGGCGAGCGAGCGCAGCACGATCAGCCTGGGGCCCTCCGCCGTGCCGGCAAATGGGGCGACACTCTGGTCGGGCAAGGGGTCGGCCAGCGTTTCGTCAACGATCAGCCAGCCGCCCCGCTTGCCGAGCTGACTGGCGGCGTCGAGCAGGTGCTCACGGAGCAAATGGCTGCCGGTGATGGGGTTGGGATTGGCAAGGAGAACGAAGGGCGTTGCCGCACCGACGGCGCGCGCCAGCGTGGCGCCCTGCAACAGGCGCGGGCGATGCCCGGCAGCTTTCCAGGCGAGCGCGTGTTCATCTTCCAGCGGCCCGATGCAGGCGACCATCGCCGGCGGAAACAGGTGGGGCAGCAGATTGATCGCCGCGCGCCGACCGGCCACCGGCAGCAGGTTGGCGTTGCCGTAGTAGCGCACCGCGGCCAGCTCGAGGCCATCGTCATCATCCGGCGCCAGGCGCCAGACTTCGTCCGGCAGCGGCGGGACCGGCCAGCCCCGGGGGTTGTTGCAGGTTGCCAGGTCGAGTGGCCGGCCGCCGGCCGAAGAATGGCTCAAGGCGTCGCACCCGGTGACTTGAGCGTCAGCGGCAGGCCGGCGGCGATCAGCGTCACCTGCTGGCAAACCGCGGCGACGCGCTGATTGAGCCGCCCCTGTTCGTCGGCGAACCGGCGCGACACCGGGTGCATGGGAACGATGCCCCAGCCGACTTCGTTGGAAACAAAAATGACCGTGCCCGGCAGTTGCGGCAGGGCGGCGATCAGGCCCGCCGTTTCGTCATTGAAGAGCGGACAGTCGAAGGCCAGCCCGGCTTCCGCCTGGGCCGCTCCGGAACCGCTGAACAGAAGATTGGACAGCCACAGCGTCAGGCAATCGACGACGATGCAGGTGTCCGCTGTTGCCGTTTCGCGCAGCATTGCCGCCAGATGCAGGGGCTCCTCGAGCGTCCGCCAGTCGGAAGGACGGCGTTCGCGGTGGTGGGCGATGCGGCGGCTCATCTCGTCGTCACGAGCTTCGGCCGTGGCGAGATAGACGACATGGAGGCCGGAGTCCGCCGCACGCCTTTCAGCGAACAGGCTCTTGCCCGAACGCGCGCCGCCGAGGATCAGTTCTTTCATGGCGGGAAGCTTAGGTGATTGCACGCCTTCCCGGCAAGCCGGATAATTCGCCCCGATTCGATGAAACGGAACCCGGTGCCGAGATTTTCTCCATTCCGGGGCGGGCCCGCCGCTGTAATCGGGGACGGTTGTCGCAGGATGCCACTGGTCACGGGACAAACCCGGGCCGGGAAGGCGCGGCAGGCCGGACGATCCGAAAGCCAGAAGACGTATCGAATCGCTTCAGGGAGCCTGTGGACAGGGCTTCGCGGTCGCATTCCATGAATGCCGCCGCGAGGCCCTTTTGCGTTTTTTGACGGGAAGAATCGGATGCATTCCAAATTCAACATCACCGCCCCCGATCAGGGGCTGGCCGCTGCCTTGCAGCAGAAGATCGACCAGAAGACCAAGCCGCTCGGCGCGCTCGGTCAGCTCGAAACATGTCGCCATGCAGATCGGCCTGATCCAGCAACGTCTCGATCCCGAGTTTGACCAGCCGCATCTGCTGGTTTTCGCCGGCGATCACGGTGCCGCCAGGTCGGGCGTTTCGGCCTATCCGCAGGAAGTGACCTGGCAGATGGTCGAGAACTTCCTCGCCGGCGGTGCCGCGATCAACGTTTTCGCGCGGCAGAACGAGATCTTTCTGGCCATCATCGATGCCGGCGTCGCGCATGACTTCGGCCGGCGCAACGGGCTGATCAACGCCAAGGTGGCGCACGGCACCGCCAACTACATCGAACAGCCGGCGATGACGATGGAGCAATGCGCGCATGCCATCGAGCGCGGGGCGGAGATCAGCCGCAATCTTGCCGCCAACGGCTGCAATCTTGTCGGCTTCGGCGAGATGGGCATTGGCAATACGGCGTCGGCCGCGCTGCTCACCCATTGCCTGACCGGCACGCCGCTCGCCGACTGCATCGGGCGCGGCGCCGGGCTCGACGATGCCGGGCTGGCGCGCAAGCAGGCCTTGCTCGAACAGGCTTTGAAGCGTTATCGCGAGGCGGGCGGCAACGACGAGCCGCTGAACGTGCTGGCCGAATTCGGCGGCTTCGAGATCGCCATGATGGTCGGCGCCATGCTGGGCGCGGCGGAAGCGAAGATGACCCTGCTGATCGACGGCTTCATCGTCGGTTCGGCGGCCCTGATCGCGGCACGACTGGCGCCGGCGCTTCTCGACTACTGCATCTTCTGCCACCGCTCGGCCGAGCCGGGCCACGCGGCGCAGTTGCAGGCGCTGGGTGTCGAACCGCTGCTCGACCTCGGGTTGTGTCTCGGCGAAGGCACCGGCGCCGCACTGGCCTGGCCGCTGGTGCGGGCGGCGGCGGGCTTTCTCAACGAGATGGCCAGTTTCGAATCGGCGGGCGTGTCGGAAAAAATCTGATGCTGCGCCGCGAGCTGGAATATTTCTTCGGTGCGATCCGTTTCTTCACCCGCCTGCCGGTGCCGGCCTGGGTCGGCCATTCGAGCGAAGCGCTGAACCGTTCGGCGCGCTATTTCCCGGCGGTCGGCCTGCTGATCGGCGGCATCGGCGCGCTGGTCTTTCCTCGGCGCCATGCGTTGTGGCCGCAGCCGGTCGCCGTGCTGCTGTCGATGGCGGCGACCATTTATGCCACCGGCGCTTTCCACGAGGATGGGCTGGCGGACATGGTCGACGGCCTCGGCGGCGGCTGGGAGAAACCGCGCATCCTGGAGATCATGAAGGACTCGCGGGTCGGCAGCTATGGCGTCGTCGCCATGGTGCTGGCGCTGCTCGGCAAGTTCACGCTGCTGAATTCGCTGGATGGCGCGCTGGTCCCCTACGCCCTGCTTGCCGGGCACGCCGTGTCGCGCTTCTGTTCGACCGCGTTGCTGGCGACCATGGACTATGTGCGCGAGGATCTGCTGGCCAAGGCCAAGCCATTGGCGACCCGGATTTCCGGCGGCGAGACGCTGGTTGCGCTGCTCTTCGTTGTGGTTTCCCTGGCCTGGCTGCCGACTGAAAAGGCCCTTGCCGGCTGCGTGCTCGCCGCCCTGGCAACGCTCTGGCTGGCCGCCAAGTTCAGGCGCTGGCTCGGCGGCTACACCGGCGACTGCCTGGGTGCGACACAGCAGGTCAGCGAAATTGCCTTCTATCTCGGCCTGCTTGCCGTCTGGCCAGGCTGAAGCCGGCCACGCGCGTCATGCAGGCGCTACACTGGGCACCTGTCAGTGAAAATGCCGTTCATGGAAAAGCCTTGCGCCCCCGCCTGCGAGAAGAACCGCGAGCCGATTCTCGAAGTGCTCCGCGATCACTTCGGCGACCGCCGCGCGGTGCTGGAAATCGGCAGCGGAACCGGCCAGCACGCGATCTTTTTCGCCGCCCGTCTGCCGCATCTGATCTGGCAAACCTCCGACCGCGCGGAAAAACTGCCGGGAATCAAAGCGTGGCTGGACGAGACCGGTCTCGCCAACACCCCGCCAGCGCTCGAACTCGACGTCACCGGGGCGTGGCCCGCGCGGCGCTACGATGCGGTCTTCAGCGCCAATACGCTGCACATCATGCCCTGGACGGTCGTCGAATGCCTCTTCGCCGGGCTGGCGGACGTTCTCGCCGACCAGGCCAAGGTCGCCATTTACGGCCCCTTCAACTACGGCGGTCGCTTCACCAGCGAGAGCAATGCGGCCTTCGATCTCCGGCTCAAGGAAAATGCGCCGCACCAGGGAATCCGGGACTTCGAGAAGGTGAACGGACTGGCGGAAATGGCCGGACTCGAACTGGTCGAGGACCGCGCCATGCCCTCCAACAACCGCTGCGTGGTCTGGCGGAGGATCGGCGGTTGAACACCGGCGGGCGATCGGAATGCGCCCGTTCCGCCATCCGCCGCACCTCTCCGGCGCTGCCGGGCTCGGCGTCCGGCTCGTCTGATGGGTTCTCCGCGCCGGGACCGATCGGAGGTGGTCGCCGCATGATCCTCCATCTCGTTCGCCATCCCGAACCCGTGGTCGCGCCGGGCGTCTGCTACGGTCGACTCGACATTTCGGCCAAAAATGCCGGCGCCGTCGCGGCGCGCCTGCGGGCTGAACTACCGGGCGGGTTGCCGGTATGGACCAGCCCGCTGCAGCGTTGCCGGGAACTGGCGGAGTTGCTGCTGCCGCACGCAGCGGTCGACGACCGCCTGAGCGAGATGAATTTCGGCCTCTGGGAAGGTTGACCGTGGGATGCCATTCCGCGCGCCGAACTCGAAGCCTGGGCGGCCGATGTGGGTGGCTATGCGCCGCCGGGCGGGGAGTCGCCGCTGGCGCTGCAGCGCCGCGCGCTCGAATTCGTCGCCGGGCTCGACGCCCCGGAATCGGTGATCGTCACCCATGCCGGGGTCATCCGCGTCCTGCTCGCGCATTGGCGCGGGTTGCCGCCCGGCGAATGGCCGCAACTTGCTTTCGCCTACGGGTCGCTGACGACCGTCGCCATTGGCCGCTGAACCCGCGCAGCCGAAAGCCGCCATCGGCGGTAAGCGCCGGCACCCCGGCGAGCCCGTGGCCGGCACTGGGTGGGAAGCCGGGTGGGCAGGTATAATCCCCCGCTTAACTTTGCCCTTCAGGGATGTGCATGGCCCGAGACATGACCAGCAGTCGTGCGCTGTATTCCCGGCTCTTGAGCTATGTCAGGCCGTACTGGCGGGTCTTCCTGGCGGCAATGCTGTGCATGGGCTTGTCGTCCCTGGCCGAGCCGGTCTTTCCGGCGATGATGAAGTACATGCTCGATGACGGTTTCGCCAAGACTCAGGGCGGCTGGGCCTGGCTGATCTATCCGCTCATCATTCTGGCGATTTTCCTGGTCCGCGCAATTTTCGGTTTTCTCGGCGAATACGCCATGAGCTGGGTGGCGAACAACGTCATCACCGAATTGCGCCAGGCGATGTTTTCCCGCATCGTCCATCTGCCGATGCGCTACTACAGCGACAATCTCTCCGGCCACCTGATGTCGCGCGTCATGTACGACGTCACCAACGTGACCGGCGCGGCGACGACGGCGATCACCTCGCTGATCAGGGATTCGCTCTCGATCATCGCCCTCATGGGCTGGCTGTTCTACCTCAACTGGCAACTGACGCTGATCACGCTCGTCATGGCGCCGCCGATCGCGGTCGCCGTGCGCTTCTTCAGTCGCCGGCTGCGCAAGGTTTCGCGCGGTTTGCAGCAGGCGATGGGCAAGATCACCCAGGTCCTGCAGGAAACGATCGAGGGCTACAAGGTCGTGCGGATCTTCGGTGGCCAGGCTTATGAAAGGGAGCGTTTCCGCCAGGCCGTCCGCGAACAGCGCGGCCTGGCGATGCGGGCGACGCTCGCTTCCGCGGGCCAGAGTCCGATCGTTCATTTCTTCGCCGCGGTCGCCCTCGCCATCATCATCGGCGTGGCGCTCAAGCAGGCGGCGGATGACCAGACGACGGTCGGCAACTTCGTCTCCTTCATCACCGCCATGCTGATGCTCCTGCCGGCGTTGCGGCGGTTGACCGACGTCAATGCGCCGATCCAGCGCGGGCTTGCCGCCGCCGAAAGCGTCTTTGCGCTGATCGA
The DNA here is from genome assembly GCA_963810175.1 of uncultured beta proteobacterium. Taxonomy (GTDB): domain Bacteria; phylum Pseudomonadota; class Gammaproteobacteria; order Burkholderiales; family Rhodocyclaceae; genus Azonexus. The sequence continues at coordinate 11,224 of CAWEMU010000048.1, read as the reverse complement.
CGAGGCGGCCGAGGAGGATACGGGAAGTGTCGAACTCGGGCGGGCCCAAGGCCATATCGACTTCGAGCATGTCACCTTCACCTATCCCGGCGCCGACCGTCCCGCGCTGAATGACCTGTCGCTGACGGTGCGGCCGGGCGAGTGCGTGGCTCTGGTCGGCGCCTCGGGGAGCGGCAAGACAACGGTCGCCAATCTGCTGCCGCGCTTCTATGATGTCGAAGTCGGGGAGATCCGGATCGACGGGAATCGCCTCTCCGAGATACGCCTGGAAAGCCTGCGCGCAAACATCGCGCTGGTGAGTCAGGACGTGGTCCTGTTCAACGATACCATCGCCGCCAACATCGCCTATGGAACGAAGCGCGGCGCGCTGCGCGAGCAGATCCGCGCCGCCGCCAGCGCCGCCCATGCGCTCGAGTTCATCGACGTGCTGCCGGATGGCATCGACACGATGATCGGCGAAAATGGCGTCAAGCTCTCCGGGGGGCAGCGGCAGCGTCTTGCCATCGCCCGGGCGATCCTCAAGGACGCGCCGATCCTGATCCTCGACGAGGCCACCTCGGCGCTCGACACCGAATCCGAACGCCATGTGCAGGCGGCGCTCGACGAACTGATGCGCGGGCGCACGACACTGGTCATCGCCCATCGGCTGTCCACCATCGAGAATGCCGATCGCATCGTCGTCCTCCATGAAGGCAGGCTGAGCGAATCCGGCAAGCATGCCGAACTGCTGGCGCTGAACGGTGCCTACGCCCGCCTGCACAGCCTGCAGGTGCAGGCGGAGAAATCGGCAGGCGACTGATCCCGCCTGGCAGCCAGGCTAATGCGCCGCCTCCCAGTTCGGCCCGATGCCGACCTCGACGACCAGCGGCACCTTCAGTGTCGCCACATTTCCCATCAGCCGCGGCAGGTGGGTGCGGACTTCGATCAGTTCGTCGTCGGGCGCTTCCAGCACCAGTTCGTCATGCACCTGGAGGACGAGGCGGGATTTCCGCGCCGACTTCTCCAGCCAGTTGTTGACGGCGATCATCGCCATCTTGATCAGGTCGGCGGCCGTTCCCTGCATCGGCGCGTTGATCGCGGCGCGCTCCGCCCCCTGGCGGCGGTTGCCGTTGCTCGAGCGGATTTCCGGGAACCACAGGCGGCGGCCGAAGGCGGTTTCGACGTAGCCGTTCTGGCGCGCCGAATCGCGGGCTTCTTCCATGTAGCGGGCGACGCCGGGGTAGCGCGCGAAGTAGCGGTCGATGTAGGTCTGCGCCGCGCTGCGCTCCAGCCCGAGCTGGCGGGCGAGGCCGAACGCGCTCATGCCGTAGATCAGGCCGAAGTTGATGCTCTTGGCGACGCGGCGCTGGTCGGGGCCGACTTCGAGCGGGGTGACGCCGAAGATTTCGGCGGCGGTGGCGCGGTGGACATCCTCGCCGTGGGCAAAGGCGTCGAGCAGGCGCTCGTCGCCCGAAAGGTGGGCCATGATCCGCAGTTCGACCTGCGAATAATCGGCGGAAACAATGCTGCAGCCCGCGGGCGCGATGAAGGCGGTGCGGATGCGCCGCCCCTCCTCGGTGCGCACCGGGATGTTCTGCAGGTTGGGATCGCTGGAAGCGAGGCGGCCGGTGACTACCGAGGCTTGCGAAAAGTGAGTATGTACTCTGCCGGTTTCCGGGTTGATCATGCGCGGCAGCTTGTCGGTATAGGTGCCCTTGAGCTTGGCCAGGCCGCGGTGTTCGAGCAACAGCTTGGGCAGCGGGTAGTCGAGGGCCAGCTCGGAGAGGACTTCCTCGTCGGTCGACGGGCCACCGGACGGCGTCTTCTTCTTGACCGGCAGACCCAGCTTCTCGAACAGGATGTCGGCGAGTTGCTTCGGCGACGCCAGGTTGAAGGGCTGGCCGGCGAGTTCGCAGGCCTGCGCTTCGAGCGCCATGATCTTCCGGCCGATTTCATGGCTCTGGCGCGCCAGTGTCGCCGCGTCGATCAGGATGCCGGTCCGTTCCATCTGCCAGATGACTTGGCGGGCCGGCATTTCGAGGTCGTGATAGATGTGGGAAAGACCCCTTTCGTCGGCGAACTGCGGGTGCAGCGCCTGATGGACGCGCAGCGTGACATCGGCATCTTCGGCGGCGTAGGTCGCGGCGCGCTCGATATCGACCTGATCGAAGCCGATCTGCCGGGCGCCCTTGCCGCACAAATCTTCGTAGGCGATGGTGGCGAGGCCGAGGTGACGGGTGCACAGCTGGCCAAGGTCGTGGCCCTTGTCCGATTCGAGAACGTAGGACTGGAGCATGGTGTCATGCGCGACTCCGGCGAGGGCGATGCCGTGATTGGCGAGAACGTGCTGGTCGTACTTGGCGTTCTGCAGCACCTTCCTGCGGTCGACTGCCTGCAGCCAGGGTTTCAGGCGCGCGAGAACCTGGTCGCGCGGCAACTGGTCAGGGGCGCCGGGGGCGGTGTGGGCGAGCGGGATATAGCAGGCTTCGCCGGCCTTCACCGAGAGCGAGACGCCGACGATGCGGGCGGCGAACGGATCGAGGCTGGTCGTTTCGGTATCGAGCGCGGTGAGGTCGGCGGCTTCGATCCTCGCCAGCCAGGAATCGAACTGCGGCCAAGTGAGGACGGTTTCATAGCTGACGGGTATGGCCCCCTGCAGCGGGGTGCCGGCTGTCGCCGGTCCGGTCACCACAGCGTCGGCGGCCGGGGCGTCCAGTTCCCGCAGCCAGGTGCGGAATTCGTAGCGGCCGTAAAGCCCGCGCAGGGCGTCGGTGTCGCGGGGGCTGGCGGTCAGCGCGGCGGGCGGCGGCAGATTCGCCAGGTCGCGGGCGACGGTGACCAGTTTCCTGCCGAGCGGCAGGAAGCCGAGATGGTCGCGCAGGTTCTGGCCGACGACGCCGCCGATTTCATCGGCATGGGCGATGACTCCGTCGAGCGAGCCGTATTGTTCCAGCCACTTGACGGCGGTCTTCGGGCCGCATTTCGGGACCCCCGGCACGCCATCGACCGGGTCGCCGACCAGCGCCAGATAATCGACGATCCGGCTCGGCGGGACGCCGAACTTCTCGACGACGGCGGCCTCGTCGAGCAGTTCGTTGTTCATCGTGTTGTACCAGCGGATCTCGGGAGCGACCAGTTGGGTCAGGTCCTTGTCGCCGGTGGAAATCAGGGTGTTTATGCCGTCGACCGCGGCATTGCTGGCCAGCGTGCCGATCACGTCGTCGGCCTCGACGCCGTCGATCATCAGCAGCGGCCAGCCGGCGGCCTTGATCGCGGCATGGATGGGCGCGATCTGGCGGACCAGATCCTCGGGCATCGCCGGGCGGTGTGCCTTGTATTCGGGGTACCAGTCGTCGCGGAAGGTCTTGCCCTTGGCGTCGAAGACGACGGCCTTGTAGTCCGCCTTGTAGTCGCTTTCCAGCCGGCGTAGCATGTTGAGGACGCCGTAGAGCGCGCCTGTCGGCTCGCCGGCCTTGTTGCGCAGGTCGGGCAGGGCGTGAAACGCGCGGTAGAGATAGGACGAGCCGTCCACCAACAACAAGAGGGGCATGAGCAGTGACGGAAAGCGAGAAACTGGTGATGGGCGTGGAATCCGAAGCCTTGCTGCAGTCGGCGTCGGCCCGTGAATCCTGGCGGATTTTCGGCATTATGTCAGAGTTCGTCGAGGCGACCGAACGTCTGGCGGCGATCAAGCCGGCCGTGACCATCTTCGGCAGCGCGCGCGCCGTGCCGGGTTCACCCTACTACGATCTCGCCGAACGCACGGCGCGCCTGCTTTCCGATTCCGGGTTCTCGGTGATCTCGGGCGGCGGTCCCGGCATCATGGAAGCGGCCAACAAGGGCGCCTATTTCGGCAAGTCGCCTTCGGTCGGGTTGAACATCCAGTTGCCGCACGAGCAGCAGAAGAATCCCTATCAGGACATTTCGCAGACCTTCCGCCACTTCTTCGCGCGCAAGTACATGTTCGTCCGCTTTGCCAGCGCCTACGTCGTGATGCCCGGCGGTTTCGGCACGCTGGACGAGCTGATGGAAGCGCTCACTCTCATCCAGACCGGCAAGGCGAGGAAGATTCCGCTGATCCTGATGGGCTCCGCCTTCTGGCAGGGGATGATCGACTGGTTCCGGGACAGGCTGATCGAGGAGAAGATGGTCGATCCCGCGGACATCAATCTGATCCAGTTGATCGACGAGCCCGAACAGGCCGTCGAGGCGATTTTCAAACACTACGAGGCGCGTCCGTTCGGTCCGTTGCCCAGCGAACGTGAGTTGATGCTCAACCTGTAATAGAATCAGCGGCAGATTTTCGAGGATCACACCATGCGCCATCTAATTCCTGTCATCCTGCTGGCATCGCTGCCTGTCTCGGCCCAGCAGGGCAATCTCCAGCCGCTGCCCGCGGTTCCGCCTCCGCCGCCGGGCATGGAAGCCTTCGACGCGGCGCTCGAGCCGCAGGTCACGATCGTCAAGACCGAAACCGAGACCCGCGAGGAGTTCCGTCAGAACGGCAGGGTCTACATGGTCAGGGTGACTCCGGCGATTGGTCCCGAGTACTATCTCGTCGATCAGCAGGGCGATGGCAACTTCGTCCAGCAGGACAATCCGGGCACCATGGTCTCGCCGGCCATGTGGAGGATTTTCAGCTGGTAGCCGCTTGTCAGTCTACACGACGGTCGCGCCCGACGAGTTAGCGCTCTGGCTCGCGCCGCTCGGAGTGGGTGCTCCGGGCACGCTGACCGGCATTGCCGCCGGCATGCAGAATTCGAATTACTTCGTGACCGCCGGCGGTCGCCGCTGGGTACTGACCATCTTCGAGCACCTGGCGCCCCGCGAGCTCGATTTCTACCTGGCCCTCCAGGACCATCTGGCGGCGCGCGCGATTCCCTGCCCGCGACCGCTGGCCACCGCCGACGGACGCTTCTGGCGACTGCTCGCGGGCAAGCCGGCGGCTCTTTTCAACTGCCTGCCCGGTGAGTGCATCGAAGCGCCGACGGCAGCGCACTGCCGGACGCTGGGGACGATGCTGGCGCGCCTGCATCTGGCCGGCGCCGATTTTCCTTCACCCCTGCCCAATCCCTGCGGCCACGACTGGCGCGAGCGGACCGGCCGGCGGCTGGCGCCGGCGCTGTCCGCCGACGAGCGCGGTCAACTCCTCGCCGAGCTCGATTTCCAGGCGGCGCAGGACTATTCGGGACTGCCGCGCGGCATCGTCCATGGCGACCTGTTCCGGGACAATGTCCTGTGGCAGGACAGCGGGGAGCTTTCCGGCGTGCTCGACTTCTATTTCGCCGGCGCCGACAGCCTGCTGTTCGATCTGGCGGTGGTGGCCAACGACTGGTGCGCCGAGCCCGGCCAACTCGCCGCCCTGATTGCCGGATACAGCGCGCTGCGGCCGCTGACGCCGGCCGAGGAGTCCGCCTGGCCGGCGCTGCGCCGGGCCGCCGCCTTGCGGTTCTGGCTGCTGCGACTCGATGCGCGGCACCATCCGCGTCCCGGCGCTGTGGTAACGATCAAGGACCCGGACCATTTCGGGCAACTCCTGCAGCGTCTTTGCCTTGCTCAGGAAAGCGTGCACCGTTAGCATCCCGGTATGGAAGAAAGTACGCAAATTCAAGTGGTCCCGCCCGCCTTCACCGGCGCCAGCCGGGAAGTCGATCCCGCCGCCTGTTTCGAGTGGCTGCGTCAGGGGTGGGTGCTGTTCATCGCCAATCCCGGCACGTGGATCGGCAGCTCGGTGCTGATGATGGTGATCGTGCTGGGGGTGCAGATCGTTCCGGTCTTCGGTCAGATCGCGGTCAGCGTCCTGCTGCCGGTCTTCGCCGGCGGCTGGCTGCTCATGAGCCGGCACCAGCATGCGGACGGGACTGCCGAAATCGCCGACCTGTTCGCCGGCTTCCGCCACAACGCCGGGGGTCTGGTGATGATTGGCGTCTTTTTTGCGACGGGTGTTTTCGGCATCGCGTTCCTCGCTTCCTGCTGGTCAGCGGCGGCCTCCTCGGCGGCGTGATCACCGGGCGCATCGCCGGGTTCGGAATCGCCCTCGGGGGTGTCATGATCGCCAGCCTGCTGGCGTTCATCCTGTCGATCCCGGTCATCATGGCCACCTGGTTCGCGCCGGCACTGGTGTTCTTCCACGACATGCAGCCGCTGGCGGCGATGAAGGCCAGCTTTGCCGCCGGGGTCAAGAACTGGCTGGCAATGTTCGTCTTCGCGCTGCTCCTGGCAGTCGCCATGTTCTTCGCCGCGCTGCCGTTCTTCGTCGGCTTCCTGTTGCTGATCCCGCTGTTCACCGGCGCGATCTACGCCTCCTACCTCGACATTTTCGAGGGGGCCTGACCATGCACGCGCAAAAACTTCCGGCGGCTGCCGGCTGGCGCTGGCTCGATGCCGGGTTCGCGATCTTCCGGCGCAACCCGCCGCTGTTGTCGATGCTCGTCGTCAGCTACTGGCTGACCGTGATCTTTCTCAACCTGGTCCCGATCATCGGCGCCGTGGCGGCGTCGATGGTCATTCCCGGCCTGACGGTCGGCCTGATGCAGGCGGCGCGCGATCTCGAGCAGGGCAAGCCGGTCGGCCTGCAGACGCTGTTCGGCGGAATCAAGCAGAATCCCCGCGTGCTGCTCGCCCTCGGTGCGCTCTATCTGTGCTGCACGCTCGCCATTCTGTCTCTTTCCGCGCTGCTCGACGGCGGCGATCTGCTGCGCCTCATCCTGTCAACCAAGCCCGCCGACCGCGAGGCGCTCGAGAGCGGCAGTTTCTTCCTGCCGTCGGTGTTCGTCATGGCCCTGATGGCGCCGGTCCTGATGGCCTGGTGGTTCGCCCCGGTGCTGGCCGCCTGGCACGGACAGAGCGTCGGCAAGTCGCTGTTCTTCAGTTTCGTCGCCTGCTGGATCAACTGGCGCGCCTTTCTCGCCTTCGGCGCCGCGCTGATCATCGTCGCCGGAATCCTGCCGGGGCTGCTTTTCGCCCTGCTGGCCGGCGTGTTTTCCGGGGGCGAGGGCAGCTTCGTCGGCAGCTTCATCATCCTGCCGCTGATGGTCGTGATCGCGCTGTGCGTGTTCTCGACCGTCTATGCCAGCTTCTACGCCAGCTACCGCGACATCTTCGGCAAACCTGAAATTGTCTGAACCGCTCGGCATATTCGGTGGCACCTTCGACCCCGTGCATTTCGGCCACCTGCGGCTGGCCGAGGAGGCGATCGGCCACCTCGGCCTCGGCGGCGTGCGCTGGATTCCCGCCGGGCAGCCGCCGCATCGCGGCGCGCCGCAGGTGACGGCGCAGCAGCGCCTCGAGATGGTGCTGCGGTCGACCGCGGAAAACGACCGCTTTTCGGTCGATGCCGCCGAGGTCGAGGCCGCTGCCCCGAGCTACACCGTGCATACCCTGGAGCGCCTGCGGGGCGAACTCGGCGGCGGCCAGGCGCTGGTCCTGCTCGTCGGCGCCGATGCCTTTGCCGGCCTGACGACCTGGCACCGCTGGCGCGACATCTTCCCGTTGGCCCATATTGCCGTCGCGCACCGCCCCGGCTTTCCGGTCGAGGTCGCCAGCCTGCCGCACGAACTGGCCACCGAATTCGGCGACCGCCGCCTGCCCGGTGCCGCCGGCCTGCGCGCGGCGCCGGCCGGCGGCATCGTCACCTTCGCGATGACCCAGCTGGCGATTTCGGCGACGCGGATCCGCAAGCTGCTCGCCGCCGGGGATTCGCCCCGCTATTTGCTGCCCGATAGCGTTCTCGACTACATTAGGCTTCACCAACTCTACAGAGACAGGCTCTAACCCCGATGGAAATGCGCAAGCTGCAAAAACTCGTCGTCTCCGCCCTCGAAGACATCAAGGGCAAGAATATCGAAGTCATCAATACCACCGGGCTCAGCTCGATGTTCGACGCCATGATCATCGCCACCGGCGACTCCAACCGTCAGGTCCGGGCGCTCGCCCGCAACGTCGAGGAAAAGGCCGGCGAGGCGGGGGCCGAGGTGCTGTCGGTCGAAGGCGAGGAGACCGGCGAGTGGGTGCTGGTGGACCTCGGCGACCTGATCGTTCATGTCATGCAGCCGACGGTGCGCCAGTACTACAACCTCGAGGAACTGTGGAAGACGACGCCGGCGCAGCGGCGCAAGGCCATGGAGCAGGCCGCCGCCAAATGAAGCTGAATGTGCTCGCCGTCGGCCACCGCCAGCCCGACTGGGTGAGCGCCGGCTGCGCCGAGTACCTCAAGCGCATGCCGCGCGAACTGCCGGCCGCCGTTACCGAAATCAAGCCGGAGATGCGCGGCTCGAAGACCCGCGAGCAGTTGCTCGCCGCCGAAAGGGGCCGCATCCGCGATGCCCTGCCAGCCGCCTGCCGGATTGTCGTGCTCGACGAGAAGGGCGACGACCTGACCACGCTGAAACTTGCCCGAAGGCTCGAGGCCTGGATGCAGGACGGCCGCGACGTCGCGCTGCTGATCGGCGGCGCCGACGGACTCGACGAGGAATTCAAGCGCCAGGCCGACGACCGCGTGCGCCTGTCGAGCCTGACCCTGCCGCACGGCCTGGCCCGGCTGGTGCTGTGTGAACAGCTCTATCGCGCGGTCAGCGTGCTCAAGAATCACCCCTATCACCGGGAGGGCTAGAATCCATCATGCGTCTCTACCTCGCTTCGCGCAGTCCGCGCCGCCGCGAACTCCTCACCCAGATGGGGGTGGCGTTCGACACCATCATCTTCCGCGGCGGCCTGCGCACCGACCCGCAAGTGGACGAAGGCGTGCATGGCGGCGAAACGGCGCTTGCCTATGTCGAGCGCGTCGCCCGCGCCAAGGCCGACCATGGCATCGACCTGCTTCTCGAGCGGCGCCTGCCGCTGCGTCCGGTGCTGGCAGCCGACACGACGCTGGAACTTGCCGGCGAGATCATCGGCAAGCCGGTCGACGAGGCTGACGCGGCGGCGATCCTGCGCCATCTCTCGGGCCGGACGCACAGCGTCCTGACCGGCGTCGCCGTCGCGCATGAGGGGCGGACCGAATACGTGCAGTCGATCAGCGAAGTGCGTTTCCGCCACATCGACGACGATGAAATCCGTCGTTACGTGCTCACCGGCGAGCCGATGGACAAGGCCGGCGCCTACGGAATCCAGGGGCGCGCCGGGCTGTTCATCGAATACGTGGCGGGCAGCTATACCGGCATCATGGGCCTGCCGGTCTGCGAGACGGGCGAACTGCTCAAGCGCTTCGGCTGGCGTTTCTGAACGCTGGCGGTGAATCAGACGGGGGGCGGGGCCGATCCTTCCGGAAGACCTTGCGCAAGCAGTGGCCCCAACATTCTTGCCGCCGCCTCGGCGGCGCCGGTCGCTGCTGGTCGCGGCAGCGGCTGTTGCCGCCAGAGCGATCGCAGGCTCTCCGCGAGCGCACCGCTGATCAGGCAGTCGGCGGGAATCTCGAGGCAGCGGGTGTTGTGCCGCAGCCAGTCGATCAGGCAGTCCTGCTCCGGCCAGTCGTCGCGCCGCTGGTAAAGCACCGGCGTGCCGTTGCACGCGGCTTCAGTGAAGGTGCCATAGCCGGGTTTGGTGATGACCGCGTTGACCGAGCACAGCAGGTCGGTGAAGTTCAGGCCGAAGGATTCGAGGGAAATGGCATCGGGGTGCGTGCACTGCCAGTCGGCGGCGACCAGCCAGCGGATGCCGGGTAGTCGCGGCCAGTTTTCCACCGGCAGCCGGTGAGCGACGCCGCCCATGCCGATCAGCACGGCCTTGTCGCCGTTCAGCCCGAGATCGTGGTGGCGGCCGATCGCGGCAACCGGGCCGACGTCCTCGCGATTGCCGAGTTCGCGCATCGGCATTCCCGGGGTGATGCGCAGGAAGGACCGGGCGCTGCGGTAGGCGGCGAGCATTTCGGCGTGAATCGGCGCGGCCCACGGTTCATGGCCGAAGAAATGGGCGAAGAGGTCGGCCCAGTTGAGCGAGCACAGGCTCAGCGCCGGGATTCCCGCCCGTGCCGCGCCGGCCAGCGGCAGGTAGCTGACGTTGGTGAGAACCAGATCCGGCTCGAGCGCGGCGAGCAAGGCGGCCTCATGCGCAACCCGCGCCGGCCAGTCGGCGTGGGCCTGGCGATAGGCGGCGGCGGTGGCGGCGAGATCGATGCGCATGGCGTCGATCATCACGTAGCCGAAATCGCTGCTGCCCTCGATCAGGGTGAAGGGCGCCTTGATGCGCTGCGCCAGTTTCTGCCGGGGGAGGCCGCTGCGCACGGTCAACCGCAAATCCGGGGCCATTTCCGCCAGGGCGTTGAGAGCCGGGGCGGTGATCGCGAGGTGGCCGAAGCCGTGACTCGAAATGTCGACGAACAGATGCATCAGGTGGAGGCCTTGGCTTTTCGCCCATTCTTCCAGTCGACCGCAGACATCCCGGGTTCAAACCTGCCCGAGCATTCGGGCTGCCTTGGCACAACCGGTCGGGTTGAATATGCGCCCGGTCGACGCCGGGTAGTCGGCCAGCTTGCCGGCGGGGCGTCGGGGCTGCGGCAGCAATTTCCCGGCGCAGTTCGGGCACCTGCCGCCGAGACTGCCTTCGGCGCACGAAGCGCAGAAGGTGCACTCAAAGGAGCAGATGCGCGCCTCCGGAGAATCGGCCGGCAGGTCCATGTTGACATGACGTATTGGGCCGTCCTCAGAATCCAGTAAAGAGGAAGTCGAGGGCGGCGAGGATTTCCTCGCGCTGGGCAGAAAGGTTGGCGACGGGACTCTTGAGGCTGCGCGTCAAAATGGCAGCAAGCTCCTGCGGTCGCAGGAAGTAGGTCTGGTTGTCGATGTGCACCACGGGGTTCAGGCGCAGGATGGGAACTGCGTCAAGCTCGGTCTTGAGCCGCAAGGGGGCGACTACCGTGGCGTCGAAAGTACCGAGCAGGTCGCTCGGCAAGGCCACGAGGAAGGGAATGCGCGCCCGGCTGGCGGGGTTCGGATTGGGATAGACGTCGAACTGCGCCATCAGAACTGTCTCAGCCCGTCGCTCCAGAGTCCGTGCTCGGCGATCTCGCGGTTGTAGGCGTTGATGGCGGCGCGGTTCTCTTCCAGCCAGCGGCGTTCCTTTTCTTTCTTCAACTCGATCTGCAGGGCGGCTTCGAGCGTTTGCGAAAGATTGATCTTGAAGGCGCGCGCCTCTTCGAGCAAGTCGGCGCGCACGCTGAGATTGGCGGCCTTCTTCGTGGCGGTCATGGCAATCCTCCTGGAAATGATGCGCACAGGTTACGCGCATGGTTATTGCGCGTCAATTCTGG
>CAWEMU010000047.1:0-8442 GCA_963810175.1 uncultured beta proteobacterium | reverse complement strand
AGCCAGGCGCTCTCCGCCCGGTCGCCAGACGACGACGCGCGATCCTGCCGACTCAGTAGCGCACGCCAGGCGGCGGCGTGAAGGAATCCAGCGCGTGCAGGCAGGAGGCCCGGGCAAAGGCGATCGCGTCGGGCAGGTTCCGCTGGCTCATCGAGCCTTTGGGTTCGCCGTTGCAATCCGTTTCGCGCCCTTTCGAGCGAAGAGCGATGATGCAGATAAACTACCGGCAACCATCGCCTGCCAGCCCCTTCCCCCGCACCCGCCAGACCCACAATCGCCGAGCATGAAATTCGCCCTCGCCACCCTGCTGCTCACCCTGCATTGCTTCGCGCATGACGCCAGCGCCGCTCTCTTCGACAAGGAAATTGTCATCACCGAGGGCGAGATCCAGGCCGCGATCGACAAGAACGGGCGCCTGGAAAAACGCGCCGGCACCATGCTGGCCGTGACTCTGCTCGAAGCGCCACGAATCCGCCTCGGCACCCCGGAGGGGCGGGCCGGCATCGCCGCCCGCATGGAAATCGCCCTGCTCGGCAACCCGCCGATCCCGGTCGAAGTGACAGGCAACGCCGGCGTCCGCTACGACGATCAGGCCAAGGCGTTCTTCCTCGAAAGCCCGGTGGCCGACTCTGTCGAATCGGTCGCCCTTCCACGCGAATTCCAGCCACAGGTCCGGCGTGCAGTCACCCAGGTGATGGCCGCCTATTTCCGCGACAAGCCTGTTCTACGTGCTACGCGAAGACGGCAGCGCAGAGGAAAGGGCCGCGCGCTGGCTGTTGCGCAGGATCAGGATCGAGACGGGCAAGGTGGTGGCGACCCTGTCCCCCTTCTGAGGCGGACAGCTATTGCGGCGGCCCTTGCCCGGCAGGTAAACGCTGGGGCGAAACCAGGTCACGCCTGGGCGGAACGGAATGTGCGGGACAGCGTCGTTCACGCTGTCACAAGGGAAGGCGAGCCGCCATGGCTCGCCTTCCCTGGTAACAAAGGTATTACTGAACGCGGATTTCGACGCGACGGCCCTCTTCCGGGCTGCCGCTACCGACAGTCGATTCAGGCTTGCGCAACTTGCAACGGTCGGCGGGGACGCCGCCGGCGACCAGCGCATCGCGTACGGAAAGAGCGCGTGCCCGGGCAAGTTCGGCATTCTGCCTGGCGTCGCCGGAAGGATCGTGAAATCCGGACAGCAGGACAATGGCGCGCGAATTGGCAGCCAGCGCCTGCAAGGTCAAGGCCACGACCGCCATATCGGCATCAGTCAGCTTTGCTTCGCTCACGGCGAAGTAAACCTTGGCCAGCGGTTCGCCCTGCGGGGCGATCTCGACCACTTCAAAGGCGGGAGCCTTGGCAACCTTGGTCACCTTCGAACTGCCGCTGTAGACCACCGCCACGACCGCCAGCGCGATCCCCGCCAGAACTCCGACGATTACCGCCGTGGATTCGTCATCATCATTTGCCGCCATGCTTGCCTCGCTCAAGGTAATTGGCCGGGCTCCCCCCGGAACAGCCTCGCATTTTACTATTTCTCGTTCGGAAACAGAACCCTTGGCGTCATTTCGACATGCTGATCCTCGCTGCCCAGCCAGATGACGCCGTCTTGAATCGTGCATTGCAGGCGCATGTTGCGTCGCGCTAGGCCGGTCAGCGCCAGGCACTCGCCCGGGCTGATCGCGAGTACCCGCAGGTTCTTCTGGCCGGCGACCTTGCCTGCTGTCCGTTGCCACCAGTTGTCGGCGCCCCTCCCGCCGTAACTGATGACGACCACATGGCGCGAACGGGCGCAGGCGCGGCGGATGGCCTTTTCGTCGGGCAGGCCGACGTCGATCCAGCATTCGATGCTGCCGGTGGAGTCGATGTCCTGCAAATCGGCGTCATCGTCGGTTGACAGCCCGCGCCCGAAAGCCAGCGTCGGTGAAGCGCAGAGCGCGAAGGCCAGCAGGCGGATCATCATGCGTTCTTCGGTTTCCGACGGGTGGCGGGCGATGGTCAGCGCATAGTCGCCGAAGTGGGCGCGGTCGAGGTCGGCGATTTGCAGTTCGGCCTTGTGGATCGTCGCTTTCAGTGCCATGCCCACCCCCGTCAAGAATGCGCATTATCACATGACGATTGCCGGAAACAGGGATAGCATTGAGCGCAACGCCGCCAGGGAGCCCGATTCATGACTGCCGCTCGCATCAGCCTCACCCTTCTAGCCGCGCTGCTCGCAGCCACCGCCAGCGCAGCGGATGTCCCCAGGCGCAAATCCGGACTCTGGGAGGTCAGGACCCAGATGGCAGGCATGCCCTCGCAAGGGCCGATGCAGATGTGCGTTGATCAGGCCAGCGACAACCTGATGCAGGAACGTGCCAAGGAGAAGACCAATTGCCCGGTGATGGACGTCAGTCGCGCCGCCGGCAAGGTGACCATCCATTCAGTGTGCAAGTTCGACGCCACGACGGCAACCACCGACGCTGTCATCACCGGCGATTTCGACAGCAACTACCGCAACGACATGCAGATCCGTTACAACCCGCCGCAGCATGGCATGAGCGAAATGAAGATGATGCAGGAAGCGCGCTGGCTCGGCCCGTGCAAGCCGGGCCAGAAGCCGGGCGACATCATGATGCCGGGAATGCCACCGGTGAACGCTGGCAACATGCAGGAAATGATGAAGGATCCGCAAGTGCGCGAAATGATGAAACGCCAGCAACAGGGGCGGCAATGATCCGCACTTGATATAGAATTAGTGAACGCTAATTTGTGAGGTCTGTCATGCGCCAATTCCTTCTTTTCTCCAGCCTTGCGCTGTGCGCCCTGCTGGCCCGTGCCGAAGTCATCGACATCGACAATGCCGAACTGGCACAACTGGTCAAGAGCGGGGTCACGGTGATCGACATCCGCACCCAGCCCGAATGGGAAGAAACCGGCATCGTCCCCGGCAGCAAGCTGCTGACCTACTTCGACGAGCGCGGGCGCGCCGACCCGGGCTGGCTCGAGAAACTCAAGCCGATGGCCAGACCGGGCGACCCGATCGTCGTCATCTGCCGTTCCGGCAACCGGACCCGGCCGGTCAGCCAGTTGCTTTCGCAGCAGGCGGGGTATCCGACAGTGTACAACGTGAAGAAAGGCATCAAGGGCTGGATCGGCAACGGCGGCGCCGTCGTGCCGGCCACCGAGAGCATCGCCGCCTGTCGCGCCGCAAAGACTTGCTGATCCAGACTGTGGACCAAAAACGCTGCGCCACCTGCGAACGCTGGTGCGGCGAACGGGAACCGGTCGAGCAGCCGGGCACCGTGGCCATTGCGGGAGAAACCGTCGCCGGCCTGTGCATTGGCGGCGGCTGGGATGGCTCGGAGCGGCGCGCCCGCTCGACCTGCGGCCACTGGCAAGTCTGGGTAGCGCTCGAACCGGCGGGTGCCAGGGCACTCCGGTAGAATCCGGCCCTGCGGCTTTCCCGGAGCATCGGCCCACAGCGAGCGCCGCCACCGCGGCGGGAGAACATCATGCAAGACCACGCACTGACCGAACTTCTGCAGGCCGCGTTCGCCGCCCGCCAGTCTCTTGTCGCGCGACTGCATGGCGAAGACACCAATGCCTACCGCCTGTTCAACGGCAGCAGCGAAAAACGGCCCGGTCTGACCGTTGACCGCTACGGCGACCTGCTGCTGATCCAGACCTTTCACGATGCCCTCGACAGCGATGAACGGGTCGCCATCGAGAATTTCTATGCCGCCGCCCTGCCCGGCCTGACCGCGATCTACAACGATCGCAGCCGCCCCAACTCACGCGTCGCCAACCCGTTGCCGGCCGGGCTGCTGAGCGCGGCGCAGACGCCGCGCGAGATTCACGAAATGGGCGTGCGCTATCTCGTCCAGGCGCGGCACGGCGGCCAGGACCCTTGGCTCTTTCTCGACATGCGCGCCGGCCGGCGCCGGATCATGCAGGAAGCGTCCGGCAGGTCGCTGCTCAACCTGTTCGCGTACACCTGCGGCATCGGCGTCGCCGCCGCCAAGGCCGGCGCGGCGCATGTCGTCAACATCGATTTCGCCGAATCCAACCTGAAGGTGGGGAAGGAGAACGCCCGTCTCAACGACCTGCCGATCCGCCTGCGCTTCATCCACAGCGACGCCTTTGCCGCGATGCGCCAACTCGCCGGCGTCGGCCAGCCGGCTGTGGTCAGGGGCAAGCGCATGCCCGCCTTTCCCAGGCTCGACCAGCGCAGCTTCGACCTCGTCTTCCTCGACCCGCCGCGCTATGCCAAGAGTCCGTTCGGAGTCGTCGATATCGTCCACGATTACGCCGCGCTGATGAAGCTGGCGCTGCTGTGCACGAACGAGGGAGGAACCCTGATCTGTTGCAACAATGCGGCGGAGATTTCGCGCGAGGTCTGGGCCGGCCAGCTCACGCGCTGCGCCGCGAAGATCGGCCGGAAGATCCGGGAAGTGGAATGGATCATGCCTGAGGCCGATTTCCCCAGCCACGACGGCCAGCCACCGCTTAAAATTGCGCTGCTGCGGGTGTAACAAGACGATCTCGCCGCCAATACGGAGACCACCGCATGCCCCCGCGCCAGATTCATACGCTCCACCGCCCCGCCAAGATGCCGACGGATGCGCCCGACCTGTTGTTCGTCCATGGCGCCTACATGGACTCCCGTTGCTGGGACATCCATTTTCTGCCCTACTTCACCGCGCTCGGCTACAACTGTCACGCGCTCGACCTCTCCGCCCACGGTCTGAGCGAGGGCAAGGACGAAGCGGACCGCTTCGGCATCGACGACTACACCGCCGACCTCCGCCAGGTCATCGCCAGCCTGCCCGGCGATATTGTGCTGATCGGCCATTCGATGGGCTGCAGCGTGATCGAGCGTGCGCTCGAGCGGACCACCGCCCGCGCCGCAGTGCTCATGGCGCCGGTGCCGCCGACGGGTACCTGGGGTTCGATCATGCGGCTTGCCCTGAGACACCCCGAGATGTTCTCCGAGATCACCCGGCTCAGCCACCATGGCGAACTCAGCCCGACCAGCCTGTCGCTGATGCGCGACATCTATTTCTCGCCGGTGACCATGCCCGAAGAACTTCTCGACTTCGCGCACCTGATCCAGCCGGAACCCGTCCGTGCCATCTCCGACATGCTGGTTGTCGGCCTCCGGCTGCATCGCCCGCGACCGCAAATTCCCGTCATGGTGATCGGCGGCGAGCGCGACGCCGTCTTTCCGCCCTTCGCCACGAGTCACACGGCGTTGCGCTGGAACGCCCGGGAAACCAGCATCCCGGACTGCGGCCACATGCTGATGCTGGAACATCAGTGGCGGGCGGCTGCCGATGCGGTGGCGCGCTGGCTGCAAACGACAGTCCGCCGGCACTCGCCCGCACGGTCATCGGGCAGTGTCGCGGAAGCCTGAAACAGTGGCCCGTCCCGGTCGCGGCCCGAGCGGACCCGGGTTCATTTCCTGATCGGCTGGTTGCGCCCCGAAAATTCGTCGCTCAGGCGGAATGCCGCATCGCTGAACTGGCCGTTGGGATTCTGGGTACAGTAGCGATTGACGAAATTCTCGATCGTGGCGCCGGAAATCCTCGAAACCTGCTGGCTCTGCTCGCCGTAGTTGTGCCCGGTCAGGAATCCGCGGATCCACACGACGTAGCTGCTTCTCCGGTCCCCGTCCTCCCTCGAAGACGCCCAGGCGGCGCACGACATGTCGTCGAAACCCAGAATGTTGAGCGGTGCAGCGACGGCCGTTCCCAGGACGATCCCGGAGCACAGGACGCCGATCAATTGCCGAGTTCTGGCCATACACATTTCCTTTCCCGTCGATCTCCGGGCGCCGGCGATGCGCCCCGCCCAGGAGCTGGCCGTGAGGACCGGACAAGGTTTCCACGGCGCAATTATCTCACTGCCATTGCCGCTGGCGGCAAACAGCGAATCGAGAAACAGCGGCGCTCGCAGGCATCTGCCGCCCGGCGCCACCTGAAAATATTCGTTCCCGCTTGTTCCGGCGGGGTAAATCGGCGAAAATTCAGGGTTTTACGCGGTCACCCGCAACAGACCCCATTTCTTGAGGATCCTTCATTCCAACGCCGAACAGCCTGTCGAGCAAGACGAGGATCACTCATCGCCGAGCGCCGCGCCAAGCTCGCCGAATGGCGTAGGACCGGCAAGGCCTTTCCCAACGACTTCCAGCGCGAGAACACGGCGTTCAAGTTGCTCGAAGGCTACGGCGACAAGACATCCGAAGAACTGCTGGGCATGCCGGTCGAAGTCAGGGTCGCCGGGCGCATGATGCTGAAGCGCGTCATGGGCAAGGCTTCCTTCGCCACGCTGCAGGATCTCTCCGGCCGCGTCCAGATCTACATCACCCGCGACACTCTCGGCGAGGATATCTACGCCGACTTCAGGACCTGGGACCTCGGCGACATCCTCGGCGTCGTCGGCACCCTGATGAAGACCCGGACCGGCGAACTGACCATCCATGCGACCGAGATCCGCCTGCTGACCAAGTCGCTGCGTCCGCTGCCGGACAAGTTCCACGGGCTGGCCGATCAGGAGATGAAGTACCGGCAGCGTTACGTCGACCTGATCATGAACGAGGAAACCCGCGTCACCTTCCTCGCCCGCAGCCGCATCGTCGCCTCGATCCGCAACTACATGAGCGGGCACGGCTTCCTCGAGGTCGAGACGCCGATGATGCATCCGATTCCCGGCGGCGCCTCGGCCAGACCCTTTGTCACCCACCACAACGCGCTCGACATGCAGCAGTTCCTGCGCATCGCCCCCGAGCTCTACCTGAAGCGCCTGGTCGTCGGCGGCTTCGAGAAGGTCTTCGAGATCAACCGCAACTTCCGCAACGAAGGCCTCTCGCCGCGCCACAATCCCGAATTCACGATGATGGAGTTCTATGAGGCCTACGCCGACTACCGCAGCCTCATGGACTTCACCGAGGGCCTGTTGCGCCACACGGCGCGCGAGGCGCTCGGGCGCGAGGTGTTCCACTATCAGGGCCGCGAACTCGATCTCTCAAAACCGTTTCAGCGCATGACCATGGTCGAGGCGGTGAAGCATCACTGCCCGCAATACAGCGACTCCCAGCTCACCGATGCCAACTGGCTGCGCGAGCAGCTTGCCGCGCGCAAGGTGGAGATGAAGGGCGAGCCCGGCCTCGGCACGCTGCAATTGATGTTCTTCGAGGAAACCGCCGAACCCCGGTTGTGGGATCCCACCTTCATCATCGACTACCCGGTCGAGGTCTCGCCGCTGGCCCGCGCCTTGGACAGCAATCCGGAGATCACCGAGCGCTTCGAGCTGTTCATCGTCGCCCGCGAAATCGCCAACGGCTTCTCCGAACTCAACGACGCCGAAGACCAGGCCGCCCGCTTCATGGAGCAGGCCAAGGCCAAGGAAGCCGGCGACGAGGAGGCGATGTACTACGATGCCGACTTCATCCGCGCCCTCGAATACGGCCTGCCGCCGACCGGAGGCTGCGGCATCGGTATCGACCGCCTGGTCATGCTGTTGACCGATGCCCCGGCGATTCGCGACGTCATCCTCTTCCCCAGATGCGTCCCGAATGATGGGCGGCTGCGCCCCGCGGGCTGGTCTCGCCGGCGCTCGCCCAGGCATCCGGCGCGCGTGAGCGAAAATGCGGTCTCGCTGGAATGCGCCGCGCGCGCGGCCCTTGCCACGGATTCGAGCCGCACGCACGTTTTCGAGCATGACGGCCGGCGTTACGTCGTCAAGCGCCTTGCCGCAAGGTCGCGCAGGCTGATCCAGACGCTGTTCATGCGCTGGCTGGTCAAGCGCCTCAGCGGACAGCGCCTCCCGCTGGAGACGCTGGCACTCTCCGGGGCAACCAGCAGCATGGACTTCGAGGCGACCCGGCTGAACGATCTGGCGGCCGCCGGCATTCGTGTGCCGCGGGTCGCCCTGGTGACCCCGGACTACTTCGGCCTCGAACACCTGGCCCGGCGCGGTCGTGCAGGCGCACGCAAGCGCCTGGCAAACCGCTGCAAACCTGGCCCAGCGAACTGCGCCGGCGCCGCGCCGTACCGAACTCGGCCAGAATCCACCGTGCCGGCCGCATGGCACACCGGCGACCAGATCAGGCAAAATCATGAAGGAGGATGGCGATCAACTGATCGCATCTACTTCTGAGGAAGACTTCGCCGCAGATCATGCCGCTGGAGATGACGCAGGCCGCTGATCTCGTCCTTTTTCTCAACTCGATCCCGCTGAGCTGCCGCATCGGCCACTGTGAAGCGTGGCAATCGCTGTCCTCGCCACTGATCGATCGCTACTGCGCCGCAAATCCCGATCCGGAAGACTGTCATGGTTATCATCGTGTGCGGACTGCCGCTGCTGAAGCGACTCGCGGCGCTGGCCCGCCCCTTCAGGCGCTGGTCGAACAACAGGGATATCCTGACGTTCTGATCGATGGTCAATGTCTTCCCGGCGCGGGAGAGATGCGGATCA
>CAWEMU010000046.1:0-5478 GCA_963810175.1 uncultured beta proteobacterium | reverse complement strand
CCCAGATGCTGAAGGCGCTCATTGCCCGTGGAGTGACGGTCAAGGCCTGCGGAACCTGCATGGCGCGCTGCGGCATCTACAAGAATCATCCCTATTTCGAGGGTGCTGAAAAATCAACCATGCGGGCTTTGGCGGAATGGGTCATGGATAGTGACAAGGTCGTGTCGTTCTGAAACGTCCCCGGTGTGTCGTCCGCAATAAGAGGAAAAGGCGACGAAATCTGTCGTCATGCCAGCCTGAAACCCCAGGAATAGTATCCAGGAGATTCCAATGTCCGAAATCAGCAAGCAAGGCTTGTCCACTCGCACCATTCACGGCCACAGTCTCAAGGACGCCCACGGCAGTCCTCACCTTCCGGTGTACGACACGACCACCTTTGCGTTCAACTCGACGGCTGACCTGCTCGATGTCGTTGACGGTCGTAAGGCGGGGAGCCTTTATACGCGGTACGGACTGAACCCATCAATCTTCGCGATTGAAGAGACTCTCGCCACCCTCGAAAGCGCGGAGATGGCCTGGTCCTTCTGTTCCGGGATGGCCGCCGAGACGGCATTGTTCCTGACGCATGGGCGTGAGGGCATCGTTTGCATCGGCGATGCTTACGGTGGAACTCTGGAACTGCTGGCGGACCAATTGCCACTACTGGGGATCAAGACCCATTTGATCCTGGGCAAAGAACTGGATCAACTTGATACCTTGCTGGCTGGCGGTGCGAAGCTGGTATTTTTCGAGACGCCCACCAATCCGACTCTCGAATTGCTCGACATTCGGGCCATTTCGGCAAAGGCGCATGCCTACGGTGCCCTTGTCGCAATCGACAACACCTTCGCTTCACCGGTCAACCAGCGTCCACTGGAACTCGGTGCTGATTTCGTGGTGCATAGCGCCACCAAGTATCTCGGCGGGCACAGCGACCTCACCGCTGGGGTTTTGATGGGGTCAAAGGAACTGCTGATGCCCGTGTGGAACTGGCGCAAGAATCTCGGCTCGATGATCGCCCCGGCCACGGCGTCACTGCTCGCTCGCAGCTTGCGTACCCTGGTGGTACGCGTGCGCCAGCAAAACGAGTCGGCACGGCGCGTTGCTGAAGCTATGGAGCGCCACTCCAAGGTCAGCCGGGTCTTCTATCCTGGTCTGGTCGATTTTCCGGGACACGCACTAGCCAAAGAGCAGATGTACGGCTTCGGAGGCATGCTGAGTATCGAAGTCGCCGGTAGCGGAGAAGACGCCACTCGTGTGGCTGATCAGTTGAAGCTGTTCTCCTTGGCACCCAGCCTGGGGGGCGCAGAAAGCTTGGTAACCCAGCCTTGCACAACCACTCACCATGGACTGACGGCGGAAGAACGCGCCCGTCGCGGTATTTCCGACGCGATGTTGCGTCTGTCGGTTGGCCTGGAAGATGCCGATGATCTGATCGCCGACCTGGAGCAGGCCCTGGGTTAAGCGATTCGATCTATACTGACTGCGGGTTCTGCCGCGCTGGCGCCGAGATATCCGGCCGGCATCGCCGTCAGGTGCGGCAACAATTCGCGCAGGAAGCGGCGCTTCAAGTGGATGCGGAATTCCTCGTTGGCCTCGGTGGCGATTCGCAGTGCAAGGCGGTCCTGCACGCTGTCGCGGGCAACCTGAAGCTGGCTGATCCGCATCTATTCCCGCGCCGAAAAGACGTCGACCATGATCAGCACGCGGGGTATCCCTCTCTTCGACCAGCGCCTGAAAGGGCGGGCCAGCGCCGCGAGTCGCTTCAGCAGCGGCAGTCCGCGGCGGATGATATGCATGATCTCCGGATCGGGATTTGCGGCGCAGTAGCGATCGATCAGTCGCGGCAGCAATTGCCGCGCTTCACTTTCGCCAATCGGGCCGCTCAGCGGAATCGAGTTGAGGAAAAGGACGAGATCGGCGGCCTGCGTCATCTCCAGCGGCATGATCTCGCCGAAGTCTTCCTCGAAGTCGATGCGGTAGCTGATGCCATCCTGCAGCGTGACGTTCCTGATCTGGGCGCCGCCGTGCCAGTGGCCGGCACGGTGGAATTCGCCGAGTTCGGTCGCCAGGCGCGGCAGTTCGCTGCGCCAGGTTTCCGGCGTCCAGCGCTTGAGTTGCACCTGCACGACCGCGCCGCAGTATTCAAGGACGAAGAACTCCGGGGTCACCAGGGCGACCCGCGGCACACGAATGCCGGCGGCCGCCAGATCGTTCAGCCGGGTCGCCTCGAAGTCCATGCTGCTGGTTGCCCCGGAGAGTGCCAGCGTCTCCAGCGGGAGGCGCTGTCCGCTGAGGCGCTTGACCAGCCAGCGCATGAACAGCGTCTGGATCAGCCTGCGCGACCTTGCGGCAAGGCGCTTGACGACGTAACGCCGGCCGTCATGCTCGAAAACGTGCGTGCGGCTCGAATCCGTGGCAAGGGCCGCGCGCGCGGCGCATTCCAGCGAGACCGCATTTTCGCTCACGCGCGCCGGATGCCTGGGCGAGCGCCGGCGAGACCAGCCCGCGGGGCGCAGCCGCCCATCATTCGGGACGCATCTGGGGGAAGAGGATGACGTCGCGAATCGCCGGGGCATCGGTGAACAGCATGACCAGGCGGTCGATGCCGATGCCGCAGCCTCCGGTCGGCGGCAGGCCGTATTCGAGGGCGCGGATGAAGTCGGCATCGTAGTACATCGCCTCCTCGTCGCCGGCTTCCTTGGCCTTGGCCTGCTCCATGAAGCGGGCGGCCTGGTCTTCGGCGTCGTTGAGTTCGGAGAAGCCGTTGGCGATTTCGCGGGCGACGATGAACAGCTCGAAGCGCTCGGTGATCTCCGGATTGCTGTCCGAGGCGCGGGCCAGCGGCGAGACCTCGACCGGGTAGTCGATGATGAAGGTGGGATCCCACAACCGGGGTTCGGCGGTTTCCTCGAAGAACATCAATTGCAGCGTGCCGAGGCCGGGCTCGCCCTTCATCTCCACCTTGCGCGCGGCAAGCTGCTCGCGCAGCCAGTTGGCATCGGTGAGCTGGGAGTCGCTGTATTGCGGGCAGTGATGCTTCACCGCCTCGACCATGGTCATGCGCTGAAACGGTTTTGAGAGATCGAGTTCGCGGCCCTGATAGTGGAACACCTCGCGCCCGAGCGCCTCGCGCGCCGTGTGGCGCAACAGGCCCTCGGTGAAGTCCATGAGGCTGCGGTAGTCGGCGTAGGCCTCATAGAACTCCATCATCGTGAATTCGGGATTGTGGCGCGGCGAGAGGCCTTCGTTGCGGAAGTTGCGGTTGATCTCGAAGACCTTCTCGAAGCCGCCGACGACCAGGCGCTTCAGGTAGAGCTCGGGGGCGATGCGCAGGAACTGCTGCATGTCGAGCGCGTTGTGGTGGGTGACAAAGGGTCTGGCCGAGGCGCCGCCGGGAATCGGATGCATCATCGGCGTCTCGACCTCGAGGAAGCCGTGCCGCTCATGTAGTTGCGGATCGAGGCGACGATGCGGCTGCGGGCGAGGAAGGTGACGCGGGTTTCCTCGTTCATGATCAGGTCGACGTAACGCTGCCGGTACTTCATCTCCTGATCGGCCAGACCGTGGAACTTGTCCGGCAGCGGACGCAGCGACTTGGTCAGCAGGCGGATCTCGGTCGCATGGATGGTCAGTTCGCCGGTCCGGGTCTTCATCAGGGTGCCGACGACGCCGAGGATGTCCCCGAGATCCCAGGTCCTGAAGTCGGCGTAGATATCCTCGCCGAGCGTGTCGCGGGTGACGTAGATCTGGACGCGGCCGGAGAGATCCTGCAGCGTGGCGAAGGAAGCCTTGCCCATGACGCGCTTCAGCATCATGCGCCCGGCGACCCTGACTTCGACCGGCATGCCGAGCAGTTCTTCGGATGTCTTGTCGCCGTAGCCTTCGAGCAACTTGAACGCCGTGTTCTCGCGCTGGAAGTCGTTCGGGAAGGCCTTGCCGGTCCTGCGCCATTCGGCGAGCTTGGCGCGGCGCTCGGCGATGAGCTGATTCTCGTCTTGCTGGACAGGCTGTTCGGCGTTGGACATGAAGGATCCTCGGGAAATGGGGTCTGCTGCGGTTGACCGCGTAAAACCCTGAATTTTCGCCGATTTCACCCCGCCGGAACAAGCGGGAACGAATATTTTCAGGTGGCGCCGGGCGGCAGATGCCTGCGAGCGCCGCTGTTTCTCGATTCGCTGTTTGCCGCCAGCGGCAATGGCAGTGAGATAATTGCGCCGTGGAAACCTTGTCTGGTCCTCACGGCCAGCTCCTGGGCGGGGCGCATCGCCGGCGCCCGGAGATCGACGGGAAAGGAATATGTGCATGGCCAGAATTTGGCAATTGATTGGCGTCCTGTGCTCCGGGATCGTTCTGGGAACGGCCGTCGCTGCACCGCTCAACATTCTGGGCTTCGACGACATGTCGTGCGCCGCCTGGGCGGCTTCGAGGGAGGACGCGGACCGGAGAAGCAGCTACGTCGTGTGGATCCGCGGATTCCTGACCGGGCACAACTACGGCGAGCAGAGCCAGCAGGTTTCGAGGATTTCCGGCGGTACGATCGAGAATTTCGTCAATCGCTACTGCACCCAGAATCCCAACGGCCAGTTCAGCGATGCGGCATTCCGCCTGAGCGACGAGTTTTCGGGGCGCAACCAGCCGATCAAGAAATGAACCCGGGTCCGCTCGGGCCGCGACCGGGACGAGCCACTGTTTCAGGCTTCCGCGACACTGCCCGATGACCGTGCGGGCGAGTGCCGGCGGACTGTCGTTTGCAGCCAGCGCGCCACCGCATCGGCAGCCGCCCGCCACTGATGTTCCAGCATCAGCATGTGGCCGCAGTCCGGGATGCAGGTTTCCCGGGCGTTCCAGCGCAACGCCGTGTGACTCGTGGCGAAGGGCGGAAAGACGGCGTCGCGCTCGCCGCCGATCACCATGACGGGAATTTGCGGTCGCGGGCGATGCAGCCGGAGGCCGACAACCAGCATGTCGGAGATGGCACGGACGGGTTCCGGCTGGATCAGGTGCGCGAAGTCGAGAAGTTCTTCGGGCATGGTCACCGGCGAGAAGATGTCGCGCATCAGCGAGAGGCTGGTCGGGCTGAGTTCGCCATGGTGGCTGAGCCGGGTGATCTTGGAAAACATTTCGGGGTGTCTCAGGGCAAGCCGCATGATCGAACCCCAGGTACCCGTCGGCGGCACCGGCGCCATGAGCACCGCAGCGCGGGCGGTGGTCCGCTCGAGCGCACGCTCGATCACGCTGCAGCCCATCGAATGGCCGATCAGCACAATATCGCCGGGCAGGTGGCGATGACCTGGCGGAGGTCGGCGGTGTAGTCGATGCCGAAGCGGTCGGCTTCGTCCTTGCCCTCGCTCAGACCGTGGGCGGAGAGGTCGAGCGCGTGACAGTTGTAGCCGAGCGCGGTAAAGTAGGGCAGAAAATGGATGTCCCAGCAACGGGAGTCCATGTAGGTGCCATGGACGAACAACAGGTCGGGCGCATCCGTCGGCATCTTGGCGG
>CAWEMU010000045.1:0-24847 GCA_963810175.1 uncultured beta proteobacterium | reverse complement strand
TCAGGTATGGCTTGCATATTATGAATGATTGGCCAATAATGCAAGCCATGGCTAGCATAATAAGGTTTCCAGATGAGCTTGGGCAGCTCTTGCGAGAGCGCCGCGAGGCGTTGCGTCTCAGCAAGAAAGAGTTGGCCGGGCGTGCCGGCAAAGTGCGTGAAGTGATCTATCGCCTCGAGGCGGGAGAAGACGTGACGGTGTCTTCCCTCCTGGCGGTTCTCACCGCGCTCGGCATGGGTCTGCAGATCGAGCGCGCCGGCTTGCCGACCCAGGAGGAGATTACCGCCCGATTCTTGCGTGACGAGGATGACGATGCGGCTCCCTGATCGGATTCCGCTCCTCGAGGTAGCGATCGGCGACAACCAGCGCGCCGGCCAGCTTATCAAGGCTTCCGGCTACGAATTCCGCTACCTCGATCCGAAGCCGGATCAACCGTCTGTCGCGCTCCTCATGGCCGCGAAGGACAAACCGACCTGGCACTCCGGAGACCTGTTTGCGCCCATGGACCAAAATCTCCCGGAAGGCGACCTGTTCATGCGTATCCGGGAGTTGTTCCCGAAGCAGCCGCTCACGCCGATGCATCTGCTTGCTCTGATCGGCGCCAATGGCATCGGCCGTCTGGGTTACGCCCTGCCGGGCGTCCCGGCCGCTCCCTCGCCACCTCCGCTGAGTCGGGAGGACTTGCTCAAGATGGCTTACACCCCGCAGGTCTTTGACGAACTGGTGCGCGCCTATCTCAGCACCGGATCCGGCATCGCTGGCGTCCAGCCAAAAATCATGATCCCGGAGCGGGCGGCCATTCCGATACCGTCGCTCATCGTGAAGGCGGCCAGCGCTTCCTATCCGGGGCTTGCGGCCAACGAGTTTCTTTGCCTGACGGCAGCCAGGCACGCGGACATCCTCACACCGACGTTTGCGCTTTCCGACGATGGCCAGCTCCTGGTGCTGGATCGCTTCGATATGCTGGAAAACGCCCCGGGCTGCATCGAGCGGCTGGGTTTCGAAGACGTTGCCGCGCTGTCCGGCCTGCGTGTGCGCGATGCGCTCTCCGACCGGAAATACCGGGGTAGCTATCAGTGGATCGCCGAACTGCTGGGGCAGTTGCAGCTGCCCCAGGAAAACCTGCACCGCTTCTTCGAACAGGTGGCATTCTCGGCGATGGTTCGCAATGGTGATGCCCGCCTCAAGAACTTTGGGCTGCTCTATCGTTCTGCCGCAGAAATCTGGCTCGCGCCGATGTTTGACGTCGTGACGACCGCGATCTGTCCATACGCCCGCTACGAGGGCAAGCTGGCGCTCGAGGACAACACGTTGGCGCTCAAGCTGTTTTCCGGACGCCACCAGACAAAAACTTACCCGACGACCGACGAGCTGCTGGCCTTCGGGCGCCAAGTCTGTCGCGTCACCAAGCCGAAGGCTGTCCTCGAACGCATTGCCCAGGGCATGCTCAAAGCGTTGGGCGACGCCAGAGGCGATGACAGAATCCCCGGCGACCTGCTCGCGAGCATGGGCAAGGCCTGGGAAAAAGGGCTGGCCCACGCGGCATAAGAAATTCCTGGTCCCCGTTGTGGTGGCGGCGCCACCGGCGTGTGTTGCTGCAAAGCGGTTCAGATCGTCAACGTTTTCCAGGGGACGTCACGCTATTCAGATAGCCGGAACATTGCCGGAGGTGAGGTGCTGCCTTCAGCGTCTCTACTGCCCCCACCGCATCGCACCGTGTGTGTGCGCGGGTTGGTGCCTTTCCGGCGAATGCGGGAGTTCAGCCTTGCCATGCCTCCTGACCGGCGAACAGGCGCCGCCGCCAGCTGTGGATGGCCACTTCGCTCCAGTACACGATTTGCCGAGGCGCACCGGCGGCGGAAAGGTGCCGTCGCGCACCATCTTCTCGATGGTACGTCTCGAAATGCCGAGCGACGCGCAGAGGTCGTCCTTGGACAGGAGCGCCGGGAATGGTTTGTCTGGCATGACGATTCCAAATGGGGTTTCAGAATCCAGTATAGGCACCCCGCGCACAGAAACGGCGGCGCCCCTGTTGCTGGATCCGGGGGATGGAAAAACCCGGGATGGTGGTATGATTTTGCAACAGGATTTTCTGAGACTTTTCTGAAAGTCCTGTTGGCGAGCTGCTGCGTCTGACTGCGTTTCATGACGGACGCATGCGACTAGCTGCTTGATTATTAAGGATTTGGTGTGTAGCCGGCACGCGGATATTCCGTTGAAAATCCGCGTGTCCGTGGTTTGATTCCGCGATTGGCCACCATTAAGATTCAAGCACTTAGCCCCAGTGAACCGCCTGGGGCTTTTTGCTTTCTGAAAGTTTTCTGAAACTTTTCTGCGAATCCTGATGGTGGCCGGTTGCGGTTAACTGCGCCCGACTGCGGTTTTTCGCTCAGCATCGGTATCGGAGTCATCGGCCCTTCGCCGCTTGTCCAGGTTGCCGGTAGCACCTGAGGTGCGGATGCCTTCCGTAACAGTGGTTGAATTGCTATCCTTGCGCTGTCCCGTTCGGGGCTAGTGGCGCTTGACATGCGCTTTTGGCTGCCGGGAAAACGGTCAGAGCAATTTGAGGGGCAAGCGTCTTGGCAAATCCGGTTGTGATTTGGCGCGTTACCGATAGAAAGCGCGGCCACGAGCGGCAGACCGAAGGGCTTGTACAGGCGCTGGTACAATTGATCCCGGTGGAGGTAAGCGAGATTCCCGCTTTGCCCCGCGGACAAGCTTTCTGGCAGTGGTTGACCGGGCGTTTTGCCAGCGGCGACCGGTGCCCGCCGGCACTTATCATCGGTGCCGGGCATGGGACGCACGTCACCATGCTGGCCGCGCGACGCGCCCGTGGTGGAAAGACGATTGTGCTGATGAATCCCGGTTTGCCAAGGCGTTGTTTCGATCTCTGCCTGATTCCAGAACATGATGGTGTCAGGGAAGGGCGTAATGTGCTGCTCACCAAGGGGGCGATCAATTCCATCCAGCCCTCCCATGAACTGCAACCGGATGCAGGGCTGATACTGCTGGGCGGCATATCGGCCCATTACAGATGGGACGACCGCGATTTGCTCGAACAGGTGCGGATGCTGGTGTCAGTACGTGGCGACGTGACCTGGCGGCTTACCACCTCCCCGCGCACCCCCGGCACCACATTGCAGTTGTTGCGCGGGGCGCTGCCCGGCAATGTGGAGATCGTCCCATTCAAGGACGCTCCGCTCGACTGGCTGCCAAGGCAATTGCGCCGGGCCGGGCAGGTCTGGGTATCGCCGGATAGTGTTTCAATGCTCTATGAGGCGCTGACTGCCGGTGCGGCAGTGGGCATATTCGATCTGGAACGGATTGGCAATGGGCGCGTGGCGCGTGGCGTCGAGCATTTGCTGGGGGAGGGTAAAGTGATTGGGTTTGCCCAATGGAAGGCAGGTCAGTCGCTCCACGTACCGCAGCAGGAATTCAATGAGGCTGCGCGGTGCGCGCGCTGGATCAGGCAGGCATGGTTTCCCGGTCGATAGTCGTGCTGCAGGTTCTTCCCGCCCTGGAAAGCGGCGGTGTGGAACGTGGGACTCTCGAAGTGGGGCGGTATCTGGTCGAACATGGCCATCGCTCGCTGGTGATTTCGGCAGGCGGGCGCCTGGTCGAGCAGCTTGTCGCGGAGGGGTCCCGGCATTTCTGCTGGCCCATCGGCGAGAAATCGCTGCGGACGCTGCGTCTGGTGCGGAAACTGCGGCGTTTTCTGGTCGAAGGAAAGGTGGACATCCTGCACGTACGTTCGCGCCTTCCCGCGTGGGTCGGCTACCTGGCCTGGAGAGGTATGGATCCGGCGACGCGTCCGCATCTGGTGAGTACGTTTCACGGCTTCTACTCGGTCAATTCGTACAGTGCGATCATGACGAAGGCCGAACACATCATAGCCGTCTCGGATTGCGTCGCGGATCATGTCGCGGAAGAATACCAGCCACCGGCGCCGGTAACGACGATCCATCGTGGAATCGATCCGGGTGAGTATTTCCGCGGCTTTCGTCCTGGAGACCCCTGGCAGAGCGGGTGGGCCGAGCAGTATCCGCATCTTCAGGGGAAACTCCTCGTGACCTTGCCCGGAAGAATCACCAGGCTGAAGGGGCACAACGATTTCATCGAGATCATCGGTCGGTTGAAAGCCATGATACCGGATGTTCACGGGCTGATTGTCGGGGGGTATGAGCCGAGGCGGAGCAGGTATTTCGCAGAACTGGAGGAAACCATCCGTAGCCGAGGCCTTTCTTCGGACATTACCTTCACCGGCAATCGTGGCGATCTGAAGGAAATCATGAGTATTTCCGCACTTGTTCTTTCCTTGTCTTCCCGGCCGGAGTCTTTCGGCAGAACCGTTCTCGAGGCGCTTGCCTTGGGCGTTCCGGTGGTGGCCTACGACCACGGCGGGGTAAGCGAGATCCTCGGCACGATGCTTCCCGCCGGGCTGGTCGGGCTGAAGGACCTGCCACGATTGATCGAGGTGTGTACCGGGTTCTTGCAGCAAGCGCCAGCCGTCGGGGAATTGCCGGGAAAGTTCATGCTGGAAACCATGTTGTCGGGTACTCTTGATGTTTATTGCAGCCTGCTTGGTGAGCCTCGTGCAAGACAGAACGTTTCCTGAAGGGTCGGCCGATTCGATGCGTGTGATGCAAATCATCGGCAGCAAGGGAGGTGGCGGCGCCGAGGGCTTTTTCGTGCGTCTGACCAATGCCCTTCACGACAGCGGAGGACAATTGCTTGCCGTGACGCTACCGGAGAGTGAGGCGTCATACGGGCTGAAGTCCGGATTGCCGCAACAGCACATTGCGATGCGCGGCGTCTGGGATCTTTGGGCAAGATGGCGGATTTCCCGCGCCTTAAGGGAGTTCCGCCCTCATGTCGTCCAGACATGGATGGGCCGGGCCACAAGACTGGTATCGCTTGAACGTGGTCGGCTGCCAGTTCACGTTGCAAGACTTGGGGGCTATTACAAGCTGCCCGGCTACCGGCATGTTCATGCCTGGATCGGAAATACCGCCGGAATCTGCGACTATCTGCGAGAGAATGGATTTCCTTCCGAACGAGTGTTCCATATCGGCAACTTCGTCGAGCCGGCGCCAGCGGCCGATCCGGCAAGAATCATCGAAACCCGGCGCCGCTTCGGCATTCCCGAGGATGCGCTGCTGATTGCATCTGCAGGACGTCTGCACCCCGTCAAGGGATTCTCTGACCTCTTGCAGGCGTTCTCGATCCTGCCGCCAACCATTGGCGGACGTCCCTTGCATTTGCTCATAGCCGGAGACGGGGAACTTGCATTGTCATTGCGCGATCAGGCTGGCAGTCTCGGCATCTCCGGTCGCGTCTGCTGGGCTGGCTGGCAAGGGGATATCGGTCCCCTGCTTGAAATGTCGGATATTTTCGCCTGTCCTTCGCGTCAGGAGGCGCTCGGCAACAGCATTCTTGAAGCCTGGGCGCATGGCAAGCCGGTCGTTTCCACCGCAACCAAGGGTGCTCTCGAGATAATGTCGCATGAACGGGATGGATTGATTGTCCCATGTGCAGAGCCGGAAGGTCTGGCAAATGCCATGCGCGAACTTCTGATGTCCGGGGCGAAGACCCTCTCCCTGATTGGCGAAGCCGGACGGTCAACCCTGCTCCGGGAGCACGGCAAGGAACACGTCATCCAGCAATATCAGCAACTCTATCGGCAACTCGTCCAGGAAGTTGAAGGCAATGGCTGAGCCTCTCGCTCCCGCCGTAATGGTCTTCGAGGAGTCGGGCCTGGCGCAGGAGATCGCCTTGGTCAACGATCTGCCTTCCCGCGATGATATCCGGCGCATTCTGATCATCAAATGGGGGGGCATGGGCGATGTCGTGATCAGTACCGCCATCATCGAGGATGTCTTCAGGGCGTTTCCCGGACGGGAGATTCATCTCAACGCTATGCCGCCGTGGAATTCGCTGTTCGCCGATGATCCGCGATTTTCGCGCGTCTGGATGGTAGATCTGCGAAACCGTGAGCGGAACGTCAAAGGGATGTGGCGCTGGGTCAAGACCGCCCGCGCCGGCAACTATGATCTGGTAATCGACCTTCAATGCAACGACCGGACGCGCCTGTTGCTTTCGGCACTGCTTTTTTCAGGGTGCCGGATTCCATGGAGAATCGGCAACAAGCCGGGATTCCCATACAACATCTCGCATCCGAAACTGCCGGCCAATACCCACGTCTTTCAGCGCATGCGCGCTTCTTTGCTCGTCGCAGGGATTCCTGCCAACACGGAGCGGCCACTGTTGCATGGGTCCGATACACAAAGGAAACACGCCTCCGCAATCCTTGATGAGAGCGGCCTGGAGGGCGGAAGATTTGCGGTCTTTCTTCCCGGAAGCCACGCGGCAGGACTTACCAAACGCTGGGGAGTGCACAACTATCGGCAACTTGCCCTGTTATTGAAGGACGTCGGCCTGACCAATGTCGTCCTGTTGGGCGGACCGGATGAGGTTGAAGAGTGCGCAGCCATTGCTGAAGGTCAAGGCGGCTACGTCGTCAACCTGTGCGGCAAGACGCAACTGCTGGAACTGCCGCCAATATTCGAACGTGCGGCGCTGATCGTTGCCAATGACACGGGCACTGCACACCTGGCTGCAGCGAGCAATCGGCGCATGATTGTCATCTGCGGCCCGACTGACCCGCGGCGGGTGAAGCCCGTTGGAAGGGGAGTGATAGCGATCCAGGCCGACTTGCCATGCAAGAATTGTTACCGGAAGATCTGCGACCACCACTCGTGCATGAAGTTCGTCACGCCTGAGCAGGTGATGGACTTCGCGAGGTCCTTAGCGGACTGGCTTCCCGCAGCAGTGCCTGCAGGGAATATGTCCAAAGCTCCTCATAAATGAACCAACCTTTGAAATTAGGATTTCCCGTCCACGCGCCAGGGAAAGTAGAGTGGCCGCCCGGCATGACTCGGTACCGCTGGACCCGGGGCCGATGAACCAAACGAATGCTCGTCGCGGAGTGCTGGTCATCCAGCCGCTTCCCGGTATTGGCGACATGGTGTGGCACCTTCCCCACCTCCGGGCGATCGCTCGTCACGAGCCGGAAGGGCGGGTTTCGGTCCTGACCAAGCCGCGTTCGCTTTCGGACCAATTGCTGGCCAGCCTGCCCGAGGTTGCCGAGGTGCTGTGGGTGCAGCGCAAGCCGGGACGGCACGACGGGTTGCGGGGGTTTTTCCGGCTGGTATCCGAGTTGCGTCACCAGCGCTACCGCAAGGTGTGGATTCTGCACGATAGCAGCCGTTACCTTGTTGCTGCCTGGCTGGCAGGCATCCCTCGCCGCGCAGGAATTGCCGGGGGATGGCAGCGGATGCTGCTTACCGACCTTCCGGCGGCCCCGGTGCCAAGCACCCTCCATACCGTGGAGCGCGCCGATTGTCTGCTGTGCGGTTTGGCGGTCGATCCTGATCGTCCAGTCCCCCTGATCACTCCGCAAGCCGCTGGCGGAGCCGCCATTCGTGCCCGTTTTGCGGCATTTCCCCGCCCATGGTTTGTCCTCGGGATCGGCAGCAGCGAAGCCTACAAGCAATGGGGAGCGAGCAATTTTTCTGCGCTCGCGAACTCGTTGCTGCAGCGCTATGGGGGAAGTTGTTTCCTGCTCGGTGGCATCTCGGAACAGGTGATGGCCGATGGCTATCAGTCAAGAACTTGGCCACCCCGGCAACCTGGTATCACTCATCCAGATTCCCCTTCAGGAGGTCGTCGCCCTGCTGGAAGAAACGCAACTCTTTCTCGGCAACGATACCGGCATGCTCAATCTGAGCGCGGCCTGCGGGACACACAGTATCGGCTTGTTCGGTCATCCGATCTCGGCCTGGGTGGCGAACAGTTCTCCCCGAATTCATCCGATATATCCCGAAGCTGGACTTTCAAGCAATGGAGTCGGGCAAATTCGGCCATCCGAGGTTCTTCAGGCGGTCAATCATTTGGGACTATTCGATGGGTCTGAAATCGGTGGTTGAACTGGTTCGTAGCCACTTCTTTCGCTGGGGCTGGCTATTTCCTGCATTCCTGCCGTTGGCGAGCGTCGCCGGGCGCGGTGCGTTCAACATTTTGAGCGGGGTATATTTCGTTTGGGCGCTGGCCAGCGTGTCGCTTACGCCGGGCAAGGCGAGTGCCATCGGGCAACAGCGCTGGTTCCTGGCTTCCTACAGCCTGATGCTCCTGGTCTGGGGCCTCAGCCTGACACAGTCGGGCGATCCGCAGAACGGCGGATATCAGTTGTGGCGCTACTTGCAATACAGTCTTACCGGGCTGTTTACAGTGGTCGCCCTGCAGCAGACTTCGTCTCAGCTTCCTCGCCTGATGCGTGCCATGGCGTGGGGATCGCTGTTGCTGATTCTGGTGCTGTATCTTCAGCTTCCGTATTTCTTGCTGGCTGTCGAATTCATTCCCTGGCAGCAACTTCACGAAGACAATCTCCCATGGCTGCTGCCATTTCTGCTGCTGGCGATTTTCTCTCAAGTACGCGGCCGCTGGTTGTTGCCTTGCGCGATCGTCGCCTTCGCCGTCTACATCGGGTTGTCGCAAGGGCGTGCGGCTTTGCTTGCCATGATGGCCGCGCTGGCCGTGTTCTCCATTCTGGGGTTGCACTTGCGCAAGCGACATTGGCTGGCAATCGGTGTGGCCGTGGTGGTTGTAGGCATCGTCTTCGGCCAGCGCTTCTTCCGCGGTGTCTCCACCATTGGCATCGACTTCGCCACTGTAGATCGTTTTACCAATGGCAGAGCGACCATATGGTGGCAGGCGTTGAATTCTCCTCCCGAGAACCCTTGGCTGGGAGTCGGATTCGGCAATCTCGCCAGCCGTGCCGAGGTATTGCGTATCGGTGACTTGGCGGGAATTGGTGAGGTGACTGTAAGACATCTACATAACTTCATTCTCGATGCCTGGTTTGAAACCGGTATTCTCGGCCTCTCGACTTTCCTGGCGATGCTCGGAGTTGTGCTAGGACGCGTTCTTCTTACTTGGCCGGGTCTGGACCAAGAGCATCGCCGTATCGCCGCAGCTGCGCTGGCCGGCGTTGCCGCCTTGCTGACAGCTGGGCTGCTCAGCTTTTCCTACACCTCCAAGCAGTTTGCACTGTATCTTTACCTGTTGCTTGCTGTGTTGTTGGCGCTGCCCGGCAATGCAGAGGCTGAGGGTGGCCTCCGGAGCAATCACTGGGAGCGGTGAGGGTCGTGTATCAATCCGGGGCTTGGCCGGTGCATTTTGGCAACAATTTTCTCCCGGGCTTTGCTGACTCATGCGCTGAGGCCTGCAGGAACGACATAGGCAGCGAGCAAGGTTCGACCCGGCGGGCGAACGGCTCCGCTACTCCGCGGGGGAACGCGGGGTTTCGGGAGGTCTCCATGCGGAGCGGTTGCGCCGCTTGACGCATTCAGCGGCTGGTTAATCAACCGGATACCAGTGCGGGCAGGCAAATTCCAGCCCGCAATTGCCGCCGACAGCGGGCCCCGGCACCTGACGGGTTTTCTGCACCCGGACCTGTGTATCGCCTACCATGATCCGATAGTCGATGGTTTCGCCCAGAAAGGCCTTGCGCAGGACCCTTCCGCGTATGCCGCCTGCGTTGACGAAATTTATTTCGGCTGGTCGCGCCGCGAACAGTCCGATACCGCTAGCAACAAGAGAGACTTGTCCAAGCTTGTCCGTGATTTGCAGCTTCAATGCGACGCTGACAGCCTCGGGCATTCGGCTCATCTTGCCTGACCCTGGGGCGACCGATTGTGCACCGTGAAATCCTTCACTGCCGCTCCTTGCGGATGGCGAGATACTCAAGTCGAGCTATGACGATGCCTTGGTGGCACGTGCTGGTTGGCACACAAATGGGGCATGCAATGAAGTACACGAAGAGCAAACGCGCAGGTGAAGACCGCCGCAACGAGGACAAGGGGCCGCCGGCCGGATGGAGCGAGCGCCGCCATACTGTCGAGCGGCGCAAGCCCGAGGTCCGGGAAATCTCCTTTGCCGAGTGGATTGCCTCGATGCGCCAGAAGTCCTATGACGTCCAGTGACCCACACCGGGAGGCTCGCTCCCGTTTTCCGGTTCCGGGTTGACAAGCTGCCAGCGGTTCCTCACCGGCACCGTAGTTGGCCGCCCAGAGAGCCGCGCTCCACCTTCCCCGAGTTGTTGCCCTCGCGCGCCGGCGCAGTCAGCTATCGGGGGCCGGTCGGAGCCTGTTCTACCGGCATGGCCTTGGCATCTTCCGCGGCGACGTCAGGTGCCGGAGACGGGCGGACAACCGGCGTCGCACGGGCTGGCCCGGGCTTTTCGACCAGTCCCGGATGGACCTTCAGGGGACCGGACTGCTCGATTTCCTTGTTGATCAGCGCGTCCGGGTTGGTGGCGCAGGCAGCGAGAAGCGAGCAAAGCAAGAGGGCGAGGGGGGTGGATACGCGCATAATCCTATGATCGGCAAGATTCGTAAGCTTGCATGATAACTTCTTGGAATCCCAGCGAACAGGCCAACGCAGTAACTTGTGACGGATACCGACGCCGCTGGTAGCTTTGCAGGACGAGATCGTCGCCAGAAGCTGCGGTAACATCGAGACCGGATGAACACCAATTCTTGGAGGTAGAGGATGGATTTGCTTTTGTGGCGTCACGCCGAGGCGGAAGAAGGCGAGGATGATCTCAAGAGGCGCCTGACTGAGCGCGGCCGGAAGCAGGCGCGGATCATGGCCAGGTGGATCGGCGAACACCAGCCGCGGAACTTGCGCATCATCGTCAGCCCGGCGGTGCGGACACAGCAGACAGCCGAGGCGCTGAAACTGCCGTTCGAGACCATACGCACGATCGGGCCCGATGCCGGCGTCGCCGACCTGATTGCGGCATGCGGCTGGCCGGATGCCAGTGGCGCTGTGCTGGTAGTCGGTCACCAGCCTGTGCTCGGGCGAATCGCGGCACTTCTGCTGTCCGGCCAGGAAGCGGAATGGACGATCAAGAAGGGGGCGCTCTGGTGGTTGAGCAACCGCACCCGGGGCGATGAGACGCAGACCGTGCTGCGGGCGGTGATCCCTGCCGAACTGCTGGGGTAGTCAGGGTTTCCCAAACGCTCCAGCGATGCCGCCGCTTCGGCCGGCCGCTGTGTTGCCAGGAAGAAGGTTGCGGTGCTGGCGCTGCCGGCGGCCGGCTCGCTGATCGTCGGGCGCGGGCCGGTCGTTCTCCGGCGTGGCGGGCAAGGTGCCTTGGCCAGGCCGGACGTTCAGCTGATGACGTAGGAGCCGCAGCCGGTCGCGATCAACAGGCCGGTTTCGTTTTCCAGCGTCATCTGCACCGAAGCGATGCGGCCGCCGAGACGGGTGACCCGCCCGGTAGCCATGAATCGGGTGCCGGTGCCTTGGCGCAGGTAATCGACCCGCAAGTCGATGGTGCCGAGGCGTCCGAAGCGACTGGCAACCTGAGCGGCTGTATCGCTCGAGAATTTTGCGCCGATTCCGACGGTCGCGGCAAAGCCGCCCACCGTATCGAGCGCCGCGGAAATGACTCCGCCGTGCAGGCGGCCGTGCAGGTAGTGGCCAACCAGATCAGGACGCATGGCGAAGGAAAGGGAAGCGGCGGCCGGGTCGAAAGATTCGACGTGAAAACCGAGTACTTCGTTGAAACATATCCGGTGTTCGAACATGTCGCGAAGCACCTCTTCGAGGCGCACCTGTTCGTCTGCCGATCGGTGGGGCAAGGCGTTGGCAATGGTCATGGAATTTGGGCAACAGAAAAGAGGGCGACGGAATTGCCGTCGCCTTTGTTCAGTTTAACCCGATCGGCTATTTCTTGCGCGGCGGCGGACATCGGTACAGGTGCCATGTGCCACTTCGGCAGCCATGCCGACCGTTTCACCCAATGTCGGGTGCGGGTGGATGGTCTTGCCGATGTCGATGGCATCGCAGCCCATCTCGATGGCCAGGCAGACCTCGCCGATCATGTCGCCAGCCGACGGGCCGACGATGGCGCCGCCAATGATGCGATGGGTTTCGCCATCGAAGATCAGCTTGGTGAAACCGTAGTCGGCGCCGTTGGCGATGGCGCGGCCGGAAGCGGCCCACGGGAACTTGGCGGTCCCGACCTTGCGCCCTTCCTTTTTCGCCTGTTCCTCGGTGTAGCCGACCCAGGCCACTTCCGGGTGGGTGTAGGCGACGCCGGGGATCACCGTTGCATCGAAGGCCGCCTTGTGGCCGGCGGCGACTTCCGCCGCCACGTGCCCTTCATGGACCGCCTTGTGCGCGAGCATGGGCTGGCCGACGACGTCGCCGATGGCGAAGATGTGCGGCACGTTGGTGCGCATCTGGGCGTCCACGTTGATGAAGCCACGGTCGGTCACTGCCACGCCCGCATTTTCGGCCGCGCATTTGCGGCCGTTCGGTGAGCGGCCGGCGGCCTGCAGGATCATGTCGTACCTGACCGGCTCGCTCGGTGCGCCTTCGCCCTCGAAGGTGACGTAAAGGCCGTCTTCCCTGGCGTTGACCGCAACTGTCTTCGTTTTCAGCATGATCTTGTCGAAACGGCTGGCGTTCTGCTTTTCCCAGACTTTGACGGCGTCACGATCGGGCCCTTGCATCAGGCCGTCCATCATTTCCACGACATCGATGCGCGCACCGAGGGTGGAATAGACGGTCGCCATTTCCAGACCGATGATGCCGCCGCCGATGACCAGCATCTTGTTCGGCATGAAACGCAGTTCGAGCGCGCCGGTCGAATCGACGATGCGCGGGTCGCGCGGGATGAAGGGCAGGTGCACGGCTGCCGAACCGGTGGCGATGATGCAGTGCTTGAACTTGACGACCTTCCTGGCACCGGTCTTGTCTTGGGCCGGCCCTTCGGTCAGTTCGACGTTGACGTGATACGGATCGAGGAAGTGACCGTAACCGCGCACCATCTCGACCTTGCGGCCCTTGGCCATGCCGGCCAGGCCGCCGGTCAGCTTGCCGACGACCTTGTCCTTGTGGC
This sequence comes from uncultured beta proteobacterium, assembly GCA_963810175.1. Classification (GTDB taxonomy): domain Bacteria; phylum Pseudomonadota; class Gammaproteobacteria; order Burkholderiales; family Rhodocyclaceae; genus Azonexus. The sequence continues at coordinate 11,877 of CAWEMU010000045.1, read as the reverse complement.
CGCGCAACTTGTCGATGTCGACCTGAGGCGCGGCAAAACTGATGCCGAGATCGCTGGCGTGCTGCGCCTCGTCGATGATCTCGGCGACGTGCAGCAGGGCCTTGGACGGGATGCACCCGACATTCAGGCAGACGCCGCCGAAGGTGGCATAGCGTTCGACGATTACGGTCTTCAGGCCGAGGTCGGCGGCACGGAAGGCAGCCGAGTAACCGCCGGGGCCGGCACCGAGGACGAGCAGGTCGCACTCGATGTCGGCACCGCCATCGTGGCTGGCGGCAACCGGTGCCGGTGTCGCTGTTGCGGCTGTTGCGGTGCATGACGCCGCTGCGGGGGCAGAAACCGGAGCAGTGGCGCCGGCTTCAATCTTGATCAGAACGGTGCCCTCGCTGACCTTGCTGCCCAACTGGACCAGCACTTCCTTGATCACGCCGTTGACCGTGGACGGCACATCCATGGTCGCCTTGTCGGACTCAAGGGTGCAGATGGCGTCGTTGACCTTGATGCTGTCGCCGACCTTGACGAACAGGTCGATGACCGGCACGTCGGAGAAATCGCCGATGTCGGGGACTTTGACTTCAATAGGCTGACTCATCGCATTCCCCCTAGACGATCATGCGGCGCATGTCGGCCAGCAGTTCGGCGACATAGACGTTGAAGCGGGTGGCCAGCGCGCCGTCGATGACGCGGTGGTCGGCCGTCAGCGACAGCGGCAGGATCAGGCGCGGCACGAATTGCTTGCCGTCCCAGACCGGCTTGAGCGACGATCTGTTGACGCCGAGGATGGCGACTTCCGGCGCATTGACGATCGGCGCGAAGTAGGTGCCGCCGATGCCGCCCAAGCTCGAAATCGTGAAGCAGGCGCCCGACATGTCGGCCGGCTTCAACTTGCCCTCGCGGGCCTGCCCCGCCAGTTCGCCGCTTTCCCTGGCGATTTCGAAAACGCCCTTCCTGTCGGCGTTCTTGATGACCGGCACGACCAGGCCATTCGGCGTGTCGGCGGCGAAGCCGATGTTGAAATACTTCTTCAGCACCAGGTTTTCGCCGTCGAGCGAGGCGTTGAATTCCGGATAGCGCTGCATGGCCTTGACGCAGGCCTTGACCAGGAAGGCGAGCATGGTCAGCTTGTTGCCGGACTTCTCGTTTTCCTTGTTCAACTGGACGCGGAAGGCTTCGAGGTCGGTGATGTCGGCATCTTCGTGATAGGTCACGGCCGGGATCATGACCCAGTTGCGCGAGAGGTTCTGGCCGGAAATCTTCTTGATGCGGGACAGCGGTTTGACCTCGACTTCGCCGAACTTGGTGAAATCAACCTTCGGCCAGGGCAGCAGATCGAGCACGCCGCCACCGACGACGCCACCTGTCGTCGCCGCCGGACCGGAGATGGCGCCGGTCATCACGCCCTTGACATACTTGGTCAGGTCTTCCTTGACGATGCGGCTCTTCGGGCCGGTCGCCGGCACCTTGCTGAGATCGACGCCGAGTTCGCGGGCATAGGCACGGACCGATGGCGATGCGTGCACCTTGCTGCCAGCCGGCAGGGCCGGCGCCAGTGCCGCCGGAGCGGCGGCTGCGACCATGGAAGCAACGGCTGGCCCTTCGGTTGACGTTGCTGCCGGGGCAGAAACCGGAGCGAGCGCAGCAGGTGCCGGGGCGCTTGCCGGTGCCGCAGCACCGGTTTCGACCTTGATCAGCACGACGCCTTCAGTGACCTTGGAGCCGAGCTGGACCAGCACTTCGCTGACTGTGCCGGAAACCGTCGAGGGCACGTCCATCGTCGCCTTGTCGGATTCCAGCGTGGCGATGGCATCGTCAACCTTGATGCTGTCGCCGACCTTGACGAACAGGTCGATGACCGGCACGTCGGAAAAATCGCCGATATCCGGCACCTTGACTTCGACCACGCCACCGCCGGCGGCGGGTGCAGCCGCGGGTGCAGCGGCCGGGGCGGCGGCTTGCGGGGCGGGCGCGACAGCGGCGGCACCCGATTCGACCTTGATCAGCACAACGCCTTCGCTGACCTTGGAGCCGAGTTGGACGAGAACTTCCCTGACCACGCCTTCGACGGTGGACGGCACGTCCATCGTTGCCTTGTCGGATTCGAGGGTGGCGATGGCGTCGTCGACCTTGATGCTGTCGCCGACCTTGACGAACAGGTCGATGACCGGGACATCCGAGAAATCGCCGATATCGGGAACCTTGACTTCAATGATCTGGCTCATGTCGTCTCTCCCTGATCAAACCGACAGCGGGTTGGGTTTGTTCGGGTCAAGCTCGTACTTGACCAGGGCGGCAGCGACCTTCTCGCGGGCGATCTCGCCGTTGTCGGCCAGTGCCTTGAGGGCAGCCAGCGTGACCCACTGGCGGTCGACCTCGAAGAAGTGGCGCAGTTTCTCGCGGGTGTCGGAGCGGCCGAAACCGTCGGTACCGAGCGTGACATAGGGCGCCTTGACGAAGGGGCGGATCTGTTCGGAGAAGAGCCTGATGTAGTCGGTGGCGGCCACGACCGGGCCTTTGGCGCCCGCCAGCTTCTGCTCGACATGCGACAGTTTTGGCTCCTCGAGCGGGTGCAGCAGGTTCCACCGCTGAATGTCCTGGCCGTTGCGCGCCAGTTCGTTGAAGCTCGGGCAACCCCAGAGGTCGGCCTCGACACCCCAGTCGTTCCTGAGCAGGTCGGCGGCGGCGATGACTTCGCGGAAGATGGTGCCGGAACCCAGCAGTTGCACCCGCGGCCCCTTGCCTTCGGCACCCTTCCTGAACGAGTACATGCCCTTGATGATGTCGGCTTCGGCGCCCACCGGCATTTCCGGGTGCTCGTAGTTCTCGTTCATCACGGTGAGGTAGTAGAAAATGTCTTCCTGTTCCTGGAACATGCGGCGCATGCCGTCCTGCGTGACGACGGCGACTTCGTACTGGAAGGTCGGGTCGTAGGAGATGCAGTTGGGGATCAGGTTGGCGAGGACCAGACTGTGGCCGTCCTCGTGCTGGAGGCCTTCGCCGTTCAGCGTCGTGCGCCCGGCGGTGCCGCCGATCAGGAAGCCGCGGGCGCGCTGGTCGCCGGCCGCCCAGCAGAGGTCGAGCGTGCGCTGCAGGCCGAACATCGAGTAGCAGATGTAGAACGGGATGGTCTGTACGCCATGCACCGAATACGACGTGGCGGCGGCGATCCAGTCGCTCATCGCGCCGGCCTCGTTGATGCCTTCCTGCAGCACCTGGCCGGTCTTCGATTCCTTGTAGAACATCAGCTGGTCATGGTCTTCCGGCACATAGTTCTGGCCTTCCTGGTTCCAGATCCCGACCGAGCGGAACATGCCTTCCATGCCGAAGGTGCGGGATTCGTCCGGCACGATCGGTACGACGTTCTTGCCGACATTCCTGTCCTTCAGCATCATGTTCATGATGCGGACGATCGCCATTGTCGTGGACAACTCGCGGCCTTCGCCGGAGGCCTGCAACAAGGCAGCAAAAGCATCGAGCGACGGAACCGTCAGCGGGTCAGCCTTGCGCCGGCGCTGCGGCAGGAAGCCGCCGAGGTCCATGCGGCGCTGGCGCATGTACTTGTATTCCTCGGAATCCTCGGCGAACTTCAGGTAGGGCAGCTTGTCGAGTTGGTCGTCCGGCACCGGCAGCCCGAAGCGGTCGCGGAAGCGGGCGATCTGCTCGTGGTCCATCTTTTTCTGCTGGTGGGAGATGTTCATCGCCTCACCGGCCTGGCCCATGCCGAAGCCCTTGATGGTCTTGGCGAGGATCAGCGTCGGCGCGCCCTTGTGCTTTGTGGCGGCGCTGTAGGCGGCGAAGATCTTGAAGATGTCGTGGCCGCCGCGATTCAGTTGCCAGACGTCGTCGTCGGTCCAGTCGGCGACCAGTTCCCTGAGTTCCGGCGTGTTGAAGAAATTGTCGCGGACGTAGGCGCCATTCTTGGCCTTGAAGGTCTGGTACTCGCCGTCGCACAGTTCCATCATGCGTTTCTTGAGGACGCCCTTCTTGTCGCGGTTGAACAGGGCATCCCAGTGCGTGCCCCAGATCAGCTTGATGACGTTCCAGCCCGAACCGCGGAATTCGGATTCGAGTTCCTGGATGATCTTGCCGTTGCCGCGCACCGGGCCGTCCAGGCGCTGCAGGTTGCAGTTGATGACGAAGATCAGGTTGTCGAGTTTCTCGCGGCCCGCCATGCTGATGGCGCCGAGCGATTCGACCTCGTCGGTCTCGCCGTCGCCGAGGAAGGCCCAGACCTTGCGCTGCTCGGCCTTGGCGGCGTCGATGAGGCCGCGGCTCGCCAGGTATTTCATGAAACGCGCCTGATAGATGGCCTGGATCGGCCCGAGGCCCATCGAGACGGTCGGGAACTGCCAGAAATCGGGCATCAGCCACGGGTGCGGGTACGAGGAGATGCCCTTGCCGCCGGTTTCCTGGCGGAAGTTGTCCATCTGCTCCTCGGTCAGGCGGCCGAGCATGAAGGCGCGGGAATAGACGCCCGGTACGGAGTGGCCCTGAAAGAAGATCAGATCGCCACCGTGCTCGGCGGTCGGCGCGTGCCAGAAATGCGAGAAGCCGACATCGTAAAGCGCGGCGGCGGAAGCGAAGGAAGCGATGTGGCCGCCGACGTTGGTGTTCTTGTTGGCGCGGACGACCATCGCCATGGCGTTCCAGCGGATATAGGAGTGAATCTTGATCTCCATGTCGCCATCGCCAGGGTACTTGGGCTGCTGATCGACCGGAATCGTGTTGATGTATTCGGTATTGGCCGAGTAGGGCAGATCGATCCCGGCCTCACGGGCCTGGCCGATGACCTTCTCGATCAGGAAATGGGCGCGGTCTGCGCCTTCCTGCGCGATGACCCCGTCCAGCGCTTCAATCCACTCGCGGGTTTCCTGGGGATCCGCATCCATCGGTTCGGGCTGTGCATTCTGTTGGTCGGCCATCGTTTGTCTCCAAAATTGGTTTTCGTCATGTCCCGCCTGTTGAGCGGAGCAACTTTAACGTCAATTGTGTCGCGTCGGGTCTGGATCGCAAACCCGTGTTTACACCTAGATAGAATTTCACATTGTAGGAATAAACTTCGTATCGTGCAATACCGTCGATCACGTCAGTGAAAAGGCCTGGTCGCCGCTCCCTGGATGTCGGCAGCGTACCCATGGCCTCCGGGAGAAGAAATGCGGCTTGCCTTGCGTTGCATCAAACGCGGGGTTGCGTCGCTTCGTATAATGGCAAGTTTCGTATCGCTGATCGAGGAGTCGCCATGGCGGCAGTCATGCCCGTACCGGCCGCAAGCCGGGTTCTGATGTCCGGTAACGAAGCGGTCGCCCGCGCCGTCTGGGAGGCCGGGGTCAAGGTCGCCGCTGCCTACCCGGGTACGCCGTCGACCGAGATGCTCGAAGTCATCTCGACCTATCCGGATCTCTACGCCGAGTGGTCGGTCAACGAAAAGGTCTCGCTCGAGGTTGCCATCGGCGCCGCCTATGCCGGTTCGCGCGCGTTCTGCTGCATGAAGCATGTCGGCATGAACGTCGCCTCCGATGCGCTGATGACGCTGACGCTGACCGGCGTGATCGGTGGTCTGGTCATCGCCATCGCCGACGACGTCGGGCTGTCGTCGTCGCAGAACGAGCAGGATTCCCGCTACTGGGGTCGCTTTGCGCATGTGCCGGTGCTCGAGCCGGCCGATTCGCAGGAAGCCTATGCGATGACGCTCGACGCTTACGAGTTGTCCGAGCGCTTCCAGGTGCCGGTGATCCTGCGCATGACGACGCGGATCAACCACGTCAAGGGTGTGGTCACGGTTGGTGAGCGCAGTGAAAAGGCGTCGGCAGGATTCAAGAAGGATCCGGCGCGCTGGGTGATGACGCCGACCGGCGCCGGCAAGCGCATTCCGCTGATGTTCGCCCGGGTTGGCGAGTTGCGCAAGGAAGCCGAGGTTTCGCCGCTGAACTTCATCGAGCCGGGCAGCGACCGGCGTGTCGGTTTCATCGCCTCGGGCCCGGCCTACATGCATGTCAAGGAGTCGTTCCCGGATGCGCCGGTGCTCAAGCTCGGCTTCTCCTGTCCGGTGCCGTTCGCCAAGTGTCGCGAACTGGCGGCGCTGGTCGATCAGGTCGTCGTCGTCGAGGAAGTCGAGCCGCTGGTCGAGACCGAGCTGAAGGCCGAGGGAATCGCCGTGATCGGCAAGGACATCCTGCCGCTGCAGGGGGAACTGGCGCCGAATGTGCTCAGGCCGGCGATCGCCCGGCTGCTCGGCGAAGAAGTGCCGCAGTTGCGGTTGACCGCGCCAATGCCGGTCTTTCCACGGCCGCCGACGATGTGCGTGGCCTGCCCGCACCTCGGCGTCTATTACACGCTGTCGCAGGTGCGCAACCTGACCATTTCCGGCGACATCGGCTGCTACACGCTGGGCGCCGGCCACCCGTGGAACGCGCTCGACACCTGCATCTCGATGGGCGCCTCGATGGGCATCGCGCTCGGCCTCGACAAGGGGCGCGGCGAAGCCGACAAGGACAAGCGCGTTCTCGCCGTCATTGGCGACTCGACCTTCCTGCACATGGGCATGCAGGGACTGCTCGACATCGTCTACAACAAGGGCAACGTCACCGTGCTGCTGCTCGACAACCGCGCGGTCGGCATGACCGGCGGCCAGGACAACCCCGGCAACGGGCGCGACATCCATGGTGACCCGGCGCCGCGCGTAAACTTCGCCAAGCTGGTCGAGGCGCTCGGGGTCAAGCCCGAGCGCATCCACGTCGTCGATCCCTACCAGTTGCCGGTTCTGTTCAAGACCATCCGCGACGAAGTGAAGGTGCCGGAAGTCTCGGTCATCATCACCGACCAGCCCTGCGTCCTGATCAAGGACTATCACAAGCTCAAGGCCTACGAGGTCATCGACGACAAATGCACCGGTTGCGGCAATTGCATCGACGTCGGCTGCCCGGCCATCCACGTCACCCGCAGAGGGAAGGAGGTCAAGGCGAGCGGGCGCGAGGTCGATCTCGCCTTCGTGCGCATCGAGACGTCGGTGTGCACCGGCTGTGGCTTGTGCGTGCAGCCCTGCGCGCCGGATGCCATCGTCCATCACGTGCCGGTTTCGCCGATCAAGCTGGTCAAGGGCTGCGGGGTCTGAGATGAGCGAGAACACCAACATCCTCGTTGTCGGCATCGGCGGTCAGGGCGTCATGACGGCGACCGAAATCCTCGCCGAGGCGGCGATCGCGCTCGGTCACGACGTCAAGAAGACCGAGGTGGCGGGAATGGCGCAGCGCGGCGGGGTCGTTTCCTCGCACCTGCGCTTCGGGACGCGGGTCCTGACGCCACAGATCACTCCGGGTACTGCCGATGTCCTGCTCGGCTTCGAATCCGCCGAGGCCATGCGCTGGCAGCACATGCTGCGGCCGGGCGGGATCACCCTGATGAACACCGCGCGGCTGGTGCCGCCGGTGGTCGAGCTCGGCCTTTTCGATTACCCGGACGATCCCCTTGCCGAGATCAGGAAGTCCGGCAACAAGGTCGTCGCCTTCGATGCCACGTCGATCGCGCTGGATCTCGGCGATATCCGTCTCGGCAACACGGTGATGCTCGGCGCCATCGCCGACCACCTGCCGTTCTCGGCCGAAGTTCTGCTCGATTGTGTTCTCAAGCGTTTCCAGCGCAAGGGCGAGAAACTGGTCGAACTGAACCGCCGGGCTTTCGAGGCCGGTCGCGCTGCCGTCGGCGCAGCGGAAGCCGCGCTCGGATAGTCTGTTAAAATACGCACCAATTCAAGGGGAAAGGCATCGCCCTTTCCCTTTTCATTTCCGTGTGATGCAACGATGACGGCACAGATAATCGACGGCAAGGCGCTGGCAGAGGAACTGCGCCAGAGCTTCAAGGCGCGGGTCGAGGCGCTCGCCGCCAGTGGGCAACGTCCCGGATCTGGCGGTCGTCCTGGTCGGCGAGGACCCGGCTTCCCAGGTGTATGTGCGCAACAAGGTCAATGCCTGCCAGGCGGTCGGCATGCATTCGGAGAAGATCATCTACGCTGCCGCGGTCGACCCGGAAATTGTGCTGAAAAAGATCGCCGAGCTGAATGCCGACCCGGCCATCCACGGCATTCTCGTCCAGTTGCCCCTGCCCGGGCATTTCGACGAAGAAGCCGTGCTCGCCGCGATCGCCGTCGACAAGGACGTCGACGGCTTCCACGCCACGAACGTCGGCGCGCTGGCTCAGGGCAACCCGCGCTTCATCCCGTGCACGCCTTACGGCGTGATGAAGATGTTCGAAAAGGGCAGGATCGATCTGAGCGGCAAGGAAGCCGTCGTCATCGGCCGTTCCAACATCGTCGGCAAGCCGATGGCGTTGCTGCTGATCAATGCCGGCGCCACGGTCACGGTCTGCAATTCGCGCACGAGAGACCTCGCCGGGCATACCCGCCGCGCCGACATCCTGGTCGCCGCCGTCGGCAAGCCGCGCTTCGTCACCGCTGACATGATCAAGCCGGGCGCGGTTGTCATCGACGTCGGCATCAATCGCCTGCCCGATGGCAAGCTGTGCGGCGACGTCGATTTCGCCGGCTGCCTCGAAGTGGCCGGCCAGATCACCCCGGTGCCGGGCGGCGTCGGTCCGATGACCATCACCATGCTGCTGGCCAACACCATCGAAGCAGCGGAGCGCAAGGCAAGATGACCCAGCACAAGCAACCCCTCGTCGGCATCGTCATGGGTTCCGACTCCGACTGGCCGACCATGCAGGCCGCCGCGGCGATCCTCAAGGATTTCGGCGTGCCCTTCGAAACGCGGGTCGTCTCCGCCCACCGCACCCCGGACTTGCTCTTCGCCTACGCCGACGCCGCCGGAGCGCGCGGCCTGCAGGCGATCATCGCCGGCGCCGGCGGCGCGGCCCACCTGCCCGGCATGCTTGCCGCCAAGACCATCGTGCCGGTACTCGGCGTGCCGGTGCAGTCGAAGGCGCTGTCGGGGGTGGACTCGCTGCACTCCATCGTGCAGATGCCGAAGGGCATCCCGGTCGCCACTTTCGCCATCGGCGAGGCCGGCGCCGCCAACGCGGCGCTCTTCGCCGTCGCCATGCTGGCCAACCACGATGCCGCGCTCAACGAACGGCTGCGGGCCTTCCGCCAGGCGCAGACCGACAAGGTGCTGGCGATGACGCTGCCGGAAGTCTGAGCGCGCGCCGAGAACATCCCCCCGGCCCACCGAACCCAACCCGCGACTGTCTGCGACATGATTCTTCCTCCCGCCACCCTCGGCATGCTCGGCGGCGGCCAGTTGGGCCGCTTCTTCGTCGCGGCCGCCCACGAGATGGGCTACCGGGTCTGGGTGCTCGACCCTGACGCGCACAGTCCGGCGGGCCAGATCGCCGAGCGCCATGTCCGCGCCGGCTACGACGACTACGCGGCGCTCGACGAGTTCGCCGCAGGCTGCGCGGCGGTCACGACCGAATTCGAGAACGTGCCGGCCGGCACGCTCGACTACCTCGCCAAGTTCATCCCGGTGCGCCCGGCGGCGACGGCGGTCGCGGTCTGCCAGGACCGCATCGCCGAGAAGTCCTTCCTGCGCGACAACGGCCTGCCGCACGGCCCGTTCGCCGTGATCCGCAGCGACGACGACATCCGCGGGGCCGCCGCCGCGCTGTTCCCGGCGATCCTGAAGGTGGCCCGCTTCGGCTACGACGGCAAGGGCCAGGCCACGGTCGCCAGCCGCGAGGAGGCGCTGCTCGCCTTCGGCCACTTCAAGGGCGAACCCTGCGTGCTCGAGCAGCGCCTGCCGCTCGACTACGAGGTCTCCGTGGTGCTGGCGCGCGACGAGAACGGCGAGATCCGCTGCTTCCCGACCGGCGAGAACCGGCATACCCGCGGCATCCTCGACGTTTCCATCGTGCCGGCGCCGGCTGCCGGCGGCGTCGATGACGGGCCGGCGGCGGTCGCGGGACGCATCGCCGAAAGGCTCGGCTACATCGGCACCATGGGCGTCGAGTTCTTCGTCAGCGGCGGCCGGCTGATCGTCAACGAAATGGCGCCGCGCCCGCACAACAGCGGCCACTACACCCTCGACGCCTGCGTCACCGACCAGTTCGAGCAGCAGGTGCGCGCGCTGTGCGGCCTGCCGCTGGGCGAAGCACGCGCTCACTCAGCGGCCGTGATGGTCAACCTGCTCGGCGACCTCTGGTACGTCGGCGAGCATTACCGCGAACCCGACTGGGCCAGGCTGCATGCCGTGCCCAACCTGAAGCTGCATCTCTACGGCAAACACCACGCCCGCCCGGGGCGCAAGATGGGGCACTTCACGGTGATCGGCGCCGATGCCGCCGAGGTGCAGGCGGCCGCCTTGGCCGCCCGCGCGGCGATCGGCATCCGCGACCAATGATCCCGGCCGAAGCCGATTACCGCCGCGCCGTCGAGCTGCTGCGCTCCGGCGAACTGGTCGCCTTCCCGACCGAAACGGTCTACGGCCTGGGGGCGGATGCCGCCAACGCCGAGGCGGTCGCCCGAATCTTCGCCGCCAAGGGGCGGCCCGCCGATCACCCGCTGATCGTCCATGTCTCCGGCGACAACGCGGTCGACCGCTGGGCGGCGCAGGTTCCGGGATTCGCCTGGGAACTCATGGAAGCCTTCTGGCCGGGTCCGCTGACGCTGATTCTGAAAAAGCAGGCCTGGGTGCCGTTGACCGTGACCGGTGGCCAGGATACCGTCGGCCTGCGTGTACCCGGTCACCCGGTCGCGCTCGAACTGCTGCGCCGCTTCGCCGCCGACGGCGGGCCGGGCGGCATCGCCGCGCCGTCGGCCAACCGTTTCGGCCATATCAGCCCGACCACCGCCGACCATGTTCGTGAGGAACTAGGCGACCGCGTGCCGATGATTCTCGACGGCGGTCCGTGCGCGGTCGGCATCGAATCGACCATTGTCGACTGTTCGCGCCGCGTGCCCGTCATCCTGCGCCCGGGGCACATCTCGGCGGCGCATCTGGGGGCAGTCACCGGAATTCAGCCGCAGTTGCCGGCGGCTGCCGGCACCCCGCGTGTTTCCGGTTCGCTGGAGGCCCACTACGCGCCGCAGACACCCATGCGCATGGTCGCCGCTGAGCGGCTGCTCGAATTTCTCGACGCGCAGCGGCATCGGGGGGGGCGCTGCGGCGTCGTCGGCCACAGCCAGCCGCCGCCGGCCGGCATGCCGCACCTCTGGCGCCTGCTTGCCGCCGATCCGGTTGCCTACGCGCACGATCTGTACGCGACGCTGCGCGAGATGGATCACGCCGGGGTTGACCTGATCGTCGTCGAAGCGCCGCCGGATCGACCTGACTGGACGGCCGTCGCCGACCGCCTGCGGCGCGCCGCCGCCGGGTCGGGCGGCGCCTGATCAGAGCGAGAAGAGGCGGTCCACCTTGGCGGCGCAGATGAAGTCGTTCTCGGACAGGCCGCCGATTGCGAACGTCCAGTAGCGTACCCGGCAGTCGGCGTAACCGACGGTGATTTCCGGGTGGTGCCCTTCGCGGTGGGATATCCAGGCTACGGCATTCACGAACGCCATCACCTCATGATGGTTCTGGAAACGGTAGGCCTTTTCGATGGCCGAGCCCGCCAGAACCCAGCCCTCGAGCGCATCCAGATAGGCGCGGCAGGCTTCTTCATCGAGAGCCGCGACGCCGCCTTCGCAGGGTTTGCATTTCTGATTGCCGAGTTCGCAGTGGATGCCCATGAATCTTCTCCAAGGTAGCAAGGGTCGCGCTTGCCGCAGGCCGTTGCGGGGGCCGAGGCAGATGATTCGCTTCCGGACGGGACGCGATGGCTTTGATAAGCCAGCCGGTATGATATAGAATCGCGCCGACGTTGGGGGGGTAGCTCAGCTGGGAGAGCGCCGCGTTCGCAATGCGGAGGTCGGGAGTTCGATCCTCCTCCTCTCCA
>CAWEMU010000044.1:0-13133 GCA_963810175.1 uncultured beta proteobacterium | reverse complement strand
ATGCCGCCAACGCCGAGGCGGTCGCCCGAATCTTCGCCGCCAAGGGGCGGCCCGCCGATCACCCGCTGATCGTCCATGTCTCCGGCGACAACGCGGTCTACCGCTGGGCGGCGCAGGTTCCGGGATTCGCCTGGGAACTCATGGAAGCCTTCTGGCCGGGTCCGCTGACGCTGATTCTGAAAAAGCAGGCCTGGGTGCCGTCGACCGTAACCGGTGGCCAGGATACCGTCGGCCTGCGTGTACCCGGTCACCCGGTCGCGCTCGAACTGCTGCGCCGCTTCGCCGCCGACGGCGGGCCGGGCGGCATCGCCGCGCCGTCGGCCAACCGTTTCGGCCATATCAGCCCGACCACCGCCGACCATGTTCGTGAGGAACTAGGCGACCGCGTGCCGATGATTCTCGACGGCGGTCCGTGCGCGGTCGGCATCGAATCGACCATTGTCGACTGTTCGCGCCGCGTGCCCGTCATCCTGCGCCCGGGGCACATCTCGGCGGCGCATCTGGGGGCAGTCACCGGAATTCAGCCGCAGTTGCCGGCGGCTGCCGGCACCCCGCGTGTTTCCGGTTCGCTGGAGGCCCACTACGCGCCGCAGACACCCATGCGCATGGTCGCCGCTGAGCGGCTGCTCGAATTTCTCGACGCGCAGCGGCATCGGGGGGGCGCTGCGGCGTCGTCGGCCACAGCCAGCCGCCACCGGCCGGCATGCCGCACCTCTGGCGCCTGCTTGCCGCCGATCCGGTTGCCTACGCGCACGATCTGTACGCGACGCTGCGCGAGATGGATCACGCCGGCGTTGACCTGATCGTCGTCGAAGCGCCGCCGGATCGACCTGACTGGACGGCCGTCGCCGACCGCCTGCGGCGCGCCGCCGCCGGGTCGGGCGGCGCCTGATCAGAGCGAGAAGAGGCGGTCCACCTTGGCGGCGCAGATGAAGTCGTTCTCGGACAGGCCGCCGATTGCGAACGTCCAGTAGCGTACCCTGCAGTCGGCGTAACCGACGGTGATTTCCGGGTGGTGCCCTTCGCGGTGGGATATCCAGGCTACGGCATTCACGAACGCCATCACCTCATGATGGTTCTGGAAACGGTAGGCTTTTTCGATGGCCGAGCCCGCCAGAACCCAGCCCTCGAGCGCATCCAGATAGGCGCGGCAGGCTTCTTCATCGAGAGCCGCGACGCCGCCTTCGCAGGGTTTGCATTTCTGATTGCCGAGTTCGCAGTGGATGCTCATGAATCTTCTCCTTGAAAGTCGGAATCGCGCTTGTCGCGGGCCGTTGCGGGGGCCGAGGCAGATGATTCGCTTCCGGACGGAACGCGATGGCTTTGATAAGCCAGCCGGTATGATATAGAATCCCGCCGACGTTGGGGGGGTAGCTCAGCTGGGAGAGCGCCGCGTTCGCAATGCGGAGGTCGGGAGTTCGATCCTCCTCCTCTCCACCACCTCACCAAGGCCAGCCATGCGCTGGCTTTTTCTTTGTCCGTCGGTAGCGTCATCATCAGAGCGGCTTCCCTGCGGTGATGTGGCGTCACTCGCTCCGGCCGGCGCGCATTTTCCCGGCTGCCGGCGCCGACATTGTCAAGGGCGTTGCGCTTGGTGTTCATTGTTGGCTCCGTCATGCGATTGACAGCCTCAATATGAACACGCAGGTCAATCAGGAAGCCAAGCAACACAAAAATACCAGAAACGCGATTACCACAGTTTACAATGGCAATCAATGGGGCCTAGTATTTCCGCATAGACCAGAAAAGCGTTTTCTACTGATATGACGAAGTTGGGGCAAGTGGCAAGCATTCGCATGGGTTACCCGTTCCGTTCGCGCCTTGAGCACGACGCAATGGGGGCCATCGCCGTCGTACAGATGAAGGACATTGACGACGCCAGCGCGTTGCACGTCGAGGATGCGGTACGTGTGGAACTGGAGGATTTCAAGGAGCATCACCTCATCCGCCCGGGAGATCTGGTATTCCGTTCTCGCGGGCGGACAAACTCGGTGGCATTGGTTTCAGCAGACATCGGGCCCGCAGTCCTTGCGGCGCCGATGCTCCTGATCCGCCCCGTCGAGGTGTCGCCCGCTTATCTGCTCTGGTACATCAACCTGCCGGCAACCCAGGCGACGTTGGCAGCCCAGGCCGAGGGCACGTCGGTCCGAATGATCAGCAAGGCGGCACTGGAGGTGCTGGAGATACCGGTGCCCAGCCGCGGCAAGCAGCAACTGATTGTTGAAGTCTCGGCGTTGGCCACGGCCGAGCAGTGTTTGCTGGAACAGATTGCACACGCAAGAAAGCGTCTCGCGGATGGCGTCTTGCTGCGCTACGCAAGGAATGCGCGACAGGCTGCGGATCAACAAATCTAAGGAACGAATATGAGCGACCAAGTTACCCAGCAAGACGTTAACAGCACCGCCTGGGCTGCCTGCGACACCTTCCGTGGCGTCGTCGACCCGGCGCAGTACAAGGACTACATCCTGGTGATGCTGTTCCTCAAATACATCAGCGACCTCTGGAAAGACCACTACGAAACCTATCGCCAGCAATACGGTGACGACGATGAGCGCATCCGGCGCAAGCTGGATCGCGAGCGCTTCACGCTGCCCTTCGTCGAGTTCAAGGACGAAAAAACCGGCGAGATCATCGAGCGTTTCGCCGGCGATTTCAACAGCCTGTACGATCGACGCAACGCGGCCAACATCGGCGAGTTGATCAACATCGTGCTCGACGGCATCGAGGATGCCAACAAGGCCAAGCTCGATCGCGTCTTCCGCAATATCGACTTCAACTCCGAAGCCAATCTGGGCCAGACCAAGGACCGCAACCGTCGCCTGAAAAACCTGCTCGAAGATTTCGCCAGGCTCGACCTGCGTCCCTCTCGTGTCTCCGAAGACGTGATCGGCAACGCCTACATCTACCTGATCGAGCGCTTCGCCTCCGACGCCGGCAAGAAGGCCGGCGAGTTCTACACCCCCAAGCAGGTCTCCCGCCTGCTCGCCCGGCTGGCCAAGCCCAGGCCCGGCAACCGCATCTGCGACCCCGCCTGCGGTTCCGCCGGCCTGCTGATCGAGGCGGCGGCGCTGGTCGAGGAAACCGGCAGCCGCGATTTCGCCCTCTTCGGCCAGGAAGTGAATGGCAGCACCTGGGCGCTGGCGCGCATGAACATGTTCCTGCACGGCAAGGATTCCGCGCGCATCGAATGGGGCGACACGCTCAACAGCCCGGCGCTGGTCGAAGCCGACCGCCTGATGCGCTTCGACGTGGTGGTCGCCAACCCGCCCTTCAGCCTCGACAAATGGGGGGCCGAGCACGCCGAGTCGGATCGCTTCAACCGCTTCTGGCGCGGCGTGCCGCCCAAGTCCAAGGGCGATTACGCCTTCATCAGCCACATGGTTGAAACCGCCTTGCCGCAGGTCGGGCGTGTCGCGGTGGTCGTGCCCCATGGCGTGCTGTTCCGGGGCGGCGCCGAAGGCCGCATCCGGCAGAAGATGATCGAGGACAACCTGCTCGATGCCGTCATCGGCCTGCCGGCCAACCTCTTCCCCACCACCTCGATCCCGGTCGCCGTCCTGGTTTTCGACCGGTCGCGGGAAAAGGGCGGCGAGCGCGAGTCCTGCCGCGACGTGCTGTTCATCGACGCCAGCCGCGACTTCCAGGCCGGCCAAGACGCAGAACGCCCTGTTCGACTCGCATCTCGACAAGATCGTCGCCACCTTCGATGCGCGCCAGAACGTGGACAAATACGCCTACGTCGCCACGCTGGCCGAGATCGCCGAGAACGACTTCAACCTCAACATCCCCCGCTACGTGGATACCTTCGAGGAAGAGGAGGAAATCGACGTCGCCGCCGTGGAGCAAGAAATCGAGCGCCTGGAAGCCGAACTGGCCGAGGTGCGGGCAAAGATGAAGCAGTACCTGAAGGAGTTGGGGGTATGAGCTCGGGCGAATTCCTCCTATACACAACCGAGGACGGCACCGCCAAGCTGGAAGTGCGCATGGTGGACGAATCGGTCTGGCTGTCTCTGACACAGATGGCAGACCTGTTCCAGCGCGACAAATCGGTCATTTCCCGACACATCAAGAACATCTACGAGGAGGGCGAATTGAGGGCCGAGGCAACCGTTGCAAATTTTGCAACGGTTCAGCAGGAAGGCTCTCGTTCGATCGAGCGCAATGTCGCCCACTACAACCTCGACTTGATCATTTCCGTTGGCTACCGGGTCAAGTCCCATCGCGGCACCCAGTTCCGCATCTGGGCCACCCAACGGCTGCGCGAATACATCATCAAAGGCTTCGCTTTGGACGACGAGCGCCTCAAACGCGATAGCCGCGGCAGCTACTTCGATGAGCTGCTGGCACGCATCCGCGACATCCGCTCCAGCGAAAAGGTGTTCTGGCGCAAGGTACTCGACATCTACGCCACCAGCATCGACTACGACCCGAGCGCCGAAACGTCGCAACGCTTCTTCGCCACCGTTCAGAACAAAATGCACTGGGCCGCCCACGGCCATACGGCGGCCGAGATCGTTTTCAAGCGCGCGGACGCCGCGCAACCCAACATGGGTCTGACCGCCTGGCTTGGCGAGAAGCCACGCAAGGAAGATGTCGCCGTCGCCAAGAACTATCTGGCCGAGAACGAGCTGACCGTCCTCAACCGCTTCGTCATGGCCTACCTCGAATTCGCTGAATTGCAGGCTCTCAATCGTCGCCCGATGTATATGGCAAACTGGATCGCCAAGCTCGACGAGTTCCTGCGCATCTCCGAGCGTGAAGTGCTCAACCACGCCGGCAGCGTCTCCCACGAACAGGCGCTGCAAAAGGCCGAGATCGAGTTTGAAAAATACCGTCAGAGTTTGCTCAACGAAACCAGCACTGTGGAGCGGCACTTCGAGGAAGCGGTGAAGAAGCTGGAGCTGCTGGAGCGCGAGCAGCCCAAGTCGATGGCGAAGCCGGAAGGCAAGGGGCGGTGGAAGAAGAAATGAACGTCTTAGCCCAACTGGACAACATATCGCTTGGGCAGTACCTACGCCAAATTTGATGCCGGGGGACACCATGTACGCACGACGGCCAGCATACTGGAGCGGCAGATATCGCCGTGGGTAGACTCGAAGGACTAAATCTCGTCTCAGTGGATGAGGTCATTCGATGGATAGAACTTGACCCAACAAGGTTCTGAAAAATGGCGTCGCCTGATGATTCCGAACGCGTACGAATCCTGTTCGGCGCATGTCTGGTCAAGAGCGACATCGGCATCGCTACCCGGGACTTGTGCAGATCAACCAGGATTGTGAACAATCTTAATGCCAAGAAAGACGATCTGCGTCTTATCGCACTTGCGATATCGTCTTCGGCTCACTCGCGACAGAAGAGCAATGGCGAGGACGCCACGGACAGGAGCGACTGAAGACCGATTCGCTAAGAGATTCTGCATTCACGCTTCCGTCCTCGCATGAGCAAGACAGGATTGTCGAATGTCCATTGCTACCTGGGACGCCGCCATCGAGAAAACCGAGCGGCTGATTGCGGCGAAAAGTCAACGATCGAGTCACCTGCGCGAACACCACCTGACCAAGCCGCAGCAATCCAGCCGGATCAAGCTCAAAGTCAGCTCCCCCGCGAATCCACAGCGCGCAACGGCAAGCGCACTTGACCGTGAAGCCATCATGGCCGTGACCAAGCAGGTCGGCCTGCGGCCGATGCGCGAGGAAACGATTGCCGCCGCCATTGACCGCTACAATGTGGTTCGCCCGACAACTTTCGCCTACAACCCGATTCGCCTGAATATCGGCTCCATCGCCATTCGTCCTTCGGAATGACGACGTACTTGGTCAGCCCCGATTACGTGGTTTTCGAATGCGATGAGGCGAAGTTGCCGCCCGGCTTCCTCAACCATCTGCGCCGCACCCGGCTCTGCGCCAGCCACTTCGCAGGCTGCGGGCAGCGGTGGGGTACGTATTCGCATTTACTACGACGATCTCCGCGCCTTCGCCTTTCCGCTGCCACCGCTCGCAGAGCAAGCGCGACGTGCTGCCACGTTCTCGAGCCAGGATGTCACTGAGATTGAAACGCTAGTCACTACTTGGCCGCCTCAAAGACAAAAACGCGGCCTGATGCAAAAACTTCTCACCGGCCAGTGGCGCGTACCAACCAACAAAGGAGATTCCCTCCATGAATGAACTTGACGATCTGCTCCTTCGCATCGACGCCATGAAAACCCGGCTGGACACTTGCCGCCCGCTGGCGGGCGAACAGGTGCAACTGGCGCTGGACATTGAATACACCTTTGAGAGCAATCGCATCGAGGGCAATACCCTGACCCTGCGCGAGACCGATCTGGTGGTGAACAAGGGCCTTACGGTGGGTGGCAAGTCGATGCGCGAGCATCTGGAGGCGATCAACCACTACGAGGCCATTCTCTATATCCGCGACTTGGCGACCCGGGGCGCGACGCTGGACGAGCGTGAAATTCGCAACATCCATGCGTTGGTGTTGCGCGGCATCGACCGCGACAACGCGGGGCGCTACCGGAGTTTGCCGGTGATGATCTCCGGTAGCCGCCATGTGCCGCCGCAGCCTTGGGCTGTACCCAAGCTGATGGAGGAATACGGCTTGTGGCTTACCGGCGAGTCGCTGAGCCTGCACCCGGTGCTGCGCGCCGCCGAGGCGCATGAACGGCTGGTGACGATCCATCCCTTCATCGACGGCAATGGCCGCGCCTCGCGCCTGGTGATGAACCTGATTCTACTGGCCAACGGTTATCCCATTGCCAATATCCCCGGCGACACCGACAGTCGGATGGCGTATTACAGCGCGCTGGAAAAATCGAACCTGGAGGGTGACAAGCAGGATTTTCTGGTGCTGATCGCCGGTTATGTGCTGCAAGGCGGGGAAACCCTGTTGCAACGGCTTGGGGCGACCTGATGGACTCGTTCCGCTTCAACGAGAAACATCTCTCGCAGATCCCCGCCCTGCAACTGCTGGCCAATCTCGGCTTTCGCTATCTGACGCCGGCCGAGGCGCTGGCGATGCGCGGCGGGCGGCTCTCCAACGTGCTGCTGGAAGAGGTGTTGCGCGACAGCCTCAAGCGCATCAACCGCATCCAGCACAAGGGCGACAACTACCTGTTCAGCGAGGAAAACCTCCAGAGCGCCATCCAGCGGCTGAAGAACGTCAAGTACGACGGCCTGCTGAAAACCAACGAGGTCGGTCTATGACCTGCTGACGCTGGGCGTGGCGCTGGAACAGTCGGTGGAGGGCGGCGGTGCGCAGCTTCACGCTCAACTACATCGACTGGAAAAACCCGGAGAACAACGTCTATCACGTCACCGCCGAATTCTCGGTGGAGCGCACGCGCAGCCACGAGACGGCGCGGCCGGACATCGTGCTGTTCGTCAACGGCATCCCCTTCGCGGTGATCGAATGCAAATCGCCGAATACCGAGGTGGCGCAGGCGGTGTCGCAGATGATCCGCAACCAGCGCGACGAGTACATCCCGACGCTGTTTACCTATGTCCAGCTGGTGATCGGCACCAGCAAGAACCACTGCAAATACGCCACCGTCGGCACGGCGGCCAAGTATTGGGCGGTGTGGCGCGAGGAGCGGGAAGAAAAGGACGAGGATGGCGCGGCCTTGCGTTCGGTGCTGGACCAACCCTTGCCGCAGGAAGCCAAGGCCGGACTCTACGAGTTGCTGGCCGAAGGTTTCGGCGTGCGTGAGCCCGATGCCGAATACCTGGTGCGCCGGGCGCTGACCGAACAGGACCGCACGATTTACGCCCTGTGCCGGCCCGAGCGGCTGCTGCGCATGGCGCTAGCTTTTACGGTATTCGATGGCGGGCGGCGCAAGATTGCCCGATATCAGCAGTTTTTTGCGGTTGACCGCATCATTGGACGGGTGAAGCAGCGCGACGATGCCGGGCGCCGGGCGGGCGGCATCGTCTGGCACACCCAGGGCTCGGGCAAGTCGCTGACCATGGTGATGCTGGCCAAGGCGCTGGTGCTCGATCTCGACATCCGCACGCCGCGCATCGTGCTGGTCACCGACCGGGTCGATCTCGACAAGCAGCTCGGCAACACCTTCGCGGCCTGCGGCCTGACGCCGGACCGGGCCGACTCGGGCCGGCATCTGGTGGAACTGGTGGCGGACAGCAAGGCGCACATCGTCACCACGCTGATTCACAAGTTCGACAAGGCGCTGTCCACGCGCAAGTTCCAGGACGCCTCCACGCGAGATATTCGTGCTGGTGGATGAAACCCAGCGCACGCAACTCGGCATGTTCTCGGCGCGGATGCGGCAGATGTTCCCCAACGCCTGCTACATCGGCTTTACCGGCACGCCATTGCTCAAGCGCGAGAAGAGCGACGTGATGCGCTTCGGCGGCATCATCCACACCTACGCCATCAACCAGGCGGTGGCCGACGGCGCCATCGTGCCCCTGCTCTACGAGGGGCGCCTGGTCGAGATCGAGCAGAACAGGACGGCCATCGACGTCTGGTTCGAGCGTCACACCGAGGGCCTGACGCCGGCGCAGAAGGCCGATCTGAAGAGGAAGTACGCCCGCGCCGAAATGCTCAACAAGGCCGATCAGGTCATCTACATGCGCGCCTTCGACATCAGCGCGCATTTTCGCCAGAACTGGCAGGGCACGGGCTTCAAGGCGCAACTGGTGGCGCCGTCCAAGGCGGCGGCGCTGAAATACAAGGCATTCCTCGATGACATCGGCGAGGTGACCAGCGAGGTCATCATCTCCGCGCCCGACGAGCGGGAAGGCTTCGACGAGGTCGATGACGAGGAATCCACCGACGAGGTCGTCGCCTTCTGGCAGCGCATGATGAAGCGCTACGGCGATGCCGAGGCTTACGAGACGCAGATCGTCAACGCCTTCAAGCACGGCAGCGACCCGGAAATCCTGATCGTCGTCAGCAAGCTGCTGACCGGCTTCGATGCGCCGCGCAATACGGTGCTCTACCTGACCCGCAACCTGAAGGAGCACACCCTGCTGCAGGCCATTGCCCGCGTCAATCGCCTCTACGACGACGACGAAGGCACCCAGCCCAAGGAGTTCGGCTACATCATCGACTACGCCGGCGTCCTGGGCGAACTCGACCAGGCGCTGACCACCTACAGCGCACTCGAAGGCTTCGAGGAAGGCGATCTCGTCGGCGCGCTGGCCAGCATCAACGACGAGGTGCGCCAACTGCCACAGCGCCACGCCGAGCTGTGGGACGTGTTCAAGACGGTGGCCAACCGGCAGGACGAGGAAGCCTTCGAGCAACTGCTGGCCGATGAAAAGGTTCGCGAGAATTTCTACGAGCGGCTATCGGCCTACGCCAGGACGCTGGCCATTGCCATGTCCTCCGAAGAATTCATCACCACGACGCCGGAAAATCGCCTCAAGGGCTACAAGGCCGACCTCAAGCGCTTCACCAATCTGAAGGCGGCGGTGAAACTGCGCTACGCCGAGTCCATCGACTATCGCGACTACGAGCCGAAGATCCAGAAACTGCTCGACACCCACATCTCGGCCAATGAGGTGCTGAAGCTCAACGAGCCGGTCAATATTTTCGACGGCGTGGCCTTTCAGCAAGTCGTCGAGGAGCAGGGCCAGGGCAAGCCGACGGCCGCCAAGGCCGACATGATTGCCCACGCCACCAAACGCGCCATCGCCGAACACCTGGACGAAGACCCCGCCTTCTTCGAGAAATTCTCCAAGCTGATCCAGCAGGCCATCGACGACTATCGTGCCGGGCGGATCTCCGATCTGGAGTATTTGAAGCGGGGAAACCAGATCAAGGAAGCGGTGGTCAACCGCAAGACCGATGACGTGCCTGACGTGCTGCATGGAAACGATCACGCGATTGCCTGTTTCGGTATCCTTGAGCCGTATTTTGGCAGACATATTCCGGATGCCGCACAGGCGAAGGATGTGGCGGCCAACGCAGCGGTCAGCATCTGGGCCATCGTCGAGCGTAACCGGGTGGTGGGTTTCTGGGACAACCTGGACGCACAGCGCCGGACGATGAACGAGATGGACGACTTCCTCTATGATGAAATCAGGGGTGGTCGGGGTATTGCCATGACCACTGAGGAGATGGACGAAATCATCGACCGCTCGATGCAGTTGGCCAGGCACCGGATGCCGGCGTGAAGACCATGCGGCAAGAGATTGTCTTCGGCACTGAAACCATCGGCTACGAGATTCGCTTCCTGCCGACACGACGCACACTCGGGATCGAGGTACACCCCGACCTGTCCGTGATCGTTCGTGCTCCGTCAGATTGTGATCCGGCGATCATCCTTGCCCGAGTGGGAAAGCGTGCGCCGTGGATCAGCAAGCAACTGACCAATTTCCAGCGCTACAGCCCGCGGACTCCTGCGCGGCAGTTCTTGAGCGGGGAGACGCATCTCTACCTCGGGCGACAGTATCGGCTGAAAGTCATCGAGGGCGAGCCGACATCGGTGAAGATGAATCGCGGCCATCTGGTGATGACCATGCCGGGCACGTCTGATCCGGATCGGGTGAAAGCACTTCTGCACCGCTGGTATCTCGACCATGCCCGGCAGGTGTTCAGTGATGTACTGGATGAATGGTTGCTCCGTTTCAAGGGGCACCAGCGGCCACGCCTGATTGTGCGGGCAATGCAGTCACGCTGGGGCAGCTTGTCGCAGGCCGGTACGATGACCTTGAATGCCAATCTCGTTCGGGCGCCGCGTGCCTGCATCGAGTATGTGGTAGCCCATGAGATTTGCCACCTCAAGCACCGCGATCACGATGCGAGTTTCTTTCGCCTGCTCGGGCAGGTGATGCCGGATTGGGAGAAGCGGAAGCAGCGGTTGGAAACGGCATTATTGTGAGAATTGAGTGATGAGCTACCAAGCGACAGTATTCCCGGCCGAAAGCGGAACCGCCACCTGATGTCGATAATCGAGAAGCTGACCGGCTGGTTGCCGGGTCGCAGGACATTGCCGGAAGATCGCCTGGTTGCCGCGCTCGAAGCCTTTCGCGACCCGGCGGCCGATACGCTTGATCTGATTCGCCGGCTGGTTTCCGAATTGCGCCCGAGAAGCCGTCGCGATACCGGGGCGGGCGAGCGCTACGCGGCGATGCTGGCGCGCCTCGAGGCCGATGCCGAGCTGCTTTCGGCGTTTCGCGGCCACGTCGTGCATTTCATCGCCAGTCGCCGCCTCATCACTTTCTTCACCGACAGCGGCATCCTGCCCGGCACCGGTTTCTTTTCCGAATGGTGGCGCATTCTGGGCGACCGCCTGCTGCCGGAGGCGCCCGACGAGCGGCGACTGAAGGACTGTCTGCACGTCATTTTCGACCGGCCCGATGACTGGCGCTGGCAGGAACAGGTGCCGCCCGAACACTCGCGGCGGCTCTGGGCGCTGCTCGCGCCTGCGGACGAGTTGCGCAATCTCGACTGGCGCGGGATCCAGGAACAGATTCTCAATTCGGTGTTGCTGCTGGCGCATCGCGTCAGCGGCCTCGGGGTCGAGGCGGAGCTGATGCGCGCTTCGCCCAGTTTCGGCGACGACCTGCCGTGTTTCGTGGCGCTGTCGGCCGAGGCACTGGATTTCGTCAACGCCTTGCGTGCCTCGCTCGATGATCCGGCCATCCCGGCCGACGACGGCAGCCAGTTGCTGGTCATCGTTGACCAGTGCGCAAGCACGCTGCAACGGGTCCGCAAGCGGGCGCTGACGATCGGTACCAGCCTGCATCTCAGTTATTTGCTCGCGCGCAGCGAACAATGCCTGGAGCGGCTGCGCGAACTGGTTGCCATTCTGGTGGCCGCCAATGCGTTGACCGCGCCCGGCACCACTACCGAGGCCTGGGCTGAGTTCGCGCGCGATGCTTTCCTCGCCGAGAACCGCCGCAACAGTCTGGGAAATTACATGGCGCAGCTTTCACGCCTGCTGGCGGTCAGGGTGACCGAGAATGCGGCACGTTCCGGCGAACATTACATCTGCGACACCGCCGGCGACTACCGGCAGATGTGGCGTTCGGCTGCCGGGGCCGGCGTGCTGATCGCCGGCATGGCGTTGCTGAAGATATTCGCGGCAGGCCTGCACGCGCCGTTGTTTGTCGAGGCCTTCCTGTTCAGCATGGTCTATGGTCTTGGCTTCGTCCTCATCTACCTGCTCGGCATGACCGTCGCCACCAAGCAGCCGGCGATGACCGCGCAGACGCTGGCCGGCCTCCTCGGCGAGGTCCGCCCGACCCGTCAGGCCGAACTCGACGGGCTGGTTGACGTCGTCGCCGCGGTCTGTCGCAGCCAGTTGGCGGCGATAGCCGGCAACGTCGTCATGGCGCTGCCGGTGGCCATCGCCATCGGCTTCTGGCTCGGCCAGCTCCAGGATCATCCGGTGATCCCGCTGGAGAAGGGCGCCCACCTGCTCGGCGACCTCGACCCGCTGAGCTGGGCGCTTCCGCATGCGGCGATTGCCGGCTTCTACCTGTTCCTGTCCGGCCTGATCACCGGCTATTTCGACAATCGTGCCGCCTACCGCGACATCGGCATCCGCATCGCCCGCCTGCGCTGGTTGCGGCGGCTGGCGGGCACGGCGCGGGCCGCCGGCATCGGTGCCTACATCCAGGACCACCTGGGCGGCATCATGGGCAACTTCCTGTTCGGTTGCATGCTCGGGTTGACCGGAGTCGTCGGCATCATCCTTGGCCTGCCGCTGGATATCCGGCATATTGCCTTCTCGTCGGCCAACCTCGGCTACGCGTTGATCGGATTCGACTTCGCTTTGCCGTTCAAGGCGATTCTCTGGGCGGCACTTGGCATCGCGCTGATCGGGCTGACCAATCTGGCGGTCAGTTTTGCGCTGGCGCTGCGCACGGCGCTCGGCGCCCGTGGTGTTCGCTTCGAGCACTGGGGCGCGTTGCTCAAGGCGATCTGGGCGCGTTTCCGCAGCGCCCCGCGGAGTTTCGTACTACCACCGCGGGGCGCAGCAACCGACGGTCACGGTTAAAATAGCCGCGTGTCCGTCCTGTCCTGCGTCGTCCGGCGCCTGCTCCCGCTTGTCCTGATCGTTCTTGCCCCGCTGGCGTCGGCGGGCGGCCCTGATTTGCGCGCGCCTGAGAAATTGCCGACCTGCTGACGCTTTTCCTGCCCGATGAAACGGCGCCAGGGGCTGG